>JAUIGR010000036.1 GCA_030430025.1 Gammaproteobacteria bacterium
CCGGAAAGATTCGAACAGTAACATATTCATATCATCTACGATATGGCCATTCTTTAACTGTTTTACAGTTGTTGCATCCATGTCATAAATCTTAAATGATCCATAGTCTTGGACTAATTGAGCATCGGCACTTTGGGGTAAAGGTGAGCCTTTTTTGATCATGACTTTGGTGCCTGCATTGACAGCACTCGTGCACATCAGCTGTATAGCCAATGCCGTGTACAAAGGTTTTCTTAACATTAATTTTTCCTCTATCACTTAGCAGCGTGTTTCAAATCACTAAAACTATGAATCTCACTTCAATTAACAAAACATCATCTACTAATTAAACGAATGTTCTCGAACATAACCCCACACCTAGACTTTATCCGAGATCTTATGTAGCTGCCAAAACATGACAGCAAATACACTCAACAAACTCATACTAGAAGATAACGGATGAATCACCTAATAACACTCTATAGTTATTAACTAAAAAATCAGCTGATCATCCTTTACCGTTAGGAAGATGAAGTGTTTTCACCTTGTGAATCTGTGTGTGTGTGTTGAGACCATCGTAAATGGATGCAAAAAAAGTTCATTTATTGGAAAAAAAATATAATTCAGTAGGAAGTATTGTGAAAAACTTCGTGGTTGTTTCTATTTGTTTTGGAGAGTATAAGCATGTTAATTGTTGATTATTCGTTATATAGTTACGTTTAACTTACCAGCTAAATGGATTCTTTTCAGTTAGTGTTGAATGATGTTGAAATCTCAGGATGGTTTTTTTAGAAAAATATTTAACTATTTCAGGTTTATTGTGGTATGTCTTGTCATATACAATACTCTTTTTATTGTTAAGGCATGGTTTTGGCTATCAAAGTGACTCGATTACGAGGAATGTATGACATCACTCCTGATGAGGTATGGATTTGGCAGCGGTTGGAACAGATTATTACCGATCTATTGAGTCAATACGGTTATCAGGAAATTCGATTTCCTATTTTAGAGAAAACACAATTATTTCATTCGGCCATCGGAGAAGTAACTGATGTTGTTGAAAAGGAAATGTTTACTTTTGAAACTCGTAAGGGTGAGTCGATCAGCATGCGACCAGAGGGGACTGCTTCCACAGTTCGTGCCGTTTTACAAAATGGCATGATTTTCAATGATCCTCAGAAACTCTGGTACATGGGTCCAATGTTTCGTTACGAAAAACCACAAAAGGGTCGGAATCGACAGTTTTCTCAGATCGGTGTCGAGGTGTTTGGTTACCAAGGACCAGATGTTGACGCGGAGTTATTGTTATTGACTCAGCGTATGTGGCAAGCGTTGGGTCTGCAAAAGGTGCGATTGGAAATCAACTCTTTAGGAACGCAAGCTTGTCGCCAAGCTTATCGTGATGTGCTCATTCAGTTTTTTGAAGCGCATGTTGAGGTGCTTGATGATGATGCTAAGAGCCGATTGTACACGAACCCTTTACGTATCCTCGATTCTAAGAATCCAGCCATTCAGGCAATTGTAAAAAAAGCACCTCAGATTAATGACTATTTGAGTGAACAGGCACAGGCACATTTTAATGGTTTGTGTGAGATGTTGAGTGCTTGTGGTGTTGATTACCAAATTAACCGAAATTTAGTTCGAGGACTGGACTATTATAGTCATAATGTATTTGAGTGGGTTACAGAAGATTTGGGTGCTCAGGGGACCATTTGTGCTGGCGGTCGCTATGATCAGTTAGTAGAAATGCAAGGAGGTAAGCCCACGCCGGCTACTGGTTTTGCTATTGGTGTCGATCGACTGGTTGAGTTAGTCAAAGATTTAGATTTGTGGCAGCGATCTCCAGATGTTGATGTTTATCTGATTAGGGATAAGGCTGTGAGTGTGCAATTGGGATTACAATTTGCGGAACAGCTCAGATCTACTGTTGCTGGTTTACGTATGTTGACTCATATGGGGCAGGGTTCATTCAAATCTCAATTCAAAAAAGCGGATAAATCAGGTGCTCGCTTCGCTATAATACTGGGAGAAAATGAAATTCAACATGGCGTGGTTGGTATCAAATCATTATTTGACCGCTCTTTAGAGCAAACGACTATGTCTGTGGATGATGTTACTAATTTTTTGAAACAACAGGTGAGTTAAACATATGGATCAAGAGCTGAAACAGCGATTAATAGGAGCTGCGGTGGTTATCGCTTTAGCCATTATTTTTGTTCCTATGGTGTTTGATGGTGATGGTGCAGGACAAAAGAACCAAAAGATCAGTATAACGATACCCGATCAACCTGAAGAATTGGAATTTAAACAATTTAAAATTGATGAACCAGTTTCACAACAGTCACCACCTATTGCTGATGTGGGTTTATCGCAGGATATAAAAGTGCAAGATGGTCAGATTGTTGCGAAGCCAATATTGCAAACAGTGGATACTGAAATTTCAAAACCTGAATCAAAGGACAAAACTCTGATAGAACCGGAAGTCATCGATTCTGAGCAAAGTCAACCATTAGTAAAAAATAGTGAACAGACTGATGTCGAACCACAGCCCCAAGAAAATATTGAGAGCCAAGCTCAAATAGATCAGCCTGAAGTGTCAGTACAAGTCGGCGGTGTTGATTTGGCGTACCGAGTTAAGCTTGGTAGCTTCTCCAAAAAAGCCAATGCTCACCGAGTTAAGACACAGTTGATGCAGAAAAAAATTCAGTCAGTGGTGGAAAAAGACAGTGAACGTGATTTATTTCATGTTTGGTCTGCTGATTTGTATCAAAATAAAAGTAGCGCTGAAGATTATGTGAAAGCGGTTAATGAATTGGGGTTGAATATAGGTCAACCCAGTATTGATACCATGAATGCTGAACAAGTAGATAGGTTGGCTGAACAGGGTCAACTTGGCTGGGTTGTACAGTTGGGAGTTTTTGGTGCTAAGGCCAATGCCATGGAATTGAAAAATAAAGTCAGTGCAGCAGGTTTTCAGAGTTTTATTGATCGACTACAAAATTCCCAAGGAAAAGACTTATTTCGTCTGAGAGTTGGACCTTTGATGGAAAAACAAGATGCACTTGATGCTCAGTTAAGTCTCAAAAATAGTTTGCAAATTGATGGGTTGGTGAAGACCCATGAACCGGGTTTACCCATTGAGTCATGAATTGGTTTGATTTAGTCATTATTGGTATATTGGCTTTATCAGTAATTGTCAGTTTATTTCGAGGTTTGATTCGTGAGGTACTGTCTCTTGTTATTTGGGTGTTTGCTTTTTGGCTTGCTTGGACTTTTGTAGAGCAAGGAGCATCTGCATTGTCACCATATATTGATTTGCCGTCTGCACGCCATTTGTTGGCTTTTTTGGCTTTGTTTTTAGCTGCACTGATCGTTGGTGGCTTGATCAATTATCTGGTTGGTTCGATGATAAAGAAAACAGGTTTGGGTGCTACAGACCGATTTTTTGGGATGTTTTTTGGTTTAGCTAGAGGTTTGGTTGCTGTCATTGCTTTGGTTTTGTTCCTAAAAGCTACTCCACTTTCACAAGATCCTTGGTGGCAATCGTCTCGTCTACAGCCGCATTTTTCAGTGTATGCTGAGTGGGTTAAAAAGCAAATGCCTGAAGAACTAAGTTCGTACTTTGAATTCATTAGCCCAGAGCAATTGAAACAAGTCTTAAATCCTAAGTTAATAGATGAACAGCCAGTATTAGATAAAACTGATGAAAAGGAGTCGGCAGTTGTCGAGTCTCAAGATGGATAGTTTATGTGTGGAATTGTAGGTATCATCGGTAACAATCATGTGGCGTCAACGATATACGAATGCCTAACAATTTTGCAGCATCGGGGGCAAGATGCTGCTGGTATGGCTACTGATGATAAAGGCAAGTTGGAGTTGGTCAAAAATAATGGTTTGGTCAGTGATGTTTTCAGTGTTCAAACAGCACAGAAGTTAAAAGGACACGCTGGTATTGGCCATGTTAGGTATCCCACAGCCGGCTCTAGTAATCTAGAGGAATCACAGCCTTTTTATGTTAATTCGCCTTTTGGTATTGCTTTAGCCCACAATGGCAATTTACATAATGCCGACCAGTTGAAGGAGGAATTGTTTAGAGAAGATCGGCGTCATATCAATACACATTCTGACTCAGAAGTGTTACTCAATGTCTTTGCTCATGAGTTACAAAATGCTTCTGGCCTAAAAGTGACTCCTGAGGCTATTTTTCATGCAGTTAAACGTGTTCATAGTCGTTGTAAAGGAGCCTATGCCAATGTTCTGATTATTCCAGGGTATGGCATTGTTGCTTTCCGTGATCCTAATGGTATAAGGCCACTTGTTTATGGAGTGAAAAAAAATCCTGAAGGCAATGAGTACATGGTGGCATCTGAGAGTATTGCGCTGGATTTACAAGAGTTTGAGTTGATTGATGATGTGGCTCCAGGAGAGGCAATTATTATTACTCAAGACAGACAATTATTAAAGCAACAGTGCGCTGGTCAAACTCAATTGTCTCCTTGTGTTTTTGAGTATGTCTATTTTGCCCGTCCTGATTCGATGATTGATGATGTGTCTGTTTATAAAGCGCGTTTAAGAATGGGAGAAAAATTAGCTGAACGTATTCTTGAGCGCTGGCCTAATCATGATATTGACGTGGTTATTCCGATACCAGAATCATCAAGAGTATCAGCGATCCCTTTGGCTTATCGTTTAGGTGTGAAATTCAGGGAAGGTTTTATCAAAAACCGCTATATTGGTCGTACATTTATTATGCCCGGTCAAGAGCAAAGAATCAAATCTGTGAGAAGAAAGCTGAACGCAGTGCCGCTCGAATTTAAGGGGAAAAATGTATTATTAATTGATGATTCGATTGTTCGAGGTACCACTTCACAGCAAATCATACAGATGGCGCGTCAAGCTGGGGCAAGCAAAGTTTATTTTGCTTCTGCAGCACCTCCGGTTAGGTATCCGAATGTTTATGGAATTGATATGCCTGTCGCTGATGAGTTAATTGCACACAATAGGACTGAAGATGAAATCTGTCAAAAATTGGGGGCTGATGGCTTAATTTATCAAACACTGGAAGATTTAGAAGCAGCCTGTCGAGAGGGTAATAAGGAAATTGACCGATTTGATTCATCATGCTTTTCTAATGAGTATGTTACTGGCGTTGAGGCCGAATATTTTGAAAAGCTAGGTATAAAACGCAGTGATTCAGCAAAACAGAAAAATGCTTGATCATGAAATTATTATTGTTGGTGGTGGCATGGTGGGTTTGGGTTGTGCTTTGTCTTTGGCACAGGCTGGCATCCCATCGGCTGTTTTAGAAGCACGGTCTGACTCTGTTTATACAACAAGGTCAAAAGGGTTTGATGATCGAAGCCTGGTTATTAATCCTGCCAGTTGGCAGTTTTGGCAACAGCTTGGTATTTGGTCTCAGATAGAAAGTTATACTACTGTTATTGATCGTGTGCATGTGACACACCAGGGTCATTGGGGTGTGGTTCAGTTTGATGCTGTTGAACTTGGTGTTGCACATTTGGGTTTTGTGGTGTCAGCACAACTTTTGGCTAATCATCTATGGCGCCAAGCCAGTGAAAGTCCCCTGATTACACTTTATAGTGATGCTCAATTACAAACTTTCTTAGTGAATCAAAATAATGTGTCTTTACAAGTAATGCGTCCTGGTGGTGAACATAGGTTATCGGCAGGTTTGTTGATTGCTGCAGATGGTGTCAAATCGCAAGTACGTGAACAATTGAGTTTTCAAAAAAATATGAAACCATATGGTAAATCTGCCATCATTAGTCATGTTCAATTGGCACAAGCGCAAGAGTGCTGCGCATATGAGCGTTTTACCATTGATGGTCCATTGGCATTGCTACCTTGTGGTGGTAGGAGGTGGGGGTTGGTTTGGTCTGTCGATGATCAAAATAAAGAATTCTTGCTGAGCTGTTCTGAAGGTGAGTTTATAGATAAGGTTGAACAGGCATTAGGTCCACGATTAGGCGAAGTGCAAAAAATGGGTAAACGGAGTAGCTATCCTATCATTCAAGTAAGTGTTCCAAAGCAAGTAGGTGAGCGAGTGGTTTTAATAGGTAATGCAGCTCATGCTGTCAGTCCAGTCTCAGCTCAAGGATTGAATTTAGCTGTACGTGGAATTGATAGATTGACTAATGTTTTAAAATCAGCATATCAGCAAGGTAATGACGTGGGTCAGTTGTTATTATTACAGCGATATCAAGAACAATCTAATGCCGATCAACAGCTAACTTTGAACTATACAGATGATTTGATGCGCTGGTTTGCTATTGATACACCTTTAGCAAATGGCATTAAAACTATTGGTATGTGGGCCATTGATAGCTTACCGAAATTAAAACAGTCATTATTCCAGAGGGCAGGTGGTTTGAAAGTATGACCAGTTATGATGTGGTGATTTCTGGAGCAGGAATGGTTGGTCTTGTGACTGCTGTTGCAATGGCCAGAGAAGGGCGTACTGTGCTCTTATTAGAAAGGGGTGAGTCTTTAGATTGGGCAGCAAAATGTGAACGAAGCTTGCGTGTGTCAGCTATTGCTCAACAACATATTGAGTGGTTCAAAAAGTTAGCTATTAGCCAATATTTGTTGCAAGAGCGTTTAGGTTTTTATGACAACATGTCTGTATGGGATAATCGCTCAAATGCTTCCATTGTTTTTGACACCCGTCATACACAGAATGATCATTTAGGTTTTATCATTGAAAATCAGCATTTAATGTATGCAGCTAAATCAGTAGCTGATCAATCTGACTTAATTACTCAACAGTATCAAACGACCATCAGTGAATTTACTGATGAAGATAAACATGTGTGTATTACTTTATCTTCAGCTGAGATAATAAAAACCAATTTGTTGGTGGTTGCTGAAGGAGCACAATCTGTGTTGCGTCAGCAAGCGAATATCAAAGTGAAGACCATAGATTATCATCAACAAGGTTTGGTGTGTTACGTCAAACTGGATCGCGCCAAAACAAAGACTGCCTATCAAGCATTTAATCCTTCAGGACCTGTTGGTTTACTGCCGGTAGCAAAAGATATGTTTTCAATCGTCTGGACATTACCTGAGCACAGCATTGATTATTGGTTAACATGTGATGAGACGACTTTTGCTCATGGTTTGCAAGTACACATCAATAGACACTTAGGAATGCCTGTGCTGCTCAGTCAAAGGGTTGCGTTTCCTTTGAGACAAATGCAAGCTGAACAATATGTTAAAGGCCGAATGGTGCTATTAGGAGATGCTGCACATGTGGTGCATCCATTGGCAGGGCAGGGTGTTAATTTAGGGTTGGCTGATGCCGCTTGTTTACTTAGTGTGATTGAAAATTGTAGTTTGAAAATTAATCAAGATGTGAACAGACAATTGAAAAAATATCAGCGTCATCGGAGAGTGGCAGTATCTGACAGCCAGTTAATGATCAATGCTTTACATCATATGTTTACTCAACAATTTAAGCCATTACCTTTGATTAGGGCTTTAGGAATGAATACAGTGAATCAATTAGAATTTTTAAAGGGTTGGTTATTAAAGCAAGCGGGTAGTTGATTATGATTTGTATCGGATGAGGAGTTGATTAGTGAAATTATTTACCTATTGGAGAAGTACTGCAGCGTACCGTATTCGTATTGCCTTAAACCTTAAACAGCTTGATTATCATTCTGAGTCAATACACTTAGTAAAAGATGGTGGTGAACAACATCTGGCTACTTATCAGCAAGTCAATCCTCAGAGTCTGGTTCCTACTTTGGTGACAGATCAGGGCGTAACCATTACCCAATCCATGGCCATTATGGAATACTTGGAAGAGGCTTTTCCAGAAGTGCCAATTCTACCTAAAAATCTAGAAAATCGCGCCGCTTGTAGGTCATTGGCGCAAATAGTCGTTGCAGATATCCATCCATTGAATAACTTACGCGTATTGCAATATTTAAAAGGATGTGATTGGCAACCTGATCAAGTTGATGCTTGGTATGCGCATTGGATACACCAAGGGTTTCAAGCCATGGAGACAATTGCGAAAAATAGACAGACTAGCTATTTAAATGCTGACCATCCATGTGTGTCTGATATTTGTCTTGTTGCACAAATTTATAATGCCAATCGATTTCAAGTGCCATTAACAGCTTACCCCAATTTACTTGCCATCAATGATTATTGTTTAGAATTAGATGAGTTTCAACAAGCCATGCCTGAAAACCAATTTGATGCTGTTTGATACTGCTGCGTTTACATTCCATTCGTAACTGTAACTATTGAGAAAATGCATGAAAAAAATAAGGTATGTAACGTTGAATTTGCTTAAATTAACAAAGGAGTTCATCGATGACGAATTACTCATATACACATCATGTAGTGGCTATCTTCCTAAACAAGATAATTGAGACTTTTGCATAAATTCTGAATCATTGAGAAATTTAAGATTTTAGACTTTTTATCTTGAGTCAGGGTTTATGCAAAGGTTTCTAATTGTTTAGCACAGATGAGAAAACGCACGGGTAATTACCAAATCGCTTTGTTCGGCTTTGCTTATATCGAGCATTTAATAGAGGTACCCTTAAAGATTTTGACTGGTTAATTGCTCTCGAATTTCCATGAGTGTGTATCCTAAAAGATTCAAGCCTTTCCATAACCTTGGGTTGTGAATGTGTTCATGGTCAGCGGCCATGCCTATACCCCATATTTTGTCGACCGGACTGGCTTCAACCAGGACTTTGTTTCCAGTGTTAAGCAGGAAGTGTCTGAGTTTAGGATTTTCAGTAAACTTCGCATAATTGGCTCTACATACGATATCAAAACGTTCAGCGATCCATTGAGTTTCATTGAAACCGATAACTTGCCTACCCAAGCTTTTGGCTTCACCCGGGCTTTTGGCTTCAAGTATCTTTTGTAGGGTTGCTTCGTCACCAAACAGCCTGGCTTTTTCTGCCATCATGTAATGTTCAGCAGTGGGGTAGTTGACCCCATTGATCTCGAAGGGTGCTTTGTACCATTGGCTGAAACAACTTTTGGTGATGGAGCCATCAGCTGATCGCCGATGACCCCAAAACAAAACATATTTCACTTTCTGTCCTTTGTTGATGAAATCGATCAATTGTTGATTATTCCTTATGTTCATTTTTTCTCCTAAGCTGCTTTCTGGCAGCTGTTTAGTTGTTGCTCTCGTACATCTTTAAAAGTACATTCTTTGATGAGTTTGCCATTGATGAATACTGTTTCCAGTAAATTGGTTTGAGTATTCGCTTCATTGGCTCTGACTGTTTTAAAATTACAGTCTTGTTTAATCAATGCTAAACGACCTGCTTTAGATTTTTTACCATGGTCTGTTATGGGGTCTTTGTAGACATCGATCCATTCATCATTGATGGCAGCAGCAGAGGCTTTCATCGCAAACTTCAGGGTGTCTCTGTTCACTTTTTGTAGCAGTTCCGCACCCATGCCGAAAGCTATGTTCTCAGCACTGAGTTTTCTGCGTTTCATTTCTATCAATATATTTTCAATGGCTTTTAATGAAACACCGTCTCCTTGAATCACACGAATGTATTCAGGTAAGACTTTAAAGCCCACTTTGTTGTAACTAAAACCAAATTGAGTCATCAACCTTTCAATTACATCAGAAACGATGGTCACTGGATCGCCACTATCTGGTCTAACTACTAATGTACCGCCGTGGTTTATAACTTGTTCCTTCAATTCACCACCCCAAATGTTGTCAATGGCATGCCGGATGTCGTAAGAGTCACTGACCACTGCCAAAGTTTTATCCTTCCCACCGTATTGATCCAGCATGTTTTTGTAGGCATCTTGTTCTCGGTCTCTACCCCAGCTGGTCATGGTGCTGTGTTCTGATGCTGGAATTGAAAAGCCCGCCATGGCTTCGGCATAATATTTTCTGCCTTGCATCAACGCGGAAACGGTATCAGTGCCTTGAAAGTTCACTAAGTGGGCTAAACCACCAATTGCCGCTGATTCTAATGAACTGACACCTCTGGCGCCAAAGTCGTGTAACTTAAACTCTATACCTTCAGTATGTCCTGCAGTTTCAAACATATATTTCTCAATGATCTTTTTACAATGGTATGAAACGGTGGCCACAGTCGTTGGGTACCAAATGGCTCTGAGTAAAGCAGTCTCAACAAAACAAGTTAGCCAGGCACATTCAGGATCGGTATTGATTACCTGCACCATGACATTTCTGGTTGGAACCACCATACCTTCTTTGATAGCCTCTATTTTGATGGGTAGTAAGCCTTGGTGCTCTTTTAGGATGTATTCCCATCCAGTTTGGTTGAAGGGAACACCATGAAGCTCATATATTTCTGCGGCTTCATCGATATCAGCTTGGTTGATCGGTTTGCTTAAGTATTCCTTGATAAACATTTGTAAACCGAAGAACAAGCAAGTTTTAAATTCGCCACCTCTGGATTCTATATAACTAGAGACATATTGAGTGCCTTCCGGGTACTGTAAGTAGTGAGAAGTTTTGTAAGAATCAGTATTTAGAATAAAATTTTTCATGACGGAAATCCTCCGTTAAGTTGCTAATAAACCAAAGTCTATCTCTGGTCCTGTTCATAACTTAATAGCTATGTTTCATATAGTGGCATATAGCCACTATATGTGTCAAATTATTTTGGCAATAATTATTCAGTATTGCCCCAGCATTTTTTGAATGATGAAGTAATGATCTTCAAATAACTCGGCTGGATTGAGTTCTGATAAGGGTAACCAAAAGGCTGTCTTTGCATCATCAGCACCTTTTACTTTGGGTAATTCTTGATTGGGTTTGAGCTCAATGTAGAATGCATGGGTAATGGTTCTGCCACGCATTGAGCGATAAGGATCATCAAATACATCATTGTGTCTAATGGATCCATAGAGTACTGGTAACGGTACTTTGAGCTTGGTTTCTTCGCGCAGTTCCCTGATGCAAGCATCTTTAAGTTTTTCAGAGCCGTCAAGGAAACCGCCGGGTAAGGCGAATAATCCTTTGCCTGGACTGGCCTTTCTTTCAACCAATAAAATGTGTCCTGATTGAACAACCACAGCATCCACTGTTACAAAAGTGGGTTGGTAAGGCGCTACTTCCCAGCCTTTTTTATACTTTTGTATGAATTGAAATTCATCACACAAGTGATCAAATACTTCTTTGTTAGTCTTTAGCGTGAACTCAAGCAGGTATTCAGAAACGGCCGCAGGTATGTAGTCTTTTGCTGCCAGCTGGTTAATTTTATCTTCAACACCATCTGAATGACCCAGTAACTCATTTCTGATGGGTGTGGCATTGATGTTCTTATAGTCATCAACAGCAACGGAGCCCCATTGTGGGAATAAATTCAAATAGTAAGATGAATGGTCTTTAGAGTGACCAATTAACCCAACTCTGGGATGTTTATGTGGTGTGGTGAAATGTGCAGTGATTAACCCATTGATGGTAGATTGTACATTCTTCACCCATAACTCATCGTTATAGGTCACATCCATCAGTGGTGCAGTTATTAACTGTTTGTTTTGATCTTTGGATATGCATGACCTGACCATCTCATCTCGCTCTGAAAAAGACCATGGGTTTCTTAAAGATCTGGGTTGGTGTGCAGAGCCGATCAACATAATGACTTGATCTGCATGTTGGAGTGCTTTTTGAGCCACTTTTAAGTGGCCAGAGTGGAATGGTTGGAAGCGGCCAATAAACACCAAAAAGTCGAATTTTTTATTCATAAGGAATCCCCTTAATATTAATTTTTTGTTGCCAGTCTATCTGACAACTGATATAGTGGCACTGTGCCACATATAAGTCAAGTTATTTTGAGATTAAAGCGAAATGCCAAACAACAGTAACTACAAAACAGAAAAAGAGTTTCTCATTAATTACGATCCAAGTGAATTTGAATCTCCATTGGTGACAGTGGATTTGTGTATCTTCACTTTAATTGACAACGATCTAAAGGTGTTAATGGTTAAAAGGTCACAATTTCCAGAGAAAGGTAAGCTGGCTTTGCCGGGGGGATTCATCGACTTGAACAGTGACTCTACCATTGAAGAAACTGCATTGAGAAAATTGTTAAAGAAAACAGGTGTTAAAAGCCCATACATAGAACAGGTATCAACCATTGGCAACAAAAGTAGAGACCCAAGGGGCTGGTCTGTGACAACTTTATATTTTGCCTTAATCCCACATGTGGATGTGATTGAGTCGAATGAAGTGGGTGATGAAGTCAAATGGTTATCTATGGAAGATGTGGCCATCAGTTCGATGGCATTTGACCACAAAGAGTTAATCAACAAGGCTCGTGAACGACTGGCTAACAAAGTGAGCTACACAGACATTGGCTTCCATGTGTTACCGGCTAAATTCACTTTGTCGCAACTGCAAAAAGCATTTGAGATATTGATGGATCATAAGTTAGAAAAGAAATCATTTCGACGAAGAATGATGTCAGCTGACTTAGTTAGTGAGTTGGATGAGGTCAGTTCAGAAAGAGGACGGCCTGCTGCTTTGTACGAAGCCAAATCAGACAAACTTCACTTCTTTGCGAGGAGTTTATAAGAAGGAACAACAATGAATTCGAACACCAAAAGTAAAACAGTGACCATGTACCGTCCATGCGCACAGAAAGAAATGGATTTGGTGATTGAAAGTGGTTATAAAAAATGGCCACCTAGATTACCTGACCAGGATATTTTTTATCCAGTGACCAACGAAGCCTACGCACATGAAGTCAATGAGTGGAACGTCAAACAATTCGGTATTGGCTATGTCACTCGCTTTGAAGTGAACAGCCGCTTTGTTGAACAATACAACATTGAAGTGGTCGGAGGATCTAATCATACAGAGTGGTGGATACCAGTGGCTGAATTGGAAGAATTAAACAAAAATATTATTGGAAAAATTGAAGTGATTGCTAAGAAGTCTAAATCTGACTGATCAACGGTCGATTCAATCAAGGAATAGAAACATGAATACAATTAAATTAAGCAAGTTGGTCTCATATATTTTGAGGCACAAACCAGAAGATTATGGCATCACCTTAGATGGTGAAGGTTGGGTTGATATTTCTGTGCTGATCAAACAAATTACTGAGCAGCACAAAGAATACGCGGGAATCAATAAAGACTCTTTTGAACAGATCACAAAACAAAGCAGAAAGCAAAGGTTCGAAATTAAAGACAACAGAATCAGAGCGTTCTATGGTCACTCAATTGAGGCGAAGATCGTCAGGGATAAAAGCTGTCCACCGGACGTGCTGTATCACGGAACACCCACAGATGTCGCTGAGTTGATCTTAAAGGATGGTTTGAAACCCATGAATCGGCAAAACGTGCATATGTCCAGTGATGAGAAAACAGCTGAAATCGTGGCTAAGCGTTGGCACAGTGATTATTTTGTTCTCAAAGTAGATGCCAAGCGAGCTTTTGATGGTGGTATTAACTTTTATAAAGGCAATGAAAACATATGGTTGGCAGATTTCATTCCTCATCAATATATTAAGCGGTGAAACATGGGAATCAAATTAGAACTGGCTGATATAACAAAGCTTAAGGTAGATGCGATAGTTAATGCTGCCAACAGTTCATTGTGCGGAGGTGGAGGTGTTGATGGTGCGATACATCGGGCTGCTGGTAAAGAACTATTGGCTGTATGTCGAGAATTGGGTGGTTGTGATGTAGGTAAGGCAAAAATAACAGCTGGGTTTGAATTGCCAGCCAGATACATTATCCATACCGTTGGCCCTGTTTGGTATGGAGGTTTTAAAAACGAAGCAACATTACTGCAGTCATGTTATGAAGAAACACTAAATTTGGCTAAGCAACATGACATCAAAAGCATTGCATTTCCATCTATAAGTTGTGGTTCATATCGCTACCCAATTGGTCAAGCTGCCGAGATAGCCATAAAAACACTCCAGGCATTCTTAGAAAAAGAAGTTGACATGTTTGATGTGATATTGGTTAATTTTGATGAGAAGACTCATAAGCAATATTATAGGAAGCTTCAAAATGTAGAAGTTCCGCCTTGATCTGACAGTTACCTGTTTTTTTTTAACCAAGTGTCTGTCAGGTCAGATTCAATCTATGAATTTTCACATTTCAGAGTATGTGGTTTTAAAAACTTGAAATTTGACACTCAAGTTTATGCATGTGTTTTAGGCAACTTCTCCACAAACAAATCCACTTGCCCATGCCCACTGAAAATTAAATCCTCCTAAGTGACCAGTCACATCTAAAACTTCCCCAATAAAGAAAAGCCCAGGAACTGATTTCACTTCCATGGTTTTTGATGAGATGGCATGTGTATCAACTCCTCCTACTGTTACTTCTGCAGTTTTATAACCTTCTGTTTTTTCTGGCCATACCTTCCAGCATTTCAGTTTCTCTGCAATATATTGAATATCTTCTTCTGATAATTGTTTCATTGGTTTATTGTGAAACCATAGGCTCACAATTTTTGAAGCAAATTTTTTTGTCAAAACCAAAGACAAAATGTTGGAAAGTAAGGTGTCGCCTTTGTCAATTTTCATTTGTTTTAACCAATTTTCAGCATTTTTTTCTGGAAGTAAATCTATCTCTATATAATCTCCAGTACTCCAGTAAGAAGATGCTTGTAAGATTGCAGGACCAGAAAGTCCTTTGTGAGTGATTAAAATGCTTTCTTTAAACTGATGTTTATTGCAACTAACTTGTGAGTTCACAGATGTGCCGGCTAAATCACCAAAGTGGTGTAACCATTTCTTTGGCATTATGAAAGGTACCAATCCTGCTTTTGTTTCCGTAACTTTTAGATTGAACTGACGGGCTACTTCATAACCAAACCCTGTTGCCCCCATTGAAGGGATAGATAATGCACCGGTAGCAATAACTAACGATTGACATTTAATATCGCCTATCGCTGTTTTTGTATTAAATCCTTTCTCAATCTCGTTTTTCCTTATTTTGTTTACTTTTGTATTAAGAAGTATTTCGACACCTAAGCTTTTACATTCGTTTAACAACATATTTAAAATGTCTTTTGATTTGTTGTTACAAAATAATTGTCCTAAAGTCTTTTCATGGTAAGGAATACCATGTTTTTCAACTAATGCAATAAAGTCCCATTGGGTATATCTAGCTAATGCTGACTTGAAGAAATGTTTGTTTAGTGAAAGGTATCTTTCGTATTCAATAAAGTAATTTGTAAAATTGCAACGACCACCGCCTGACATTAATATTTTTTTCCCTGCTTTATTGGCATGATCAATTATTAACGTCTTTCTTCCTCGTTTTGCAGCAGTAATCGCACATATGAGTCCAGCTGCTCCAGCACCGATAATTAATACATCAATATTTTTTGACATGAGTAATAGAAAATCGTTATTTAGGTCTATTTATAAGATTTAATTTCCAGTAGGTGTGAGCACCTAACTCTGTTGTAGGGTGCATAACACTTAAATAAATAAGTTGTGTCAATTATTTTAAGCAACACCCTATCGATATTTCATTTACCTTAAATTTGGTACATTTTTTGTCTGTTTGCTTTATTAAAAATAGTGCAAAACAAGTCAGCTGTTTTCTCTGTGTCGTATAATGCTGAATGTGCTTGTTCTGAAGACCATTCAATACCTGCAGCTTTTATAGCCCGTGCCAAGACGGTTTGTCCATAAGCCAATGCTGATAAACTGACAGTATCAAAACAACTGAAAGGATGGAATGGATTGCGTTTAATACCGGCCCGTTCTGCGGCGGCGTGAACAAAACCCAAATCAAAATGAGCATTATGACCAACCAGAATGGCTCGAGAACACCCTGTTTCTTTAATTTTTTTGCGTATGGGTGTGAAGATTTTACCCAGCGCAGCATTCTCATTAAGAGTTATGCGCAAAGGGTGATTGAGGTCAATTCCAGTGACTTCAAGTGCTTTTGGGTCAATACGAGCACCTTCAAATGGTTTGACATAGGCATTGACTGTTTCTCCTTTAATTAGATTACCGTATTCATCCATTTCTATGATAATGGCAGCAATTTCCAACAAAGCATCGGTGTCTTTGTTAAATCCTCCTGTTTCTACGTCAACAACAACAGGTAAGAATCCTCTAAAACGGTCTTTAATGCTTGGCATGTACTGATTTAGGTGTCTAAACGAAGGATTGTAAGCGAATAGTCTAAGAAAATACAGTTTTCAGAAGTAGAAAGGGGTGGGCCGAACATAATGCTCGGCCCTGAGAATTATTTTATTCAAAGGTGTCAGCAAAGATTAAATCATCTGTCAGGGTAGTACAATCACCCCCTTGAACAAAAATACACTCAACCCATTCTGGGTGATCAATGAATGGATTTCTGTTGCCCTGGTAAGAGTAGACACGTTCATTACGAGTTCGTTCGTAATCATCAACAGGGTCAGCATAATGCCACTCGATTAGGGTTGAGAGCAATCCCATATAGGGCTGTCCTGACTGAATTAGATTAGGGTTATCAGTCAGTTGCAAATCAACCTCACCATTGACATCACCTGCATAGCGGACATCCATGTAAAACATGGCACGAGCAATATTACCTTTACGGAAATCCCATACTTCATATGAATCATTGTCGTATTTGTTAGCGATACCAGGACCGCCTTGACCATGATTGGCTGTAGTGACATCTTCAGTACAGCCATTGTCACAATCATCAAAATATAAATTATCACGGTTGCTGTTGTAATCAACATCAGACATCATTAAGTGATGTGTATCTGTACGCGCTGTATTATCTGTTCCTAACACATTCTGATGAAAACCATAAGATTGGGGCCACGTATGTTCCCTATTATAAGCTTGTATACCACCACCCATGTAGGTGTATGAATTATTCTTATAAATCATCCAGACTTTGTTCTGATCGACCGGGTCCTGATCTGCAAATGATAAAATCTCCCATGTATCGATGCCGTTGCCAGAATAGGGGAAATGGGTATGATCATCAATGATTTCATGTAATGAATTTCTTAGTGTAGTGGCATTGGTATCATCTGCAGTAGCATAATAATCACCAATCGGACAAAGGTTGTTTAATAGACCGGGTGTTGGAGTGGTTGCCTGATAGGTGTTGCTGTTCAAGGAACCACCGGAGCCATCAGGACAACGAGACATTGATTCTGAGGAAGCATTACCATTACTATTTTCATCAATTTGAGGTTCTGAGTTATTCATCAAAGTGAGTAGACCTACATCATCAGCTTGTCCTGAGTCATATACTAAGGCATCTAAAATGTCGTTGGTAGTAATGCCATCCCCGATATTGAAATTACTGGCATCAGCATAATAAATAGCAACAGCATCAGCACCATCTTCAAGACTATTATCTGGTAATACGAAATCTGGTGTTAATGTGGTATCACCGATGAGATAATAACCATTTGCAGAGAGTGTGCCTCCAGAAAGGTTATAAACAGCACTGATTTGGTCAGTTGCCCCATCATACATGATTAATGTGATGCCATCAGTGCTACTATTGGCAGCTCCTTTTAATTCAATGAATTCAGTAGATCCCACAGCATCAACTTCATTGATAATAATTTGTGGTGCTGGTGGGTTGCCGGCAGCTGCATTGGGTGTGGCAATGTCTTCAAAGAATGTATTGTTAGTGTCTTCTGATGTTTCATCAGAACCATTGAAACCATTACCTCCGACTTGCGTTTCATTGCCTTCATTGAAGTTGTTTCTTTGCCAGGATGATCCCACAGCATGTGCGCTATTAGCGACTACTGCTTGAGAAGCAATATCAGTGTCGGGCAAATAATTTGAGGCAATGGCATCGCCATCTGGACCATCTATGGAAATACCTGTTTTGCTGACTGCTTCAACTTTATCACCCCAAACGATATAATCAATATCGTCCATCAGATCAGATTGACCGTCCCAATGAACAAGAATAATCACTTCACCACCATTGGTAAGGCTACCTTGGTTATTAATAGAGCCGATAAAAGCCTCTCGCATGTCAGCAATACCATCTGGTCCACCATCATCTTCGAATAGTTCGTAGGTTGGTGAAATACCATAAGTATTAAAAAAAGCAGTTGACCCAGTTAGCGATACTGTTTGATATGCTCCGGGTGCTATAGTCGCGCCATCAGGGAAACGGGCATAAAAATCGGCAAAACCGCCGCCACCGCCACCGCCAGAGACTAATTGATAGTAATATGTGTTGCCATTCGCAAAAGTTGCATCAGTTAAATAAACATCACTTAAATCGATCGACACGGCACCTTTATTATGAATTTCAATAAATTCACCATCTGTTGGTGTGACAGCTACTTCAGTTATCAAAAGATCAGATAGGTCAGCAGTAGCCGGTTGTATGACTGCCAATAAGGCGAGTATCGAGAATAGTGGGATTTTATACATTTTGTTTTTCCATTTTCGAATTGAGACCGAGATTCTACAACGTATTTTGTGACATTTGAATGAATTAAGATTCAAATAACAGCATTTAGTTATAACTTCAATTATCTGGCAGGGAATGAAACAGGTTAATTTTATAAAATGCCAGGATAAAGCTAAACAGGCATTACTTGCTTTTAGTAGGTCATAGGGGCACAATACTTGCGTCTAAAAAACGGGAGCGTAGATGACTGATTTCAAAGCCATGGCAGCACCAGGTGTTCAACAATTAAAACCTTATATTCCAGGTAAGCCCATTTCTGAACTGGAACGGGAATTGGGTATAAAAAATATCATAAAATTGGCTTCAAATGAGAATCCGCTGGGGCCGAGTCCTAAGGCGATGAAAGCCATTCAGTGTGAGATGGATGAGTTGGCCTTGTATCCTGATGGTAATGGTTTTGAATTGAAAAAAATATTGGCGGAAAAACATGATGTTGATATGGATTGGATCACATTAGGAAATGGTTCCAATGATGTGTTGGTTTTGGTCGCAGAGGGTTTTTTAACAGCCAATGACAGTGCCATGTATTCTCAATATTCTTTTGCTGTTTATCCAATTGCCATTCAGGCCATTGGTGCTAGCCATCAGATGATAGCAGCAACTTCGTGGGATGATGAGCGTCCTTTGGGCTGTGATTTACCTGCTATGAAAGCAGCCATTAATAACCAAACACGGCTTATTTTTATCGCTAACCCCAATAATCCGACTGGTTCGTTTTTGCAGGCCGATGAACTACATGATTTTATTTCTTCAGTGCCTAATCATGTGATTGTAGTGTTAGATGAGGCATATTTAGAATATTCGCCAGAAAATGAGCGTGTCGATGGATCTCAGTGGCTTCGAGAATTTGAAAACTTGGTAGTCACCCGTACATTTTCAAAAGCCTATGGATTGGCAGGACTTAGAGTGGGTTATGCATTGAGTCATCCTGATATTGCTAATGTTTTAAATAGGATAAGGCAACCTTTTAATGTTAATTCTTTAGCCTTGGCAGCAGCGCAAGCGGCTGTTAATGATAGGGAGTTTATACAGCAATCAATGGAAGTCAATACTTTAGGGATGAAAGTGCTTGAAAATTGTTGTCATCGTTTGGGTTTAAGGTATGTGCCGTCCAAGGGTAATTTCCTTTTGGTCGATTTTGGTCGAGATGCTATGCCAATTTATCAACGAATGTTGGAATTGGGTGTGATCACCCGGCCTGTGGCTAATTATGGCTTACCTGATTGCTTAAGGATTACCATAGGAAAAGAGCAAGAAATGATGCGTTTGGTGGCTGTCATGGAGCAGGTGTGTGGTTAACCCGTTGACTGAAAAAAGTTTATTGCGATTGTCATCAGTTGCTCAACTCAGAGGTCGTTTCAGTGTTCCTGGTGACAAATCAATTTCACATCGGTCTGTTATATTAGGTGCCCTGGCAGAAGGTACTACTACTATCACAGGATTTCTTCGTTCAGAAGATTGCATGGCGACTTTGAATATCATGAAGCAACTGGGTGTTCCGATTGATGATGACGGTGTTAGTATCCGAGTTCATGGTGTTGGATTGAATGGATTGAAGATGGCAACAGGTGATTTGGATTGTGGCAATGCTGGAACAGCCATGCGCTTGTTATCAGGTGTTTTAGCGGCGCAAAATTTTTCATCGACATTGACAGGTGATGAGTCATTGAGTGTCCGTCCGATGAATCGAATTATTAAGCCGTTAACGCAAATGGGCGCTCAGATTACGTCAGATAAAGGTACAGCACCACTGATATTTTCAGCTGTTGGATCTTTAAAGCCGATCAATTATGACAGTCCGATAGCCAGTGCGCAGGTGAAATCGGCGATTTTGTTGGCGGGTTTATTTGCAGAGGGTATCACTACTGTTACAGAGCCAAAAAAATCAAGGGATCATACCGAAACAATGTTAGCTGGATTTGGGGCAACAATTGATGTTGATGGTTTGAAAGTTGCTATTAAAGGAAAACCTCAACTCAAAGGTCAAAACATAGAAGTTCCAGGGGATGTGTCATCAGCTGCTTTTTTTATGGTGTTAGCTTTATGTCACCGAGATGCAGACATCATTGTAGAAAACGTCTGTATCAATCCAACCCGTGTTGGTGTGGTTCATATTTTGAAAGCGATGGGTGGTGACATTAGGTTCCTTCATCGAAGGGTGATAGCAGGTGAATCAGTAGCAGATATTCACATTAAAAGTTCACGACTCAAAGGTATTGAGGTGCCGAATCAATGGATACCGAGTGCGATTGATGAGTTTCCTGCTATTTTTATTGCTGCAGCTCATGCAGATGGCTTGTTTCAATTAACGGAAGCAGAAGAATTGCGTCATAAGGAAAGTGATCGGATTGCGGTGATGAGTCAGGGTTTAGCAATCATGGGTTTGTCATGCAAGGAATTACCTGGGGGTGTGGTCATTAATGGTCAAGGAGCCGATTGGCACCCATTGGGTGCTTGTCTTGATGGCGCGGGGGATCATCGTTGTGCTATGTCTTTTTTAGTGGTTTCTGCTTTACATTCTGAAACTGACATGGTTGTCAAGGGATGTCATAATATCGCCACTTCGTTTCCAAATTTCTTTAAATTGATGGGTCAATTGTCATTATTTTTGGAGGAGTCGGTACCAGTAATAACGATTGATGGACCTTCTGGTGTGGGTAAAGGAACTATTAGCTCTTTGACAGCAAAGGCTTTGGGATGGCACTTACTGGACTCTGGATCGATTTATCGTGCTATGGCTTTACAAGCCATCAATATGAAGCTAGAACCAAATGATGAAAGTCAATTAGTTGATGCTGCTAAGGATTTGGATCTGTGCTTCAACGTTTGTGAAGATGGTTCCTCTCAAGTGTTGTTGAATCAACAACCTGTGACTGATCAACTGCGTTCAGAGTCAATAGGAGATATGGCTTCAAAAATTGCATCGATTGCTGATTTAAGGGTTGCTTTGTTTTCACGTCAAAGAGCATTTCAACAACAGCCTGGATTAGTGGCAGATGGTCGAGACATGGGGACAATTGTTTTCCCCTCAGCGCCTCTGAAGGTTTTTTTAACAGCATCTGTTGAAGAAAGAGCCAAAAGACGCCTAAAACAATTGAATGATAGTGGGGTTGATGTTAGAATTCGCGACCTTTTAAATGATATCGAGGCCCGTGATTTAAGGGATTCGAGTAGAAAGGTGGCACCATTGGTGCCTGCAAGAGACGCTCACATCATTGATACCAGTGGTTTGAGTATTGAAGAAGTGTTGAGCCAGGTTCTGACTTTGGCGAGGCAATTTGTGGTTTAAACCTGAGATTGGTTTATTTAAAAAAACGAGCACCACGAAAGTAGGTGCAGAAGACAAGGTCTATCATCGTCTGATGGTTTGACCGGATTGAAATCTAATGAGTGATAATTTTGAATCAATGCTCGAACAAGAGCTTTCTGCTAAAAACATTATTCCCGGAACTATAGTAAAAGGTACTGTTGTTGATATAGAAAACGGTTTTGCTGTTGTTGATGCTGGATTGAAATCTGAAGGTGTGATTCCTTTGGAAGAGTTTGGTACAGATACAGAAGTTGCTGTTGAAATAGGTGATGTTGTTGAAGTAGCTCTTGAAAAATATGAAAATGGTTATGGTGAAACGGTTTTGTCTCGTGAAAAAGCCAAACGTATGTTGGTTTGGGATGAGTTGAAAATTGCTATGGAAACCGACCAAATTGTTATTGGTCAAATCACCAGTAAAGTTCGTGGCGGTTTTACTGTTGAACTGAAAGACATTCGAGCGTTTTTACCTGGCTCTTTGGTTGATGTACGTCCTGTTCGTGATCCGGGTTATCTTGAAGGTAAGGATTTAGAATTTAAAGTTATCAAATTAGATCAAAAGCGTAATAATGTCGTGGTATCACGTCGAGCTGTTGTTGAGTCTGATTATTCTGAAGAAAGAGAAAAATTGTTAGACTCTTTGGAAGATGGTGCTATTGTTAGAGGTATTGTCAAAAATCTAACTGATTATGGTGCATTCCTCGATTTGGGTGGAATTGATGGTTTGTTACACATTACGGATATGTCTTGGAAACGAGTTAACCATCCATCTGAAGTAGTTGAAATCGGTCAGGAATTAGAAGTTCGTGTATTGAAATTCGATAAAGAAAACCAGCGTGTTTCTTTGGGCTTGAAACAGTTAGGTGAAGATCCATGGAAAGATTTGTCACGTCGTCATCCTGTGGGGTCACGTCACTTTGGGCATGTCACGAATATTACTGACTATGGATGTTTTGTTGAAATTGAAGACGGTATTGAAGGTCTTGTTCATGTTTCAGAAATTGACTGGACTAATAAAAATATCAATCCTGCTAAGGTTGTTCAGCCTGGTGATGAAGTGGAGGTTTGTATTCTTGAAATTGAAGAGAGCAAACGTCGGATTTCTTTAGGTATGAAACAATGTAAGCCTAATCCTTGGGTGATTTTCTCTGAAAACACTCAAAAGGGTGATATGATTGAAGGTAAGATTAAATCAATTACCGATTTCGGTATCTTCATTGGATTAGAAGGTGGTATTGACGGACTGGTTCATTTGTCTGATATCTCATGGCTAGAGCCAGGTGAAACAGCCATCCGTAACTATAAAAAAGGGGATTTAGTGAAGGCTACGGTACTGGTTGTAGATGCAGAGCGTGAGCGTGTTTCTTTAGGAATTAAACAATTGGCGCAAGACCCGTTCGGTTCGTTTGTGGCCAGTCATCCTAAGGGTTCTTTAGTGACTGGTAAAGTCATTGAAGTAGATGAAAAGCAAGCATTACTTGATTTGGGTGATGGTGTTCAAGGTGTTATTAAAGCCTTTGATGTTGCTAAAGAGCGTACTGATGATGTCAGTGCTGTATTTTCTGTTGGTGATGAAGTGGAAGCGAAATTTGTCTCTATGGATCGTCGTAAGAAATTATTAGTGCTTTCTGTTAAGGCTAAAGAAACTGACGAACTGAATGATGTATTGAATGAATATAAGAAAGGTGCGACAGGTACTACCAGTCTTGGTGATTTGTTAAAAGAGCAAATGGATGAAGAGTGATTGCGCACGTTTAATCTGATTTTCATTATAAAACTCAAGGAAACTATATAGATAATGTATGATTCCTTGAGTTTTTTGTGTTAACCCTCTTTTTATTTTTCATAGTTTCGTTATAATTTAGTGAAATGAAAGAATCTATTACACGCTCAGAGCTGGTTCAATTGTTGGCTCAAATATTTGAAGATTCGGAGTTGACTAAGTCTGATATCAACATGTCCGTTCGCGAAATCATCAATCACATGAGTTCTACTATTGCCAGTGGAGATCGCATCGAAATTAGAGGATTCGGTAGTTTTACGCTGCGACAACGTAAACCGAGAATGGGACGTAACCCGAAGACAGGCGATCCTGTTCCCTTAGGTGCTAAATATGCACCACATTTTAAACCAGGCAAAGATCTCAAAGAGAAAATTAAAGACAGAGTAGGTGATTAACTTTTCCTTTCAACGACACATTCTACTTATTATTTTTTCAATCTGTTTCCATAGTATGTCTTTTGTCGATAACCTGTTGTTTTTATAACTGATTTGTTTCTTGTAAGTTTCAAGCAGTGTTACTAATTGATCAGCTGCACATAGCTTAGCACTGCCCAGTAACTGATGTAAATGAGAATCTAGCTGCTCTACTTGCTGTTTTTCAATCAGTGTATTTGCTTGAGCAATCTGTTTGGGTAATTGTTCTATGAACATGTTTTGTAATTGCATCATAATTTGATGATCATCTCTTGCGGCAGCCAACGCCTTTTTCTCATTAAATAAGTTTTTTGAAGAATGCAATTTAATACACGATAAAACTTCTTTAATTTGTAATGGCTTAAGCATGGTATCTGTGAAAATTAAATTGGGGTCATTTATCGGTTCAGCAGAGACACCGATAATCGGTGTATTTTGTATTTGTTTAATCTGTGATGCCGCTTCAATGCCATTCATACCATGCATTCTCACATCCATAAATACGATATCAAAAGATTGGCGATGTGCATACTTGATGGCTTGATAACCATCAAATGCTAATACAACATAGTGACCAGCTTCATTAAGTGATACTTCTAAAAACATACGATTGATGTGGTTGTCATCAACCACTAAAATATTTTTCGACATAGTTACAGCTTGTGGCATATTCAATGACAAGAATAAGTGTAAAATTCTGGTTATGCAACTTTTCCTGATAGTCATATCATTAACTTTGTCTTATTGTGTCAATGCACAATCGTGGACAATAGATGACCTGAAAACTAAGAGTGAATCAGGTCAAACAGTGATCAGTGTGTCAACACTTTATCAACAAGACATTTTATTGGAAAATGTAGTTTATCAATGCCCGGGTCATATGATCTTGTTCCCACAACATCGATGTCAAGATGGTTCGCTTTCTGTTCAATCTTTCGGGCATCAATGGTTATTAGATGTCAATGGTGAAATCAATTGGTCAACTAATCGTTGGATGTTTGAAGGTGTATTATGGGATTCTAGTTTGCATATTTCAGTCAATAGTGACAGTAATCAATGGCCTCTACAGCTTAATCGTTTGTCTTGGCAGCAGTTACAGCCTATTTTACAAATACCCCAGTTAGATAATTTAACGGCTTTTATCTCTGGTGTAGTCAATTGGCAACTGAACGAAGGGATATTAATATCCGAGGAAGTGAAAGTGGATCAGGTCAGTCACTTTTTTAGTGATGAAATGATTGTAGATAGTCTTTCAGGAAATTTGGCTTTCAGTATCGATATCAATCATTTAGCTATGGAATGGCAATTACAACTGGAAGCTGGAGAAGCATTGATAGGTCCTGTTTACCTTAATTTTTCGGAATGGCCTTTATTGGTTACTGGCCAATGGTCGCTAGATGGTGTTGATGGTTGGAATTTAGTGCTGACGATTTCAGATAATATCAGCACATCATTGAATGCAGAGGTTAATATCTCGGAAAAAGGGAACTTGAGATATGGTACTTTACAATGGCTGGTTGATGATGCGACTGTTTTGAATAAAAGAATACTGGGATCAGTATTGGATCTGTATGGTTTTAAATCTAGTCAGATAGCTGGCGCATGGAGTTTGAACATGCGACTAGATAATCAGCAACTTACAAACGCTACATGGGAACTGAAAGACCTTTCTTTTGATAATGATTTGCGTAAATTATCCGCAGATTCTTTGAATGGTAAGGTTTATTGGCAACATGATTCACACCAAAAAGCATCAGCTTTAACTTGGGACAATCTGTTAGTGGCGGGGATGCCGGTGGGACAGTCTTCGGTGGATTTTTTATGGCAATATGATCAGATTGATATATTAGGTCAGCCCGAATGGCCTGTATTTGATGGGAGTCTTATTATTGAGGAGTGGTCAGTTAGTCGTTTATTTTCTGATGCTTTGAGTATGCATTTAAGTGCTGAAGTGAAGCCTATCTCTTTGTCGTTAGTGACTGAGAAAATGGGGTGGCCCAAAATGCGCGGTAGTATCAGCGGACATATTCCGTCAATTATAAAAAATGGTGCAGTGGTGGTGTTTGAAGGTGGGCTAGATTTAGAGGTGTTTGAAGGGACAATGCGGGTTAACCAGCTATCAACAGAGCGATTGTTTGGGGTGGCTCCAGTGATTGCAGCTGATGTCCGATTTGCAGATTTAAACCTAGGACAACTGACTGAAACCTTCGATTTCGGAAAAATTACTGGCTTACTATCAGGGACAATTGAAGATTTACGTATTACTAACTGGAAAACTGATCGACTTAAGGCTGAGATTTATACAGTTAAGAAAAAAGGAGTAAAACAAACTATCAGTCAACAAGCGATAGACCATATTTCTTCCTTAGGTGGTATTCAAGGTGCTATTTCACGTAGCTTTCTGCGTTTTTTTGATGAGTTTAAATATCAAAAAATCAAATTAAGTTGCGTATTACACAATTCTGTTTGTCAGGTTGGGGGTATTCATAATAGTAATCGTCAATTTACCATTGTTGAGGGAGGAGGTATTCCTAAGATTAATATTGTTGGCTTTGTCAGAGAAATCGATTGGGAAATTTTCATTAGCCGGTTGCTGAATGCTAACTACGAATAATCTTCATCATAGCGAATCACTATGAATCTTCAGATATATTGGAACCCGTGGTGTATTTAGGAGTTTTTGTCAGAAATTCATTAATTTTAGTGGCATTTTTAGTTAGAAAAGCTGACTCTGTTCCAAATGCACTATGGGTTCATTGGATTTTTTTATACTTTTTGACCTTTTTAGGTCAAAAAAAACGATGGTTCTGTTTAAGTTTAGTATAAAAAAATAAAAATGTTTAAGTTTGCGATAAATTTGTTGTCACTTTTAATATCAATACAAACGCAGGCCAGTGAGCATGTGCATGCCTTGAATACCAAACCACTAGTCAAAAATCAGCAAAATGAGTTTGTTACTGTGGGTGCAGGTGCCTCTTGCGATTATTCCGAAATTCAAGCAGCTATTGATTCAGGCGACAATGATGTGATCAGGATTGCCAGTGATAAGCCTTACCTAGAACACATTCTGATAAAAAATAAGTCTATATCTTTGGTCGGCGGCTATGCTAACTGTGCTGACGCAATAGCTAATCTCACTGACTTATCACAAGCGATCATTTCAGGTTTTGGGGATGGTTATATTGTCAAAATAACAACAAACAATGATCAAAGTCACGAGGTTCTATTGCGTAATTTGTTTATCGGCAATGGTAAAAGGGGAATTGATATATTTAGCCATCATCCGAGTGCTGTCAGTATCATCTTAGATCATGTTCGAACCTACAATAATTCTGCTCTTGGTATGTACATTGAATCATACTCAGGACAAGCCGATGTTATTTTGAACGACAGTCAAGTGGACTTTAATCATTGGGGTGGAATTGAATGCGTAGGTTCTAAAGGATCATTGATTTTGACTGGTCACAGCATGATAGCAAATAATCAAAAAGACTCTGGTTCAGCTGTTCATGTCAAATCGGGGTGTGATTTGACTATTTATTCGCCCACTCAAATAGTTAACAATGAAGGTACTGGTATTATAGTAGATGATTCTGTAGCAGTTTTGTTCGGCGGTAGTAATGGTTGTGAAAATGGTATTTGTTTTGGCGATTGGACTAGTCCAGTTACAGTATCCGGAAATGATGGGTATCATGGTGGAGGGCTACGTGCTGATAATGGTTCTCTGGTTATTGTTGCTAATGCCTTATTTGAATTTAATCGGACTAATTAGTCAGCCCTGAAAAACCCAGTTCTAATTATCCAGGTTATTTGTCACTCTGACGACTATGAATGTATTATTGTGTGTTGGCTGATCGATATACAGCAAAATAAGCCAATTTTGCTTGCTTT
>JAUIGR010000037.1 GCA_030430025.1 Gammaproteobacteria bacterium
CAGTGTTGAATACTTGACACGCCAAGGTATGATGATCAAACCAATAGATCATGTTGCCTTGGCAGCCCATGAACCATTGGTTATGAGTCCATTACAGTGGCACTTCTTATTTGAACAAGCTCTGCAAGATGTGTTGACAGGCCAATTGGATTTAATGACCAGTTTGAAAAAACACTATAAGCAATCACTTGAACGTTCAGATTTACCGTTACCTCAATTTGTTGACTGGCATGATTGGCAATCTTTAGCTGATGATGAAGTTTTTCAGTCTATGTGTGAGGCAGTCAGTCTAATGCAGGCTCAAGGACCGTGGCAGTGGGGGGAAGCTCAAACAAGAGAAACACCTGATGTGGTACTTCCCGCAGTGACCATTGTTCTTAACAATCAACGGACAATTCGTTTGCATGGTGTTGCAGAAGGTTTTTTTGAAGCCGATGGTATGATTCAGGCTCAATTCGTCGTTAGTGGCGGAAAAAGTGCCAGTTGGCATAAAAATATGATTAAACCTTTTCTCAGTTGGTGCTTAATGCAACTGTCTGAACATCCCCTTATCCCTGAGTCTTTGTCATTGTATCTATTGTTCAGCAATCAGTGTATTAGTAAAAAATTACGGTATTGGTCGACTGATGCAGTTTCCTTTGCCTCTCAATCATCTGTTAGACGCTATTTGTGTGATTTAGTGAGTTTGTATTTGGAAAATCAAGGTTCATTTTTGACATTCAAACAGATTAACCAATTAAAAACAAATCGTGATATGGATGTTCCGTTTGAGGTGCCTTACCTCAAAAAAAGTTCCAAAGCCAAAACTGTTCATCCATTTGCTTACCGTTCATGGTCTGATGAAGTGGTTTTGGAGCAACAGCGTATTTATCAAAATAGTATAGATTATGAAGGTCACTTAAACATTGCTAATCTTGCTGAGAAAAAAGCACTAGATTCTCCATTGGTAGCAATGTATCAACGTTTTTGGCCGTTACATGCCATGATGATGATTGATTGGGAGCATCAGTCATGATTGTGTTAGAGAAAATAACTGATGTTGAGTTAACACAACACGCAGTCATTGAAGCTTCGGCCGGAACGGGTAAAACCTATACCATCATCCAACTGGTATTGCGTTTGCTAATTGAAGAACAACTGCCGCTGGAGCGAATTTTGTTAGTAACCTTTACCGATAAAGCGACCAATGAATTAAGAAACCGGATTGGTGAAGGTATTCAACAAGCTATTATTGAACAAACTGATGTCAAGGTGTTGTCGCATTTAAACCAGGCATTAAAAGCAGTAAATCAAGCACCGATTCATACCATCAATGCCTTTTGTCAAAAAATGCTAAGGGAGTATGCTTTTGAACAGGGTGGGGTGTTCGAATTTGAGTTAGTCAATGATTATGATGTTTATCAACAACAATTATTGGAGATGAAAAGGCATTGGCCTAATGATGAGGAACTGATGTTGCAAATAGAAGCATTGGGTATCAAAAACAATCAGCCTGATGATTTGTTGTTGGCACTGATGTCGCAAGTTAAAGATCCGGAACAGTTACGGCCTAAGCCAGCATCTTGGTCGTCAGATTCATTGAAAAAGATAAATATTGGCAAACAATTGGATAAGTTGGTTGACCAATTCAGTGCCTTGAAGGGGCCAAGACCTAAGAATAAAACCGTGTTAAGTACACTCTTTAAAGATTGGTTGAAAGCACTGGTCTGTTGTCAAAATGATGATGAATTATTGTCATTGTTCACTCAATCTCATCTTGAGCCGTTAGATAAAATGGCTGTGGCATTCAACGAGAGCAACTCGGTTGTTAATGAAAAATTAGCGCCTGAAATATTGGCTTTAAAGCAGGTGGTTGATCAGGCTAAAGAAGCATTAAAAGGCCAACATACAAAGACCATCATCGAATTGCTGAAGACGCTGAAGCAAAAGTCTACTGCTTATAAATTAAACCATGGTTTGATTAGTTATGACGACATGATTACACGGTTGAGTGACCAGCTTCGACATGAGAGTCATTCATCTGATGAGCAGTTTCTGACCCGTCAATTACGTTTTCAGTATAAAGTGGCCATAATTGATGAGTTTCAGGATACCAGTCCGGAACAATGGCAGGTGTTCAAACATATTTTTCTTCAATCGAAAGATAATCACAGACTTTGGGTAATAGGTGATCCCAAACAGGCGATATATGGTTTTCGAGGTGCTGATTTACATACTTATTGGCAAGCTACAAAGGAGATGTTAGAACAGTATCAGGCAATAGGATACCGTTTAACTAAGAATTACCGGTCGTTACCGACCTTATTGCAATCATTCAACGCTTTCTTCGGAGCAGATGTCGTCTCAGAGGGTGCTTGGTGGCCCTCGAATGAAGTGAATGTGAACCCCGCGCCTACTGATTTTTTAGAAAAAAATGGACCTCATCTGGTAACAGATCAAACCGCTTGTGGAGACATCGCTGGTTATGGAATTCCTAATGCGAACTATAATGCAGATACATTCAGATTAGCGATGGCTGAATCTCTGGTTGGCCTCATACAACACAAATTATTAGGTCAGATGACCTTCCAAATTAAAGGGCTAAAACAGACCCTTTCAGTTGATGATGTTTGCATTCTAGTCAATGCGGCCAAGGATGTTGAACCACTCGAAACAGCTTTCGATGCAGCTGGTATCCCTCATTATTTTCATAAGAAAAAATCGTTGTATCTGAGTGATGAAGCTTTTCAGTTTGAAGTGGTGCTGACGGCTTTAGTTCATTCTAAACAAAAAGAGCGAGTCAATAATGCAATGGTTACCATTTTTTTTGGTCTTCAGCCCGAACAGTTGAAAGCCTTTGCTGATGAGCACTTGCCTGAAGTCAGTGAGCGTTGGTTACGTATCAAGGAAATGGCACAAGTAGGCGATTGGATTGCTGTATTTGATATTTTGGTCAATGAAAGTCCTAGGACTTTGAGTCGTAATGACCGCCAGTATAGCACCTGTTTACAGTTAAAAAATGAACTCTGTCAGTTGGCACTCAGTCGTAACTGGGATAGTCACTGTTTGTTACAGTGGTTATCTCAAAAACGAAAGGAACAAAGTACAAACAACGAAGATTTTCATGTCAAAGCAGTGACTAAAGGTGCTGTTAATATCATGACCATGCATGTCAGTAAAGGATTGGAATTTCCTGTGGTGTTTATTTATGGAGGATTTGGCCGTCCTCATTACAGCCAGTCATTCAGTAAGTATTACTGTCCAGAAACTGATCAGTTGGTGATAGATCTTAATAAAAATAACGATCGACATCGTGCTTATGAAATGGAAGAGAGAAAACGGCTGTACTACGTTGCCATGACACGTGCTGTTTTCAAATTGTTTTTGCCTATTTATAGCCGAGAACAATTTCCGGACGCAGTACAGTCTTACTACTGGCAGTGTGTTAATCGAAGAGCAGAACAATTGACTATTCCGGTGATTCAGGCTGAACTGTCTCAACGGAACGTTTTTTCCAAGAATATTGACAAGCCAGTCAGAGCTGCGGTGCCAGCCGTATCTCATTTATTACAAAGGAAACGGACTGTAGTTTCGTTTTCATCTTTGACTCATCGTGTTAAACGTGACAACGATTTGCAACTTAGTGATGGTGCCGATCGTCTCATTGATCAGGGTGATATGGTTCTGGACCAGCCAATGACAGTTAATTCGCAGCGGCAGCTGCCTGGTGGTATCAAGACAGGTCATGTTTTGCATGGTATTTTTGAACATGTCGAATTTCATGACTTTAAACAAATCAGTGATCTGGAACAACTATGGAAAACATCATCTGTGATGTCGATTGTTGATACACAAATGAAACACTTCAGGTTGGAAAATGGGCAGTTGTTCGATGAGATGGGACAGCCGGGTCGGAGTTATCGTCAAGAGCTCGCTGCCTGGGTATGGCATACCCTGAAAAAACCTTTGGTTGCTTTAGATGGCGGTGTTTTAGCCGACTTACAACCCAAACAAAAACGTCATGAGATGGCGTTCTTTTGGCAAAAAAATGATGTCTATTTGAGTGGGTTCATTGATTTGCTGTTTTTTGTAGAGCGGGAGGGTCGGCAAGATTATTACATATTAGATTGGAAGAGTAATCACAGCAGCATGGGTTATTCTCCCCAGGTGTTAAGTGATGAAGTAATGACCTCACATCAGTACCATTGGCAATATCAATTGTATGGTATGGCTGTACAGAAATGGTTTGACTCATTATCTCTAGAAAATGCCAGGCTCGCTGGAGCCATCTACCCGTTTTCTCGAGGTATTGATTGCCAAAAAAAAGATAATACAGGGGTGTTCTTTGATGACTTTTCTCTTTCCAGTTACGACAGTCGAAAAATCGAGTCTCAGTTGTTGTCTATGGTGAAAACGATGGGCGTCTCATGAAGTTTGTAGTCACCGCCCAGGATATCACACGTGTTTTTCCCCATTTGAAAATCAATGCTGAAATGCATGTGACAAATTTAGATCTTGATTTGGGACATTTGCAGCTGTTAGCTGATTGTTACCAGGCTTGGTCCATTGATTGTCAACATTTTTGGTCGATGTTGTTGCATTTGGTGTCAGAAGTTAATAATGGTTCTTTGTGCCTTGATTTACAGTCTGAAGTATTTGATCTTTTTGATGTAGAGCAAGCGATCAACACTTGGCATCAACAATCACCAAGCCATTTTCAACTGGCAGGCCAGCCCATTTTGATGTTGGTTTCTGATCGGTTGTATTGGTTTAAATTTCATCAGGCTGAATGTGACTTGATACAGTCACTTGAACGTTTAACTCGGAATAATCAAGCCATTTCATACCCAAATAATCAAATAACAGAAGCACTAAACATGGTGGCCGGCTCAGTGAAATTTACCTTGACGGCTGAACAAAAATTAGCGGTGGCGACTTCATTGCTTAAACCTTTCAGTATCATCTCAGGCGGTCCTGGTACTGGGAAAACGACGATTATGACCAGCGTGCTTCGGGCTTTAGTTTATGTGGGTGTGGATCCTGGTGAGATTGCTCTGGCGGCGCCAACCGGTCGAGCTGCCTATCGTATGTCTGATTCATTACACTCAGGGCTGAGGTCAGATTTAACAAAACCATTGAGCTCGGATGAAGTTCAGTTGTTACAACTGGAAGCTCACACCATTCATCATTTAATTGGTGTTAAACCATGGGTGAAAAAGCCGCAATACAATACCGATAATCGTCTGCCATTTCGTTGTGTGATTATTGATGAGGTTTCGATGGTGGATCTGATACTGATGAATCAACTACTGGCTGCTTTGGCTGATGATGTCCGATTGATTCTACTTGGAGATCAGTTTCAGCTACCTTCAGTAAACAGTGGTGCTGTTTTAACCGATTTGATGCCTCCAGTGGGTCAGGCACTGATCAGTCAAAGCCATAAACAGCAGTTATCCGAACTTTTGCCAGAATGTCAATCAACATTGGCGCAATTGCCTACCTCTGATCAAAACGCCTTGTTGCAAAACTGTGTCACTGTTTTGGTCAACAGTCAGCGATGTCAGCCAGATATTGCTACTTTAAGTGAATATGTTCGTCAAGGCGATGAACAACATTTTTTTAGCCATCAGTCATGTCAACATGTGCCTGTCAGTAATGACTGGGCAAAAACTGGATTCTATTGGCACGGTGCGCTGCTGAATGAAGGACAATGGCGATCTTATATCAATAGTTGGATTGAGTATCATTTTTTTAAAAAACATCTTTATGATCAAAAGTTACAACTGGTGACAGGCTTTGAGCCAAAGTATATTAATGAATTTTTTGAACATTTCACTGCTTTGTTTGATTGTGTTCGTGGTAACCGCATACTTACATTGGTTAACCAAGGTATGATGGGGCAGTTAGGTATCAACCAGCAGGCATGTCAATGGATGAAAAAACAATTGAACACAGCGCGATACGGACAAAACTTTGAAGGTGCTGTGATCATGGTTCAACAGAGTGATTCAAGGTTGAAACTGTTCAACGGTGATGTCGGTATATTGGTTAATAGCAGCCGTGGATTGCGGGCTGTGTTTCCTGATTCACAGGGTTACTGTTCTTTTGCTTTACATGTCATTCCTCCTTATCAGGCTGCATTTGCTATGACTGTTCATAAAAGTCAGGGTTCAGAGTTTAACCATGTATTGATGCCTTTGCCAGAGGATATTAATCATCGTCTGCTCAGTCGTGAAATTATTTATACAGGGATTACCCGAGCTAAGCACTCTGCACACCTGGTCGGTTCAAAAGCAGTAGTAAAAATGGCTATAGAACGATATTCAAAGCGACAAAGTGGTTTGTGTTTATGGGATTAGGGGTATGATTTGATGGGATTTCTCCGTTACAATACATATACGGTACCTCACTAATAGAGGTACTCTATAGTTAGTCGAACCTGAAAAATGCAAAACTTATTGTCAAATATAAAGAGTTACTTAAATCTTGCACATGTTTTCGACCAGAAAATAGGTGCCAAGATGCATTTTTATTCGCCGCTTCCATGCGGCTCTCAGGCTAACGTGAAACAGTTTTCCAGAAACTTTTTTATGGTCGATGGAGTGGCACATGGAAGTGCCACCTTGAGCCACCAGGTTCAAGTGTGGTCAAAAAAACATCAGCAAAATCGCACTTTTGCGATTAACTGTTGTTTGACTGAATCTGAAAAAGACCAGGATGGACTTTTTCAGGGTTGACTAGTTAAACAATGAGGAATTATCAATGCAAAAAGTCAGAGCTGTCGGTGGGCTATTCTTTAAATGTCAAGAACCTGAAAAACTAGCCACATGGTATAAAGAGGTATTGGGATTCGAATTAGAAGCACCCTTTTGCGCTTCTTTTGATCCTCAAAATGCCCAAAAAGGCGATAAAACGGTATGGGGTGCTTTCAGTGCAGATACCAGTTATTTTCAGCCAGGCCAACAAGATTTTATGTTTAATTTTATCGTTGATGATGTTGAGTCTATGTTGCAGCAAATTGAAGAACATGGTGGTCAGCGTGCTGGTGATGTGGTAGTGGAAGATTATGGCGTTTTTGGCTGGTTTGTCGACCCTGCGGGTTTCAAAGTTGAATTGTGGACACCCATTCAGGATGAATGAGTTATGAAAAATATTCAAGATATGAGGATCCGCTTTGTTGGAGCTGGTAATATGGCGGCCAGTTTGATTGGAGGACTGATCAACAAGGGACTGACAAGCAGTCAAATGACCGCCAGTGATCCGCAGAAGAATCAGCGAGATTACATCGAACAACAGTTTCAAGTACAAACATTTGATGATAATAACGCTCATTTTGGTATGCCCGATGTGGTGGTTGTCGCTGTTAAACCTCAAATTATGAAGGTCGTATTGAATGATGTGGCTGCAAATCTGAAGGCTGTAAACCCGTTAGTCATTTCTGTGGCTGCTGGTATCACAACAGAACAAATAGTTAATTGGACCCATACCAACCATGGAGTTATTCGAACCATGCCTAATACACCGGCTTTGATTGGACAAGGTGCTATTGGTATGTATGCAAATAACCAGGTAACCCAAGCACAAAAATACCAAACAGAACAAATCATGGATGCTGTGGGGACATCCATTTGGGTCGATCAAGAACAACAAATTGATGCTGTTACAGCCCTTTCAGGTAGTGGTCCAGCCTATTTTTTTATGTTTATGGAGTGTTTGCAAGAAGCCGCAGAGTCTATTGGATTGAGTTCCGAACAAGCTGCATTATTGACAAAGAAAACTGCTGTTGGTGCTTCATTGTTGGCAGAACGTAGCCCAGAGTCTTTAATGAGATTAAAAGACCGAGTGACTTCACCCAACGGCACTACTTACGCTGCGCTGCAAACCTTTGAACAGAACAATATGAAAGAGATAGTTGATCGAGCTGTTCACGCTGCTTTTACACGTTCTATTGAATTATCTAGAGTGCATGATTAAGTAGTCGAACCTGAAAAATGCATAAGTTATTTTTGGATAAGATAATTTTTTCACAAGCTACGTATGTTTTCGGCCAGAAAACAAGTGTTTCAATGCTTTTTTACTCGCCGCTTCCATGCGGCTCTCAGGCTAACGTGAAAAAGTTTTCCAGAAACTTTTTTCTGGTCGGTGGTGTGGCACATGGAAGTGCCATCTTGAGTTGTCAGGCTCAAGTGAGGTCACAAAACATCAGCAAAGTCGCACTTTTGCGGTTAACTGTTTTTTGACTGATACTGAAAAAGGCCAGGATAGACTTTTTCAGGGTTGACTATTTAGCTGTTTGTATATCTTATTTTCTTCATAGTAAATTCCTTTATTATCATTTTGTAACCATTATATGTGTCTGAATTTAAAGTTAATTTATAACTTTTTGTTGCAATAATATAATTCTGGAAGCGGTTCTTTTTTTTACCGAATAAACTGTCACTCATTGATCCATCGCCTTGGATCTTAAATAGGAAAGGCTGCATGCTTTGGTTTCTAGGGTTAGCCTGATATTAAAAGCTAAAGTCCTCTCAAGAAGAGGTAAACAGGTGTGCTTAAACCATAACACTACGCTTATTGAAAAAATAAATTTTGGAGTTGAAACTATGATAAAAATATTTATTTCCCTTGCTGTCATTTGTTACGCCAGTTCTGTAGTGGCGACAGAGTATTTCCACACAAGTGACGATGATGAAGTGATCTTAAGTTTAAGTCACATCCATGGTATGTTGGAGGAGCAAGATGAAACACCATTGGTTCGTATTTATGGAAGTGGTCGTATTCATGTTCATTATCCCATTTATATGCGGCGTGCCGGCGATTATGAATTATGGCTCTCCTCAATGGAGCTCGAAGAATTGATGGCTGAAGCTCAATTACTGCTGGAATTCAACAACGCTGATGTTGTTGTTGAAGTAGAAGAATTAAAACAACAAAACTTTCTACAATCTGGCCAACTAATACATATATCTGATAGTAGTTATAGTGAACTGAATATCCATTTGCAATATTACGCAGCTGATGATTTTGTAAATGCTTTATCCAAAAACAAAAAAATAAAATGGCCGGATTTACAACAGTCAGCGAGAAGATTTAGTGAAGTTGAAAGTTTACAGTCCTTGGCTAAATTAGAAAGGCATTTACTCGATCTTATTAATAATTCTAAGTTAGCTGTCAGAAGCGAATAACGCTGGAGCATTATTATGAATATAAAATTATTTCTTATATGTACTTTGTACTTTACTTTACTACCCACAGCAATATATGCGGGTGCGTTTATTTTTGCAGGTGAACAAAACGGTGTTGATCTTATCACACATCCTCAAGGTTATACTGGATCGGAAGATCAGATAACAGTGAGGGTTTGTATTGTGCCTGGTAGTCCTAATGCCAATGAAATGGAAAGTCCAATACAAAATGCTGTTGCAACTTTTAATAACTTAACAGCGACAACAGGTAATCTATCTTTAGGAGCAAACAATAATATACCGGCAAATACTTTTGACTTTGAATCTGTAGTATTACATGAAATGGGTCACTGTATTGGTTTGGAGCACCCTAATCTTGCCAGTGAATCAGGGTTAAACGGAGACAATCAAAATTATACTAAATCCCTCACGGGCAATGATGGCAGTTATGATTTAAATGATGGTGGTGATAATGTGATTGGCTCTGATGATGATTTGAGAGGTGATGATGTTAATTTGCATTGGTTTCGTATCGCAAATAATGATCCTTTTAATACTTCATTACCATCCCAAATTGACGCTGATACTTGGAGTCGTAATCTTAATGATCTACCAGGTATTGACACATTTGCTGCTAATGGTGATCGTGACGTTTCTCAAGAGATGGGGTACCCGTTAACTGAAGCAGTAATGCAACAAGGAACGAACTCGGATGAAGTACAACGTACCCTGGCTGCTGATGATGTGGCAACATTACGTTTAGCAATGAGTGGGCTTGATGAAAATTTTGGTACAGCAGACGATTATGATGTTAATTTACAATATGCAGGTATTACTACTAACAATTGTGATATCAATGTTTCATTTAACAATAACCAAGCCAGTATTGCCGCTTGTCAGACAGGAGGCGTGTTCTTAAATGGTACTCACGTTGCCATTGATACGGCTAATATTTTTTTTAATACTAATCCAAATTGGGTATTTGATGATACAACGAATACTCCACCAGTTGCGAATGTTGACTATTATCAAACAACAAAGAATACCCAACTTGTGGTTAATGCCCCTGGTGTGATGAGTAATGATACTGATATAGATAATGATGATTTAACTATAGCGAATGCGATACATGGTGATCATGGTTCTTATAGCATATTTGCAGATGGCTCATTCACATTCACACCTGATAATAATTATGTAGGGTCTGACAGTTTCAGTTACAGGTTAACTGATGGGCAAGCTTTGTCTAATTATACAACTGTCAATATTACAGTTGTAGATACCAATACTCCACCAGTTGCGAATGTTGACTATTATCAAACAACAAAGAATACCCAACTTGTGGTTAATGCCCCTGGTGTGATGAGTAATGATACTGATATAGATAATGATGATTTAACTATGGCGAATGCGATACATGGTGATCATGGTTCTTATAGCATATTTGCAGATGGCTCATTCACATTCACACCTCATAATAATTATGTAGGGTCTGACAGCTTCAGTTACAGGTTAACTGATGGGCAAGCTTTCTCTAATTATACAACTGTCAATATTACAGTTTTACCTGATAATGATCTGATATTCGCAGATGACTTTGAATGATCAAGATCAACAGTAAGCTTGCTGTTAAATAATAACCTCCTTATGATATCCAAGGGGGTTATTATATTTTCATGGATTTGTAATTAGTCGAACCTGAAAAAGTGACTTTTATATGCTCATGTTATTTGTCAATCTGACGATTGTGAATACAATTTTGTGTTTTGGTTGAGCACTAAACAACATAATAAGCCAATTTTGTTCGCTTTTATCAAAGACCAAGAAAGCAACCATCCACTTTCTCAAGTTCCAGGCGCAAGCTGCCATTAGCAAGTTGATTGCATCACCTTGAGAACCTTTGAGCCAGTTTTTTGAGAGCCGGTAATCATGTTTCAAGTGGCCAATGATTGGCTCTATGGCCGCTCGCTTGCGACACAGGATTCTCTTCTTCTGTCGCTGGTATTTGTTGTCTCTTTTCAATGGAGCCGAGGGTAACAACACTTCAATCTCCACTTTCTTTTTAGCGCCACGATAACCGCGATCAACAATGGCAAGTTCTATATCCTTTGACCTGAATTGATGTGCGCTTTGCAACGCACTTTTCAATGTGCCTTAATCGTGTTCATGTTCATCGTGAGATAGGGCACCAACAATAACCTGGCTTTTAACCGTTGATACCACCGATACCTTACGGCCATATTCATAGGGCTTGTGATCCTTGCCTTTACCAACACAGTAAACATCAGGCTCATGTAATGAGTATATCTTGTTCTTGTCACTGCATTGCTTGATGTCATGGGCTTTGGCTAACTTGTTCAAACGGTTGATGATCTTGATGGTCAGTTTGATATCAGTGGGACAGGTGATGGCCTTTTATGCATATCATCCGTGATACTTACCCTCATCCATGAGGGCTTGCGTGAAAAAGTTTTCCAGAAACTTTTTTCTTGAACAGTAGTATCAACCAAAACTTTGGTTTCTTCACTCATTCGACCATGCAGCTTAACTGACAGCCCAAATATTTGTGCTACGCCTTTCTTGCCAATGCGATTTCTGAACTTAACCAACTCTGTCACATGACAAGGTGGTGTCGTTTGGAAACTGGTTTGACCACAAAAAAACTGAAAATAAGGATTCATTTGCCACTGCTCGACAATCGCTTCATCGCTCAGGTTATAAAGCTGTTTGAGTATCAACAGACCACCCATCAAACGGATCGGTTTGACTGGCCTGCCTTTATCGCTGTAATGGCTTTTAAGAACCTGTTCAAGGTGTTGCCAATCAAGTTCGCAACACAAGGCTATCAAAGGGTGTGATTGATTCAACTGGGAGGTGATATCAAAAAAGGAGCTTTGGGGTGTTTGACCCGGTGATTGACTGCGCATGTTTTTGATGATTTCGACCGATAAGTAACAACTATTTAGTCGAACCTGAAAAATGCATAAGTTATTGTTGGATAAGATAAATTTATTACAATCTCCATATTTTTTCGACCAGAAAACAAGTGTTTCAATGCTTTTTTCTGGTCGACAGTGTGGCACAAGGACGTGCCACCTTGAGCCATCAGGCTCAAGTAAGGTCAAAAAACATCAGCAAAATCACACTTTTGCGCTTAAGTGTTTTTTGACCGATGCTGGAAAAGGCCAGGAAGGACTTTTTCAGGACTGACTATTTAAACATTTCCGGTCGAAATATTACAGCATAAACACAAAATATCTATTGTATATCAATGTCTTATAAGTTTTTCAGGACTGACTAATTATTTATTTGCCCCTTGAGTTAAGAAATCGAGATATACAGTAAGCCGATATTGTAAGAAATTATCCATAATTGGTTCTCTAAAAATAGAAGTTTGATAAACAAATAAGGTTTGTCATTTGAAACTGAAAGCCAGCTGAATTAATACATAGGTAGAAGTGTGACAGCTATCGCTGTATTGTCATTTGGGTGAACTCCTATTCAATTTATTATCGATGGTCATATCGATTTGTAACTGTTTTAAGGAATTATAATATGGGAATGTCACTCAAATTACCCTGGTGCTTTTTAATGTCATGCAGTCGACAACCTTTGACCGCTTATTTATTTGACTTTCAATGCACCACGGGTTGTTAATGATGGATATGTTGACTCATTTTTCAGTATTTTTGGTTGGATATACTTTGTTCAGTGCAGCCTCATTGGCATTTGCTTATGTTTTTTTCTTGCCACATCTAAAAAAAAACATTTATTCAAAACTGGCTTGTGTCACCTTACTTTTAGGCTTGGCTAGTCTTCAATATTGTCATTACCTAAGCTTGACTTCTTCATTTGATGCCCTGGCAAACCAATATTATCTCACTTGTTTGTTGCTGGTTCCTGCCAGTTTTTATTATTTCAGTCGGTTTGTCTTATTTGTTGATTCAACACTGGAGCTGAAATTGGTGATTCATCTCATACCCATCCTGGTTAGTTTTTTCTTGCCTGATAAAATCGTTCCACCTGTGGCTTTTATGATTGGTTCTGCTTATTGTTTGTGGTTCGTTCATTTGGTGCTTAAATTACGCATCCAGCAAGGTGGGTATGTATTGGAACGGTTTTTCTTTGGTTCATTTGCCATTATAGTGATCTTGGCTTTGTTGCTGGTCCTGATGCTTCCTTATATTGGAAATACTATTTTTTATTTGTTCTATGGGGGTTCAATAGGTTTTATCATGTTCTTGGTTTGCACTGTTGTCATTATTTTTCCTGAAATGCTAAATGATATACAGACTGCTACGCAAGTAACTTATGTTAAATCCACTTTGTGTGACATTAATGTTGATGCTAAAAAAATGCAATTGGAATTGTTAATTCAGCAAGACAATATTTATCAAAATGAGAAACTGAGTTTAAGTTACATGGCTAATTTACTTGATTTATCAGCTCATCAGCTTTCTGAGTTAATCAATACAAAGTATGGTTTTAGTTTTTCTCGCTTTGTTAGAAGGCATCGCATTGAACAAGCAAAAAGATTATTATTGGCTGAACCCAACACTTCAGTGCTGGCTATTAGCATCATGACTGGCTTTCAATCTCAATCCAATTTTTATACAGCTTTTAAGAATGAAACCAAAGAATCTCCAGGACAATACCGAAGCAGCAGGTTGGCCACATCATAATGAATTCCTGTCTTAATTATTTGGCAGTGGCTATATGATTGAATTTGGTGGGTAAAAAATGAACTATCTCATCTAAGCTATGGTATTAAGGGCAGGGTAAAGTCAAATTTTGAAAAAGTCCATTCTGGCCTTTTTGACCTCACTTGAGCCTGACGACTTAAGGTGGCACTTCCATGTGTCACAACATCGACCAGAAAAAAGTTTCTGGAAAACTTTTTGACGTTAGCCTGAGAGCCGCATGGAAGCGGTGAATAAAAATGCATCGAGGCACCTGTTTTTTGGTCGAAAAATGTGCAAGATTGAAGTAACTCTTTATATTTAACAATAAGCTATGCATTTTTCAGGTTCGACTAATTACTTATGGATAACTAATGATTTTAGTTCAAGCGCTTTGTCCTTGAAGTTTAGATAATCATTAGGGTAATTTTTTAAATCCAGTAGCATTTCTTCAACTTGTGAAAGTGCCTCAGCATATTCCATTCTGTTAATGGCATCAATCGTTCTGATAGTTTGACAGTAATGGTTCAGCATATTGTTTGCTTCAATACTTTGAGGACATGATTCATTAATAGATTCTTTGGTTGACACTTTTTTTAATGTGGATATATATGAGCGTGCTATTTGATAAAGCTGGTTGATTTTTGATTGATTTGTTATGGTTTCTGATAGTGGATCAATATTTTGAAATTCTTTTTGAGCCAACTCAAGATTATTTGACATTAAATAATGAAGAATTATTCTTACTTTTATGTTCAACTGGTTGGTCTCACTTCCACTGATTTTATCTTTGTAAAAGTTGTATGACTCAATGAAATATTGTAGTCCTTCCTCAACAAAACCACTTCTTGTAGCCATGACACCTGCGTTATATAGTTTTTCAGCATATAGGTCAGGTAGGGTTTCATAGTTATTGAGAAATAGTTCGGCATCTTTTTTTCTGAACTCAAAACTCTTCTTTGCTTCCCTCATGCTGCTGTAAAAATATGCTTCGACAGCATAATAAGCACCTAACCACAGAGGTAATTCATTCTCATCAAATAGTTTATAATACTGTGGCATTTGATCTAAATAAAAACGTGCTTCATCAAATTTGTCTTTTCGAATCAGCGCTACGGCTATATTACCTGATAATTGTAAAATTCTGTAGTGTGTTGGGTCTGGGGCTTTTTGTTCAATCTCCAACATTTCAATTTGTAATGCTAAACCTTCATCCACTTTCCCCATTTTAAATAATACGCCAAATCTAATGGCATAAAAGTCAAACAGTTCATTTCTGTCAAAGGGTATTCTGTTTTTTGCAATTTCTTGGGCAATATCTAAGGTTTTGATCGCTTCTTCATGTAAATTGAGTTCAAATTCGATTCTTGATTTAATATTAAGAAATCTTTGGCAAGACTTATGGTCTTTGCCTAAAGAAATGACACATTGATCGTAGTGAGTTTGTATTGTAGATAAAGACTCTTGATATTTACCCATCGACTTCATGCTGTCATGAATTAAATGAAGTAATTCAAATTTAGTTTCCTGACTGATGAATTCTTCATTTTCGATATCTTCAAAGCCTTGTATCAATAGGTCCTGGGCAGTGAGTTGTTTAGTGCTGTTTTCTGGTTTGGCTTTTCTAAACAGTGTTTTTAAAAAGTCAGCTACCTGTTGTGATTTTTCAGTTTCTAATTCAGCAAGCTGTTTTTGTGACTCTGCTATTTTTTGCTGCTCGATAGCCACTTGCGCTTTGTTAAATGAAAAAATGGTTGCTCCAATCAGGGTAGAAATAGTTATAAAAGTCAGGGCAGAGATGGTTTTGTGCCGTTGGATCCATTTATATATAGTATAAGTCGTGCTCGGTTTTCTGGCTGAGACAGGTCTTTTAGATAAATAATTTTGTAAATCCTGAGCAAAAGCATCAACTGTTTCATAGCGATTTTCGGGTTCAGGTGCCAATGCTTTTAATAATATATTTTCCAGGTCTCCTTGGATTGCTGAGTCTGGAATGTCAGATAACTCGGGGTGTGCCACTTCACCTTGAGTGTTTCTTTGAGTGATCTTGAGGTGGTTGCCAGATATGACGTTTTGTTCACGCTCTAGAAAGTTCCTGGAAGGAAAAGGGTGATGTCCTGTAATCAGTTCATACGCTACTACTGCTAAGGAAAATAGATCACTTTGTATAGTTGCAGGTTTTGCTTGAATTTGTTCAGGACTGGCATAATTCCGAGTCATGACCTGAGTTGCTGTTCTGGGGGCATCGTTTTCATCAATCAGTTTTGCAATTCCAAAGTCTAATAACTTGATTTGACCTTGTTGGTCTACCCAGATGTTATCTGGTTTTAAGTCTCTGTGAAGTATCAGTTGTCGATGTGCAAATGACACTGCTTGAGCGACCTGTTGTATGAGTTTAATTCTTTGATTTAAGGAGGTCTTATGTTTTTTGCAAAAATCAGTAATTGACAATCCATCAACGTATTCCATGATGAGGAATGCTTGATTTTCAGCCGTCATCCCACCATCAATCAAATGTGCGATATGAGGATGAGTGAGTTTGGCTAATATTTTGCGTTCATTATTGAAACGCTCTTGTGTTTTTTTATCAATGCCATGTTTAGAGACTTTAATGGCTACATGTTGTTCAAAAATGCCATCATTTCGTTCAGCTAAGTAAACAGTTCCCATACCACCATGCCCTAATGGTCTAATGATGCGGTATGAACCGACCTGATAATCTTTATGTAAACCAAAGAGTGAGTGTTCACTGCCATCTGGGAAGGCCACTGATGGGTCGATATGCTCAGGAATGGCAGTATGTTTATCTGATTCCAATAATTCTTGGAGCAGTATCAATTCGGCATCATTCAGTGATTGCTGTGCTTTGATTGAAGATAACTGTTCGACTTGCTCACTCGGATTTAAATCAACCAGTTGATCAAACCAGTGCTCAACTTTATCTAAGTCTTTCTTTGTGTCATTCATAGTGAGTCTGAAGCTGTTGAGTAGCCCAATAGACATTTTAATTTAAAATAGATGTCTATGGTTGATGGAGTATATGAATCACTGTTTTTATCTGAAGTGGTTAAGGGCACCTCTATTAATGAGTTATATCTTCTGCAAGATAACAAGACGTCATATTCAAGGCGCACTTTGCAGTGAGTGCTCATTGCTTTGATAAAAAGTGCGACAAAGCAGATGATGCCTTGTCATCTTGTCTTGCAGCGCTTAGCCAAAATATCAGATACTGGGTTATGCTCACTTGAAAGGCAATGAGCATTCCGCGTAAACATGTCTTGGCTGTTATTTTTTGGCGCTGCCAGAAAATGTACCTCATTAATAGAGATCCCCCTAATTTGATCATTGTCGATAGATACACACATTCAATTTCTATAGTGATTATTTAACATCAAAACAACCAATAATGACAAAAAAACATGATTTATTTACTGTCATTATTAAATTGAGACCTTTGCATAAACCGTGACTCAAGATAATAAAGTCTAAAATCTTAAATTTCTATGTCAGCAAACTTTGCGATAGCTGACGGCCTATACGGTTTTTATTATTTGGCTTCTTGTCTGTAGCAAACCGCCAAAGAGACAAACTTGGCCTATTACATTCATTTGCTTCCTTGAGCTTTAAAATTTTATCTCTTTTTCTCAATAATTCAGAATTATGCAAAGGTCTCAAATTGGGAGTCAGTTTTTAAATTATTGGCGTTAAGTAATGGTTTACTGCTTTCTTTTTTAAACGTTGTGAGTGATCGATCAGTCTTCATGGCAGGATATCCACTGATTTAATGTTTTCAAGTTCCTTAATTTACAAATGAGGATCAACATCAGTTTCATCTGGGAGGCTTTATGGTTTGGATATCTATCCTGAGTAAGGAGCTATGTGTCAACGCTGCTGGTTTAAGAGTTGTTATTACCGGTGTACTGGAATTGCCGAAATTTGCCCCTTTTTGTAATGAATTTGGTAGACTTTTGTGATCATGATATTGAGTCATTGAACCCATGGGAACCGAACTGATTATTAATGTTCCACAACCACATGCCATCGCTGTTTTGTTGTTGACTGTGTTGGCGTTGTTCCTATTTAGCAGAGATAAAATTCCTTTGGAAACATCTAGTTTATTTGTTTTATGTGCTTTGTCTGTTAGTTTTCATATCTACCCGTTTACTACCAACGATGGTTCGATTTTTGAGGTAAAAGAGTTTTTTATGGGTTTTGGTAATGAAGCGTTGATTGCAGTGTGCGCCTTGATGGTTGCTGGACAAGCTTTGGTCAGAACTGGAGCGATGGAGCCCATAGGCCGCATTTTGGCGAAAATGTGGAAAGTCAGTCCTTCATTATCGCTGTTGTTGACTTTAATCATTGGAGCTGTACTCAGTGCTTTTATCAATAATACACCCATTGTAGTATTGTTATTGCCTGTATTGATCAGTGTGTCTATGAAAACGGGCCAACCTTCGGCGGGCACTTTGATGCCTATGGGACTGGCTACTTTGTTGGGTGGTATGGCGACCACTATTGGCACTTCAACGAATTTGTTGGTAGTCAAAGTGGCTGAAGATTTAGGTGTGCCCAAATTCGGTATGTTCGATTTTACCTTACCTGTCATGTTAGCTGGTATTGTGGCGATCATTTATCTTTGGTTGGTTGCCCCGCGCATGTTACCCAATCGACAACCGCCGATGGCAGATACCTCACCACGAATTTTTGCTGCAGAAATCAAAATCGATGAGCACAGTGTGGCTGTTAATAAGACGATTTTGGAAATCAGGGAAATGACAGATGGTAAGATCCACATCCATCGTGTTGTTCGTGGAGAAAATCTTTCTATTGCTACCTTGCCTGATGTAAAAATTAAAACGGGTGATAGACTATTGGTACAAGATACCTCTGATAACTTACGGGATTATGCGATTGAATTGGGAGGGGTTTTGCATACGGGAGGAGGGGAAGTAGGTGAAACTAACCCATTGGTTGCGGGTGATCAATCGATTGCTGAATTGGTAGTTACTAGCGGTTCATTACTTGACCGGGTACGAGTAGGTGATGCTCGGTTACACAGTAAATATGGTCTTGTATTGTTAGCAGTGCACTCACAAGGTAAAGAAACTGTAGCTTCGACAAAGGGTATTGATGATTTGATTTTCAATGCGGGAGATGTGCTGTTGGTTCAGGGAGCTAATACAACTATCCAAGAGATTAAAAGATCTGGATCATTGCTTGTTTTGGATGGCAGTGAACAACTGCCACATACTTCCAAAGCACCCATTGCTTTAACAGTGATGATTTTGGTGGTGGTATTGGCTGCTTTTGGTATCTTGCCGATTGCCACCAGCGCTTCTGCTGGTTGTTTCGTGCTGATCGCTACTGGTTGTTTGCGTTGGCGTGATGCTACCCATGCGTTGAGCATGCAAGTTATTCTGATTATTGTCGTTTCACTTGCGCTAGGTACTGCTTTGATCATTACCGGCGCTGCTGATTACCTGGCCGATTTGTTTGTGGTTTCAACTTATGGTATGCCACCGGGCATCCTGTTGGCGATATTGATCTTTTTTATAGCAGTGATGACTAATGTATTATCAAATAATGCAGCTGCGGTGATCGGTACTCCGATTGCGGTCAGTATCGCTCAACGCCTTGGCATGCCCGTAGAGCCATTTGTACTGGGTGTGCTGTTTGGGGCCAATCTTAGCTTTGCTACCCCTATGGCTTACAAAACCAATCTGTTGGTAATGAACGCAGGTGGTTATAAGTTCATCGATTTTGTCAAAGTTGGAATTCCCTTAACTTTGATCATGTGGTTGATGTTGTCTGGGATTCTGACTTGGGTATATCAATTGTATTGAAAACATTTTAATTTAACGCCTGTGTTGGTATATGACATTGTTTATTTGAATGACGTTAGAGACTTGATGAGCAATTGTGATCTCAATGAAGATAAAGGCTATCTGATTGATGAAGTACAAGTCGATTTATTTCAATCAAGCTACATTAAACTACAAGTACCTATGAGGAAAAACCAAAGCAATGACAAGATGTTAGCTCGTTACACTTACAAGTGGAATCCAGGTTATTTTTTAATTGCTGAAAGCGCCAATATCGCGGCCAGTGTAAACATGGCGAGGCTGCTATTGGGTAGGTTGTTAATCACTGTGGCAGTACCGCTTTGAGCTGACAATATCGCGCCTGAAATTAAGGCGCCGACAGAGAGTAGGGCATAACGGTTTTGCCTTTTGTGACGGTTGTTGGTTTGTTGTTGTTTTTGTCGAGCTAGTTTTAGGTGTCTGGGCAGTGGCTTTACTTGATTACTGAGCAGTTGATTGATCATTTGTGGTGTTTCACTAAGTTGATCCAACCATTTGGGCAAATTTTGTTTGATTTTTTCGACAGCTTTTTGAGATCCATAGTGTTTTTTCATGATGTCACGCAGCACAGGCTCTGATGATTTCCAGATGTCTAGTTTTGGATATAGCTGACGCCCCAATCCCTCAATGTTGAGCAGGGTTTTTTGTAATAGTATGAATTCGGGTTGGATGATCAGTTGAAAGCGTTTGGCCATTTGGAAAGTTTTGAGCATCACTTCACCGAAGGAAATTTCTTCTATGGGGCGTGAGAAATAAGGTTCACAAATAGTACGGGTGGCTGCTTCCAGGTCTTCTAGACAGGTGTCTTCTGGAACCCATCCGGATTCAATATGTAACTCGGCAATGCGACGATAATCTTGTTTAAAAAAAGCCATGAAGTTGTTGGCTAAATCAATGCGATGTCCTTTGGGTAGTGAACCACAGATTCCAAAGTCCAAAAGAATGATTTGGGGGTCTTCTGGGTTATTCGGATTGATGAAGATGTTGCCTGGATGCATGTCAGCATGGAAAAAGTTGTCTCTGAATACCTGCGTGTAAAAAATTTTCAAACCTTTTTCAGCGAGTAATTCAAAGTTAATATTTGCCTGTTTTAGAGCATCAAAATCTTTAATTGAAATACCATGAACTCGTTCTTGCACCATGATTTCGGTTTTACAATAATCCCAATAGATTTTCGGGATATAAAGGTCCTTTGAATTGGTGAAATGCTTTTTGAGGACAGAGGCATTGGCTGCTTCTCGTTGTAAATCAAGTTCATCATGGATGGTTTTGTCAAATTCTTCAACAATTTCAAGATGATCAACTTGTACTCCGGGAGATAAGAAACGATCGGCAAAAGCGGCCAACTTTTTCATTAAAGCCACATCTTTTTGGATTTTTTTGCCAATACCCGGTCTTAATATTTTAATGATGACTTGTTCATCATTGTGTAAGGTGGCGGCATGTACTTGGGCTATTGAAGCTGATGCCAGTGGCTGTTTATCAATGTGTTTAAAAGCTTGTTTGGATTGGCCATTAAGTGATTTTTCAATGACCGATTTGGCTTGTTGCCAGCTGATGGGTTCGACATCGTCTTGTAGTTTTTCTAATGCCTTGGCAGTGTCTTCTGGAATTAAGTCAGGTCGTGTCGAAAGGGTTTGCCCTAGTTTGATAAAAATCGGCCCCAGCTGCTCTAAAGCGATGCGTAGCCTTTGGCCCTCAGTCAAATGACGATGTTTTAATAGGGCGAATGGAGCCAGTAAATGAATCAGTTTGTGCCAGCCCAAGGTTGAATTAATGGGAAGCATGTCAGTGACTCGGTAAGCGACCAAAGTTCGTAAAATAATAAAAAAACGAATCAGTTTCATGAAAGGTGGTTATTCAGGTTATTGATGCGTTGTTCTAAGCGAGCGGTGTCTGACTTTAAATCATCGACATCATCAAGAAATTGTTCCATTTCTTCGGGTCGAACCAATGCCTGGTTTTCATACAGCAAATACTCTTTGCTGTTGTTCAAAAAAGTGTTGAAGACATTGCTTCCGATCGATTTAGCGGCTTTAAAGGTTTCGGACAAGCGGTATCCAGCCGTGTCTCCAAATACATCTGCCAAAGCCTCTTCCCAGTCAGGTTCCAGTTGTTTCAAAAAGTCAGCGATGAATTGGCCCACAGTCGCGTCACCATTAATACTAACGCCATCCAGTCCCGGAATATGTTGATTTTGGCTCATGGCAAACAGTGATGTGGGTTTGCCTGAGATCGTAGTATCCACTTGTTTTGGTACAGTGCTGAGTACCTCAATGCGATCTTCATGAATAGCCAAGGGTATGTGATATTCAATCGGTAGGATGATCACATTGACGACTTTACCAGTCATGGTTTTGAGCTTCAGTTTAGATTTTGGATCGTATTCAATGGTTTTGGCTATTGCTCGACTGATCATCGATGCAGCAGCTTGAGGCAGAGTTAATGTCATATTTTATAACCTCTGTGTATGGCCACCATGCCCCCAGATAAGTTTTCATACTGGCACAGGTCCATACCAGAGCGTTCAAACATGTCCTTTAATGTTTCCTGATTAGGGTGTTGACGTATCGATTCGACCAAATATTGGTAAGCGTTTCGGTCACCAGTAACCCATTGGCCAATTTGCGGAAGGATTTTAAATGAGTAAAAATCATACAATTTACTCAAAAGTTCGTTATTCACCTGCGAAAATTCCATGACCAGGGCTTTACCACCAGGTTTCAAAACACGTGTCATTTCATTCAAAGCTTGTTGTTTATTGGTGACGTTACGTAAACCAAAAACCATGGTAATGGCATCGAAACTGCAGTCTTCAAAAGGGAGTGCTTCAGCGTTCATTTGGATACAGTCGAAGCGGCCATAAAAACCGGCATCAATCATCCGGTCATGACCCACGTCCAGCATACTTTGATTGATATCACCTATCACCACGTGCCCCGTTTCTCCGACTACTGGCATGAGCAATTTGGCTATATCGCCAGTCCCTCCAGCTAAGTCCAATACACGGTTGCCTTCGTGAATCCCTGATGTTCCTACAAAATGGAGTTTCCATAAACGATGGACGCCAACTGACATAATATCATTCATGAGATCATATTTACTGGCTACAGAAGTGAATACTTTTTCAACCAATTGCTCTTTTTCTTCAACTGCAACCTCTTTGAAGCCAAAGTGTGTGGTTTTGTCATGCATCATTATCTTCCTTTTCAAATAATTCTCGCCGCAGGCGAATCAGAGCAGAAATGTCTTCATCACCATACCCCCTTTTAACAAGTTCCGCATAATCTTTAATACAGTCATTCACTAGAGGCACCTGTGTGTCCATATCTTGTAGTGCTTCTTGACATATTTTAAGATCCTTGAGTAATAATTGTAATTTGAAGCCAACATTGAATTCGTCTTTAATCATGGTCTGCCCACGGTTATCGAGGAACCAATTTCCCGCTGCCCCCGCACCCAATACTTCAATGGTTTTTTTTAAATCTAGGTTACAGTTTTCGGCAAAGGCCAGAGTAGTACAGACTGCTTGAGCAACCCCTGCAACCATTACTTGATTGACGGCTTTGGTGGCTTGTCCTTGACCTACTTTGCCCATATGGGTAATTTGAGAGCCAATGGCAGCGAAAATATCACTGGCACGTTTGTAATCACTGCGTTCACCACCAATCATGATAGATAGGGTGCCTTTCTTAGCACCTTCTACACCACCTGAAACAGGTGCATCTAAAAAACCAATGCCCTTAGCTTTGAGGTCTTTAGCTACTTTTCTGGCTGTTTTAGGGCTGACCGTAGAGCTATCAATGACAACGGCACCGGCAGGTAAAAGATTAACTAGTCGGTCAATGACATCGAGTAGGTCCCTATCGGCTGACACGCAGGTTAATACCGAATCTGCTGCTTGAAACATTGCTTGATCGTTATCAAATATTTTCAAACCCAATTCACTAGAGATCGATTTGGCTTTGCCTTCTGTTCGGTTTTTAACGCCGATCAACAAGCCGTTTTTGTGTAAGTTGCGGGCCATAGGTCGGCCCATTGCACCTAAACCATATACAATGGTCTGAGTTAATTTGTTATCACTCATGAATGATCATGATGTTTTAAAAGGCGTATTATAACCGAGGGTAAGATTTAGTGCTTGGTTCAAAAAAATAACTGACCAACTGGATGAACACAATTCGATTTTATGGATTTAACAATGGATCTGCGACTATCGTATTGTGCTTTTATTGGATATGACCTAAGGTGATTTTCCATTGGTTAGATTCATTTCCTGTGGTGATTTCTGGTGATGTTAACGAATCGATCATGTCTTCTTTGTTCATTGATAATTGGCCGCTGGCTTGATCTATAGTGATGTTATCGAGGTGAATGTGTTTTTCTTTTAAATTTAACGAGGTAGAAGCAACTGTTAAGTGGTTTAATTGAAGCGCAGGTTGTTCTTGTCGGTTGGTAATAAACAGTTCATTCAAAACGAGTGAGCCATGCATGCTGAAGTTTTCATTTTCCCAGATTATGTGTTGATTGGCAAATAGTTGACCTTGATCTATTTTGAGGGCATCTTGTTTATTTAATAATGTTGAGTAGGGAGCCAGTTGCCATTGTTTGATATTGATGTCAGCATCGGCTAACTGTTTCTTAAGGTCCAGTCGGGCGTTCATGGTTAGCTCGCCTTGATTCTGATTTTTTAATATTGCCTGCCATTCACTTTCTATACCTTGATTGTTAATTTGTTTGCCTTGTAATTGAGCAAGGGTAAGTTTTATGGCTTGACCATTGGTTATTTTATCTTGCCAATTAATAAGTAATTGATCTAAGTCGAATTGATCGATTTGCCACTGCCACTCACTGATTTGTTGGGTTGAGTCATCAACAGGGTTGTGTTCGTTTATTGGTAAAGGTGTGATTAAATCTATTGTACCTTGTTTTGAGGTGATCAATTGGCCGTTGATTTGTTGTTCATTAAAGTCGATGATCAACTGTTTTGCTTCAATCAGAAAGTCAGATAGGGTTATGTGTTCTTGCCACTTTATTGACAGTGATGCTAAGGCCAAATCATTTACTGTTATCACTGGTAGTCTCGGTAATAGCCAACTGATTGTGCCATTGGCATCTAATTTTCCAGATTTTAAGCCCAGGTCATCAGTGATCGCTTTTTGCCATGTTGAGAGCTGACCGTTTGTCAGTTGCCAATTTCCATTCAATGACTGATTTGAGTGATTGTAAGTGCCATCGAGGGTGAGTTGTTCATCGGCATCTGTCATTAGGTTTAACGTAAAATCCGAATCATCGTTACTGAGGTTGAATCGATGCTGTTTAAAACTCAGGTTTGTAATCAAAAATGAGAAATTCTGTTTGATGTTATTTGCAGTGAAAACAACCTGTCCTTGGTTAATGTCAATATGATCAATGCTTAGGTCTATCGTGTTACTTGCAGAGTCGGTGATCGGTAATTGCCAAGCGGGCAAAATCATTTCATTTTGTTCTGATAGAACGGCTTGTACATGAGGTTGGTCTAACACCATGCTGGAAAAGTTGATGTCATTCCATAGAAGGTGTGTTGGATTGAAATTAGCCGTTATCATTTTGGTATCAAACCATGGTTGTTTTTGGCTGTCTTTGATGGTCAGTTGTTTAACTATGAGATTGAATGTGAAAGGATTGAATTCAAGGTCTTGCACTTCTAGAGACATCCCTGAATACAGATATGTTTTGTTAACTAAAATTTCTTTGATTTTATTGGGTGCATAGAAGAAGCCGATGAGGGCATAAGCGATCAAGGTAGTGATTGAAGTGATGAGAATTTTTTTCATTCCACTGTTGACAATTTATGCTATCAAATCTGTAATGCTGCCAAGTCTTTGAAATAATTCAGTGCCTCAGGGTTAGCCAAAGCATCTGTATTATTTATCGCTTTGCCATGGATGACATCACGAACGGCCAGTTCGACTAATTTACCACTGATGGTGCGTGGTAAATCTTTAACAGCCAGAATTTTCGCTGGAACATGACGTGGCGTGGTGTTTTTCCTGATGGTGGATTTGATTTTATTAATTAAATCATCCGTTAAATCATAACCCGGCTGCATAACTACAAACAGAATCACACGGGTGTCACCATCCCATTGTTGGCCAACCACGATACTTTCTTTGATTTCCGGATGAACTTCGACTTGCCGATAAATTTCTGCAGTACCAATACGAACGCCACCGGGGTTGAGTGTGGTATCAGATCGACCATAAATGATCATGCCGCCTTCTGCGGTGATTTCAGCCCGATCTGAATGACACCATATGTCATGGTATTTGCCAAAATAGGCTGATTTATATTTTTCCTGTTTGGGATCATCCCAAAAATAAACAGGCATTGAGGGAAAAGCCAAATCACAAGCCAGTTCACCAGGTTCGCCGATTACACTATTGCCTTGGTTGTTTAAGACTTTAACAGACATGCCAAGGCCTAAACATTGCAATTGGCCTCGATAGACAGGTAAGTTACTACAACCTAATGCAAAGCAGGAACAAATGTCGGTGCCTCCAGAAATACTTGATAAACAAAGGTCCTTTTTGACATCTCGGTAAACAAAATCAAAACTTTCAGGAAGTAGGGGGGATCCTGTAGAGAAAATGGTGTTCAGTGTCTTTAAGTGATGACTTTCTCTTGGTTTTAAACCGGCTTTTTCAACAGCTGATATCCACTTTGCTGAGGTTCCCAAGTGAGTGATTCCATGACGGTCCGTTAAGTCAAAGAGTCGGTTGCCATCAGGGTAAAAAGGGGAACCTTCGTAAAGTACCAGTTCTGCGCCTGTAGCTAAAGTGGACGCCATCCAGTTCCACATCATCCAGCCACATGTAGTGAAATAGAAAAGTCGAGCGCCTTTCGCTACGTCACTGTGTATCATTAATTCTTTCAGGTGTTGTAGTAAGATGCCTCCGGTACGGTGAACAATACATTTAGGTTTACCCGTGGTTCCAGAGGAGTAGAGTACATAAAGAGGGTGGTCAAAGGGTACGGGAGTGAATGTCAGTTCGGATTGGGTCGGTTTGAGGCAGTCTGACCAATATCGCCCGTTGACAGGTAGTTCATCCTGTTGTTTTACATAATTGACTACCACTACTTGTTGGATCGTTGGTAATTGATCTGTGATGTGTTTGACTTTTTCCAGGCAGTCATGGGTTTTGCCATTGTATTGATAGCCGTTAGCACAAAATAAAATTTTAGGTTCAATCTGACCAAATCGATCAACCACACCATTGATTCCGAAGTCCGGAGAGGTAGAAGACCAGATGGCTCCCAATGAAGTGGTTGCTAACATGGCAATCATAGTTTCAGGTATATTGGGCATAAAACCAGCCACACAATCACCTTTTTTGACTCCTAAGCTTTTTAAATGTTGTTGTAAGCTGGTTACTTGTTGACGCAACTGATCATGGCTGATGGTCAAGTGATCCCCATCTTCTCTTTCGAAATGGATGGCTGTGTCTTTGCCTTGATGCTTTAACAGATTTTCTGCAAAGTTTAGAGTCATACCAGGAAACCAC
>JAUIGR010000095.1 GCA_030430025.1 Gammaproteobacteria bacterium
GCGACTTCGGTATTCGATACAGGCGTAAGCAAATCATTACACTATGACCTCAGTGATGACAGCATCTTTGGCCTCGGTGCAGGTTGTGATGGACAAATCACCATCTTGTTACAATTATTATCTGACGATTACATGCCGTTGGCTGCATTGAACCCATTCAGCTCGAAATCACCATCATCATTGTGGCTTAATCATAGTGATAATGAATATCCGTTGGGCGCCTATTGCGTAATGACCAATGGACAGCTGTTAAGCAGTCATGACGATTGGCAGCACGCAGCAGTTCAACAAACCGCTCTGCGCTATACACCCGTACCCAAGGTGGCCATTTGTGGTGCTGGAACCGATGCCCTGCCCGTGGCAAAAATAATGGCATCACTCTATTGGCAGGTGCATATGTTTGATCATCGATCTGCATTATTAAATACAGAACAATGGCCAGAAAACTCACAATGTCATGATACTAAAAACGTTCAATCCATTTGTCACTCAGAAAATATTCAAGCCGTGATTATCATGAGCCATAACATTGAGCGTGATGCCAATTATTTACTTCAAGCATTCAAAATCAATGTGCCTTTTATTGGTTTATTGGGGCCACCAAAACGTCGTGATAAAGTGCTTTCTAAAGCCAATGTGCTGTTGGAAGACATCAAAGATCGCTTGCATGCGCCTGTGGGTTTAAATCTGGGTGGCCGATTGCCTGAGAACATTGCCCTTTCGATTTGCGCGCAATTACAACAGTTTTTCTTTAAGCAATGAAAATTCTGGGTTTGATCTTGGCCGCAGGCGAGTCCAAACGATTGGGACAACCCAAGCAGTTACTCCAATACCAAGGCAGCACTTTATTAGAACATGTGATAAACCAACTCGAACCATTGGTTTCAAAAACACATATCATTCTTGGTGCACACGAAAACGACATCAAACATAACATTAACATCAAAAACCCAATGACCAACCCAAACTGGCAACAAGGCATGGGCAGCTCTTTGGCCTTTGGCATTAAAAACCTACCTGACTGTGATGCGGTCTTGGTTGCTTTATCTGACCAAATATTGATTCCAACCTCACATTATGAACGCCTGATTGCAACTTCAAAAAACCACCCTGAACACATAATTGCCACTGAACACAAATCCACAGGTGTTCCAGTTATTTTTCCTGCACTTTCCTTTAACAAATTAGCCGCGTTAACTGGCGATCAAGGAGCAAAGGCGCTCATTAACAATAACTTAGACCTAGTCAAATCCATTGCATGTCCCATGGCAGCGTTCGATGTTGACACGCCATCTGATGTGATTCAACTTAACCAGACAAACTGATAACTACCTTTTTTTGAATTTCAAATTTTCAACCCGTCCAGCATCAAGTTCAAAACCATGAATTTTTCCATTTATCCTATCAAATCGAATCAAAACACCTTCTGCTGTGAATGTATCTTTCTGATAAAAAAACAGCTGATGAGAATCTTTACTTCCAATTTTTACATTCAATTTGTTATCTGAGACTGATATTAAATAACTGGCATCTAATTCCTTACTGTAGTACTTTCCAGCATAATCCGCCAGTTTCAGCGCTGAAGCCTCTTTGCTTTTCTTTCTTTTCCAAAAAGAATCACGACCATTTTGCAAAACCGTTAACAACTGCGCACTGTTATCTGATATATCTGAAAATGTGAACATAATGGCATCATCATTTGGAATTTCAAAAGTATTGCCTTGTGTTCTTTTGAGGCTATAGGCAGACTTGTTCCAACTTTGAAGCACATGTAAATTCTCTTTCTGCAGGGTGACTGACAATATCATTCCCGGCCTTAATTCATAATTCCCCGTCATTTGTTCTTTGTTAATATTTACAACAGGCTGTTCTGAAATCTTTAATGGCCATGAAGTAAAAACTTCAGCATCTTCATTTGCTAATTCTGTTTCATTTACACTTAAGTCTTTAAAAACAATATCAGCAACTTGATAAGTCAAACGTGTTGGGTTCGCATCTCCCCTGTTGGCCAACATAATGATAGACACATTGTGATCTGGAAAACGCATTAACTGCGAACGGTATCCCGCGAGGGAACCGCTATGATGAACCGTTTTCATGCCTTTATAACTTCCATTCATTAAAGCAAAAGCATAGCCACTGCTTTTGCCATTGTTTAACACACCTTCTTGGTGCATTTTTTTAATGATGTCTTGACCGCCTTTACCCAGTTTGTTGTTGTAAAAATTTTGGTCCCATAAAAACAAATCTTCAATATTTGTGTAAACACCGCCCGAACCCACCAAATCAAAGCGGCTGATCAAATTTCTAAATCCTGCATCACCTTCCTTTGTCTCATAGCTGAATACACGGTGCTTAATGATATCTGTATTGTCATCATGAAATAATGTACTACTCATGCCTAGTGGCTTAAATATATGTTCATCGGCAAATGCCTTCATTGATTGACCAGATGCTTTTTCAACTATCAAGGCCAACATGAAATAACATGAGTTGCTGTACATGTACTTCTCACCCGGTTTAAAATTTAGTTCTTTCTGACTTTTGATCAGCTCATAAACTTCATCAACTTCAATGTTATCTAAATAGCTTCTGCCTTTTAGTGCAATCAAACTCAAATAATCTCTAACACCACTGGTGTGATGTATGAAATGACGGATGGTTAAAGGTGAGCTGTATTCAGGAAAATCAGGTAAGTACTTTTGAATGTTGTCATCTAAATTTATCTTTCCCTGCTCCTCTAACAATAAAATACTGAATGTGACAAATTGTTTTGATACCGAGCCAATATAAAAAACTGATGAAGGCGTGATTTCAACATCATGTTCTAAATCTGCAACCCCATAGCCATTGGCATAAACCAACTTTCCATTTTTTATCACACCCAAGGCTGCACCAGGGGTATCTGACTGATCCCATTGCTTAAATAAGTCATCAATCGCCTTGGTCTCCAGTTTTTCTTCAATAGCTAGAGTCGAGAAAGAAACAAAGATGAGCGCCAGCCACAAATAGTTTTTCATTTTAATTTCCAAGATAAGTCCACATCAAAATACATAAAATGACAACAGAAAGCCAACATTCTCCACTAATAAATGTGCAGGGCTTTTACTTTAAGCTAAGATCAACCTATACCATTTAGACATATAGACGTCTATAACTTGAAAAACCATTTCTTTTTTGTAAAATTGCAGACGTTTAGACGGCTAAATGAGCAATGAAACACAAAAGCAAACAATTCACTTTAAGCATTCCAAGCTTCCACCTTCATCATGGTGGCCAAAGCGGTTCTTTGTTTGTGCGCTGTGCTTTGTTTGGTCACACCGAGTCACCCACTGTGGCCGTTTTGGGTGGCATTTCAGCCAACCACTTGGTTGCTGATGACACAGAAACCGGGGAATCAGGCTGGTGGTCTGGTGTGGTAAACCCCAAAGAATACCTCAATGGTAAACAAGTGTCTGTGCTGTCTTTTGAATACATCACCCTCAAAAATCAAAACCATAAACTCAGCACATTTGATCAGGCACATGTTTTGGCCTCAATTCAAAAACAACTTCACATCAATCGTTTTTTGGCCGTGATTGGTTGTTCCTATGGCGGCATGGTCGCCCAAGCTTTTACCTCAGCTTACCCACATTTAACCCAAAGCTTGGTTTGTTTGGTGGCAGCGCACAAGAACAGCATTCGCAGCCAAACCCTGCGGTCCTTACAAAGGCAAATTGTCAATTTAACAAACAACAATAAAGGACTGGCAATAGCCCGCGCCTTGGCCATGACCACCTACCGAGGATCTGATGAATTTGATCAACGTTTTATGCAATTGGAACAAGCCGAAGCTTATTTAAATCACCACGGTCAACGGTTTGTTCGCTCCTTTTCCTCACAGCGATTCATTCAACTGTCAGCTTCAATAGACGACCATCACATTCGTCCAGCTGACATCAAACGTCCTACCTTGCTTATCGCCATTGACAGTGACCAATTGGTTCCTGTTGATTTTGTAGAAACATTGGCAGCAGGCATTGATGCCCCTTGCCATTGTCACATCCTTCCATCACGCTTTGGGCACGATGGATTTTTAAAAGAATTAAATGCCATAAAGCCTTTACTGACCAATTTTATATCGGAGCAATCACATGACACAGCATCAACAATCCACGCCTTCAGCCACCGCGAACTCGCCAGAGCAAGCATCGCAAACCTTGGCTGTTAGGGCAGGCATTGACACCGACCAACAACATGGCGCGGTAACACCTGCTTTGTATTTATCCAGCAATTACAGCTTTGCTGATTTTAACCAACCGAGAAAATACGACTATTCACGCTCAGGTAATCCAACCCGTGACTTGCTGGCAGAGGCTTTGGCTGAATTAGAACAAGCCGCTGGCGGTGTTGTGACTGCCACCGGTATGGCTGCAGTAACCTTGGTTACGCAATTGGTGCCCAAAGGTGGACTGGTGATTGCACCCCATGATTGCTATGGTGGCACATTTCGATTATTGAACACCCTACATGAAAAAGGCATCTTAGAAGTCGCATTTATTGACCAGTCTGATCATGACAAGGTCAGGGCTGCATTAACGCGTGGCGCAGACTTGCTTTGGATTGAAACACCGAGTAACCCCTTATTGCGCGTGGTAGACGTTCAAGCCTTGTGTGATTTGGCAGGGCCATCTGTATTGAAAGTGGTGGACAACACCTTTTTATCACCCGCATTGCAACAGCCATTGACCTTGGGCGCCGATTTGGTGATACATTCCAC
>JAUIGR010000096.1 GCA_030430025.1 Gammaproteobacteria bacterium
AACCGATAAATTGATCAAAACTGTCCCTGAGGTTGAGACAGTTTTTGGCAAGGTTGGACGGGCTGAAACTGCCACTGACCCTGCACCGTTGACCATGATCGAAACATTTATTCAGCTTAAACCTCGTGATCAGTGGCGTGAAGGGATTGATACAGAGGATCTTAAAAAAGAACTGGATACTCTGGTCAAATTACCGGGAGTTACTAATGCATGGGTTATGCCTATTAAAACCCGCATCGATATGTTGGCAACAGGAATTAAAACCCCTGTAGGTATTAAGATTTCCGGGCCTCAGCTAGATCAAATACAGACCATTGGTAAGCAAATAGAAGAAATACTCAAAGATGTTCCTGGTACGGCTTCAGTCTATTCTGAAAGGGTAGCAGGTGGTAGATACATCAAAGTTGATATCAATAGAGAAAAAGCAGCAAGGTTTAACTTAAACATTGCTGATGTTCAACAAGTAGTAGCCTCTGCAATTGGCGGAATGAATGTCACCCAAACTGTAGAGGGTTTAGAGAGGTATCCAGTTAACATCAGATACCCTCAAGACTACAGAAACTCACCTGAAAAGCTCTCATTATTACCCATTGTTACACCCAGCAACCAAAGAATTGCCTTAGGAGATGTGGCCGACATTATTGTGGAGGATGGCCCTCCCGGAATAAAGAGCGAAAATGCCAGATTAAATGGCTGGTCTTTTGTTGATATTGAAGGTGTTGATGTAGGTACATATGTCGTTGATGCACAACAAGTAGTTAAAGATCAGCTTGATCTGCCTGCAGGTTATTCAATCAGCTGGTCAGGCCAATATGAATACATGCTACGTGCCAAAGAAAAGCTGGCTTATGTTGTTCCGCTGACATTGGGTATCATCATCATTCTTCTATTCATCAATTTCAGAAACTTCACAGAAGTTGCCATCATCATGGGTACCTTGCCTTTAGCTATGGTAGGTAGTGTTTGGCTGATGTACCTGGAAGGATATAACTTTTCAGTTGCTGTAGGTGTTGGATTCATAGCACTTGCCGGTGTGGCTGTTGAAATTAGTGTCATTATGTTGGTTTATCTTAATCAGGCCTATCAAAGCATGATTACAGACAGCCGCCAAAGTCAGTCTAAACCAACCATAGCGAAGCTCAAACAGGCAGTTACTCAAGGTGCCGGAATGCGTGTTAGGCCTGTCATGATGACAGCAGCTGCAATTATTGGTGGTTTATTACCTATTTTGTACGGAACAGGTACAGGTTCTGAAGTTATGAGCAGAATTGCTGCTCCTATGGTTGGAGGCATGATCAGCGCCCTGATTTTAACTCTATTAGTCTTACCTGTTGTTTATTACTTATGGCGATCTAGAGCCATTAAGAAAAATTTAATTTTAACCGAGGAAAAAATATGAAAATTAAGAGTTTATACGTTTTAACACTGTTGCTATTCAGTAACCTTTTGCTTGCGCACTCTAATATAAAGAGCTCAAACCCATCTGATGGTGAGGTGCTTAAAAAAAGCCCTGAGGTCATTTCACTTGCTTTTCTAAACCCAGTGAAGCTGACCAAATTCAAACTGGTTTCATCAGATCAAAACCCTGTGAAAACTGATTTCAAACCATCAATGGTTGATCGTTCAGATTTCAGAATCATACCAGAAGAATTGCCCAATGGTCAGTACACAGTATTTTGGACAATTATGGGTGTAGATGGCCACAAAATGAAAAATGAGTTTAAGTTTAAAGTCATGAAAATGGCTGAAACGGAACACCACGATGAACATGAGCATTAAATAGGAGACTCAAAGTAATGGAACCAACTTACTGGAACATTATTGCATTGATTTTTAAGTTAATCATGTATGTAGGTTTTGCCAATGCCATCGCATTTCCTGCCATTATGAACTGGGCTAGGTTTAATCAAGCTGTGGTTAAGCCTTGCCAATCATTGTTACTCAAATCCATTTTGTTGGTTCTATTTGCAGCAGTTGGGTATTTTTTCATTCAAGTTGGAGTGATGTCAGAAACAGGTGTTAACGGGATGTTTGACAGTTTCATGATGCAACTTGTTTGGAGTTCATCTGTTGGCACATCAACTCTTTATCGCCTGTTAGCTGTTGCATGTATCGTCCTTTTTGCTACTTCTAAAAGTTTCAATCAGTTTAATTTTACTTATGGGCTAAGCTTAGTTTTTATCGGACTTTCTTTTTGCACATCAGGGCACGTCTCAGAGCTTTCATACCTTGCACGTTTTTCTATAGCAGTTCATGTGTTGATAGCATTGTGGTGGATGGGGTCTTTTTATCCTTTAATACTCGCCTGTAGGCATTTGACCACCAGCACACTCTCAGATTTGATGCATAAGTTCGGGCAAATTGCCTCTTTCTTGGTTTTGATTTTAATAGTTGCAGGCACGTATTTGGCATTTGAGCTAACCGATAGTTTTAAGGATTTGACCAGCACCCCATACGGTCAATTGTTGATCTTAAAACTCATTTTAGTTATTCACATTTTAGTACTTGCCGCATTCCATAAATTTATTGTTGTTCCGAGTCTTTTAAAAAATAAAGAATCTCGAAACTCACTAATCATTTCCATCAAAGTCGAGCTTGCATTGGGTGTCTCAATTCTCATAGCAACTGGAATATTAACAACTTTATTAGGCCCCGGTCATCACGAATAAATTCAAAAATTTAATTAGAGGAAAATTATGAAAACAACACATAGAACACTTTTATCAATGAGTTTAATAATAATAACTACGATTTCACTCAGTCATGGAAACAAACCTGAAAACCCATTATTTACGGGTTTAGACTCCAAAGCTGCGAAAATAGTCACTCAATTTCGAAAAGCCTTAATGACTGGCGATGTCAAATTAGCCAACTCACTGCTCAGTAAAGATGTTCTTATTTATGAGTCAGGAAATGCAGAAAGGTCGTCTCTTGAATATGTCTCCGGCCATATGCTCGCTGACATGAAATACTTATCAAGCATTCAATCTGAACAGATTGAACATCAAGTCAAGGTATCCGGCGATGTAGCCATTTCAACTTCACAGTCAAAAATCACCAAGACAGATGCTGGTAAAACCAGCGAGCGTATTTCAATGGAAACCATTGTGATTACAAAAATTGATGGCAAATGGCTCATTACACACATTCACTGGTCATAAAAATATGAGAAAAACATGTCAAATAAAATCATCACACTAACACTCATTTTTATCAGCACATTACTTTTCGCAAATGAAGATGATCAGCAAATCAAGTCAATAATCAATGAAATTAAATTTGGTTGGGAGAATGGAGATGGAACGCCATTTAGGAAAAACTTTCTTGATTTTGAAGGGGCAAGGTACATTGAATCTGGTGGGCAAAATGAAGGCTTATCAGACTTAGTAGAGCACCATGTTGAACCAGAAAAAAATGCATTGAAATTTCTTTCATTGGATTTTTCAAAAATCGAGATTCATTATGAAAATGATTTCGCATGGGCCGTTGCTAATATCAGGGTGAAAGGTGAAGTCAGAAAAACAGGAAAAGTATTCGATAAAAGTGGTTTCCAGACATTTCTATTTAGAAAAATTGAAGGGGACTGGAAAGTGGTTCATACCCATTCTTCGTCAAAGGATTTCAAAACCAAAAAACATGAACATTAGATTTATCAAAGATTGGGTATTGACCTATGTGCAGGACATAGGTGTACTCTTTGCCAAACAAAAAGAGGATGAAATGAAAGTCAGTGAGCTTGCTAAAAAATTGAACACAACTGCTGAAACAGTTCGACATTATACGCGCCTTGGATACTTGAAGCCCAGTGTAAACAACTTCAATGGTTACAAGCATTATGGGGACCTTGAGGAGCATCGACTGGCATTTATTCTAAGTGCCAGACAATTGGGGTTTAGCGTAAAAGACATTGGATTAATTTTATCAGAATCAGATAAAGGTAAGACTCCTTGTCCAGTCGTAAGAGAAATCATTGATCAGAGAATTCATGAATCCAACCTCTTATTTGAAAAAACCCTGGCTTTAAAAACCAGGATGGAAACTGCCTTAAAGAAGTGGTCATCAGAACCAGATCTTGCTCCAACTGGATCCATGATTTGTCATTTGATAGAGAGTTTTGATGAATAAAAAAAACCAACAAAGTGGAGAGTAAAACATGAAAGATCCAGTATGTGGAATGCAAGTGACTGAACATTCAGATTTTCATTTTATCTATGAAAATGAAGATCACTATTTTTGTAGTGAACGTTGCTTAGATAAGTTTAAAGCCTCACCTGAAGAATACACCAATAAAGATTGTTGTGGGCATTGTGACACACCTAATGAACCTAAACCTGAAGTTCAAGGCAGCTCAAGTGCCATTTATACATGTCCAATGCATTTGGAAATAGAACAGGTTGGTCCTGGTAGTTGCCCAAAATGTGGTATGGCTTTAGAGCCTAAGGAAATTCCGGTAAAACTTACCGAAACCAAATACACCTGCCCAATGCACCCTGAAATCATTCGAGACGAGCCAGGCAGTTGTCCAATTTGCGGTATGGCCTTGGAACCAACTGTTTATGATGTTGAAGAAAAAAATCATGAATTGGAAGACATGAGTCTACGATTTAAATACAGTGCGATTTTGTCTATACCTGTGTTTATTTTGGCCATGATTACCGATGTGTTTCCAGAATGGCTACCTGATTCAATCTCAATGCAAATGTCTCAATGGATTCAGTTTGTACTCGCAACACCGG
>JAUIGR010000038.1 GCA_030430025.1 Gammaproteobacteria bacterium
GGATGGTAAGGTTCTTCGCGTTGCATCGAATTAAACCACATGCTCCACCGCTTGTGCGGGCCCCCGTCAATTCCTTTGAGTTTCAGCCTTGCGGCCGTACTCCCCAGGCGGAGAACTTAACGCGTTTGCTTCGCTACCGACGCGTCTATAGCGCCAACAGCCAGTCCTCATCGTTTAGGGCGTGGACTACCAGGGTATCTAATCCTGTTCGCTCCCCACGCTTTCGTACCTCAGCGTCAGTGTAGTGCCAGTCAGCCGCCTTCGCCACTGATGTTCCTCCAGACCTCTACGCATTTCACCGCTACGCCTGGAATTCCACTAACCTCTCACTCACTCTAGTCTACCAGTTTCAAATGCAGTTCCCAGGTTAAGCCCGGGGATTTCACATCTGACTTAGTAAACCGCCTACGTACCCTTTACGCCCAGTAATTCCGATTAACGCTCGCACCCTCCGTATTACCGCGGCTGCTGGCACGGAGTTAGCCGGTGCTTATTCATATGGTACCGTCAAAGCATAATGCTATTAACTATATACCCTTCTTCCCATATAAAAGTGCTTTACAACCCGAAGGCCTTCTTCACACACGCGGTATTGCTGGATCAGGCTTGCGCCCATTGTCCAATATTCCCCACTGCTGCCTCCCGTAGGAGTCTGGGCCGTGTCTCAGTCCCAATGTGGCTGATCATCCTCTCAAACCAGCTATAGATCGCAGTCTTGGTAGGCCTTTACCCCACCAACTAACTAATCTAACGCGGGCTCATCTTATAGCAAGTGCTTGCAAGCAGAGGCACCTTTTCATCCGTAGATCTTATTCGGTATTAATCCGGATTTCTCCGGGCTATCCCCAACTACAAGGTAGATTCCCACGCGTTACTCACCCGTCCGCCACTCGTCAGCAAGAAAGCAAGCTTCCCTCTGTTACCGTTCGACTTGCATGTGTAAGGCATACCGCCAGCGTTCAATCTGAGCCAGGATCAAACTCTTCAATTAAGTGTCGATTAATCCGAAGATTAACCTTAATTTCGCTTGACCTAACTATTAAAAGAAATTACGTGAATTTCAAGTTGGTCACTTGTCTTTAGTACCTTTGAAAATACTCAACATACAAGTGCCCACACAAGTTATCTTAATACTTTTTAATTTGCTATCTATATACCGGCATTTCGCGCGGTAAGGGTGCGATATTATCGCTCTTTTTAAATCCGTTGCAAGCCTTTTTTCATTTCTTTTTGCAAACAAAAATACAAACCATCAACAAACAACGTCCTTAATCTCTAAGGGACGCGTATTATCTCCCATCTTCACCTTTTTGCAATAACTTTTTTCTATAAAAATAACAAAATAATTAACTCATCAAACAACAGCCCCAAATACTCAGCATAACAGCATCAAATAATATCTCTAAATATCCCCATAAAAACCAATCATCTTAGCTAATATCAACTCAAAACCAACATGTCACCGCTTGCACTTGATCATTAACCTACATGGTAATTCATAACCCTCTATAGTTCGACATAGCTCCATATCGACAAAATCAGACAATGAATGAAACAACATCCAATCAGTTCGGCGCTGCTCTTCTGTGGTTGTCACAGAAAAATCAACAACCTCAACTTCCTTAAAACCCAATTTCGACATCCACAGACATAGCATATCTACACTGGGTAAAAACCAAACGTTACGCATTTGCGCATAACGACCTTGAGGAATTAAACAGGTTCGTTCATCACCTTCAACAACAATCGTTTCCAAAATCAATGTGCCATCTGGAGCCAGACATTGCATTAGATGTTCTATATGTTCAATGGGTGACTTTCGATGATATAAAACTCCCATTGAAAGTACCACATCAAAGCACCCCATCTGTTGTGGCAAATGCTCCATTTTTAGTTGTAACACTGCAGCCTGACATTGCAGGTATTTATTAACCGACCAGAATTGTACGTTCTGTAACAGCCCAGGCTCTATGCCCAATAGCAAGTCAGCCTGCTGCGATGCCATTTTCATTAAATAGTAACCATTGCCACAACCGACATCCAAAACTGTCTTGTATTTCAAGTCGGGTAAACAGCTTTGCAAACGATGCCATTTCATATCAGAACGCCACTCACTGTCTATATAAGTGTCAAATAAATGGAAAGGTCCTTTACGCCATGGAATCATACGTTTCAATGACTGCTCTAATATATCACCATCACTAACCAACCCTTCTACCGTAACTGCAGGAGTATGCCAGTTAGGCTTTGTTTTGATAGACTCTGGCAAAGCATCAAAGGCTTGAAGCCACTTGGGCATGTCACCGGAGTTAATTTGATTGATGACCTGACTTGTAATGGCTTTTAATATAGGTAACTGCGTAGCCACTTTTGTGTAACTCATGCGTTCCCATAATTCCTGGTACTGCGTGTCAAATATCATTTAACAGCAATCAATGATATAAAATTAAAAGCACGAAACCACAATTCAATAGTTCGAAAACCTGCCTGATTGAGGCGACTTTTCCAGGTTGCTACGGAGTCAGGTAACAATGTGTCTTCTAATGCTTGTCGCTTTTGAGCAATTTCGACATCAGAATAACCATTGATTTTTTTGTAACCATGATAATCATCAATCAACTGAGGCGACGATGCCACTTTTTCAGATAACACAAAAGCACCACCAATATTCAGACTTTGGTAAATCCGCACAACAATCTGATCTCTTAAACCTGGTTCTATGAATTGTAAAGTGAAATTACTGACCACCATGCTGGCATTGGCCATTGGAAATTGGATCAAGTCTTGACCATGTATCGATATCTGGTTGTTCAGCTGTTGTTGTAACAGTAAATGTTTTAGCTCCCTAACCATAGCTGGTGAATTGTCAATCGCATGGATGGTTAAACCTTGATCTCCTACCGCTTGATCTATAGTAAGACTCACTGCCCCCAAAGACGCGCCTAAATCATATACTACAGAGTTCTTTTCGATATACTTCATGGCATACATTGCAATACCTTTAAGTATCGTGTCATAACCAGGCACAGACCTTCTGATCATATCTGGAAAAACAGCCACCACCTTTTCATCAAAAGAAAATGACCGGATATCACTGAATCGTTCAGCAAACACTTGGTCTTTGGTAGACATGGTCAATACTCTTAACTATTAAAGAAAGAAAGCAACTAGCCGGGTGGCCAGTTCATGGCTCTACCAGCAAGCAAATGCATGTGAATATGAAACACTGTTTGCTGACCATTTTTATTACAGTTCATCACCACACGATAGCCATTCTCAGCTTCACCGATTTGATTGACGTAGTGATTTATAGCTAAATGCATCTTTGACACATAGTCAATGTTATCAATATTGATGTCATTATGTGTCGCAATACGTAATTTAGGAATAAATAAAATATGGATAGGTGCTTGCGGATTGATGTCTTTGAACCCCAACACATATTGATCTTCATAAACAATGTCAGCAGCAAGTTCTCTGCTGATGATTTGGTCGAAAATGGTTCCAGATTCAGTCATCTTATCCTCACAATATCACCCTGGATGCAAACGCATGTGCCAAAGTGCTGTTATCAATATAGGCCAACTCACCGCCCAATGGAACGCCATGAGCCAACCGGGTGGTTTTAATGCCTCCCTTTTCTGCTAAATGAGATAAATATCGTGCAGTGGTTTCTCCCTCAATTGTCGAACCAGTGGCTAAAATCAATTCTTCACAATCTGCCATCATAGACACCAGCAAATCTAACCTTAATTCTTTTGGTCCAATACCATCAATAGGAGAAAGCTTACCATGCAGCACAAAATAGCTGCCTTGATAATCAGTGGCTTGTTCAATCTGAACAATATCTGTAGGCGACTCTACCACGCAAATCTGTTTACTATGTCTTTGATCATTAGCACAAATGTGACATAAATCATGCTCTGTTAGCGTTCGACATTTTTGGCATTCTCTTACTTTATCCAATGCTTCCAATAAAGTTTCAGCCAGTTTTTTTCCTCCTGACTGATCTTTTTGTAACAAATAGAAAGTCAACCTTTGTGCAGACTTAGGACCCACACCAGGTAATATTTGTAGTGACTGCACTAACTGGTTAATGAGAGACATATAATCAGAATGGCATCTTAAAACCCGGTGGCAACTGCATCCCTTCTGCCAATGAACCGAAATCAATTTTTTGCAGTTCCTGAATTTTATTGAGCGCATCATTGAATGCTGCCACCAATAGATCTTCCATCATTTCCGTATCTCCATCAACCATATCATAATCTATATGGATGCTTTTAACCTGATATTGACCATTCATGACAACACTAACAATATCGCCTCCAGCTGAACCTGTCACTTCCTTATTAGCCAGCTCTTTCTGGCTTTCTTCCATCTGTTGTTGCAACTTTTGCACTTGTTGCATCATATTACCCAATGTACCTTTCATAATTTCATGAACCAAATTTATTTTCTATCACAGTCGCGCCAAATCGTTGCTGTAAAGCCGACACGACTGAATCATTATGTGGAGCATATGCCCGTTGTTGTTGCTTGGCTTTCACTGACTGCTCAACAGCAACACTATTGACATGTTGCATCAATTCATAATCGAGTTTAAAACCTTGTTCTTTGACTTGCAAGACTTGCTCAATAACTTGCATATTTTTATCACTTAAAAACATCTTAGCCTGCTCATCAACAGCAAAGGTAATGACACCATTCTCATTTTTCAGTAGCTCAAAATTTCTGGCCAATTCACGACTGCTTCCTTTTAATGGTAGATTTGAGAAGTTTGATAACCAACCTTTATTCGAAAGTCCTTTAAAAGACAAAATATAAGGATTGGTACCATCTAGCTGATCAGGCTCATTAGTCGTTAACTTTCCACCAGACTTTATTCTTTCGGGCGAAATCAATGGACTACCAGTTATCAGTTGTTTTTCAGGCTTTTTTTTTAATTCATCATCAGATATAATATCAAAAGCAAGCATCCTAATGACTGCCATTTCAAAACTAACCTTTTTATCTGGCGCATATTGCATTTGCTCTAGCCCTAGCATCACCAGTTGATAATACAACTGGATCTGCTCTGCTGAAATTTCAAGAGCAAACTCTTTTAGCTTCGAGGCATCAAAAGTAGCACTACCTGTAACCCGATCAAACTGTTGTATCAAAGTCACCTCATGAAGCAATAAACAAAGCTCTTCGAGCACTTGTATCGGGTCAATAGACATTTGATGTAACCAATCCAATTTTTCGACAGTCCCCTCATGATTACCTGCTGAAACCAACGTTAAAAGTTCGGTCACATGAGTATGTTCAACAGTACCCAACATGCTTCTAATCTCTTCAAAACTGATTTGATCACCGCCAAATGCAAGAGACTGATCCAATAAACTCAAAGCATCTCTCATTGATCCATCTGCCACCCTAGCGATCAAAAAGAGGGCTTGTTCATCATATGGGATGTTTTCCTGATCAAGCAAATGCTTGAGATGTTCTGCAATTTGTTTTTGAGTCAATCTTTTGAGGTTAAACTGTAAACAACGTGATAAAACAGTAACAGGCAATTTATCAGGTTCTGTTGTCGCCAATAAAAATTTGACGTGCTCAGGCGGTTCTTCCAATGTTTTCAATAAAGCATTGAAACTGCTCTTTGAAAACATATGAACTTCATCTATCAAATAAATTTTGTAGCGACCTTTGCTCGGTGCATATTGAACATTTTCAAGTAAAGTTCGCGTGTCATCGACCCCAGTGCGAGAAGCTGCATCAACCTCTATCAAGTCTATAAATGCACCTGATTTAATTTCCTGACAATGAGCACATTGTCCACAGGGATTTCCTGAAACACCTTCTAAGCAATTTAAGGACTTGGCTAAGACTCTAGCCAATGTTGTTTTACCTACACCACGAGTACCCGTAAACAAAAAAGCGTGATGTAAACGATTATTTTCTAAACCATTAACTAACGCCTGAACCACATGTTCCTGACCGACAATTTCCTGGAAGTTTTGAGGACGATATTTTCTCGCTAAAGCTTGGTAAGTCATGGATGAGAGTATAGTTAATTAATGGGACCTCCGCCAGCCGGTCCCCGCACATGAAATTACGGCTGTGGCTGCTCCCTTCCGGGCCTGACCAAGTCCACCGCTATTCATTGCAAGGTGACAGACGGAAGTCACCGAAACGGTATTATCTCTAATCAAACCTTTAATGTCTATAATCATTAAAAATTTATTTTTTTTAACAAAGGAACTGTTAATTTACGTCTTTCTCTGAGAGTCAGTGCGGCAATTTGTTGTAACTTCATATACAAACCAGAATAATCCGTTGACCAATGTTTGTTAACATAAGAAATGACATTTTGTTGATAAATCACACCTAAATTTTTCAGTTCTCGTTCAAATAGCTGTACTGCAGAAGAACCCTTAAGGGGCAACACCTCAGCCACCAAACCTGAATTCAAACGAGAGCGCAAATCGGGAAGCTGCCAAAGTGAATCTCTTGAAGAAAGTACTGAAGCAAATACCAATTGAATACTGTTAATTTGGCAATGATTAAATAGATTAAACAACAACATTTCTGTTTTCCTAGAACCTGACAACTGGTCGACATCATCAACCATCAATAAACTCAATGACTCAGGCAATATAAATTCTAAAGTATCAAACAGCATTTGTTCTGCAGTTACTTTCATTACCATCAATCCCTTTTGATGGACATTGTTTTCAATAGCAGAAAGTAAGTGACTTTTACCAACAGCCTGCCCTCCCCAAAGAAAACTGAACTGAGGTAATTCATCTTTCAATATTGACAGCAAATCACGATTCCCTTCTGCCACGAAACTATCAAACGTTTGATTAGCTGCAGTAGCCAGCTCCAGAGGCAATTGAGGATTATTCATTTACGTAGTACTATCTCTATCGTTCTGGCTGGTTAACATTGCCTTTTTGTTGTGCTTGGCTACTTAGGTTAATTTCACGTTCTTGCCCATAGAGCTTACTTTCTTTATACTTGAGGTGCGCATGACGAAGCAACACCATGATCACAGCAGCCACAGGCAAACCCAGCAAAACACCGACAAAGCCAAACAACTGACCTCCAGCAAGCACTGAAAAGATCACTGCCACAGGATGTAAGCCGATACGATCACCAACAAGCCAAGGTGTTAGTATAAAACCTTCTAACAATTGACCAGTACCGAAAACAATAAGCACATAAAATATATGGTTGATGTCTCCAAACTGCATCAAAGCAGCAACAACGCTAACAACCAGACCGACAATAGTCCCCAAATATGGAACAAATGATATTAAACCAGCACCCATTCCAATCAGCAATGACAACTCAATACCAACAATCCATAATCCAATGGTGTATACCGCTCCTAACGCCACCATCACACTCAACTGACCTCGCAGAAATGATGACAACACATTATTAGCATCCTGAGTCAAACGGCTGACAGTATGATAATATGGCCGTGGGATTAACTCTCCAAACCTGACAGTGATGATATCCCAATCTCGCAACAAGTAAAACGTCACAACCGGTATTAATAAACCATTCATCAACCAATTCACTACCACCATGCCACTTTTCCCTACCGAAGTAAGCACGCTTTGAGCAATGCCACCGGCCTGACTCCAGTGTAACTTAAGTAAGGCAGTTAGTTCCTCCATGTTAAATAAATCTGTTTGAACGCCAAAATTTTCTCTTAACCAAGGAGTCACATTAATGCGAAGCCATTCAAAGTATTCCGGCAAATTAGTCACAAAACTTGAAATTTGTTGTTCTAAAGTTGGTATCAACACCAGAGCGATCCCAACAACGATCAACGTGATAACAAAAAACACCACAGTGACCGCCACCGTCCGACTCATTTTCCAAGATTCTAATTTATCAGCTAAAGGATCAAACAAATAAGCCAATAAGGCTCCTACAGCAAACGGAGTTAAAACAGGTGATAGCAAATAAATCAAGTAACCTATCAATAATCCAGTAGCCATAAAAAACCATTGCTGATTTTTATCTGTTAACATAACCTATGCTCCTGTTTAGCCATTTTTCGCCCTATTAAAACATACTGAAAACCACTGCTCAATGTGGTAAATCCAACCAAATAAAAAAACCAGGACATAGGAAATGGTGGTGACCACCATTCAGCCAGCTTTAACAATAAAAACAACAACAACAATATTTGCAATAGTGTATTACATTTGCTCCAAAAAGTTGGTTTCGCTTGCTTCAGCTTGTCTATTTTGAAATGATAGTAAGTGGTTCCCAACACAATAGTCATATCACGCACCACCACCATTACAAACAACCATAATGGCATAACCTCTTGCCACACCATCACAGCATAACATCCCATCATCATCGTTTTATCAGCCAAAGGGTCGAGAATTCCGCCCCACCAGCCTTGCCAGCCAAAACGTTTTGCCAGATAACCATCTAAACCATCAGAAATACCAGCAAAAAATGTAATAATTAAAGCTGTTTGGTACTGTTTGTGCCACATACACCATAATAGTGGCGCTAATGCGATGATGCGACTAACCGTAATAATGTTGGGCAGGTAACTCAACCATTGCAACCTTTTCTCTGGTTTCATGGTGCTTGAAATGAAAAAATCAACCGATCAACATCACCAAGCGGCAAATACTTCAACACATGTTCTCGGTCTACAATTTTTGAAAACGCATCAGGAACGACAGCAAGTTTCAATTGCAAATCAATTTGATTGTTGTTCAATGTTAATACTTGCCAGCTAGTCACCAAAGAATGTGCATCAAAATAATTCAATACAGTAAGCAGACGATCGGCATTATCAATATGATTAACACGAATGGTTACTGTACTATCAGTCACTTCATTTGCAAACACCTGTTGACTGGCTGCTTCATGACTTTGTACAAAATCACTCAAATATTCAAAACCTTTACTTAGATCCACAAACTGTCGATGTTTAATGATAATGTCCTGACCTTCAACGGCCAAACCCATACGATAGGAAAAACCACGCCCTGTATCTTTTAAGTACACAAGCAACAGACTGTCTTGTTGCTGAACCTGATGAACATAATCTATCAAATCTGGATTTAAATTCTTCACATCCTCAGCAGCAAAATCCAATAAATCATCCTCAGAAACTTGATGAAAAATGGTAGGAATACCTTTATTTTTAAGCCACTCACTCAACCAATAGTGAAAAATACTGTCTACAGGCTCATGCTGTAAAATACCAACCTCATTTTCACTGACCAACCAAACATACAACAGTGATCTTCTTTTTGGCCAAAAAGGCAACTCATGTTCAGCCAGTTTCGCTGATAATTTATCCTCGTCTGCTACAATATATAACCAATAGGGTTGGCCTGATAATTGATCTTTACTTTGAACGAAATAATGGCGCAATATTACCTCTGAAAAATCATCCGTCACCAGCGAATTATCATTTAAATAATCAACACTCAATCCGGTATTTTTACTTACTAACGCTTCCAATGCCTGACGAATCACACCTTCTGCTTTAATATTTTGAGTAGATACCAAAGCAGCAGCCTGTGACACATCAACTTCTTCAGCCGATACGCTACCAATTGCCAAAAAACACAACAGTAAAATAAATTTCATGATCGCATTATAGGGCACCTCTATTAATTAACAATAGCTTCAACTTGATTTAAGTATATACTTAGTCAGTCCTGAAAAAGTCCTTCCTGGCCTTTTCCACAGCATCGGTCAAAAAAACACTTAAGCGCAAAAGTGTGATTTTGCTGATGTTTTTTGACCTCACTTAAGCTTGACGGCTCAAGGTGGCACTTCCATGTGCCACACTATCGACCAGAAAAATGCGTCGAGGCACCTGTTTTTTGGTCGAAAAAATGTGCAAAATTGAAGTAACTCTTTATATTTAACAATAAGTTATGCATTTTTCAGGTTCGACTAATTAGAGAACAGGCGAATACCGCAAGTAACTAAGGTAAGGTCATTAATTGTGACTTTTTTGTGCTAATCTAATACCCTTTCACTTAAAATTTAACCTTTTGATTCTGTGACATCATGAGCAACGACAAATCATATACATACAAAGACGCTGGCGTTGATATTGATACTGGCAATCAATTGGTAACAAATATCAAGCCTTTAATCAAAACAACAAAACGCCCAGGAGTAATGGGCTCGTTTGGTGGTTTTGGAGGGTTATTTGATTTATCACAAATCAAATGCCAAAACCCCGTTTTGGTTTCTGGAACCGATGGTGTTGGAACTAAACTTAAATTAGCACATGCACTTGATGATCATAGTACCATTGGTATCGACTTAGTTGCTATGTGCGTCAACGACATCATTGTCTTAGGTGCTGAACCTTTATTCTTTCTGGATTACTATGCTTGTGGCTATTTAAGCACTGAACAAGCCTGCACTGTTATTAGCGGTATTGCTCGCGGATGCCAGGAATCTGGTTGTGCTTTAATTGGTGGTGAAACTGCAGAAATGCCTGGCATGTATCAGGGTAATGACTATGATTTAGCTGGCTTTGCTTTGGGAGTCGTCGACAAAAACAAGATCATTGATGGTTCAAAAATTAAAGCAGGACAGGCATTGATAGGTATCGCCTCTTCTGGACCTCACTCAAATGGTTACTCCTTGATTCGCAAAATAATCGAAGCAAAGGCCATTAACATCAATCAATCCTTTGATGGCAGCACACTAGGTGAAAAATTACTAACACCAACACAGCTTTATGTCCAACCCATATTGACACTATTGCCACAAACCTCGGTGTATGGGATGGCTCACATTACAGGTGGTGGCATTATGGAAAACATCAGTAGGGTGATACCTAGAAACCTTGCCATTGAAATCAGAAAAAACAGTTGGCCAAGGTTACCCATATTTGACTGGATACAGGAACAAGGAAATATCGATGATATTGAAATGTTAAGAACATTCAATTGTGGCATAGGCATGGTATTAATCATAGATCATAACGAGATGAATCTTATAATCGAACATTTTGCTACTCATGACCTGGACGCCTGGCACATAGGCCAGGTAATTACCAGAACAGACCAAGACGTTAAATTAACATAACTTTATGCGCATTGTCGTTTTTATATCTGGTCGTGGCAGCAACCTAGAAGCCCTGCTTAATAAACAGCACCAAAGTACTTATGAAATAGCACATGTAATAAGTAATCAGTTGGATGCTGAAGGATTAACCATAGCACAAAAGCATGGCATCAAAAACTCTTATGTACTATGGGATAATCCGTATAACGGGGAACAAAGAGCGACAGAATTACTCCAATGGATCAAACCAGATTTGATTGTATTGGCAGGCTTCATGAAAGTTTTATCTCTGGATTTTGTGACAACTTTTAAACAAAAAATCATTAACATTCATCCTTCATTACTGCCCCTTTATCCTGGCCTCAACACACATCAACGAGCTATTGATGGCCGACAAAAACAACATGGTGCCAGCATCCATCTAATCGATGAACATTTAGACCAAGGCACCCTGTTAACACAAACCATTATTGATATAAGACCTGATGATACAGCCATTACGTTAGCCAGTCGCCTACTCCCCAAAGAGCATTTACTGTTAACAGAAACCGTCAAGCTGATTGCTGAGGGCAAATTAACATGGCACAATGTACCGAAACTTAATGGTAAACCTCTGATCAAACCATTGGTCATAGTGTAACCAACCAATACCATGAAAATTTTATTTTGGTTTATTTTATCATCCACGTTATCATCTAAGGGCTTATTAGAAACCCCTTCTTTTACTGCTGAATACCAAATCACACGCAATGACAAAATCATTGCCACACAAAAAACCACATTTAAATATTCAGATAGTAACTATATACTCACCGACCAAACTCGAGGAACGCATGGTATGGCATCACTGACTGGTTTTGAACGCAACGAAACCAGCGAGGGCATATTGCTAAATTCAACATTCAAGGTTTTGAAGCATAGAATGCAACAGAAAGTTCTTTTTAGCAAAAAGTCATATCAATTCTCATGGCAGAAAAAAGATGATCAATACCTGGGTTCCTACAAAAAGCAGCCATTTACGGTAAAATCCCCACACTCAGTCATCTCATCTCACATGATGCCTATACAGCTTGCTCAATTGGCGTGTCAGGGAGCCACACAAGCCTCTTTTTATGTATTAAAAAACAAAAAAGCAAAACAATACCAGTTCACCATAGAAAGAACAGCAAATGGACTGCTTAAAAGTAGCCGCGTCTACCCTCTTCCAACACAAAAGAAAACAGAATCATGGCTCGACCCTCAACAAAACTGCCTAACAATCAAAACCCGTCATCAAGATACTGATGAAGTCATAGAAACCAGTCTAATCAATATCAAATTGCTGACACTTGCGAATCCAACGTAATAATTTAACGATATTTGATATTATTTTTTGCTTCCTTTCAAACCATGGGAGCATCCAAGTCTAGAAAAATGGAATTAATCATATTAAACATGGTGTGACGTATTCCTTACCTAATGTTTTTAAACACCTTTTGCGAAAAATTGGCTAAAATGGTAACAGACACTCAAACAAGAATACTAAAAATGCTGCAAACAATGTTTCAAAACAATTTAGCCATAAGGAACCATAGGTGAAAGGTTAGCACATTTGAACCTATACATTAGAAATTAGGAAGCACAAAACCCAATGGCAGGTGGGTTACTAAAGAACAGTCACTTGAAAACTCAACAAACTCATTAAATATGCGAGTGTTTGGTTGTTAGCAGTAATCAAACTAGCAAAATAGGGTTGAAACAAATAAAATATTCATTGCAAAAAAAAACAGAAAATTGAACGCACCATGTCCAGAATTTTTATCAACTACCCCTGTAAAGAACACCCTAAAGGTGAAATCAGGGAAAAAGTCCTCAAGTTACTGCAAAAGTTAGAAAACAAATATGGAATCAACTATGAATTCACCTCTAATGATGCTTGCCAATTAAGCGGATCAGGAATCAGTGGCGTAGTCACCATAAAACAAAACAGCATTGCCATTAACGCTTCACTCGGACTCATGATGATGGCTTTTAAAAGCGTGATAGAAGAAGAAATTATGAACAAATTAAACGAAATTTTCCTTATGAAATAAAAATCACACCAATAAGAACACGCATCGTTATCAACAACCAATAGATCAACTTAAAGAAATTCTGATAATACTTAAATCAAAACTTTCTTTTAATCATTTCTTTTATTTCATCAAGGGTACGACTAAAGATAGAAACCGGCTCAACATGTTTATATTTAATTTCCATGTTTTTATCCAGCAAAAATACCGAACGTTTGATACCGTACCAATCAAAGGAATCATATTTTTTAGCAACTTCACCGTCAATGTCGCTTAACAATGTAAATGGCAAGTTTAGTGTTTTCTTGAATGTTGCTGTTGCTTTATGATCATTACCACTAACAGCAACCACATTAACCCCTAACTCCTCTAAAGATTGAACTCCATCACGATATTCTGTCAATTGTTTCTCGCAAACAGGTGTCCCATCACCTGGATAAAATAACAACAACACCTTACCCTTAATCTTACTTGAAAGTTTATATGGTTTTCCATTATCGGCCACTAAAGAAAAATCTGGGGCCTTGTCACCAGTCGCTAATGCCATAAATCAAACTCAGAAAAAATAAGGCCGGTATTTTAACGGCTTTTTCCTTAAAAAAAAAGCATGAAGCCTACATCTTAGAAAAACGCAAAGAAATAACAAAAAAACCTGGAATAAAAGATGTTTTAAGCTATAATTCGCAACCTCTTTGACAATCAAGAATGAATACATTTATTTCATAAAACTAAGGAAGAGGTTATAGGGCAATTGAATTCGGGCTCTAAGCAGAATCTTAAGTCAAGGCTTCTTTGGCTGATGCCAAAATTGCCATGAATGCTTCCTAAGCAGGCATTCAAAACCAGTACTTGAAATATCAAGTTAAGCAAAAGCAAGTATTGACTTGTTCATACAAAACGGAGAGATGGCAGAGCGGCTGAATGCACGCTCTGATCAGAATCTTAACCAAGGCTTCTTTGGCTGACCCCAAAACCGCCTCGGCACGATTCTGGAGCTGGTCTTGTCAAGACCGGTGCTCAAAGTATCACTACAACAACAAGCATTGACTTGTTATACAGATTCGGAGAGATGGCAGAGCGGCTGAATGCACCGGTCTTGAAAACCGGCATACGTTAATAGCGTATCTAGGGTTCAAATCCCTATCTCTCCGCCATTCATTATTGACAGCAACATAAACTCCTATCAAAAAGCTACAAACCAACGAATATAATTCGCGAACCGTTGCTATATCAAATAACGAGTAATGATTACAAACTATAGCCACTTTCCGAATCATCGAAAGAACCTCTACTTTATTGTTGGACAATAACAAAGTTTGGTAATCAACATATATTCAATTTATGTTTAGACAATACGAGACCACTGCATAAGCTTGTTAAATTACAGTAAGAACAGAATAAACCACCTGATTTGATTTAATAAGGTAAAAATAGCCAATCTGGTCTTTTGGTTCTGCTTTATTTTGAATTAAAGGGCTGTTTTCCCTTAATTCAGACGCACTTATCCTGTGGTTTCCAGTTCAGACAAGCCCATTTGTTCTAAGAATTTGGCTCCCTTGCGAATATTGACCGCCATTGCCGCCAATCCATAGAACGTGATATTCTTTGCCAATCCCAGAAACCGGGTCCTGGCCAATCCATAATGACGCTTATAGGTGGCAAATAGCCGCTCACCTCCTGAGCGGGTTAGGGCTATTAACTTGTTACGTTGTTTATCTTGTTTACTGAGCGGATTACCCCGATAGCCTTTTCGTTGTACCTGATCTTTTATGCCAAATCCTTTGAGCTTATCGCGCAGTTTTTGTGAACTATAAGCCGCATCAGCATACAGCGCTACCTCATCACCAAGAATGAGCTTATCTGTCATCTTTGAATCATGCACAGATCCTTCACTGACGCTCTGACAATGAATAAACCCATCTTCATCAACACCTGTATGTATGCTGTAACCATAGGTCGATTTAAGATGTCCTTTGGCGTCATTTTTGACATGCCAACCAGCATCTTTATCTTGCTTACTTTCACCGCCTTTGGTTTTACCCGGGCCTGACTGAGCAGCTTCTACTGGGGTGGCATCTATGATGTTAATGCGTCCCTCTCTCATAATGATATTTTGGGCCTCTAACTGACGATTGATTTCACCCAACAACAGTTCCCATAAGTCATGCTTGACTAACTGAGTGCGAAATCTACCCAAAGTCGTAGCATCTGGTGTACCCATACTTAATTCAAAATGACAGAATTTACCGAATAACAAGTCCCGGTACAAGCTCATCGATAGTTGTACATCTGACAGCTTGTACCAAATACCAAGCAGTAAACTTCTGAATAAACTTAATAGTGGATAACTTGGTCTGCCAGTTTTCGATGAGTAAATACTGTTTAACAGCTTCTCTCTCTTCCCAATCAAGAAGACTTTCTGTTTCATCAAGTGTACAAAGCTTCTTGTGGTTAAAGTCTTCTGAGGTGAGAAATAAATCTGTTTGGGTGATCAATGTTTTTTGCATCCTAACATCTTATATCATCTGGTACACATAAGGAATGTTATGCAGAGGTCTCAATACATTAAATCATTCTAAAAAAGTTACATCGAACTTCACTTAAAACCTATCATTTCATAGCTTAACAGTATACTTATTGCAAAATATAGTATATGATAATTAGTCGGTTAGTGTGTGAAAATATCCAAAACTCCCACTTTTTTATGACAATAACCAGCAGGTGCTATTATGAAAAATCATTTAATTTGCGCTCTGTCAGTTTCCATACTCACGAGCCCATCATATGCAGAAGATTTCAACTGCCCATCCCAAACAACAGCCGTATACTATGAACAGAATTTTGAGTCCAACCCCACAGGCTGGGTAATTGAAGGCTTGAATGGTAGTGAAGTAACCTGGGGAATCAATGCTTCAGACTCGTATACAGGAGTTTCTTCAGCTCATGCTGACGCTTTACCTTACGTATCCGATCAAGCATTAATCTCTCCAGTCATCAATATGCCAACAACACAACAGCAACTGACTTTGCACTTTTGGCACAAGTATTTTTTTGAAACAGAAAATAATCAGATTGACGGTGGTATTTTAGAAGTATCAATGGATGGCAGTCCATTCATTCAAGTTTTCAGTGTTTACTTTTTAGCCAATAGCTATACCGGCCAATTAGAGACCGGCTTCAACAACCCCTTAAGTAATTATTATGCATGGACAAACCATCAAAGCTATTGGGTTGAGTCAGTAGTGAATCTCGACCCGTTTATCAATGCTCAGTCACTCCAATTTCGGTTTAGATTAGGTACAGACACCAGTATCGGCACTGAAGGTTGGTACATTGATGACTTTAAAATACAGAGTTGTTTGGAGCTAGATCCAATTTTTGAAAACAGTTTTGATAATTAAATGTAATGGTCTAATAAACTTTACTTCCAGTGTGTCCTAATTATCTACCCTATTCATAAGCGTTTAGAAATAAATAGGATAAACACTATCTCAATTACTAAAAGATAATAGCCCTCTGACAATGTACCAGAGGGTTATTTTATTGTTCAACTTTCTCTTTTCAGAAGGTTCTAGTCTGCATCAAAGTACACCACCAAACCCATTTCTAAAGATCAAATCATAAGGAACATATCGGTATCCCTGGGTAGGCAATGCATCATTGGTATCATCATAATTAGGCCCTGGATCAGCAATACATCCACAAGGATGTTCTAAGCCAATAGTGGCATTTTTAAACCCTCCAACTGAATAACTTGGGCCATAGTGAAGTTCTATTTTATAACTGCCTTCATACAACTTCGCTTGTGCGTAAATAAAGTCATTGACACTTCCTTCAACAGTTACTGAACGATAGTCGATAATCAATACCCGATTAGGGGCTTGTCCCTGAACGACATATGAAATCTGATCGGTTTCTCCCGCATTAGTAATCAACAAATCATCCCAAAATACAGCGATGAGTCCATTAGGATTTTGCACAGCAGGTAAGATGTCATTACTCCAGGCATATGGGTCACCACCCTCAGGAAACATCAAATAACCATTGGTACTGACCCAAAGACTATCATATGCTTGTCCATAAAACTCAAATGGAAAAGGCAAATCAATTTGCACAGCATAATCACCATAAGAATCGACACTACCATCAAGAAGAATTTCCCTAACGGGGGAAACAGCCAAATCCTCGTAGTCACTAGTAATCTCACTGTGGGTATAGTATTCAGGAACTGGAGTATAACGATAGGCGACATCCGGTAAGCCATTGTTATCGCTAAGATAATTTGGACCTCTGACCGCTGAACAACCACAAGGGTGTTCTAGGCCAATCGTGGCATTCTTATAACCACCATCTGAATGACTTGGACCATAGTGAAGTTCTATTTTATTACTGCCTTCATACAATTTTGCTTGAACATAGATATAGTCATCATCAACACCACCCCCAATAACGGTTACTGAACGATAATCAAAAATCAATACTCGATTAGGGGCTTGTCCTTGAACGACATATGAAATCTGATCGGTTGTTCCCTCATTAACAACTTTTAAATCATCCCAAAAAACAGCAATGACACCGTTTGGATATTGCGCGTCAGGTAAAGCAGCATTGATCCAAGCATATGGGTTCTCACCTCCAGGAAACATTAAATAGCCATTGGTACTGACCCAAAGACTACCATATGCCTGCCCATAAAATTCAAATGGGAAAGGCAAGTCAATTTCCACAGCATCATCATCATAAGAATCAATGCCACCGTCAAACAGAACCTCCCGATTAGCAGCATTTACTAAGTCTTGATAATCCAAAGCTATTTCTTCGACACTATAATCAACTTGAGCAAAAGTGGAAACACTGTAAAACAGAGTAAACAAATACAACACCTTTTTCATCACATCACCTCACATTAAACACCATATACTTATATTTACGTCCATTGACACTAAAATGGACCATTTTTTATAAAATTTATTTTTGTCAATTGATAAAACAAATGAAATGAGTTGCGATCATCAATGAAATGTTAACTTTTATACAACTGCCAATGCTGATATTATCGCCGTTACTATTTTCAATATGGCAGCCTCATATGCAGCAATTAAAAACAAAGGTCTATTCAAGTCTACTTACAAGCCTCATAAGCCTCATAAATCTCAGCTCTTGGGCCATTTCAGTCAGTGAACTCAAGAGTGATGAGACTTTAGTTTTTTTTAATACCAGTGCCTGGTTTAACGCAGAAACATCAAAATGGCATGTGCCTATCCATGGCTGGGTATATGAACCTGAAAACTCCATAGTCAGAAAATCATTAGTCAGCAAAATACTCTCAGCAGCTTTTGATCTAAAAGTTGATGAAAACACCGAGGAAAATTATAACCGACGTATTAATTTGATGATGGCTGATAATGAAAGAAACAAAGCCATAGTTATCAAGTTTGCAAACATTACTTATACACTAACCAAATCAGCACCAAATGGTCATTTTTCACAAACATTACTAATAGATGACGAAATATTTAAACAAAACAAAATAAGTGACCAGTTGATTTATCATGCAGTTTTAAAAACTGAAGATCCGCGGTTATTTGAAGGTCGAGTTAATCTCGTCCAACCAACGGGTATATCAATCATCAGTGATATTGATGATACCATCAAGGTATCAGAGGTAACTAACCGTAAACAATTAATAAACCACACTTTTTACCAAGATTTCACAGCAGTAGCTGAAATGGCTGAACATTATCAATCCTGGCTAGGTACAGGAGGTGCCTTACACTTCGTATCATCCAGTCCCTGGCAACTATATGAAGAATTAGTAACATTCATTAATGATGCCGGATTTCCAGAAGCAGACTTACACTTGAAATCATTTCGTTTCAAAGACAAAAGCTTTTTTAATTTGTTTGCTAAAAGCACCAAAACCAAACCAGCCCAAATTGAAAAATTGATCACCCAATATCCTGACAGAACTTTTATATTGGTAGGTGACAGTGGTGAACATGATCCAGAAATTTATGCACAAATACAACAACAATTTCCGAATCAAATTAAACAAATACTGATTCGTAATGTCTCTGCAGCCTCATTGTCCGATGACCGTTTTATACCTTTGCTAAAAAAAACCAATTCAAATATTTGGCAGCTTTTTAAATCAACCAGCGACATCGAACCATTTTAAAAAATACTTAACGGTATAACTGAAAAATCATCAAGAACTCAAAGAAACCAATAAATTCATATCTTTACAATTGGTCAGATTATGGCGAGCTTCTTGACTTTTTTTGACATTTAAAAGTAACATCAACGGCAACCTAAAACGATCAGTGTTGAACATAAATTAAGCTTTGATACTGACTGGATAAAGACAATTGAATACGCAACCACTTGCAGGATCTACAACATGACAGTTTTGCCTTTCATTTGTTTAATATTGTGATCAACATGACCTCAGAAAATACCAAAGATAAATGCAGTTTTCTCTATGCTGCTCTCAAAGAAGCCCAGGACAACATTCGTACTTATGATACGAAAGCCCAAATTGTTGGCATTGGTTTTATCTTTACTATTGGCATGGCTACCCGTTTCAACACTTGGAATGCCATACCAACAGAATGGCAAAACTGGGCCATCTTAATTACCTGGGTGCTGATTATAATTCCAGTTGTTCTTTTTGGCGCTGTGCTTTACCCTACCCGCAGGTACGCACCTTCGGTTATGCGAAATAAAGAACTCGTCAAGGGTATGTTTTACATGAACCAAGTAGAAAGTGTTGCAGATTATGTTTCCCAGTTGAACGACATGGACACTGAGCAAGAATTAGCTTATGAATTACTCAAAGTATCGTACCTACGTGATTTAAAACGTCGACATTTCTTAAATGCATTATTAAGTGCTTCCATTAGTTTGGTTCTACTATTTGGCTTACAACTTATACCCAACCTAATATAAGAAAACACTATGCTACCCATTATTAATCTTACTCAAAATCATTAACAATGATAGATAATAAGCCGATCGATCGTACCTGTTTGTTCATGCCTACAAAAAAACATGTAATAGTTAATTTCAAATATTAAAATGAGTTTTTTTGACCAACTATTCCCTACCCGATTGACTATTTATGGTGAGGGGGACATAAAAACATTAGCAGATGATTTTCAAGTAACAGAACTGGTAACAAACCTCAACTTCAGTGGTGAAGGGGAACACCTGTGGTTATGGGTTAAAAAAGTCAACCACAACACCGACTGGGTCGCTCAATGCTTAGCCAAAGCGGCCCAAGTTGCTGTAGGACAAATAGGCTATGCCGGACTTAAAGACAGACATGCGGTAACAAAACAATGGTTCAGTATTCAACTGCCGATCATTGATAATATAGAACATTTACAACAACAACTTCCTGGAGATATCACTATACTTGATGCTCACAGACATAATAAAAAACTAAAGATAGGTTACCTCAAAGGTAATCAATTCAATATCCGAGTAAAAAATTTCACTGGTGACCAAGCGGCCACAGAGAGCAACATTGAAAACATTAAATCACATGGCGTACCCAACTATTTTGGACCACAACGCTTTGGCCACAACTTGAATAACATTCAAAAAGCAAAAGAACTCTTTTCTGGTCAATTGAGAACACGCGACAAAAAATTCAAAAGTCTACTTTTATCCGTGGCGAGAAGTCATATTTTCAACAACATCCTCAAAACACGTATAAAACAAAATGTGTGGAATCAATTGATAAAAGGAGATTTGATCGTCCTGGATGGCAGTCGATCTTGGTTTGACTCACAAGTGGAAAAAAAAGAAAAACTAATCCATAGATTAAAGACAGGTGACGTACACATCTCTGCCGCCATGTGGGGAGAAGATCCTTTACCCAGTAGCCAAGCCTGTGCACAACTGGAACAAACAGTCGCTAATAAAACTCCAGATTATCTACCAGGATTTGAGCAATTCAGGCTGAGACATGAACGCCGTACCATTCGATTGATTCCAAAAGATTTTGAGCACAATTGGACTGAAAATGATCTGGAAATTCACTTTACGTTACCTGCTGGGTGCTATGCTACATCCATCTTGAGAGAAATATTACTTTACAAAGATATTTCCCTGCAAAAAAACTGATAAAATGTGTGCTTTTTATCAACGATTATGCTTCGTTCATAGTCGATCAACACTAGGGAACCACTGTTTTGGAAACCAACGAGATACTAAAGGACCAACCTCACCAATGGGTTAGCCACAACAACAGCGAATTATGCTTACTGGGAACAGCACACGTTTCACAAAAAAGTGCTGATGTGGTCAAAGAATTGATCGACTCAGGTGAGTTTGATACAGTGGCCATCGAGTTAGATGAAATCAGATACCAAGCCTTAACTGATCAAAACCGCTACAGAAACATGGACTTGATCAGTATCATCAAAAACAAACAAACAGGGCTGATTGCAACCAACTTAGCCATGAGTGCCTATCAAAAACGCTTGGCTGATCAGCTAGGTGTAGAACCTGGGGCAGAAATGCGACAAGCGATTGAATCAGCCAAAGAACACAATTTACCGCTATGGAAAATTGACCGCAGCGTAGGTATCACCATGAAACGTACCTGGCGGTCATTACGTTTTATGGAAAAAATTGATTTATTGTTCGGTTTTGGCGGCTTTTTTGAAAAAGAAGAAGTTTCCAAGGAAGAAATTGAAAACTTAAAAACCGGTGATTTACTTGAAAGCACATTCAAAGATTTTTCCGATAATTCGGAAAATTTATACCATTCGCTGATCGATGAGCGAGATCAATTCATGGCTGCCCGACTACAACAGGACATTGAAGATGCAACAGAAAAACCAAAAAAAATTTTAGTAGTTATCGGAGCCGGTCATTTACAAGGTACGCATCAATATTTACAAAATAATATCGATACTAATAAAACCATCAAAACATTAAACACACTGCCACCCAAAGCATTGTGGATTAAACTTTTACCATGGATCATTACATTGGTGATATTGGCCGGTTTCACTTGGGGATTTTCTAAAAATCCAGACATCGGATGGGATATGATTAAAACTTGGTTTATCTATAATGGAATCCTTTCTGGTATAGGTGCTCTACTCGCTGGTGGGCACGTACTGACCATTCTAACGGCCATGTTAGCAGCACCATTCACATCACTTAATCCGACCATTGCTGCTGGCATGGTTGCATCATTGGTTGAAACCATGGTTAGAAAACCCAAAATACACGATTTTGAATCGCTACAAAGTGATGCCATGCACGCCAAAGGCTGGTGGAAAAACCCTGTAACTCGTGTGTTGCTTGTGTTTGTTTTCACCAACATTGGCTCGGCTGTCGCCACTTGGATTTCAGGATTCAAGATTTTTAATCAATTGATTTAACTGGTTTACCAATGACTATTCAAATAGGAGCACATACTATTGAACACCCAGTAATGCTGGCACCAATGGCTGGTGTGACTGATCGTCCCTTTCGTCAATTGTTTCGCTCCTTGGGTGCATCATATGTGGTATCAGAAATGCTCAGTTGCGATTTATCACTGCTCAAAACAGCTAAAACACAATACCGTATGAATCATGAAGGAGAGCCTGGACCCATCGTCGTTCAAATTGCTGGTTCTGACCCTGATGCATTGGCAGAAGCTGCCTCTTTCAATCAACAAAACGGCGCACAAATTATTGACATTAACATGGGCTGTCCTCAAAAAAAAGTAGCTAAAAAACAATGTGGTTCTGCTTTGTTATCTCAACCTGACTTGGTTAAAGCCATCTGTCAAGAAACTGTTCAAGCCATTGATATTCCAGTAACCTTGAAAACACGACTAGGAATTGACGAAAGCAACAAAAACATTCTAAAAATTGCCCAAATTGCGGAAAAAGCAGGTATTCAGGCACTATTTATTCATGGTCGCACCAAAACACAAAAATACAAAGGCCAAGCCACTTATGAGCTCATCAAACAAGTGAAACAAACAGTCAATATTCCTGTTATAGCTAACGGTGATATTGATTCACCAAAAAAAGCAAAACAAGTACTAGATCAAACAGGCTGTGATGGCATCATGATTGGTCGTGCGGCTCAAGGCAACCCATGGATATTCAAACAAATAAAACATTACCTAAAAACGGGCCGTCAAATGTCCAAACCTGATCACCATAGCATCATCCAAGTCATGTACCAACATGTCAAAAACCTGCATGATTTTTATGGTGAATTCACCGGTTGTCGGATTGCTCGCAAACACATCAAGTGGTTTATGAGAGACTTACAACTGGACCCTATTACCCGTCAAATCCTAACTATAGAAAAGGCGGAGGAACAATTAATGTTCATAAATCAACAACTATTACAAAAGGTGGCATAATGAGTTTATTCAATTTGTTTTCTAAACCGAAATGGCAAAGTCCCAACGAACTGGTTCGATTGACCGCAGTACAAACAGGTCATGAAACTGAACTGCTCAATCTGTTACCTCAAATTGTTGCTCATGATACGAGCCTTAAAGTGAGAAAGGCTGCCCTTAGTCGAATCACAGACCCCGAACAACTTCGACACATAACAGACCATAATGATCAACAAGAAATCCAGAAGCTAGCACAAAAAAAGAGAATTCAATTAATTATAAAAGCTAATGATATCACTGACATCAATCAAATAACCGACAGTGAATCATTATTAGAAATCGCATCTAAGTCTCAAGTACCAGCGATGCGTACTGAAGCCATTAAAAAAATCAACCAACAAGGGGCTCTCGGCAATTTATTATTGAATGAAAAAGACAACCAAGTTCAACAGTACATTTTAACTAAACTTACACAAAAATCGACTTTACAGCGAATAGCAGAACCTATAAAAAAGAAAAATAAACATTTATATCATCAGATACAAAACAAACTGAACCAAAACATTCAGAATGAACCTGATCAAACTGCTTTGTTATTATGCCAAAAACTTGAATCAGTCGTTCACCAACACAACACTGTTAACTTAGAAGCACTAGAAAAACAGTGGCTCACAATCCACAAACAAATCTCTCCAGCATTGACACAACGTTTTAATGGTGCTTTCGCTGCAGCCAAAATGATTCTGGACCCTTCCCACCGAGAACAGTTCTTAAATAAACAAAAGGAACAACGTGCACAAGCACAACTCACTGAATTACAAAAACTGGCTGCTCAATCTGCTCACAGCAGTTTGAATCAACTACAAACACAAGTAGACAAATACCAAAACCATGACATCACAAACTTACCTGAAGTTGCACAAAAAGATTTTGAACACGCTTTATCACAATTAATAGAAGCCCGCGACCTACTGTTCCAAAAACAAAAAGTACCAGAGAGCGTCACACAAACTTATGATCAACTGCAAAAAGTATTGAATCTGGAAATAGCACAACCTAATCAATTGACTCGCCTCAAAAAGCAATGGTCTAAAGCTGTTCAGGGCGTTCATCCATCGGCCAGTTTCAAACAATTATCTGCACAGTTTGATGATGGCATCCTCAAACTAGCAGAAAAAATAGAAACCTCCGCAAAAAAAAGAGACGAAGCAGCTCAACAACTTTTGGCTTTGATCGAACCGGCCCTGAAAGAAATCAAAGATGGTCATTTGGCACAAGCGAAAACCATCACCAACCAAATGGCTCAACTAAAACAAAAAGCTGGTTTCCAACATCCCAACATACGCAAACACAAATACAAAATTGATGGTGTTTGGGTCCAATTAAAGGAATTGAGACAATGGCAAAAATGGATTAATGACAAAGTCAGACAGGACATCATAGATGAACTCACATCTCTTATTGGAACAGCAACACACCCTGATGCCGTCTTAAAAAAACTCAAAGAAAGTAACGAACGCTGGTATACACTTGAAGACATGGAAAAACTGGAAGGTGATAAGTTTCCTTCGAGGAACCAAAAAATGTGGCAACAATTCAGAACCGTGTCAAAAGCACTATTCGAGCCAACACAACCATTTTTTGAAAAAAGGACTGAACAACAAGAAAACTACTTAAACGACATCAGCACGTTGATAAAAGAAATGGAGCAAATTGATCTAGACAACACATCTGAAAGGGACTTAGCAAGAACAACAAGGCATGCCATAAAACAGCTGAAATCACTAGAAAAACTGCCACCTAAACAGCGAGGGAAGATAGCTAAAAAGTTACGTGCTAGTATTGACCGTATTGATGGAAAACTGAAAAGCTTTTATCGCGAATCAGAGGATAAGAAGCGTCATTTAATTGAACAAGCGCAGGCACTACATGAAGAAGATAATCTAGAAGCAGCGATCAACCAAGCGAAAGCGCTACAAAATCAGTGGAAACAGGCTGGAATTGTTAAACAATATACTGAACGCAAACTGTGGAAACAATTCAGAAAAGCCAATGATGCATTATTCGCAAAGCGAAAAGCCGTACATCAAGAAAAAAATAAAGCGATTAAAGCGCAGCAAATAAAAGCACAGGACTTGCTCGATGATTTCTTAAATACCATCAAAAAAGCCAAAGATGAAAATTCAATTAATCAACTTAAAGGCCAATTAACAACACAATGGAACAGCTTGACCACTCATACTAAAGCTTTGGACATCTCTTATCAATCAGTGCTGAAGACAGCCGATCAAATGATACACAATCTGCACAAGGCTGAAACACTAAAACAATTAGATCGTTACAAGAACCTCGATACCAACTGCCTTCTTGGAAATGATACTGACATGAAACTCTGGTCAGCTGAAGAGTTAAACCAAGTTCAGCATAGAATACAAGGGTCATTTGATGATACTTTGTGCCATGACTGGATGATACAGTCCGAATTTTTAACCGGTTTGGAAACCCCAGCTAGTCAAATGAAAGCTCGTATGGCCTATCAGGTACAAGTACTTTCCGAAAGAATGTCTGGTGAGAAAATTAAATCTGTCAATGCACAAGCTACAGAATTGTTGAAAAACTGGTACTTAATGCCCAAAGAACAAACATTTGTTGATAAAAATAAAAAACGCATCAACAAAAATATCAAAGCTCTGGAAAAGTTGATTTAAAGACTCAGCTTACTGGCGATAAAAAGTGGTTCAAGATCATCTTCGAACGAATGGGTTATGTTATGGACCATGCTTCTTTATTGTAAAAAGAAGCATGGTCTTCCTATCAAAGGATTAATTAGTCGAACCTGAAAAATGCATAACTTATTGTTAAATATAAAGAGTTACTTCAATTTTGCACATTTTTTCGACCAGGAAACAGGTGTCACGATGCATTTTTATTCGCCGCTTCCATGCGGCTCTCAGGCTAACGTGAAAAAGTTTTCCAGAAACTTTTTTATGGTCGATGGTGTGGCACAGGGAGGTGCCACCTTGAGCCATCAGGCTCAAGTAAGGTCAAAAAACATCAGCAAA
>JAUIGR010000039.1 GCA_030430025.1 Gammaproteobacteria bacterium
TCGTTTTGACCTGCCTTATTATCTTACCAGTTATATTGATCTGGTCGAAGAATCTGGCCGTTGCATCAGAGATGATAAACGTGGTTTTATTGCCAAAGAAAGTGTCAACACACTAACTGCCATTGGTCTTGATGGTGATCTTTGGCTTGATGAACTCAAAGGATTTAAATCGATCGGCTATGTTGCTGTTGGAACAGTTGAACAACTAAGATCATACTCACAGCAAATTGGGAGAAAAAGGACTTTTGGTTTAAAGCTTGCAGCGGCCCTTGAATAGCTAACAGATCACATCATTTTATTCTACTTCTCCCTCGGTGAAGCCGCTGCACTCGGCTTGAATTTCGCTCAATTCAGTGATTTCCCAAATCTAACCCAAATGACCATCCAATCACCTTATATTAAGCTGTTTTTTGTTCTGTTTATTGGCTAACCAACAACAAAAAATCATCAAATACGCCTGTTAAGATTTCTAATTTAATGCCTGTCCCTGTATTTCCCACTTATTTTATGGTTGATTACTTGCCCAAATTATTGGGAACGTTCACAAGGGTATTGATGTTGTATTTTAATTAACAATGACTTATTCTTACAAAATGCATATTTGGTATCCAATATTTATACAATCAGAAAAGAAATGAAGTAACTAATGAAACTAAAAAGTGTTGAAATTTTAAAATATAAATCGTTTGAAGAATCCCAACTTTTTGAAGTAGAGGATGACATAACAATATTGGTTGGAATGAATGAGTCTGGTAAGACTTCTGCATTAGAAGCTATAGCAAAAACAAACTATTTCCAAGAAGATGATGCTTTTGAATTTAATGTTACTCACGACTATCCCAGAAAAGAAAAAAAGAAAATGGATAAGTCTGGAGTTGATCCAGTTGCAATAAGATGTACATACGAGCTCAGTCAAGAATTAGCTAATAATATACAAGCTGACTTGGGGAAAGACACTTTAACTTCAACTTCTATAACTATTGACTCTAAATATGGAGGTGGCACTACATGGTCAACTACCCCTAAAGTCGATAAGAAAAAATTTATAGCATCCCAAACAAAAAAACTTGGAATATCAAGTAAGCTTCTTAACGAAAAGCTTGAAAAAGTAAACTCTTTGGACGACTTGGAGCTTGTAAAAGAGCAATATTCAGAAGAAAAATACACGAATGGCTTAGAATCTTTAGAAAAATACTTTGAAAACGAATGGAAGTGGAAAAATGATGCAATTTCCGAATATATTGCTCGTACATACATCAAGCCAAATAAACCTAAGTTTCTATATTACGATGAATACTTCTCTTTACCATCTAGAATCAGTATAGAAGAACTTGAAAGCAATAAACTTGAAAATAGTGAAGATAAAACTGCTAAGGCTTTATTTGAACTCTCCGACATTGATACATCAGAGTTATTAGAATCTGATAGTTTTGAAGACTTTATCGCTGAACTTGAAGCCACAGAGGCTATCATTTCTGGTGAATTATTTAGATACTGGAATTCTAACAAAAACTTAAGTATTACTTTTCAAGTTGATAAGAAAGAGAAAACCGATCCTGCTGGAAACACTAAAGTTGTTGAGCACATTCTTGATATTCGTGTTAAGAGCAAGGGTGTTTCATTACCATTGAAAAACAGAAGTAAGGGGTTCAATTGGTTTTTTTCATTTTTGGTTTGGTTTAAAAAAATCCAAGAAGATGCTTCATCAAGCTACATTCTATTGTTAGATGAGCCAGGTTTAAACTTACATGCATCTGCACAGGCTGACTTATTGACGTTTTTAGAGGACTTAACAGAAGATTATCAAATTATTTATACAACTCATTCACCATTTATGATTCCTTCTGGAAAGTTGAACCGCGTAAGGACAGTTCTTGAAACAGACTCTGGTTCAACAATTTCTGATAGCATTCAAGAAAAAGACCCTAATACACTTTTTCCTCTACAAGCTGCCTTAGGTTACGATATTGCTCAAAATTTGTTTATTAATAATAAAAACCTTCTTGTTGAAGGAGTATCTGATTTAATTATTCTTACAGCAATGTCAGGAAGGTTAGAGGCAGAAAGCAGAACATGTTTAAGAACCGATGTCACTATTGTTCCAACTGGAGGACTTGAGAAAGTAGCCACTTTTATTTCGTTATTACGTGGTTCCGACTTACAAACAGCATGTTTGCTTGATTCATATACCGACCCAAAAGGTAAAGCAAAAATGGATAAAGTAGTAGCTGATAAAATAATTCATCAGAATAAAATTAGATATTTTGATGAATTTCTTGATAGCCATAATAAAGCTGATCTAGAAGACTTATTCAAAAAAGATGACTATTTAAAGCTTTTTAATTCAGCGTTTCAAGAACATCCAGATATTAAAGTTAACGATTTAAACAGTGGCATTAATCAGATAATAATCCAAATAAACAATCACTTAAATATCGATAGATATAATCACTACAGACCCGCAAATGAAATGGTTAAGTTAGGTGTTGATAGATTAAGATTATCAGACGAAACATTGGATAATTTTGAAAAGGTTTTTCAAGATATTAATTCACTTTATTGTTAGTAAATTATATTAACCTTGAAAAATTTAAGAACAATGTTATGACCACATTTGGGATGCTACGGCTTATATTCAGATAGATATTTCTTATATCTTTTCCAGCTTAAAGAGCTTAAGAGAGCTTTGCCAAAGGACATATCAGTATGACTGTACCGATATAGAGCCACCAAAGGGCTAAATGGTGCAAGAACACAGTATTTAAATTCATCTGATAAGGTTTTTTTTCTGCATAGTGGTCATTCTGCCTTTCCTATTTTAAATGCCAAGATAGCTCGAGCTTTAATTAAGTCATACATCATTATGACGAGAATACCACAAAAAGAAAATAAGAAAATTGCTAATAAAGAGAGAAGTGTGTAATAAAATAATACTAATTCAGGTTTGTCGGCAATTAACTGCATGATATATAGAAGTTCAGACTTAATCTGACAGATTGGGACTATAAAAGGTTGCCAAAAAAAGAGTTACCCGTTTTGATGTAACTAGGACATTAATCAAAACTTAAAAAGGTAACTCTTATGATTCATACTAACGAAAAAATCATTAAACATAAAGTCGGTTTATTAAATTTAGCCGAAGAACTTGGAAACGTTTCCAAAGCCTGCAAAATGATGGGGCTTTCACGAGACACATTCTACCGCTACAAGTCCGCTCACGATGAGGGTGGTGTTGATGCATTGTTTGAACGCAATCGACGCACACCAAACATTAAGAACCGCATCGATCCAGCAATAGAATCAGTAGTAGTTGACTATGCACTTGAAGAACCTGCGCATGGTCAAACACGCGCGAGTAATGAACTGCGTAAGCGTGGTACATTTGTTTCACCCAGCGGTGTCAGAAGCATTTGGCTTAGACATGATTTGGCTTGTTTCAAGGACCGCCTTAAAGCCTTGTCTGACCAAGTGGCAAAGGATGGCATCATACTCACTGAATCTCAGGTTGCGGCCATGGAGCGCAAGAAGCATGATGATGAAGCTTGTGGAGAAATAGACACTGAACATCCTGGTTACCTAGGCTCTCAGGATACATACTATGTTGGCACTTTCAAAGGTATTGGTCGTGTTTATCAGCAGACCTTTGTAGATACTTACTCCAAAGTGGCTCACGCCAAGTTGTATACAACCAAAACTCCGATTACAGCAGCGGATATGCTTAATGACAAGGTGTTACCCTTCTATGAGGAACACAAGCTTCCTATGCTACGTATTTTGACTGATAGAGGAACAGAATATTGTGGACGAGCCGATCAGCACGATTACCAGCTGTACTTGGCGTTGAATGATATTGAACATACCAAAACCAAGGTTAAATCTCCCCAAACTAACGGTATTTGTGAACGTTTCCATAAAACCATTCTAAATGAGTTTTATCAGGTCTGTTTAAGGAAGAAGATATATCAATCTATTGATGAACTACAAATAGACCTTAACCAGTGGCTGATAAAATATAATACTCAAAGAACTCACCAAGGCAAAATTTGCTGCGGGAGAACACCGATGGAAACACTCATCGATGGTAAAGCAGTTTGGATTGAAAAATTTATCAACTAAATCCAATCTGACATTCGGTTATTGATTAACGGGTAACTGTCAGATCAAGTCTGAACTTCTACACTTTCGCTATCAAAAACAGAAGTAATTAATTGTTTGCTGTTAATTGTCAATTATTTTTGATTTGTTTGTAACTTATAAGATACAATGTGGTCTATGATAGAGATTACCAAGTATGTTGCTGAATATGACTGGTGTCCGTTTGATATTTGGATAGATGGTCTAAAGGATGTAAAAGCCAAAGCAAGGATATTAACCAGGCTTGATAGATTATCGCAAGGCAACGAAGGTCGAAGGTCATTGGAAATCTGTAGGTGATGATGTCAGAGAATTGAAAATTGATGTTGGTAAAGGCTATAGGGTCTATTGACTGGTAAAAAAGCCGTTTTATTACTCTGCGGAGGAGATAAGTCAAGTCAATCAAAGGATATTAAACAAGCCAAAGAATATTGGAGGCAATACAGTGAACAAAACCAAAACTTATAAAACCAGTGATTATCTTAAGACTAATGAAGAGAGGGCTGCCTATATTGAAGCAGCGATTGAAGAACAAGATGATCGTTTCTTATTGGTTGCTCTGCGCGAAGTTATTGACTCGCTTGGTGGTATTGGGCAATTGGCGAAAAACACTGGCTTGGCACGAGAAAGTTTATACCGTTCTTTGAGCGAAAATGGAAACCCTCGATACAGCACAATTACCAAAGTACTTTATGATATGGGTTTAAGATTAACTGTAAGTGTGAAGTGAAACTTCATTAAAAAAACATATCTTTGAGGGAGGTACAAAAAATATTGGGGGTATATAAGGGGGTATAAAAAACTGATCTTATATTATTCTCTTTTAAAACATGATGTTATATGTCCATGTGATTCCGCCTCCGGCACCATTTATCCCCTTCACCAAGTATCATAAAGCATCATTTCAGTAACAAAACCCATATATAATAAGGTTTTTAGGCTTCATAAGCTTTCATAAGGTATCTTGACAGCGCACGTTATTTGGCAGTAATGTCGACAGTAACATTTATGCTTTGACAGTAATTTAATGAAAAGTTACTGTCTAATCATTTGGAACACTTAAACTGAGGGTTAATTTTCTGACACCGTAAAAAAGAGTTTCTCGAACCATAAAAAAGGGATTTTTTTTACATTCCCAGAATTTGATTTTCGTTTTTCAAATAGTGTGAAATGTTTATGTTGTGGAAATAAAAATATCTTTAGGCAAACGAATCATCCGGCACACCTATTAGGTTTTAGACCTGCCCCTGCCAAACATAAACAACAACCACCGTAAACCAAAGTACTGGAAAGTATCTTTTCCCTGCAGTTTAAATAGTCAGTCCTGAAAAAGTCCTTCCTGGCCTTTTCCAGCATCGGTCAAAAAAACACTTAAGCGCAAAAGTGTGATTTTGCTGCTGTTTTTTGACCTTACTTGAGCCTGATGGCTCAAGGTGGCACATCCCTGTGCCACACCATCGACCAGAAAAATGCATCGTAGTAGCTGTTTTCTGGTCGAAAAAATGTGCAAGATTGAAGTAACTCTGTATATTTAACAATAAGTTATGCATTTTTCAGGTTCGACTAAATACGACTAAATTGACTTAGTGTAACCTTATGGGTTACAATATGCCTACGCAAGGCATGAGCAATTATGATAAAAAGTTTTAAGCACAAGGGATTGAAAGCATTTTTTGAAACGGGCTCAACAGCAAAAATCAATGTTGATCATAGTAAGAAATTAAGACTGATTTTATCTGATTTACATGCCGCTACAGTTATTGAGGACATGAACGCACCAGTCTATCGGTTGCACCAACTAAAAGGTAATCGGTCTGAATGGAGTGTTAAAGTTTCAGGTAACTGGCGCGTTACTTTTGAGTTTGTTGATGGTAATGCCTATATTTTGAATTATGAAGATTATCACTGATTGAGGTTTTTATGTTTAATCCAGCACACCCTGCCGAAATTTTAAAGGAAACTTACCTTGAGCCTTTGGACATTAGCATAACCAAAGCTGCTGAAATGCTGGGCGTGTCCAGAAAACATTTATCACGTTTCATCAATCAGCATGTTTCCATTACCCCTGAATTTGCCTTGAGGTTGGAAGCCTTTACTGGTAAGTCAGCATTGGCATGGCTTACCCTGCAAATGAATTATGACTTGTGGCAACTGAAAGACATTGACTTAAATGTCAAAGCAGTGGCATAAAGTTGTCAGTATCTGTCTATCAAAAAAATCTATCAATAGATATTTTGTTGTATCTGAGGTATTAATCTAAATACAGCGAAATTGTCTAGTCGCAAAGAAAAAAGGCAGTAACTTTGACAGTAACATTTTTATATAATTTTATTTATACATGTAGATCAATATTTTATAGCACAGTGTGATTCCTCCTCCAGCACCACTTTAATCTAATTGAGTCAATACTTTACTTGCCTGCACTGAATTTTCTCTCGAAGATAAAAACCAATTTAGGACAAAATTGGGACGCTTAAGCTTCAATCAACTGCAATCCAAGGGAAAGTCAAGCACTTTTTCCATGCATCACTATTCAGTTTTTTTATATCTATTCCAGAATCTACAAAGAAAAATATATATTTCTCAGTTAGCTTTGTTAAGAACAGTATTGATTCTTTCACATCTGAATAAGAAGGAACTTTAACTTGCTCTGCAATTTCCAGGTGAGCGATATTTTTATCAACATAATCACATATAGGACTTGTCAGCTGTTCAAGAGCTGTAATATCTGCGTTGACTATCTTAGGGCATAAGTGTTCAAGATTAGGATAAGAGGATATCCTATCAAATTGAGATTCTGCTTCATGCAGAAAGAGTACTTTATCAAAATCTGGGTGTGATGAATATAGCGTGAATACCTGATCCAAGTACCATTGTCTAGAGATAGCCTTATCATTTCTCTCCATCTTCTTCAGCAGGTGAATCAGTGAACGTGATGATGAATTGTCATTGTAATGGTTATATCTAGAGTGTCTTCGGATTGCTATGCTCGAATATTGCAGAAAAGTTTTAAAAAAGTAATAAATGAAATGGTTCTCTTCTGAACGAATGTCATCGACTGTTTGAATCTTGATATTTGGATTTGATTCAATGATGTCAGCGGTTTCGAAAAACAAATTTGAAAATTGTTTCAACTCAAAGATATCATTCCTAGTATTGATGATTTTTTTTGATAAAGAACTCAGTAACTTCTCATGACTCATCAGTATGTTTTAGTTGTAAATAAATTGCTTTATAGTTAGTCAGTCCTGAAAAAGTCCTTCCTGGCCTTTTCCAGGACTGACTAATTAAATTGTGTTCACAGACCCTGGAAAGTAACTTGAGTGCAAACAACTCATTCATTCAATGTCAGTAAAAGGTTTGATACCGATTGATCGGTATAATTTAGCCGATGAGTATTTTTTCTCACCTTTGATGGTCCACACTGCCTTTCTGACTGCTGAAATATTCTCCAGTGGATTACCATCGACTAATACCAGATCGGCTTTCTTACCTACCTCGACAGATCCGGTTTGGTCAGCTTGTCCAGCAACTTTTGCTGCTTCTATGGTTGCAATCCTTAATACATCTGCATTGGAAAGGCCAGCCTCCACATACAATTCCAATTCTCGGTGTAAAGTGAACCCAGAAATTGCATCAGTACCAGCAACCAGCTGAATACCTGCATCATGGAGCATTTTGACCATCTTTAACAATGCTTGAGCTGACCTTCTATAGTTAGGTATTTGTTGTTCTGATATTTCTAGGGTGCTTCCCAAAAAACTTCGTCGTATATTAGTAGGTAAATGATCAGCAATCATTGCAAAATTAGGGTCAATTTCACCTGGTTTGTTCATGAACATACTGTGGAATATAGTCACTGTTGGGTCCACAACTATTTCCTGGTCCTTGAGTAATTCAATAAAATCTTTAACTTTCTTGGAATTCAAGTCCAAACTGCCCGCTTTTTCACCCACCAAAGTGAATCGTACTGGAGTGCGTGTATCATCATCTTTGCCTGCTAAAAAATTTAGGAATAGCATGTTGATGTGTTGGATTTCATCATAGCCGTCTTTCACAGCTTGTTCTGTGGTCATAAAAGATGGGATGTGCCCACTCAGTTTCATGCCATGTTGATGAGTACGTTCTGCAATGGATTTGACCCAATCTGGAGTGATTGAACTATAAATTTTAATTTGCGGGTAGCCACGCTCAGCATACCAGTCAACGTATTCCAAGGCTTGTTCTAATGTTTCTGCCAATTTGCCAGTTGGTGAAGCAAAAGGGCTTTTTTGGTCTATAAAACCCGCTTTGTAAACATGTGGACCAATTACTTCGCCGTTGTCAAATGCTTTTATGGTTTGTACCAAATCATCATGGTTGTTACCTAAGTCACGCGCACTGGTAACACCTGCAGCTATCTGTAATAAGCCATTGGATAATCTGATGTGTGTGTGCATATCCCATAAACCAGGCATCAATGTCTTTCCATGTCCATCAATTATTTGAGTAGCTTTGAGATCACTGGTGTTTAATCCAACGGCTTTGATCACCCCGGCCTCAATCAAGACTGCTTGATCACTTAGCAACTTTCCTTGCTTCACATCTAAAACATTGACGTTTTTAATCAATACAGTGTCTGCTAATGATTCAGTTAGTGATTTGGCTTGTTTAAGATGGAATGATTTATCTGCTTCATCCTGTAGTTTCTGCAAATCTTCCAAAACAATATTCCAACCTACAGGAGTCATCCCCATCCAACCATAAGTTACAGCAAATAATTGATTATGCTCGTCTAGCCAAACGTAATTAGGCGTTAAACTCAGACCGCTTAAAGCCATCAATTTAACCTTTTTCTCCTGCTCATTGTTTTTGACTGTTGTGGATAGTAATTCCTGTACTGAGGCTGTTCCCGATGGCAACAAAGCCATCGTTTGATCAGCTTGGTTTAAAACTGCTCGCAACAGAACCGCCAATGATTCTGGAGAACCTTCTACATTGACATAAGCAACTGGTGTATTAACTATAGTTTCACCCTGTTCGTTAGTCGAATGCCACTTGGCCTTTTGCTCAGATAGAGTAAAGCTTTCATTTACCTGAACTCCCATGTAACTTTTACCAATCGCTTTAAAAGATAGCAGCTGCCCTGAGGCATCCAAGTGAATTTCTTCGCTAATGTTTGGTCCTCTGCCACGGTCATTGAACTTGAAAGTAGTTGTCTGTTTTCCATCTGTATGGTAAGACACTTTCAGCTCCCCTGATTTTTTCCCCAAGGTTAACCAATCATACTCTGTGGTTCTGGTTTCAGCTGAGACGGAACTCAAAATCAAAGACAATAACAAAACTGACCATACTTTATTTTTCATGGTATTATTTTAAACTGAAATAACGCAACAAAATTGTATATAAAAGCATATCACTATTCAACTTACTCTCGAAAGCTCAATAAATAGGTTACAAACGATCTTTTTATTTTTTTGATGTACCTTTCTCTGGCGTTTTTTTGGATTACAAAAAAGACAGTAAAGCATCAAAAATCAATGAAAATCATGCTTATTTCAACAAAACTAATGCTTTTGAGTCAAAATAATTAATATTCAGAATATTTCACCATTATGCGGGATTATGCCAAGTACACTTAACATTATCTTAATCAGGTCTATTTATAATTCGTTTTCGATTACTCACTTCATCTAGCCATACTGTCTTGATGATAAATAAAATTGGATGCTTATCATGGAAAAATACAACACATTGCTGTTCATTACTTTGATTTTACTGACTTTTGGTGTTAAGTCAGAGAATAAACAGTTGAATATAGAAAATGGCCAAGACCAGCTACCTAATGACCCACTGATGTTACCGAATGACATCATTTCCTACCATCAATATCACCTCAACAATCGAGCCAATGGTTTGTCAATAGATTATCCAGCCACATGGGAGTATGCACAAGGACATGCCTTGATTGGAATGGTAGATTTGAAGATCAGGGTTGATCATCCAGATCTTACTGGTAATTTACGCTTTCATTTATCAAACCCGAATTTGCTAGTGACTGGAGAGCAATATCAATATTGGGATCATGGTTCATGGGTTTTGGGTGTTTTGGCGCCGAGTACCAATAATTCAGAAGGTTTGGCAGGTGTTTGCCAGAATTGCAGTGTGATCGTGCAAGGTGGTGATTTACTTGATCCAGAAGGATTCAGCAATCTGATGCGAGCGGGTGTTCAGGCAGTTAACATGAGTTTTGGGTATCCAACTAATATGGCTAATTGTCCGGCGGAAGGACTTGCTAGTAGTGAACTTTGTGACGTTCTTGATGAGCTGCATGAGAGAGATATCATGTTGGCGAGCGCGGCTGCCAATAGAATGTCAAATTCTGATCCAATCTATCAAGAACATTTTCCAGCCAATCATCCCAATGTCATCGCAGTCGGTGGTGTGACTGAGGCATTTGAGTTTTGGGATGATTGTTCGGAGCCGCCACTTTTGGATGATTATACATGTGGCTCTTATGCCTCTGATTTTCAGGAATTAGTAGCGCCTGCGAAGCATATTCTCACAGCAGCCACTGCAGACATAAATGGCACAGAATCAAAATGTCTCTATCTAACGCATTATTGGCAAGATCCTGACTATGATATCTGTTCAGGGACATCATTTTCTACACCGCAAGTAGTTGGTTTAATCGGTATTCTCAGGTCAATCTATCCTCAAATGAAATCTGATGATGTCAGGACTCTACTTCAGAAAACAGCACAATCCCCTCATGATCATTGGACCCAAGAATGGGGACATGGAATGATCAATCCACTGGCATCTGTTACTGCTGTATTAGGAACAGTTAATGGATTCCAACAGATGAATCGAGTCAAACCTGTTTTTGTTATTAAAAGCACTAAATATGAAAGTGGTCCTTTCGACACATTGTACAGTGCCAGCCCACAAGTGATCACTGCTGCTCTGTTAGGAGATTTATATGGACTTGATTTGGGTTATCAATCATTGCAAGTGGGTTTGACATTGAGTGACTATCAAATTCCTGCCACGGACACTCATCCTAATGCTGCTTTTCATATTCTATCAACTCACAACAACCCAGATACCGACCAAGGTGAATTGATCAAATTATATCGTTTGACTAAATATGTTTTTGGAGATGATCCGATTTTTGATCTTGCTTATATCACTGAACCATACCTGAGCGATTTTACAGATTCTGGGTATGATTTGGATGCTATGGAGGGTTATATCTATCCAGCTTGCCCTGAAGACATGGAAGAATGTATTAAACCGGCCTACACAGAGTGTCTGTATGCCAGAAATGTGGATGTTGACTATGATGATTGGGCACTTATAACGGAGTCCCAGCTTAATCAACCCCCTTATGAAAACCACACCCTGAGCTTTAATGATGATGAATGTCTTGGCTATGTTTATACGTCAGTTGATAGTGATGATGATGGTTTAATCGATGGATATGAGGCGATGATCGGTACAGATTTGAACACTTCCGACAGTGATTCTGATGGCAGGTCAGATGGTCAAGAAATGTTGATTCCAATTGACGGTTTTTTCTCAGATCCCATGGTTTTTGACGACTTGATATATGAATCTGGTTTTCAGACTGAGAATAACTAAAATCTGAGAGTCGATCAATTTTCTCACTATCTTTTAAACCTGACTTTTACAGCTGGGATGTGGTGAAAGTCAGACAAATTCAAGGTCAGCTATTTTTCGGGAGGATTGCCCAATACCAAAACACTGAATAAGATTGGGCCTTTTAACCTGTACATATGGGTTTGATACCTGTAATTATAAAGCACACAATGGTGTGCCTCTTATTAAAAAACAGTTTATTCACTGAAAACATCATCAATCTGTTTGCCTTCGAGATAAGCCAATAGATTTTTGGGCTGATAAGGTTCATTCATGAACGCTTTACTTTGGTAGTCAGTTTCCATGCGTGTTCGCACAGATGGATGAATGATTAAGCCGGTTTTTTCAAAACCTTGGTCCTTGGCGGTGTGAATGGTTCGTAAGCCGTTTTTGCGCATCACAAAGTCTTTGGTTTTGTAAGTTCTGGTCTTTGACTCAACCATCTCATCTTGTGGGAAAGGCCGATAGTTGTTTAAATAACTTCGATTGGTCCGGAACCCTTTGACCACTGCTTTGACCTGTTGCAACATCCATTGCAATGCGATGTTAGCCAAACCATCATTGATGTAACCACCTCCAATGTTGGAATGTACACCCGCAAACCAACACTGTTTTAAGCTTTGTTTCTCTGCACTTGGCGATGACCAAATTTCAGGCAAAAAGTCATAACGCTTTTCATCAATCGCCAAAGCTTGTCTGGCATGTAGGACACAATCGGCAGGTTTGTCATGTAAATAAAACTGCCGGGACTTCATGGTCACAATCCGACCACCCAAAGCCAACACCGTGTCCCAAACACCGAGAAAATTAATCTTTACCACTTGCCATTGACTGAATGGATAAGTGATTTTTCGCTTTCTGGATTGATTCACTGAATCGATTTCCTTATTGATCATGTCTCTGGCTTGTTCGAACTTCGCTTTGCCTTTGGACTTGATATAGACACGGAAAAGTTTGGGCAGAAAATAAGCATCGCTTTTCACCGGCAAACCGCCCATCCAAGAAATAAACTGGGTCAAAGCCCTGGCTGTTGCTGCACCACGACTGAAACCAAACACCAGAATTTCATCGGCAGCCTCATCATTCGTTGCAGCCTGATAATTATGGATGATAAAGGTCAAAGCGTCCTCAATGTTCGATTCAAAGCCCGCACCCCAGGCACCACCAAACAAATTATCCACTTTACTCAATAAACGATTTGAAAACCCCGGATGTTTTGACATCGCACCCACACCTGTGTCGTAATAAACAACCTGATGCACATCACGCGAACCGACTGGCTCTATAGCTCGAGCGAGTTTCAAGATATTCGAAGGCTTTAAAACCCGAATTCCATCCTGCCGCTTCTCCTTCTTATAAGCGCTGTTCCAAGTCCCATCCAAACATAAAACCAACCGTTTCACATCACTCTGTAACCCCCCAATAGTTCAACACCTTGACAGCTATGTGGTTTGCTTGTGCCTACTTATTAGCGTTTTTTTACACCCACTCTCTTCGGTTTTTTAACTTTAGATGGGCTTTGGGGCTTGGTTTCAGTTTTTCCACATTTTATATTTACCGGTGCTTGAACTATATCTTGCCCCCAATATTGCCCTGGAGGTGCAGCTTTCTTCTTATGTTTGCATTGCACAGCAAATGTTAATGGCTGAATAGATTGTGTAAATTTGTCGGTTTTTAATACATCTGCACGGCTAAAACCTTCTTTTATTTTGTTGTCCAGATATTGATTACAAGAAGCTACTGGATCTATAGTAAGTTTGTTAACTGGAATAGTAAAACTTTGATAGATAGGCTGTAATTCTTTTGTTTGCCTTACAGGTACATTTTGTTTGTGTGCTTTTGAATTAGATTCTGCGATTTCTTTCTTAATTTTAAAAGGGAGCGAAGAGAGCACTGCTTGGTTAATACGATAATTGTTTTTACACTGAGCCGATAGTTGAGTTGTATAAGCTATGGACTTTGTTTTGGTGTGCGTGTATTTTTTTCCATCGCTTTCAACCTGAATCGTGCCTTTTAAGATATCAGCACCTTTGTTCTTAATGTCAACTTTTTTTACTTTATCTGCAAGCACGCTAGAAGCCATTAGAGTTGATATCGTAAATATTATTACTTTTTTATTAATTGGGCACATAAATCATCTCCATTTAAAATTAAATACTTTGCTAATCTATAAACCATCACCTTTTCAGTTTTGATCAGCATATATGCATTTTTTCAAAGTTTGATGGTTTAGTACACCGATTGGTTCACAGTTTGATCAATTAATTACTAGTTGCCTTTCTAGTTAACGATATCTTAAGGTTATCTCTTTTTCTCAATGATCCAGAATGATGCAATGTGCTCATATGATCTGCTTTCGAAAACCGGAGAGTTTTTTAATTAGTCAGTTCTGAAAAAGTCCTTCCTGGCCTTTTCCAGCATTGGTCAAAAAAACACTTAAGCGCAAAAGTGTGATTTTGCTGATGTTTTTTGACCTTACTAGAGCCTGTGACGGCTCAAGGTGACAGGTCCCTGTGCCACACCATCGACCATAAAAAAGTTTCTGGAAAACTTTTTAACGTTAGCCTGAGAGCCGCATGTAAGCGGCGAATAAAAATGCATCGTGACACCTGTTTCCTGGTCGAAAAAATGTGCAAAATTAAAGTAACTCTTTATATTTAACAATACGTTATGCATTTTTCAGGTTCGACTAATCACAACCCATTAAGGGGGCAAATGTGCAGATCAATATTTATCATATCTGAGAAAAGAAACGGTTAATCTCTCAAAGGCCACCATTTATGTGCAAAGTGGCTAATAAAAATAAGCAACAGTATTTATTTTTTCAGTACGAGTACCAGTCCTAACAAAACTGCAATCGCACCACCAACTAAGTAGTACATCGTTTCATCGCTATATCGACCTGACACCATTTCTGATAATTCTTCGACTGGAGAGTTGGCTGCATTGAAACCAAAATACAAAAGAAAACCACCTATGACTAGCAACAACAAACCTATGAGTCTATTTTTTTTCATTTTTTAATTTCCCCATATTTATTTAATCAACCCTGAAAAAGTCCATCCAGGCCTTTTTCAAATTCGGTTATAAACACTTAACCGCAAAAGTGCTGCGATTTCGCTGATGTTTTTTGACCTCACTTGAACCTGACCACTCAAGGTGGACTTGCATGTGCCACACCATCTACCAGAAAAAAGTTTCTGAAAAACTTTTTCACATTAGCCTGAGAGCCGCATGGAAGCGAAGCGGCGAATAAAAATGCATCGAGGCACCTGTTTTCCGGTCGAAAAAATGAGCAAGATCGAAGTAACTCTTCATATTTAACAATAAGTTATCCATTATTCAGGTTCATTATTTAAATATCAATTACTTGATCTACCATGATAACACAACTCCAAATATAAATGGCTTTTAGTTTTTTATAGTAATAGCGATAAGTTAAACACAATCATCAAAACATGCCGGGATTATCAACAAGTAAAGGTCTATAAGAATAATCTTGTTATGCGACTCAATCTGACTGTTTTTTGTTTTTGTTAGATAGCAAACTTGAATGGAAAAGGTTCTGTAAGCTGAATAATATATCACTTTGAACAGTCTTTTATTTTACTATTCAAAAGTGCGTACCAAGCGGAATCCTAAGTGTGAAACTCGCGTCTCCTTACTGACAGGTTCAATCTGTGTTAGGCTGCTATCGGTGCCACTTAGCCATGACGACCCAGCTATGGCAAACTGTTGGCAATTATGTGCTTGATTACAATTTAATATCCATTCGGCTACGTTACCATTGATGTCGTGTACATTTTTTATGCCAGCATAACTTTGTACTGGAGCAGTAAATGCATAGGTGTCAGTGCAGTGATAAGCTTTGGCAGAAAATTTGTTTTCATTAGTTGTTTCTTGACCCGCGAGGTTACTTTGCTCACAGGGTACTTGGTTGGCGTATTGATTCAAAATATGCCATTCTGATGCAGTTGGCAAACGGTAAGTGTGGCCGGTTTTTGAACTGAGCCATTGGGCATAGGCTTGTGCTTCCGTAGCTGTGATACAAATGACAGGATGTTCCGCTGTCTGTTTAAAAGGTGGTTTGGTCCAGCTATAACGTTTAAAAAAAGGTTTACTCCCTAGGTGTTCGCATTTGTCACTGCTGGCTTGTTCACCAGCAAATGATCGATATTGTGCTACCGTGATTTCGTTTTGAGCCACCATAAAATCATTGGCTTGATTGTTAGCAATAAATACCATATTGACACCATGATCGTTTGCTACAACTTGGCCTGGCTTTGGTATGGTATTGTATTTTTTTTGTAAAGCTTGAATATCAGACGACTGTTCTGTCAATGTGTTCATCAAGGCAAGTAATTTGGTTGCTCTAGGAGATGTTCTGCGTTTTTTTATTGCACCATCAACGGCAATGACTGTATCTGCCATGAGGATGTTATATGAGCGCGAAAACAGACTTTTGTCAATGTTTTCCTGGTTCATGAATTCAATCATAGATTGAGCAAAAACCTTGGCCTGATCTAAATCAGGTGTGTCCAGTTTACTTCTTATTAATAAAAAGTAATTTCTTGCTATCTGATTGAGCCCTTCCTTGGCCGCTTCATTTTCTGGTTCAATATTTAATACTGCCTTAAAACGGTCAATGGCGCTGTTGCCTACTGGCTTGGTTAAATGATATTTGATCAATAGTTCATGACCTTGACTTAACATCATTTCCACTGAAGGATTGTCTTCATTTTGTAACCGGCTATCGTTGTCCAAGATCACCACTTCTTCCTCACTGATACCAAACTCATTTGTATCATTGTTGACCAAAACTTCGGATACAGGTGTAATCGCGTGGCCAGTGGTGGCTAATGCCGAGGAACTGTTCTGTGGTGTCGGTTGTTGATCAGATTGTGTCACGGCCACCATGTCTTTTTCAGTGGACTGTGTCACCAATGATCTTAAATCAGAGGTTGTGTTCTGTTTTAACCAGGAAGCCATGGTTAAAATCAATGAGATTAAGAGGATCATGCTAGTCAGTACATAGTATGGATTAAGCCACTCCGGCCATCTGGTTTTCATTGACTGGCCGATGGGAACAGTGTCAGGGTTTTTAATATTTCGTAGATCGATTTTGACTTCCAGTGCCGATTGATATCGGCCTTTGGGGTTTTTGGCTAGGCATTTGTTGAGAATGGGTTGCCAATTTTCTAAGGCGACAGGTAATTCAGTTGGTGTTTTATTGATATGAGCCAATAGAACAGCAAAATCATTGTTACCATCGTATAAATGATCGCCGGTTAATTTCTCATAAATAATGCAACCCAAACTATAAATGTCTGATAAATAACTGATGTCACTTGATTGAATTTGTTCTGGACTCATGTAATGGGGGCTGCCTAAAATTTGTTCATCTTTGGTTTGCCTACGTGTGTCTTTGCTTAATGCGATACCAAAGTCCGCTATTTTCAGTTGACCAAATTGATCGAATAAAATGTTTTCGGGCTTTAAATCACGGTGGATAACGCCACGATCATGTGCATAAGCCAGTCCATCACAAATTTGAGATAACAAGTCAATCAAGTGATCTGCGTTGGTACATATGATGTCACCAAAGTTACCGTGGTTTAGGTAAGGCATAGTGAAATACGTCAAACCAGAAGGTAGTCTTTTGGCTTCGTATATCGAAATGATATGAGGATGATCTAAAGAGGCAATGGTTTTTGCTTCATTGACAAAACGTTCCGCCAAGTCCTCATCTTCTACAGCCAGCTTACGAAGAACCTTAATGGCGACCTTTCTTTGCAGCGATATTTGTCTGGCTAAATAAACAGTGGACATCCCTCCGGAACCAATTTTTTCAATAATGGTATGATCCGGAATATGAATGTTGGTATTGGAAACCGGTTTCAGCATGACAGTCTTGATTACACCCCTCTAGTCATTTTACTTGAATTGTTGTGATTTTTGAATCAATAGCTTTTCTTATGTGTATCAAAGACTTAAATATGAAGACTATGGTCTTTCGTTTTTTTATAAACTTTACAATGCTAAAATAGCCGATTTTCTGCTTGTTATGCCTATACTGAGCTTTGATCAAGTCTCCATCGATTATGGTGCTCAACCTGTTCTGGATCAGGTTTCTTTTACTATTGAAAAGGGACAAAAAATCGCATTGATTGGAAGGAACGGAGAGGGAAAATCGACTTTGTTACAAATTTTGTCAGGTGATTTGGCCATTGATGATGGTTTAGTGATCCGTCAGGATGGTCTAAAAGTGGCGATGATGGTGCAGGACGCAGCCAGACGAGATGATTTATCAGTTCGTGAATTGCTCATTCGGTCCTTGGGTATGGTTGGAGAGGCTTTATTGAGTTATGAGTCAGCTAACGATGTTGATGAAATGGTCAAATATCAGCATATTATTGATGAACATCATGGCTGGGAAGCTTTACAAACTGTTGAATCGGTGGTTTCAAGGTTGCACTTACAGGCTAATGTGAACATTAAAAACCTTTCAGGCGGTGTTCGTCGACGGGTTAATTTAGCAGCTGCTTTGGTACAATCTCCGGATATTTTGCTGCTCGATGAACCAACCAATCATTTAGATATCGAAAGCATTATCTGGCTTCAGCAGTTCGTCCAAAAACTTCATTGCGCAGTGGTTTTTGTCACTCATGATCGAGCTTTTCTAAAGCAAATAGCCAACCATATCTTTGAACTCGATCGAGGGCACATCGTCAGTTATGATTGCGGTTATGATAAATACTTGGAACGCCGCGAGGCTCGGTTGCAAGCAGAAATCAAAGAGTGGGAGCGAATGGATAAAAAACTCAGCCAGGAAGAAGTTTGGATTCGTCAGGGTGTTAAAGCCAGACGTACCCGGAGTCAAAGCCGGATTCGTGAGTTGATGACGCTGCGAGAACAGCGATCAGCACGTCGCAAACGATCTGGACAGGCACAAGCAGAAGTTAACACTGCTGATGCCAGCGGCAAAAAAGTGATGGTTGCACACAAGTTATCTTTTGCTTATGAAAATAAAGTGATACTTGATGGTTTTTCTACCAAAATCATGCGAGGTGATAAAGTCGGTATTATTGGTCCGAATGGAGTTGGTAAAACTACCTTGGTGAATTTATTACTTGGTGAATTGCAACCACAAGGTGGTAGTGTCAAACTGGGTACTCATGTGGAAGTGGCTTATTTTGACCAATTGAAACAAAGCATCGATGAAAATGACACGGTGGAGAATAATCTGCATTTAGGTACAGATTTTGTCACTATCAATGGAAAATCCCGCCATGTTATTTCTTATTTACAGGATTTTTTATTCACAGCTGAAAAGATTCGTGGACCCGCATCGGTGTTGTCAGGAGGAGAACGCTCTCGGTTGTTGTTGGCTCGGTTATTTGCCAGACCTGCTAATGTTTTGGTTATGGATGAACCGACTAATGATCTTGATATGGAAACCCTCGATTTGTTACAAAACCTGTTGTTTGACTTTCAGGGTACAGTGTTGCTGATCAGCCATGATCGAGATTTTATTGACAACGTCTGCACCCAGACCATTGTTTTTGAATATCCTGATGAGCAAGGTGTTTTTCAAGTCAACGAATATGTTGGTGGTTATCAGGATTATGTTCGTCAAAGTAAGCCGCCTGAAACTGTTAACAAAAAACAACCCAAAGTAAAGGCAGTCAAAACCAAATCAGCAACTGCTCAATCAAAATCCAAAAAACTGAGTTTTAAGGACAAGCATGAGTTAGAACAGTTACCTGCCCAAATTGATGCTTTGGAACAACAAATCGCTGTTCTATCTGAGCAAGTTTCCGACTCATCTTTTTACCAGCAAGATGCGGAAACCATAAAAAAAATGACTACAGAGTTGGCTACTTTAGAAAAAGAACTGCAAGTAAAATTTGATCGCTGGGATGAGTTAGAGTCGATAAACTTTCAATGAATCAATGAGTTTTTTCCCTGATTGATCATTTTTGTCTAAAAAAATCTAATATATGTGATCTCCAGTTTCTTGAAATAACGATGGTTAGTGCACTAGCTCAATTAATTGGAGAAATTTGTGTATAAAATCGTTTTTTTTATTTTGTTGTTGATCAGTTCACATAGTCATGCTGTTTTAAAATTTTCAGGCAGTGGTTATGGAGATATACCTGATGGCCCAAGTGGCTGTGGTGTGAGTGGAGAACCTTTAGAGATCACTTTTAATGTTTCAGGGATTATTAATCCGGTAGACGGATTAGATGTTTACACACGGATTCATCATGGTTCGGTTGATAATCTGACTGTTATATTGGAAGCGCCCAGTGGTGAACAACATTTATTGTTTGGTAAGACGGGAGCGGTTAATTCTTGTACCGGTTATAGCACTGGCCTTAATGGCTACGATGTATCATATGCTAGTGTTTTTAGCGACAGTGCAGGAGTTGAAAGTCACTGGTGGACTGACGCAAAATTTTGGCAACAATCAATTATGCCAGGGGGAACTTATAGGACAACAGAAAGTGGTGGTTTGGATCAGGATTCTGAAACACCGCCACAAACCTCACTGAATAGTTTTGTTAACAATGTGTCTGAGGTTAATGGTCAGTGGAAGTTGTTAGTGATCGATGATCAAGAAATTAATACCGGTTCAGTTATTGAGGCGAATTTATTATTCGATGTTGATACATCAGGAGTCATCAGTGATGGCAGTGCCAGTATTGGAATTGATAGTTCCGGTGATGTTGGCTTTTTTGAGGTCGATGGTGTTAACTATGCGTTTCGGCTTAGCTGGTATTATAGGATTAACGTGGTTGACTCAAGTGAGAAGGTATTACCAGAGCCTGACAGTGCTGTTTTTACTGACAACAAGGTTGTGTTATATTGGGCAACTGTGAATGGTAGTGGGGGGCGACTTGCTGCCCAAATGAGTTATGAAATCGAAAGTACAGGGAGTGATTCTGCAGTACTTTACAAGCGTCTATTACTTACTAACATCAGTCCATTTTCATTGAATCTGAATTTGTATGACTTCAATGATATCGATATTTATAGCTCTTCAGATGATGTATTCGAATTGGATCAAGCGCCAAGTGTCATCGCTTTTTATGACGATGGTCAGCCGCAATACTATGGTAAATATCACGCTGGAGGAAATAATTTATATCAAGGCGGGTCTTATGGTGCACTATTAAATTTGTTTAATGATGATGAAATTGATGATCTTTCGAATGCTGGTTTACCTTATGGACCTGGTGATGGTTCTTTTGTGGTCCAGTGGAATGATATCAGTTTAGAGCCTGGTCAAGCTGTGATCATTCAGGCCAACTTGACAGTTGGTGACACTGATGTTCCGACGCCAGATGATCCTGTCTATTTTGATGATCTGATTTTTGCAGACAAGTTTGAATAAATAGTCAGTCCTGAAAAAGTCCTTCCTAGCCTTTTTCAGATTCGGTCAAACACAGTTTAACCACAAAAGTGCGATTTTGCTGATGTTTTTTGACCTCATTTGAGCATGACGGTTTAAAGCGGCACTTAAAAAAACACCCTGGGCTTTAAGTTCAGGGTGTGATGTGGTTTATCAAGGTAAACTGAGTCATTATCAATTAAACCTTTAGGTTGTGACTGATCGGTTTGTGTTCTTTAGTGAGTTCTATCAAGGACGAAATTTGTTAACTTGTGTAGTTTTTCATGATTTCTTGAGAGGTTATTTAAGTGCTTAAAGCAAAGTTTGATGTGCTTTTTAGCTTCCTTTTGAGCACCGTCTAAACCCATCAAATTAGGGTAGGTGGACTTGTTTAGACCTTGATCTGATCCTGATGGTTTTCCTAATGTTTTGGTTTCTGCAGTGACATCAAGCACATCATCAATAATTTGAAATGCAATGCCAAAATGTTGGGCGAATTGGTGTAAATGGTCGGATTGATCTTCTATCTTTACTAAAACAGCGACCATGTCAACACAAGCAGTCAATAAAGCCCCCGTTTTCGCTGCATGTATTTTTTGTAACTGGGCCAATGAAACTTGTCGATTTTCAGCTTCCAGGTCTAAAGATTGACCACCTGCCATGCCATTCAGGCCACAAGCTTTGGCCATGATTTGAATCAGTTTGACAATTTGTTTTGGCTGACAAGGCGTTTGAGCCAATACTTCAAAAGCGATGGCCTGTAGCGCATCTCCAGCGAGCACGGCAGTGGCTTCATTGAAAGCAATATGACAGGTAGGTCGTCCCCGACGCAAATTATCATCATCCATACAGGGCAAGTCATCATGAATCAATGAATAAGTATGGATCATTTCAATGGCTGCAGCAATGTAATCTGCTTGTGAATAGGGTAAGCCATAGGCGTCGCAAGTGGCGTAAACCAACAAGGGTCTGATGCGTTTTCCGCCAGCCAGTAAAGCATAGGCGACCGAATTTCTTAGGGTACTTTGTTCACTACAAAGGTTGTCCAGCTGTTGACTAAGAAAAGTGTTGATGCGTTTTTGTTCAGCTGCAAAAATTTCATTCGCTCTCACGGTTCTGATCCATCAGTTGTTCAATTTTTGTTTCGGCATCGGAAATGATTTTTTGGCAGGAGCGAGTCAGTTTAACTCCTTCTTCATATAGTTTTAGAGCAGTTTCTAGTCCGACATCGTCCTTTTCCATCTGCTTGATGATACTGTTTAGCTCAGTTAATTGTTTTTCAAATGTTTTCGCTTGGGTCATGCGCTCATTTTACAAAATTTGTTGAGGTTTGTGCCATCTATATTGGCAGCTGTGGCTGTTAAGTAAGTCTGTCAGTCGTTGACTGACCCAATTGCCTACAGCTAGCAGTTTGTCATCGCTAAAAAGATAGGGTGTGACGCTTTTTTCCCACGGCGGTGTACCTGCTTGTTGGTGCAGTTTTTTGATTGACTTATGATGTTTGTGATTGGGTAAATGTATTTTCTGTCCTTTTAAGTTGAAATGAATCGTCAGGGTATCAATAGGTAAGTCAGTGGTGAAGGTGATGTAACCAGCATGCTTTAGATCGATATCTTTGTGCCAAGAACAGTTCAATGTTTGTGTGGCCTGTTCTTTGGTCAGTAGATAAAGATGTTTTTGCCAATAGAGTAATCGAATGTTTTTTGATTCAAGCTGGGGCAGCTTGCTGATATCAGCCTGCTCAATAGATCGACAAAATGTTGTTAACTGTTTTTCAGTGAAATGTGCTTGTTGATGTTGATGTAGCCAATGATATAGGAATGTGCTATTAATCTGCCAGTCATTGACTGATAATGGATTAGTATCAGGAATCAGTTGATTCAATAAATCCAAACTTTTGGTTAACTGCCTTGCTGTTAAAGCCATTTGAGGGATAGCGTTTTTAAATTGTTGTTCAATTATTGGTAAAATTTGGTTACGAATTCGGTTGCGACTGTAATGGTTTAGCGTGTTACTGGGGTCTTCAATCCAATTAATTTGATTATGTTTTAAATAGTTTAGGATATCTGACTTGGTTGTTTGCAGTAAAGGCTTGATATACGTATGACCTTCAATGATGGTTTGCTGTTGTATGCCACACATACCTCTTAATCCAGTGCCTCTGAATAGCCTGAATAGTACAGTCTCTGCTTGGTCATGTTCATGGTGGGCGGTTAATATGATTTCATCAGAATTGATGTGTTGCCCGAAAATTGCCAGACGTGCTTGACGAGCGGCATTTTCTGATGAAGATGATAATGTGACTCGTTCAGTCAGTAAAGGTATGCGCCACTGTTGACACTGTTGTTGACAATGGTATTCCCAGCTGTCCGACTCAGCTTGTAGTTGATGATTGATATGGATGGCTCGGATACGGCCTTGCCAGCTGTCTTGATGTGCACAGAAGTGTAATAAAGCGGTCGAATCAGCGCCACCACTATAGGCTATCAATAATTTTTTGTTGGGTAATTGATTGGTGTCGAATAATTCGACCTTATTCGCTGAATGCACCATATGACATCAGACGATCATATCTCTGTTGCAATAAATCTTCGGTAGGTTGGGCGCTCAGTCGTTCAATTTCTGACAAGATTTGAATTTTGAGTTGTTCGGCCACTGCTCCTGGGTCACGGTAAGCACTGCCAAGCGGTTCTTTGATAACATGGTCGATTAGTCCTAATTCTTTCAGCTTGTTCGAAGTAATACACAAGGCCTCTGCAGCATCTTCGGCTTTATTAGCGTTGCGCCAGAGAATAGAGGCGCAGCCTTCTGGTGAGATTACCGAATAGGTGCTGTATTCTAACATCATGGTGATATCACCGACACCAATGGCCAATGCACCACCAGAACCACCTTCGCCAATGACAGTGCAAATGATTGGTACTTTGAGGGTTGACATCACTTCCAGGTTCTTCGCTATGGCTTCTGATTGTCCTCGCTCCTCTGCACCAATGCCTGGATAAGCGCCAGGTGTGTCAATGAAAGTGACGATAGGCATTTTGAATTGTTCAGCCATTCGCATCAGTCTCAAGGCTTTTCGATAGCCTTCTGGACGTGGCATACCAAAGTTTCTTTTAATCTTCATTTTGGTTTTACGCCCTTTTTGGTGGCCGATAACCATAACAGGTATGTTCCCCAATCGTGCAGGTCCGCCAACGATCGCAGCATCATCAGCAAAAGCACGGTCACCATGTAACTCCTGAAAGTTTTCAAACATTAACTCGACATAATCGAGTGTATAGGGTCGTTTAGGATGACGTGCTAATTGTGTTATTTGCCAGTCATTAAGGCCTGCAAAAATGCTTTCAGTCTTTGATTCAAGCTTATTTTTCAGTCGCTCAATTTCTTCATCAATATTCATTGCATTGTCATCACTGACATTATGAAGCTCATTGATTTTGGCTTCCAGTTCGGCTAATGGCTGCTCAAAGTCTAAATAGTCGGTATGCATTTTCATGAAAAATGGAAACAGTTGGTTATTTTAAAGCCACGCATCACAATTAACAACCGCTTGATCAAAGAAGGGAGTATTGATGTATCGATGATTGAGTTGAACAAGCCAATGTAAATCAACGCCGCAACTATATGCGGTCTTTTTTTGTTTTGTTGATGCTAAAATGGCCGCTATTTTTGATAAACAGGAGCATACATGCATTCATTCATACAGCAGTTACCTAAAGTTGAATTACATATGCATATTGAAGGTTCAATGGAACCAGAAATGTTGTGGTGGTTGGCTGATAAGAATGATGTTTCTTTACCTTATCAAGATATTCAGGCTTTGAAAGCTGCTTATCAATTTAAAGACTTGACAGAATTCGTTAATCTCTACATCCAGGGTACTGAGGTGATACAGTCAGCAGAAAATTTTTATACTTTAACTTTGGCTTATTTGGAAAAGTGTAAGGAACAAAACATTCATCACAGTGAAGTGTTTTGTGATATTCGAACTTATACGGACCGCGGTTATCCTGCTGAAATAGTGCTCGAGGGCATTGCTGCTGGGTTTAAAAAAGGAAAGGAATTGTGGGATATCACCGGAGGTATGATCCCTTGTTTTATACGACATTTAGGGGTCGATGCTGCGATACAAGATTGGCAGATCCTTAAACAATTCAAAGACGATATTTTGGGTATTGGTTTGGCTGCTATTGAGGTGCCATATCCGCCAAGCATGTTCACTGACTTATTTAACGAAATTCGGGAGACAGGTCTTAAAGTGGTGGCTCATGCTGGTGAAGAAGGTGATGCTGATTACATTTGGTCAGCCATCAATGACCTCAAGGTTGATCGAATTGATCATGGTATTCGTTGCTTAGATGACCCTAAGTTGGTCGATTATTTGCTTGACCATCAAATTCCGTTGACTGTTTGCCCTTGCTCCAATACCAGTTTACATGTTGTTGAGCATCTGTCGGAGCACCCTATCAAAACCATGCTTGATGCTGGTTTGAACGTGACTATCAATTCTGATGATCCGGCACATTTTGGTGCTTATTTGGAGGAAAATATGGTTGCTGTATATGAACATGCTGGTATTACTGGTAATGATTTGTGGCAAATGAGCCGTAATGCGGTCAATGCCAGTTTTGCGGATGTGTTTCGCAAGCAGCAGTTAGATGCCTTGCTGTTAAGCGAGCGGTTTAATTTATTATCTTCAGTGTGAGTATTGATCATCAATCTTAAGTTGAAGAGTTTTATTTTTAATTAGTTTTAGTCAGTCATTGGGACTGTTTATTTAGTCGAACCTGAAAAATGCATAACGTATTGTTAACTATCAAGAGTTACTTCAATTTTGCACATTTTTTCGACCAGGAAACAGGTGTCACGATGCATTTTTATTCGCCGCTTCCATGCGGCTCTCAAGCTAACGTGAAA
>JAUIGR010000040.1 GCA_030430025.1 Gammaproteobacteria bacterium
ATGGCTTTGAGTGATTAGTGAGTCGAGCCTAGAAAATTCATAAGTACCTGTTTATTATGGAAAAACTTTATTTTTCTATGAAATTTTAGATCAGGAAACCTAAATTATTTATGCATTTTCTGGGTTGATGGTGTGACAGATGGATGTGCTCACTTGAGCGGCTCTGGCTCAAGTAAAACCATAAAACATCAGTTAAATTACAGTTTAATGGTTGAGTGTTTCAGGACTGACTGGTTAAAGCTAAATGATAGGAAAATCTCCCCAAAATACACTATGAGTTGTATTTAAGATATTTTCATTTTTTGATAGAATTATCAGGAAGATTGAGGGGGGATGAATGAATCAAGCGAAAATCACTGTTCTAACCGAACTGTCTCGGCAGATGATAGATTCAGCTTGTATACTGTTTCAACATCAGTTAGAGGAACTTTGGCAAGAATCTATTCAGGCTGCTTTACAGGAGCGTAAAGAACGTGAACTGGATTATGAAATTGAAAGAAATCAAGAAGCATTGACTGCGATATTTCAGTCTGAAATGAAAAGTAGTTTGCAGCGGGCTTTTCAAGTTGAAGATCAGCAGGAGGGGTGTCAAAAGAGGTCACATGTTGATTTTGCTCATATTGAGCTGACTATGGCTGTTGCACAGTTAGAAGCCGTTTTAAAAATTCGGTTTAATGAACTGTTCTCTGTGCTTGAAAAACGCAATAAAGCGTTGTTCTATTTTACTAAACACAACATTTATAACATGCCGTTTGGCTTGACTCATGTGACAGGAATATTGCGAGGGGTTTTTGTTAAATTACCGCTGAATTCAGAAAATCAATTGGCATTGCTTAAACAATTTATTGCAAATTTTACTGACCAAGTACCGAAAATATATCTTGAGATTAATCAAATTTATGCCCAAGCGGGCATTTTACCTAATCTTGAGCATCGACTGGGTCGTCATCAATCAATGAAAGTCAGCTCACAAAAGGCAGCACAGAAATATATTTCAGCTGTTGATGTCAAGGTTGACTTTGTGTTGGTAGACCCTTTAATGAAGCCTTTGTTTGATGCGGTCGATGAATATTCTACCCATCATGATAGTTCAGAAATGACCAATCAGGTGTCGTTGGATCAAGTCATTCAGGCGATCAACGCTGTTAAGCTACCTATACTCGCAAAACTTAACTTAAAGGGGATGCAATCACTGAAGAGTAAGTTATTAGAGCATATTAAGAATCATATGGGCATTGAGTCGCCTGTTTTCTCTAAGCTGACTTCTCAAAGTATGGATGTTTTGGGTGTGTTGGTTGAGACTGTCATTACTGATAAAGATTTGGATGACCGGTTGATCAAAGCACTTAATGAAATGATCAAGCCGCTGTTGATCTGTGTGATAAAAGAACCTGAATTATTTAATGATGAAGCGCACCCGGTGAGACAGCTTCTTGATCGGTTGTTGAAGGTCAGTAGTGATTGGTTTGGCTGTCATAATCTTGATGAGCTTTTGGTTTTTGGGGGCATGGTCAAGGATGGTTTTAGTGGTGACTCAAGTATTTTTGGTGTGGTCAATCAGGATTTGTCGGATTGGTTAACAATAGAGCAAGAACGGGCGCAAAAAGGCATCCAAAAGTTTCAGGCTGAGGCGGCAGGTAAGGACCGGCTGCGAGTTACTAGACAGGTGGTGGCGCAATATGTACAGAAATATGCTGAATCAACCAGTGTGCATTTTGTATCTGTGCTTTTTAGGAAAGTGATGGCTGATGCCATGTCTATGGCCATATTAAGGCATGGGAAGGGTTCTTCAGATTGGAATCAGTTGAAAATATTGTCACGAGATATTCTCAAGCTGACCTTACCTGAAGAATACAGTCAATCTTTTGCTTTGCAAGAAGGCGTGGACATTACCCGAAGGGTATGTCAGCTGATGATGGATTTGAATTTTTCAATGGCTGATATTTTGAATACAGAATCTAATTTTGGGAGCTTTATGTCTTGGCTCAACGCAGGCCAAGATCCAAAACTGTTCCAGGGTAAAGAATTAAATAGCATCGCAACAGAATTATCTAAAGAAGTGCCTTTTGCTTCACATATGGACAGAGCACTTTCTGCTGTTGAAGAAAAAATATATCAGCAGTTTTTGGCTTTACCAGTAGGCGTGGTATTTGATTTTCTTTACAAGGATGATAACCGTCGCCGTAAAGTGCTGTGTTGGCAAAACAAAGGGCTTGATGATGTGGTTTTATGTGATCCCATGGGAGAGTATTCCGAGTTAAAAAGTATTAAACGAGTAGTGAGTGAAATGGCTGAAGGTGTCGTTGTTATTGTTGAGCCTGCAGAGCACGGTTACCTTCAGCTAATGATCGAACGATCAATCAAAAAACTAAAAAAGTGAAATAAGCAAATGAGAAGACAAAATGGACCATAATGAGCGTGAAAGAGCTAAGCGAATTAATCCTAAAGAGCGCATTGATGTGATTAATTTTGTTGGCGGGACAGTATTGGCACAAATTGTTAATATGTCGGAAACAGGCATGATGTTGGCTTCACGGCAGAAAATCACTGATGATCAGATGTTTCAGACTAACATCATATTAGATGGGCATCAATTATCAGTGGGTCTGGAATGTGTTTGGTCTGAGACGCAGGAATCTGGAATGACCTATGGTGGATTCATGATTATTGATATTTCCGAAGCTGATTTGGCTCGCTTACGGCAATTTATAGCATCTCAAGATGACTAGAAGGAGTTTTTTGTCTGTTAAAGAGCTGAAATATAAGGATTGTTTTTGATGTTTGAATACCGACTTATGGCTTAGGCCAGCGTCTAAGCTACTGGCCATGTCCAAATTGAGTTTTCTTAAGGATGTTGCTGACTCTGTGAACGCATGTGGTTCTTGATCGCCATCTTTTCGGCTCTGCGGTTCTTTATGGTTTTTGCTGCAGATATGCCGATGTGTTTTTCGCCACGGGCTTTAGCTAACTGCATTTGCTTTTCTCTTTCAGCAAAGTGAGCCCTTTGTTCTTCTGTAGTCAGATCATGGCAGTGTGGACATGAGACACCCTTTTGGTATTTTTTTGACTGTTTGTCTTCTTCTGTGATTGGGTAACGACAGGCATAACATTGGTCGTAGGAACCTTTTTTTAATTCATGATTAACTGCTACCCGATTGTCGAAAACAAAACATTCACCTTGCCATTTCGTCTGTTCTGCTGGGACTTCTTCCAGGTATTTCAAAATGCCACCTTGCAGATGATAAACATCTTTAAACCCCTGTTCTTTTAAATAAGCTGTTGATTTTTCGCAACGGATACCACCAGTACAGAACATCGCTACCTTTTTATGTTTGTTCGGGTCAAGGTTTTTGGCGACATACTCAGGAAATTCACGAAATGTTTCTGTATTGGGGTTGATGGCATTTTCAAATGTACCTATTTGGTACTCATAGTCATTTCTGGTGTCAATGACCATCACCTCTGGGTCACTGATCAGTTCATTCCAATCTTTTGGTTTAACATAGGTGCCAACGATGTGATTGGGGTTGATGCCTTCCACTCCCATGGTGACAATTTCTCTTTTGAGTTTGACTTTAGACCTGTAAAAAGGCAACTCATCTGTGAAGGATTCCTTGGTTTTGACAGCGGCTAATCGCTGATCAGAACGAATGTGATTGAGTACCTCATCAATACCCGTTCGGGTGCCGGCTATGGTGCCATTGATGCCTTCATGAGCAAGGAGTAGGGTACCTTTGACTTGATTGTCAGTCATGCATTGCAATAATGGCGCTTTAAGGTCTTGATAGTTATCAAGGCGCGCAAAATGATAAAGCGCCGAAACGACGTATTGGTTTTTCATCTGTCCTCCGCTGACCCGAACGTAAATCGGGCGCAAAATGCTTATTTTATCGATATGGCTGTAAAAGCCAAGTATTAGGTTATTGTTTTATTTCCCTTTGAACTGGGCAGTGCGTTTTTCTAAAAAAGCACCGGTCCCTTCGTTCTTGTCTTCGGAAGCGCAGCAGATGCCAAAGGCTTTGACTTCGTAGTCCAACGCCTCATTTAAACCACATTCTAGTCCGCGGTTGATGGCATCGATGGCCATGCCCAGGGCAATGGGTGCAGAGTCAGCCAGCTGTTGAGCTATTTTACTGACTGTTGCTGTCAGTTCACCTTGAGGTACGACTAAGTTAACCAGTCCCCATTGTTCGGCCTTATCTGCTGAAACCATGTCACCTAATAAGTTCATTTCCATGGAGCGACCTTTACCAATCAGTCGGGTCAGTCTTTGGGTGCCGCCAAAACCAGGAATCACGCCTAGTTTGATTTCAGGCTGACCTAATTTGGCATTATCAGAGGCAATTCTTAAATGACAAGCCATGGCCAGTTCGCAGCCACCTCCCAGTGCAAAACCGTTGATGGCGGCAATGACAGGTTTACCACAGTTTTCAATGCCATTAAAAACCGATTGACCATATTGGGCAAAGTGCATCCCTGTGTTGGCATTAGTGGTGGCCAACTCGGAAATGTCAGCACCAGCTACAAAGGCTTTGTCTCCGCTGCCCGTAATGACAATAACAGAGACGTTCTCATTATTTTTTGCATCTTGAATGATATCGTCAAGTTCTGATAATGTCGCTTGGTTTAAGGCGTTGAGCTTATCGGGTCGGTTGATAGTGATGGTTAAAACTTTATTTTCAATTTGGCTTAAAACATTCTTCATGATTCTGCTATTAAACAAGTGTAGAAAGCAGGCATTATATCAACTTATACATCATTTGCTTTTTACAATTAGTCAAAGAATCATGGAAAGGTTTCTATGAATGTTTTATTACAAGGAACTATAGATTTTTTGAATCAAAATCTTTTTAGAGTTGAACCTATATACCTTTTAGCTGTCTTGTTAATGCGACATTTGTGGCTTACAATACGCCGCTGAATTTTGAAATGAGGATTACCATGAAAAAATTATTGACCTTGGTGTTGATGAGTACGTCTTTTATAATAAGCGCACAAGCACCTGATCAAGCAGTTCCTAAGAGTGCTGATATTAAATTTGATAAAAAGTCAGCCAGTTATGCCATTGGCTACCGTATGGGATTACAGGTTGCTGGACGTAAAGATTCTGATTTTGCTGTTGACATCGAAGAGGCTGTTAAGGGTTTAAGAGCCGGCGCCAATGAGCAAGAACCTGCTTTTGATAAAGAAGCGATGGCAACTGAGTTTAGTAAGTACCAACAAAAAATGCAATTGTTCCAAGCAGAACAATATAAAGCATTGGCTGATGAGAATCAGAAACGTTCTGATGATTTTTTGACTAAGAATCGAAGAAAAAACGGTATTAAAGAGTTACCTTCAGGCATACAGTACCGTGTTATTGAATCAGGCTCAGGAAAAAATGCTTCTGTTAATGATACAGTATCAGTTCATTATCGTGGCTCTTTGATTGGTACCGAAAACTATGACAATATGAAGGAGTTCGATAGTACTTATCAGCGTGGCGAACCCTTGGAAATGGACATGACTAAGGTAGGTATGAAAGGCTGGAGAGAGATCATTCCTATGATGAAAGCCGGTGACAAATGGCAAGTTTATTTGCCACCTGAAATGGCTTACGGCGTTAAAGGTCAAGGACCTATAGGTCCAAATGAAGTGCTGGTTTTTGATGTCCACTTACTCAATATTAAGTAAAATAACACAGTCAGTATGTTCAGAAGGCAAGTGATGAACTTGCCTTTTTTGTTTATAGAAACTTTTGAGTCATGCATGGATTATTGGAAAGAAAGGTTAAGTGTGTGCAGATAATGATGGAAAATAACGCCCGATATATCGTTCTTGGCAGTTGTTTTAATATAAATGAAAGTTATGTTGTTTTTTACTGACTAATGAGTGATCTAAAACACTCTAAAAAAGAATTCAATGAGGCCGCTAGAGACTTATTTCAGGAACAAGTCAAAAGTGTACTTAATAAAGAACGATTGCCTCATGATTTGTGGCAGGGTCAGTCTAAGGAGATGCTACGTACAGCAGCAGTGCTGTTTCCTTTTTATTGGTTTAAAGGTGAACCATGGGTGTTATTTACTCAGAGAAATAGCAAGCTCAAACACCATTCAGGCCAGGTCAGTTTCCCTGGAGGTGCTTTTGAAATAGATGATGAGCATATTAGACGGACTGCTTTGCGAGAAACTGAAGAGGAAATCGGTATAGGAACGCATCACATCACGATGCTGGGTCATTTAGACCCATTGTCGTCTGTTAGTGGATTTGAAGTTTCCCCATTTGTTGCTTTTTTGGATGATGATTTCCAAGTTGTCAAAGACGATGTGGAAGTAGAGAGGGTATTTGGTGTTCCTTTTGCTTTTTTCCGTGATCCTAAAAGAAGACAGAAACAGTATGCCAGAACGTCTTTAGGTAAAAAACATTACTATGTATATCAGTACAATGATGATGTTATTTGGGGGTTGACGGCCCAAATCATAGTACAATTAGTTAAACGTTTAGAAAAACTATCATGACAGGTAAAATATTTATCAAAACCCACGGTTGTCAGATGAATGAGTATGACTCTGATAAAATGCAGGATGTGTTATTCAAGTCTCATGGTTTGGAAATCACTGAGTCTGAAGAAGAAGCCGATGTGATTTTAATTAATACTTGCTCCATCCGTGAAAAAGCACAAGAAAAAGTATTTTCACAGCTTGGCCGGTGGCGAAAATTAAAAGAAAAAAATCCCAATGTTGTTATTGGTGTTGGTGGTTGTGTGGCTTCTCAAGAAGGTCATGACATCATTAAGCGAGCTCCATACGTGGATTTGGTTTTTGGACCCCAAACAATTCATCGCTTGCCCACTTTATTAGATGAAAGAAGAAAGCAAGCACAACCTCAGGTTGACATCTCATTCCCTGAAATTGAGAAATTTGATCATTTGCCTAAGCCAAGAAAAGAAGGTCCTAGTGCGTTTGTATCTATCATGGAAGGTTGTAGTAAGTACTGTACTTTTTGCGTAGTGCCATATACAAGGGGAGAAGAGGTTTCAAGGCCATTGGATAGTGTTTTGGCTGAGATTATGGAATTGGCAGAGCAGGGCGTCAAAGAAGTTAATTTGTTAGGTCAAAATGTCAATGCTTATCGAGGTTTGAGTCATGAAGGTGATGTGGTTGATTTAGCACTGCTCATACATTATGTTGCCGCCATTGATGGAATTGAGCGTATACGGTTTACTACTTCACATCCGGTTGAGTTTACAGATGCCTTAATTGAGGCTTATCGAGATGTGCCAGAGTTAGCTAATTATTTACATTTGCCAGTACAGAGTGGTTCGGATCGTATTTTGTCAATGATGAAGCGAGGCCATACGGTACTGGAATACAAACAAAAAATCAGAAAGCTAAGAGAAGTCAGGCCAGATATTAGTTTGTCTTCAGATTTTATTGTTGGGTTTCCTGGTGAAACACAGAAAGATTTTGATGACACGATGAAGCTGATTACAGATATTGGTTTTGATCAATGTTTCAGTTTCATCTATTCTGCTAGACCTGGTACGCCAGCTTCATCTATGTCAGATCTAACAACTATAGAAGATAAGAAGCAGCGCCTGCAGTTTTTGCAGTCAACGATCAATGATATGGCTGCCAAGATCAGCGATTCAATGGTTGGATCAATACAAAAAGTGCTCGTTGAGGGTACTTCAAAGTGGTCAGAAGAAGAATTATCTGGTAAAACAGAGAACAATCGAGTGGTGAACTTTTATGGTCCTAAACGATTGATTGGTCAGATGGTGGATGTGACCATCACTGAGGCATTGAGAAATTCATTAAGAGGACGCGTAAGTATTAATGACTGAAAATAAAACAGCGATCAGAAACATCACATTGTCTGATCTGAATAATGGCAAATTAGCTAATCTGTATGGTGAACGTGATGCCCATCTCAAACAACTGGCAAAACACACCGATGTAATCATCAACGCTCGAGGCAACCAATTTCAAATCAAAGGTGAGGATAACTCTGTCAAACAGGCAGAAACTTTATTACGTTTACTTGTAAAAGAAGCGCAAAAAGAGTCATTGAGCCCTGAAATTGTCCATGTCATCTTGGCAGGAAATGCTACTAAGCCAGATTATCAGCCGCAAGAAGTGGCTATCCAGACTAAGGCAGGTATGATTACTGGTCGTTCTGATAACCAGAAAGAATATTTGCATAATATAGTCACGCATGACATCAATTTTGGTATAGGTCCAGCTGGTACAGGTAAAACTTATCTGGCTGTTGCTTGTGCAGTCGAGGCATACAACAATGATCAAGTACGGCGACTGGTGTTAGTGCGGCCAGCTGTGGAAGCGGGTGAACGATTAGGTTTTTTGCCTGGCGATTTAAGTGAAAAAGTAGACCCTTATCTGCGTCCATTATATGACGCTTTGTATGACATGTTGGGACATAATAAAGTTGAGAAAATGCTGGAAAAAAATGAGATTGAAGTAGCACCTTTGGCATTCATGCGTGGGCGCACCTTGAATGATGCGTTTGTGATTCTGGATGAAGCACAAAACACCACTATTGAACAAATGAAGATGTTTCTTACTCGGACAGGCTTTAATACCACTGTGGTGGTTACTGGTGATGTTACTCAGGTTGATTTGCGACCAGGCGAAAAGTCTGGATTGAAGCATGCAATGAATATCCTAAATGATGTTAAAGGTATTAGTTTTTCCTGGTTTAAGTCCAAAGATGTAGTCCGCCATAGTTTGGTGCAAAAAATTGTCGATGCCTATGATCGGTGTTCCAAAAAAAACAGCAATGAGTCATCAGATTGATGTTGTTTTGGTTAATGATGATGCTTTAGAAGCACCTTCATTGAGTCAATTTATTTCTTTTCTTAAACCGCTGGCCGAACACCTACAAGTAAACAAAGAGTTGTGTATAAAAGTCGTCGATCAAGCTGAAAGTTGCTATTTAAATAGTCGTTTTCGAGGAAAAGATAAAGCCACCAATGTGCTTTCATTTGCATCTGAATTACCCGAATTTGTTGATTCTAATCATTTGGGTGATTTGGCTATTTGTAGTGATGTTGTTGTTCAGGAAGCGCTAGATCAAAACAAAAAGGTCATTGACCATTGGGCTCATCTGACCATTCACGGCTGCTTACATTTACTCGGTTACGATCACATTGACGATGATGAGGCGCTCGTTATGGAAGCTTTGGAAGTTGCCTTACTTTCTAAACTGTCGATTGGTAATCCTTATCGATAACCATTTTAATGGTAAACATTAAGCGACAGAATTGATAAGTCTTGATCTGTTTGTTTTATTAGGAATCAGGCTCCGATAATTAAGTTGGAGCCTGATTGTTATGTCATTCAAGTAGGACTACGGAACTAGGCTCTCAAAACTATAAGCCCAGCATCACTAGGTTAGAAATTAAAATTAACACCCAGTTGGAAGTAGTCCATGTCATGTTCGATATCAGCAGTATAGTCGTTGATATCCCAGTAGTCACTGAAATCATTCAACGACACACTTCTATCAGTGCCAAAGTCAATTTGGTTATATTCAGCAAAAACTGACCAATGATCGCTAAAGCGATATTCATAACCAATACCTACGACTAAGTCATCGAGTGTTCTTTTGTTTTGGAAGAATATGGCACCAGGTTGGTAAAACGGATCTGTGTCTTGCACAGTCATTTGTATTTGCCCGTAACCTAAATTCATGTACAACAGTGAAGCATCACTTAATAAAAAACCAAGTTGACCACTGATAGAAGCTAAATTATCAGATTCATATGAAACAAAATTGTCGGGGCCAGTTCCATTAATGTATAAATGTCGAGCATCTGTTTCTCCATCACTGCCGCTGATACGGAAGCCTAGAACCCAGTCGCTACTGAATTGCATTCGACATCCCGCTTGCAGACCAAAAAACTCACCATCACTTTCAACTGTTCCTAAGTTGTCGTTGTAGCTTTCTCCTTCAAAAAAAGTACCCACAAAATGGTTGTCAATACGAGCAGTACCACCATGTGCGCCTATAAAACAACCACTCCAATCCATTGATTTTTCGGCACCAAAAGCAGAAAAACTGACCGCCAAGAGACCTGCATACTTTATGCTTTTCATTAACATTCTCCTAAATTCTAAGTAAAAATCGTTTTAAATTATCGTCAGTGAAATGAGGATTAGGGCACTATGTTAATTGCAGATAACGCTGATCATGTCATGTAAATCAAACACTTCAGATTTTCAGCCGAACATAATGAGTTTAGTGTCACTCCTTCACATCGGAGATTTTAGTGTTTTTAAGGTTAAGAATATATTAATATGAAGTTATAATAAAGTTTGATGGGTCGATTTTATCCTGGTTTTGTATGATTTGCTATGCAAAAAGCCAGAGGTATTAAACTTTGAAATTAATGAGTGCTTGTCAAATATGCAGCTACGGTCAAGAATTGAAGTAATGAATGGTTGATATCATATTAACCAGCCATTTACGTTATGAAGTTGCATGATAATCGGGTGCTGGTGATCATTGATAGAAATATATGTTTCACATAGCTTTGCATTCTTGCTCAAGTAACTTCATAATGCATTTTAAACAAGATATTAACGGGTAATAATGCATAAATGCGTTTTAATCCCGAAATAATCGAATAAAAAAGCCAAAAATTTAAGTAAAAATGCTTGAAAAAGAACTCAAAACATGGACATACCATCATGTATAAAAGGTTAAAATGCGTGTTTAATAAATTGTTATAAGCAAGGAGTTCTATTTGAGCATAAGTGACAAGTTCTCAAGTTTTTGTACCGCCTTGCGAATGAGCGACACAACTGTCTCGAATGTTCGTTATAGAGCAAAGCAGATTACCAAAAGAGTTAATTCTGATTTTCGCGGAATCGACTCTGATACTAGGTACAGTTTGTTTGTCGGTTCTTATGGTAGAGGTACTGATATTCATGTCAGTGACATCGATATGATTGTCGAGCTGCCATTCTCTGAGTATGAAAAATATGACAAATACAATGGAAATGGCCAGTCTGCGCTTATTCAAGCGGTAAAAAATTCAATAAAAAGAACCTACTCAACTACTCATGTGAGTGGTGATGGTCAAGTTGTAAAGCTGAATTTCGACGATGGAATCTGCTACGAAATTGTCCCTGGTTTCATTAATAAAGATGGATCAAGTTATACCTATCCAGATAGTAACAACGGTGGTTCATGGAAAGTAACTAAACCGCGTGAAGAAATTTCAGAGATCGCAAGCGCTAATAGTTCGTGGAATAAAAACCTGAAACGTCTGTGCCGTATGGCACGGGCATGGAAAGATAAGTGGGATGTTCCTATGGGAGGCCTTCTAATCGATACGCTTGCGTACAACTTCTTGAAGCAGTGGGAATACAAGGATAAATCCTATATTTATTACGACTGGATGACGCGAGATTTTTTCGAATATCTAAAGAATCAAGACCCAGCCAAAAATTATTGGCTTGCGCCCGGCAGTTCACAATATGTGTGGCGAAAAGGCGCTTTCGAATACAAGGTGCTCCGGTGCTACAACATTTCTAAAGAAGCGCTACAGTACGAAGAAGATAAAATGCCGTATTCAGCAAATCAAAAGTGGCGAGAGATCTATGGATCAAAATTCCCTTCCTAATGTGTTAGAAGAACAACTACGAGAGTATTTTGGTCGTGTCGCTTGGTCACATAAAACGCACGAAAAATGCTCCGATATACTGAATACTAGGCTTAACCGTATAAAGCTATGGCAGATCATCCTGTCGGCAATTACAACAACAGGAATTATCGCTGCTGTTTTTGGTGAATCTAAGGAAATAGGCATTCTTTCAGCAGCACTGTCTTTTGTTCTGACGGTTTTGAACACCTATGTAAAGCAATATGATCTTGGTGGCTTGGCCCAGAAGCATGCAGATGCAGCAGTAGACCTGTGGAATATGAGGGAATCTTATCTCTCTCTTTTAACAGATATAAGGTTTGGTTGCGTAGAAAGTGATGAAATAAGAAAGCACAGAGACGATCTGCAGGAGAATCTATTGGAAATATATAGGGGTTCCCCTAGAACTATTGCTAAAGCCTACAAAGAAGCTACGAAAGCTCTAAAAAAGCTCGAAGAGCTAACTTTTAGCGATACAGAAATAGATGCTATTTTACCGAAAGCTCTACGGAAGTCTGAGCGCAATGGCTTATAACAAGGCGCTGCTGTCGGACAAATTTTCCGCTGCGCTCCAAATTTGCCGCAGAGCGCAGCGTTATGCATATAAACCATGAATCAGCTTCGACTTACACAAAAGGTTCAAAAGGCAGCAGGATTAAAGCCTTCTGATTTATCCAATATCGATGAATCGGGAATTGGTCTTGGAAGCTGGACTGTAAATTTGTTCAATCAAGATAGAAGGAAAGTTCTTATATTCGTTAATGATTTAACCCTTTACTCGTTTATATTGTTTGGAGTAAGAAAAGAACATTATAAAAATCTACCCCAAACTTTCGTAAATGGGTTCTATCAATTGCTATCCATAGATGGATTCAATGAAAAAGAAATCGCCTATTTAATGGGTGGTGTTGAAGATATTACGTATTCCAAAACAAGCAGCAAGAAGATTCTGGGCAACATGAATGATTTAATATGGCATTACCAGTACCTAATTTCTAATGGTGGTGGCCTAGAATATGCGAACATTGGTGAAATAATCCACAGGTTAAATCGTATGCCACAAAGAAATATTGAGTGGTCGTATTCAATTGAAGCAGTCACAGCGGTGGCTAAAATGCATAACAAAGTGGTCAAGTTCATTCCCACCCTTCGGGCCTGCGGGGCTCGTTAAGTGAAAAAATATCCACCGGTGAGTAGAGAGTTTAAGGATGCCAAAGAAAAGAAAAACACTACCTAAGGATTTCGATGAACTTATCAAATCAAAAGATATTGTTACGCTAAAAGCTATCTTCGATAAATGTGAAATTGATGCCTATGGTGGGTATGGGAAACAATCCGCTCTTGGCTTTAATGACTGCCCCGATGGGCTATCAGAGTGGCTTGTAGGTAATGGTGCTGACATACACTTCTTGAATACTTATGGCGATACCCCGCTTCATCTAAGAGCTAGTTCTAGATATCCAAATCTGGATATTCTTATAAAGCTTGGCGCAGATGTGAATTATAGAAATAAAACTGGGAATACTCCGCTACACAGCGCTACGGCTTATCAAAAACCGGAAAACGCTGAAATCCTCCTTGCAGCGGGCTCTGATATTAATGCGGTTAACTCATCTGGGTTGAATCCGCTGGAATATGGTTTACAGCGTTGCAATAATATTGATATTCCTCGCATGTGTGAATTGACAGAGGTATTTCTTAAACATGGCGTAGAAATAACGCCTAGAATGCTAGAATTTGTTACTTCTATTGGAGAAAGATTCGAGTTCCATAGGGATAGCTTTAACAAAAATCACGTAGATGAATATAGTAATGCCTTAACGAAGTTATATTCCTTATTCCACGTTACTCCGGTACAAGCACGCATAGTTCATGATGGTAAATCTACTATTGAACTTACAGGAAACACTTGGGAACAGAATTACGATAACTTGTGGGATTATCTAATCCCGTCCAAAGGGCCAGCATTGACAGTGCAGGGTGAAGTTATCCGTATTGCAGGCCGGGTAGCAGATGAACTGTTAAGAAACGGCGGCGGAAATTGGGATAGAGCTTATCGTCAGATGTGCAATGCCTACATTAAGTATATTTCATCACATAACTCACTAGAAGAAGATGAGATATCTACTCTAAAAGAGTTGATATCTGACATTGATATATTAATGAATGAAACGAGCCAGCTTGAACAATATGCTGTCAAATGGGTTTCAAAAAACACAAACCCAATTAAACTGGAGAAATCTAGTTATGATCGTTGAATCTCTTAACAAGGCCAAGCAGCATGGCGCACCACGTGCGCTGGACCTCGCCGCTCGGCCGCTGTTGGCGGCGTTAGATTGCCTGTCATGCTCCGAGTCACCCTGGACACCAATTGCGTAATTGACGTCGAAGAGGAGCGTCCCAACGCTGAGCATGTCCGCCGATTAGCGGGCTACGCTGAAAGTGGGCAGGTCCAGCTCTGCATTCCATCAATAATGGCCTCTGAAAGAAGTCCTGGCGGAAATATTGCCCAGTCGTTTGAAGCATTCCAGGAGAAGCTTCAGGGCTTAGGCCTTGCTGGAGCAGATCTATTGGCACCTCTCCCATACTGGGAAATTGTTTTTTGGGACAACTGCCTATGGGGAGATGTAGATGAGCAAGAGCTCGAACCAAGAATTCACGAGGTGTTATTTCCAGAGGTACCGTTTTCGTGGGTCGATTTCTGCAAGGCCAACGGTCTCCCTGAAAGTTCTCCTGTAGAAAAAACGCGATGGCTTAATGCAAAGTGTGATGTCTTGGCTCTTTGGAGTCATATCTTTCACGCCAGCGATGTCTTCGTTACATCAGATGGAAACTTCCACAAAGCCACGAAAATGCCCAAGCTTGTAGAGCTTGGGGCGGGGCAAATCTTACGTCCACAGGAGGCGGTAAAACATGTTGGTGCGGTAGCAACGGCAATCTAACAAATCGCTGCAGCTGAATGCCTTCAGGTTACCCCGTTGCGCAAGCGCTCCGTAACAATCTGAACCAGCAGACATGGCCTGTGCTAAAATCAAGATTGCCTAAATGCACCGCCGGTAACTTTGATAAAAATGTGTAAGTTACTGTGAGGTTAAAGTTTCAAAAACTCTTTTGCTTGCGCTAGGGTGGCTTTCGTAATGGTTTCACCGCCAGTCATGCGAGCCAGTTCTTCAATCCGTTGCTGTTTGTTGAGGTGGGTTACTTTTGATGTGGTATGTTCGCCAACGGATGATTTGCTGATTAATAGGTGGTCATGGGCATGGCCTGCAACTTGAGGTAAATGAGTGACAGCGAAGACTTGGTTGTCGCGGCTCAACTGTTGCATAATTGCACCCACTTTTTCGGCAGTCGCTCCGCCGATGCCGGTATCAATCTCATCAAAAATAAACGACTGACTGTTGTTGTTTTGACGTTGGCAGCAGACTTCGATTGCTAAGGAAATACGTGATAACTCACCGCCTGAAGCCGTTTTACTGAGTGGCTGGAATGTTTGTCCTTTATTGATGGCGACCATGAATTCGACTCGGTCATTGCCATCTTTTTTAGCAGATTTGTCTTTTTCATAACTGACATCAATACGAAAACGTGCTTCTGGTAAACCTAACTGCTGAATCATCTCAGTAATTTGTTGAGATAATGTGTTAGCTGCTTGGGTTCGTGCCTGCGATAATAGTTGTGCTTTTTGCTGATAGATTTGAAGCGACAAAGATAAGTCATTTTCCAGTCGTGCTTGTTTTTGGGCGAGATCAACGGATTGTTGTAATTGTTCTAATAACTGTTGATGGTGGCCATAAAGTAACTCAGGCATTACTTTTTGTCGACGAGCGATGGTGTTGATTAAGTCCAAGCGTTGTTCTATTTCGTGTAGTAGCTCAGGGTCATTGTCTATTTGTTGTTGTTGGTTTTTGAGTTCATTATAGGCTTCTGTAACGTTGATCATGGACTCGTCTAACATGGCCACAATGGTAGCAAAATCCATTCCTTGAGCTTCTTTCAGTTGATTGTGTGTTTTAGCCAGGAAGTTCAATGCATTGTGTTCTCCATCCTGTAAGTTGTTTAAGCCTTGTTCAATATTCAGAATCAGGTCTTGTGCATAAGTGGCTGTTGTGAGCTGTTGGTGCAGCTGTTCATACTCATCAATCCCCAAAGCCAACTGATCCAGCTCATCACATTGGTAGCGGAGCAGTTGTTTTTGCTCTTCATTCAGGGCTCCTGTTTGTTGTAAAACATTTTGTTCTTTCAACAGTGCTTGATAGTTGATATAGGCTTGTGCTGTATCCTCAAGTTGTGGAGTGAGTTGTCCATGGGCATCAATAATGCTTCTTTGAGTTTGAGTTTGCAGTAGTTTGATTTGGTCATGTTGACCATGTATTTGGATTAAGGATTGTCCTAATTCTTGCACTTGGTTGGCGGGTGCTGGTCGACCATTAATCCATAATTTACTTCGACCTTGTTCATTGATCTGCCTTCTGATAATCAGTTCGTTATTTTCTGTTGGCCATTCGTTGTGACTAGTCCAGTTTTGAGCTTGTTTATTATTTTGAATGTCAAAGTAAGCAATGATTTCACAATTTGTCGCAAACGGGCCGAGCTTGCCTACTTCTCCTCGTGCCCCTAATGCCAATGACAAGGCACCCAATAGAATCGACTTTCCTGCACCTGTTTCTCCAGTAAAAACAGACATTTTAGGATGAAAATCAAGTTCTAATTGATCTATCAGTACAAAATTTCTGATGTACAGGCTTTGTAGCATCTTTATCAATCGGCCCAGTAAAGAAACGTCGCTAATTTTAGCTTTACTCACTTGAATTGTCACTGGCTATCACTATATCTGAGCCATTATTAATAGTCACATTGAATATTATGAGTGAAAAAAAACCCATCAATGAAGAAGTGATTGAGAACAATGAGAGCAATCAAAAAGAAGAAGAGATTTTGGCGGGCGATCACGATGAAGAAGTGGTTGAAATTTTAGATGATGAGTCAGCAGATGTGTTGCAACAAATGCAAAACACCATTGATGAGTTGCGAACACAAGTAGCCCAGAAAGAGGAAGATCTGTTACGTGTGGCTGCTGAAGCACAAAATTTGCAAAGAAGGATGCAAAGAGATATTGATAATACCCGTAAGTTTTCTAATGACAAAATCATCAAAGCGTTAATTCCCGTAATGGACAGTTTTGATAAAGCTTTGGAATTGGTGGGTGATGATGCTTGTGAAGTGACTGTTGAGACAATGATTGAGGGTACCCAAAACACCCAAAAAATATTTGCCAAAGTGCTTGAAGATAATGGCATAGAAATCATTGATCCTATAGGCGAAAAATTTGATCCAGAGAAGCATGAAGCCATGAGCATGGTGCCTTCTCCTGATCATGAAAAGAACACGGTGATTAATGTGTTCCAAAAAGGTTACTTGCTGAATGATCGCGTGGTGCGTGCAGCAATGGTGGTGGTGGCTGCTTGAACTTGAAAAAAAGCGCAACTGACCTCACATACAAAACAGTTAAAAATATTTAAATTTTAAGAGGATTTTATCATGTCAAAAGTGATTGGTATCGACTTAGGCACCACAAATTCTTGTGTTGCCATTATGGAAGGCAAAGACATCAAAGTGATTGAAAATGCCGAAGGCGACCGCACCACACCATCGATTGTGGCCTTTACAGATGAAGGCAAAACATTGGTGGGTCAATCTGCAAAACGACAAGCGGTCACTAACCCTGAAAATACATTATTCGCCATTAAGCGTCTGATTGGTCGTAAGATCAACGAGGATGTGGTGAAAAAAGACCAAGATATTGTGCCCTATAAAATTATCGGTGCAGACAACGGTGATGCTTGGGTTGAAGTTCGCGGCAAAAAAATGGCGCCACAAGAAATTTCAGCTCGAATTTTGGAAAAAATGAAAGCCACAGCTGAAGATTATCTGGGGTCTGAAGTGACACAAGCGGTGATTACAGTACCTGCATACTTCAATGACTCGCAACGTCAGGCGACTAAAGATGCTGGAAAGATTGCAGGGTTGGAAGTAAAACGCATTATCAATGAGCCAACTGCAGCTGCTTTAGCCTATGGTATGGATAAGAAAGGTGGTGATCGTACGATTGCTGTCTATGACCTCGGTGGTGGTACTTTTGATATTTCCATCATTGAGATCGCTGATATTGATGGTGAGCAACAGTTTGAAGTGTTAGCGACCAATGGTGATACATTTTTGGGCGGTGAAGATTTTGACAATCGCATCATGGATTATCTGGTGCAAGAATTCAATAAAGAACAAGGTGTCAATTTGAAAAATGACCCATTGGCTCTGCAGCGTTTGAAAGAAGCAGCTGAAAAAGCAAAAATTGAATTGTCATCATTAGATCAAACAGAAGTGAACCTGCCGTATATTACAGCAGATGCTACTGGTCCTAAACACATGAATATCAAGATCACTCGGTCGAAACTAGAGGCATTGGTTGGTGATTTGATTAAACGAACAGTGACACCATGTGAAACAGCCATCAAAGATGCTGGTATTTCTTTGAACGAAATTTCAGATGTGATTTTAGTCGGTGGGCAAACACGTATGCCTGCTGTACAAGCGATTGTTGAACAAACGTTTGGTAAAAAACCACGTAAGGATGTCAACCCTGACGAAGCTGTGGCCATGGGAGCTGCTGTACAAGGTGGTGTCCTCTCCGGTGATGTCAAAGATGTGTTGTTGTTGGATGTAACGCCGTTGTCTCTGGGTATTGAAACCCTGGGTGGTGTAATGACTAAATTGATTGAAAAGAACACTACCATCCCTACCAAGGCATCACAGGTATTTTCTACTGCTGATGATAACCAGTCAGCTGTGACTGTACATGTCTTGCAAGGTGAACGTGAAGTAGCCAGTGCCAATAAATCATTAGGGCAGTTCAATCTCGAAGGCATTGCAGCGGCGCCACGTGGTGTCCCTCAGATCGAAGTGTCTTTCGATATTGATGCCAATGGTATTATTCATGTGTCAGCTAAAGACAAAGCAACAGGTAAAGAGCAACGCATTGAGATCAAAGCAGGCTCAGGATTGTCTGATGAAGAAATTGAGGCGATGATTAAAGATGCTGAGTTGAATGCCGAAAAAGATAAAGTATTCCATGAGTTAGCACAGGCGAGAAACAGTGCTGATGCCATGGCACATTCAGCGAAGCAAATGTTAGATGAGCATAAAGAGATCATCGAGGAAAGTGAAAAATCAGCGATTGAAACCGCTATTGAAGCAGTGGAAGCAGCAGCCAAAGGTGATGATAAAGCTGCGATAGAAACTGCTAATAATAACTTGCAACAAGCCATTCAACCGGTGATGCAAAAGGCAGCACAGTCTGTGCAAGGGCAGCAGGGTGAGGGTGGCGATGCCAGTGCGGAGTCATCTTCGTCTGATGATGTTGTTGATGCTGAATTTGAGGAAGTTGACGATAAAAAGTAAAAGCGATCAGACTTTCGCTTTCTTCTTGTGTTGATAAGAATTATTGTCAGTGGTCTGGTTAAAACGTAAGTAATATTGGCTGAATATAGCAGCCATAGTATACCGCCGCAGAGTTATCTGTGGCGGTTTTTTTAGATGAATGAAACTGAATTATGGCGCAAAAAGATTTATATAAAATTTTAGGTGTTAGCAAATCAGCAACCCAAGCAGAAATCAAGAAAGCCTTCAAAAAGACAGCAATGAAATATCACCCTGATCGAAATGCTGATGATCCGACTGCGCAAGATAAATTTAAAGAAGCGCAGATGGCTTATGAAATTTTAAAAGATGAACAAAAGCGTCAAATGTATGATCAATATGGTTTTGATGCTGTTTCAGGGCAAGGTGGAAGAGGTCCTGGTGGTTTTGGAGGAGGTTTTCAAGGCGATGTTGGTGACATATTTGGTGATATTTTCAGTGATATATTTGGTGGTAGTAGTAGAAGACGCCAGGGTCCTCAAAGGGGACGTGATGTCCAAATAGAAATGACTGTTGAGTTGGAGGAAGCCATTCAGGGTATCAGTAAAGAAATTAATATTCCTACTATGGTATCTTGTGATCCATGTCATGGTACTGGCTCGAAAGACGGCAAAACATCGACTTGTTCTACCTGTGGTGGTATTGGCCAGGTTCGTATGCAACAGGGTATGTTCTCAGTTCAACAAACCTGTCCTGATTGTCATGGTAAAGGACAAAATATCTCAAATCCTTGTGGCCATTGTGGTGGCCAAGGGCGTCGCAAAGAAAATACACGGTTGAATGTTAAAATTCCTGCGGGTGTTGATCAAGGTGATCGCATCAGACTTTCAGGTAAAGGTGAAGCCGGTCCACAAGGCGGGCCTGCTGGTGACCTATATGTCGACATTAATGTATTGCCACACAAAATTTTTGTTCGAGATGGTGACCATTTATACTGTGAAATGCCGATTGATTTTGCCACAGCTTGTCTTGGTGGTGAAATTTTGGTACCTACTTTAACAGGTGAGGTGAAGTTGAAAGTGCCAACAGAAACACAATCGGGTAAACAATTTCGATTGCGTGGTAAAGGCGTCAAGTCGATTCGCTCTCACAGTGTCGGTGATTTACACTGTAAAGTCATTGTAGAAACTCCTATTAATTTATCTTCTGAACAAAAAGATTTGATTAAACAATTGGATGAAACCATCAAAGACTCTGGAGATAAAAATAACCCGAAAAAGAAAGGGTGGTTTGATAACGTCAAATCTTTTCTTGATAAGATGACGGGTTGATTTGAGATGGTAATTAGACCGATCAAAATCATTGTAGCAGGAGCAACTGGGCGGATTGGCCAGCGTCTGATTAAAATGATACATCATGACCAAGGTTGTGAACTATTGGCGGGATTGGTTTCTAAGAATAGTTCAGCTTTAGGAGATGATTTAGGGGAAATTGCAGGTATAGGGACATTAAATATTTTGGCCAGTTATGAAACTGATGGTACTGAGGCTGATGTTCTGATTGATTTTTCTTCAGCAGATGGAATTGATGAGTTGATTGATTTTTGTGTCTTGAGTAACACGGCCATGGTCAGTGGTACTACAGGTTTAAATCAACAACAATTCGATCGCATCAGTCATGCTTCAAAGTTCATTCCGATGATGTGGACCAGTAATTTTTCATTGAATGTTCAGATTTTGAAAAATATGCTGCAAATCATCAAACAGTTCAACAGCAAAGCCACTTTTTCTATCAAGGAAACACATCATATTCATAAAAAAGATGCGCCTTCTGGAACTGCGATCAGTTTGGCACAAGTATTGGATTCATCGGGTAAAATGATTAAGTACTCTGATAATGAGTTTCAGCTAGGTGATGTTAAAATTGAATCGGTTCGTCAAGGCGAAGTACCAGGTATTCACTCGGTCAATTGTCAACTGGATGATGAAAATATCTTGATCGAGCATTCAGTCAATAATCCCAGTGTTTTTGCTCAAGGTGCATTACAAGCGGCTCATTGGGTCAGTGGTAAATTGCCCGGTTTTTACGACTTGAACCAAGTTATTTTAAATTGATAGTCATATGTTGCTTATTAGCGTGATATCAAAAAACAGTTAACCTGTTTATTTAGTCGAACCTGAAAAATGCATAACTTATTGTTAACTATCAAGAGTTACTTCAATTTTGCACATTTTTTCGACCAGGAAACAGGTGTCACGATGCTCTCAGGCTAACGTGAAAAAGTTTTCCAGAAACTTTTTTATGGTCGATGGTGTGGCACAGGGAGTGCCACCTTGAACCATCAGGCTCAAGTAAGGTCAAAAAACATCAGCAAAATCACACTTTTGCGCTTAAGTGTTTTTTTGAACGATGCTGGAAAAGGCCAGGATGGACTTTTTCAGAGTTGACTATTTACAAAAAATCTTCAAGAAACCAGGCAGCTAATGCATATCTGCCAGGTAAGTCGGCTTTTTGATATATTTGAGATGCTTGTTGGCGAATTGTTTTTTCCTGTAGAGACCTAATATTTGCGATTTCTGCATGACTTAATCCTTTAATGAGTAAGAGAGCTGTGGCTTGTTCAGTTTGACTGAGTTGCCATTCTTTGAACTGATCTTTGATATTTTGCTGAAAATCTTTTTTTGCTTGTTGTAGCTTTTGACTTTGTCGATGTAGTGTTTCTGATTGTTCATTGATTTGTTGGAAGGCTTGTTTTAATTGCTTGTTTTTTCTGTACCATTCCTTGGCTAAAAACAACAAAGTGACCATAGCTAAACCAGACAGTAGTAACTCAATACTGATATGCTGTATAGAGCTGTCTTTTTTGTAGTCATCGTATATATCTATCATTATTAAGATAAAGATGAAAAATTGTGCTATCGATAAGAGAATCAATTGTTGGTTATTTGTCTTATGTTTCATGATTATGATGATCTTGTTAAAGATGGACAAATGTCCATGAATTTTTTTAATTAAAAGGACGAATGTCTATAGTGAGTGATGAAGTCAACAAAGAAAATTGTAACTTTTCTTTGTTGAGGAATCTCAGTGCCATTCAATTTAGTTAAATACCTTCTTCAATTCATGGTATTCAGTATAGCATTGTTAACCTTATTTAGGGTGGGCTTGATGATATGGCAGCATCCACATCTGACTTCTTTGAATGATGTGGTTAATGTTTTGTTTGGTGGTTTAAGGATTGATTTAAGCGTGTTAAGTTACCTGGTTTTACTGCCTGTTGTGATCTATTGGTTTACCGTGTTGTTGGGTGCTAATTGGCAGGTCTGGGTGATTCGGATTATTCAAAGATGGTGTTGGTTTTGGTTTATGGTTTTGCTTTTCATGGAATTGTTGACTCCTGTTTTTATCAGTGAGTATGGTTTGCGACCGAATCGATTGTTTTTTGAATATTTAGGCAATCCAAAAGAAATTTGGGGTATGGTGATCAGTGGCTATCTTGGTGTGACTCTGATGATCATGCTGATTATGTGGACAATTGGTGTCATTAGTTGGAAACAGTGGTTGTGCAGGCCTTTGATAGATACTCGTACTAGGGACATGAAATATTTATTATTGACTCTAGTACTGATACCGGTTTTGGTGTTAGCGGGTCGATCTGGGCTACAACATCGTCCTATTAATGCGGCAATGGTGGCTTTTTCCCATGATGATTTATTAAATAAGTTGGCACTGAATTCTACATATTCAACATTACAAGCGCTGTATGCAATGAAGAATGAAGCTGATGTTGCTCGACAATATGGTCGTATTGCTGAACAGGATATGTTGTCAATTTTAAGAGCAGAACTAGGTGCAGATGTGAGCTTTGATGTACCTGATCTTCCCACTGTACACTATCAAAAGACACAGACAAAAATGCATCGGCCCAAAGATTTATTAATTGTAGTTGAGGAAAGTTTAGGCGCACAGTTTGTTGGTAGTTTGGGTGGAGTAGGTGTGACGCCAAATATTGATAGTTGGCAAGGCCGTTCTTGGTTTTTTGAGCAGCTGTATGCCACTGGTACGCGGTCAGCAAGGGGCCTAGAAGCCATAGTCACGGGTTTTCCACCTTCTCCAGCCAGGTCTGTTTTAAAGTTGCCAAATGCGCAGTCGAATTTTTTCACTTTGGCTCAGTTATTATCGAAAGAGGGATATCAAAGTACTTTCATTTATGGAGGAGAGAGTCATTTTGATAATATGAAAGGTTTTTTTCTGGCTAATGGTTTTGACCAGGTAATTGATCAAAATGATTATCTTTCACCTGAGTTTACTGGCACATGGGGCGTCAGTGATGAAGATTTGTTTGCTAAAACTTGGGAACATATTGAACAAGGTGCAGACCAACCTCAATTCACTTTGGTTTTTTCTTCTAGTAATCATACACCCTTTGAATTTCCAGATGGGAAAATAAAGCTGCATGATCCAAACAAAGCGACAGTTAATAATGCCGTTAAGTACGCTGATTTTGCCTTAGGTCAATTTTTAGCTCAATTGGAGCAAGCCCATTTTTTTGAAAAAGCTGTGGTTTTGGTGGTGGCTGACCATGATGCTCGAGTAAAAGGTGAACAGTTGGTACCTGTTAAGCGTTTCCATATTCCAGGATTTATCATAGGCAGTGAGGTCAATCCAAGAAACGATAGCCGGTTAGTGAGCCAAATTGATTTAGCTCCCACACTCTTATCATTGATCGGTATTGATTCGGTACACCCAATGTTGGGTTTCGACTTGACTAATAATCGAGTGCAAAGAAGAAACCGGGTACTGATGCAGTATGGTGATAATCAGGCTTATATGAATGATCAAGAATTAGTGGTGCTGCAACCACAAAAAGCCCCTGTGTGTTTCAAAGATGCTGATGTCAATGCTGAACCAGTAACTTGTCATTTTGATGATATTGCACTGGCCTATGCCCAATTCAGTTCATGGGCTTATGAATATGGTAAATATCGGCTACCCTGAGAGGTTTTTGACAATGCGGCCGCTGTTGTAAGTAGTAGTTATGATGAAGTCCATCCTGGGCTTTTTCAGCAAAGGTCAAAAAACAATTAAATGTAAAAGTGTGATTTTGCTGATGCTTTTTGACCTCAGTTCAAAATGGGGGGTTAAATTTCTTCGGTACAAATTCGGTATTTTCTTACTAATCCTAAGTTTTTCTCTGCTTAAAACTGAGATTTTGCCTGTTGGGTCAGAAATTACCTGTAGTAAATGGATGATCACCTTGTAAGTATATCTACGATGTCCCTTAGGCCTCTAGATCTTATAGTCACACTCATCATTTGATGACAAAAAATGTTAGTTAAGGTCACCTCATTAATAGAGGTGCCTCACTTTGATTGATCACAATCATTTAAAGCGATCCTAAAACAATTCATACCTTCAATAAACCAAAATCTATTAATAAGGGTCATTAAGGTACTCGACTCAGATCAAGATCTAAGGTAAGATAATTAGTCAGGTAGTGTGTGAAATTAGAATCTAAAATCCCACGTAATTATAACCACAATTGACAGGTGCTATTATGAACCCCCGTTTAATCTGTATTTTGTTTGTTTTATTACTCTCGAGCACAACATATGCCGGCGATTTTTATTGTCCCCCCCAAAGTACAGTCACTTATCATGAACAAGATTTTGAGTCAGGCTCCACGGGCTGGACAACTGAAGGTCTCAATGATAGTGATGTAACCTGGGCAATCAATGGTTCTGAATCAAACTCGGGTAATTACTCCGTACATGCAGAGGCTTTACCTTATGCATCAGATCAAACATTGATATCTCCAGTCATTGCTATGCCAATAACACAAGAACCACTCTCTTTACATTTTTGGCATAGGTATATTTTTGAAGCTGAGAACAATGAAATTGATGGTGGTATCTTAGAAGTATCAATTGATGGTAGTGCATTCATTCAAGTTTTTGGCGTTTATTTTTTAGCTAATGGCTATAATGGTCAACTACAAATAACTGATAACGTTTTGAGTGAGTACTTTGCATGGGTTAATCACCAGCCTGAATGGACTGAATCCGTAGTTGATCTGAGTCCTTTTATTAACGCGCAGACACTTCAATTCCGATTCAGGCTGGGCACAGATATCAGTATCGGTACTGAAGGTTGGTATATTGATGACTTTGCGATAAAAAGTTGTTTTGAGTTAGATCAAATCTATACTGATGGTTTTGATGGGTAATTGATTAGATACGGAAGCCTTTGTATAACCACCGCTTGTCAGAAATCTCTAGCTTTGACTTGTACATTTTTAAGGAGAATGTCATGTTTGAAGAGGGCGATTATACACATTGAATGTCGCTTTTTAGTTATTAACCTGGTCTCATGAGAATTCTGGAATAAGACATAGAACTGGAGTTAAACAGCTTTTGTGTTGAGGTCAGTATCAGTTAAAATGCAGTCCTCGAAAAACTGCAACTTTTT
>JAUIGR010000097.1 GCA_030430025.1 Gammaproteobacteria bacterium
ATATATTGTTTTTATGTACGGGGAATTCTTGTCGGTCGCAGATGGCTGAGGGTTGGTTGCGGTATTTGCATGGCGATCGGTTCAATGCTTTTTCTGCAGGTATTAAGACCCATGGTTTGAATCCCAATGCGGTTAAGGTGATGGCTGAAGTGGGTGTCGATATTTCTGGCCATAAGTCGCAATTGTTGTCTGAATTTGATGATCAACCTTTGGATTATGTGATCACGGTTTGTGGTCATGCCCATGAAACTTGCCCTTTTTTTCCGGGAAATGCTCAGGTTATTCATGTGGGGTTTGATGATCCGCCGAAGATGGCTTTGGCTTTTGCTGATGAAGCAAGCCAGTTGGATTGTTATCGCAGGGTCAGGGATGAGATTAAGGAGTTTGTGGAACAAATAGATGAGGTGTTAAGTGAGCTTTAAGTTAACTTTTAAACAACTGTTGATGTTGTTGTTGATTGCTTTTGGGTTGGCTTTGGTGCTTTCGATGTTGGCTACCTGGTTGGATCCCAAGGACTTTTTTCAACAGCCTGAAATTTACTGGTCGTTGGTTTGGGTGACCTTAAAGAGTTGGCTGTGGGCTTTGTGGATTATTTTTGCGGCTTTGGGTTATGTTTTCATGATGATTTATCGGATTGTGAATGGTTGAGTTGTTTTAAACCATTGAAAGACACTGGGTACCGGCCTACGCCGGTACGACGATATTTTGGGGTGTTGACAAGTTCATTTGGAGATTCCCGCCTGCGCGGGAATGACTGTTTTTTGGGGAATGACGTTTTTGGGGATGATGGGACATAGATTATGGGATTATTTGAAAGGTATTTATCGGTTTGGGTCGGTTTGTGTATTGTTGCTGGGGTGGTGTTGGGTAATTTTTTTCCAGCCATCTTTCAGCATATTGCGGCGATAGAGTATGCCCATGTGAATCTGGTGGTGGCGGTGCTGATTTGGGTGATGATTTATCCGATGATGGTGCAGGTTGATTTTGCTGCGGTTAAAGATTCGGGAAAAAATCCTCGGGGTTTGGTTTTGACTTTGGTGATTAATTGGCTGATTAAACCATTTTCCATGGCAGCATTGGGGTACTTGTTTTTCAAAGTGGTTTTTGCTGCTTGGGTCGATCCACAAACAGCCAATGAGTACATCGCAGGGATGATTCTTTTAGGTGTGGCGCCTTGTACAGCGATGGTATTTGTGTGGTCGCAATTAACCAAAGGCAATCCTAATTACACCCTGGTGCAAGTTTCGGTCAATGATGTCATCATGATTTTTGCCTTTGCGCCCATTGCGGCATTTCTGTTGGGCATCAATGACATTGAAATCCCTTGGGAAACCTTGGTGCTTTCAGTGGTGTTGTATGTGTTATTGCCTTTGGTTGCCGGTGCTTTGACCCGCAAATTGATGCACAACCGCATTGAAGGTTTGTTAACAGTGTTGAAGCCATGGTCAATCATTGGACTATTGGCAACCGTGGTTTTGTTGTTTGGTTTTCAGGCGGAAAAAATCATCAATCAGCCTACCGCCATTGCATTGATAGCCATTCCTTTGTTGATTCAAACTTATGGTATTTTCTTTATCGCGTATTTCATCGCCAAACGCATGCGCTTAAAACATGAGATTGCTGCGCCGGCTTGTATGATTGGTACTTCAAACTTTTTTGAACTGGCGGTAGCAGTGGCCATTTCTTTGTTTGGCTTGAATTCAGGTGCTGCTTTGGCAACAGTGGTAGGCGTTTTGGTGGAAGTGCCCGTAATGTTGTCCCTGGTGGCTTTTGCCAATCGGACCAGGCATTGGTTTGAGTGATTTTGATTTTTTGAGAAGACTCCCGCCTACGCGGGAATGACGAGTTTAGTATGGAACATTCATTACCCAATATCGATACTGAAAGTATCAAGCCGATTGATCTAGATATTTTATTCAACAATCAAATATCTGATCATGCACCTAAGATTTTACTGCTGTATGGCTCATTGCGTGAGCGCTCATTCAGTCGATTGGCCACAGAGGAAGCGACGCGTATTTTGCAGTATTTTGGTGCAGAGACCAAAACCTTTGACCCCAGAGGTTTACCACAACCTGATGGTGATGATGGCTCTCATCCCAAAGTGCAGGAATTGCATGAATTGGTTAAATGGAGTGAGGGCATGGTTTGGTGTTCGCCAGAACGACATGGTGCCATGACTGGCATCATGAAATCACAGATTGATTGGATTCCGTTATCGGTAGGTTCGGTCAGACCCACTCAAGGAAAAACTTTGGCGGTAATGCAGGTCAATGGTGGATCACAATCGTTCAATACGGTGAATCAATTGCGAGTTTTGGGCCGTTGGATGCGTCTGTTAACCATTCCTAACCAATCATCAGTACCCAAAGCCTGGCTGGAATTTGATGACAACAATCGCATGAAGCCTTCTTCTTTGTATGATCGCATTGTTGATGTGATGGAAGAACTGGTCAAATTCACTTTATTGACCCGAGACATCAAAGACCATTTGGTTGATCGTTACGCGGAAAGAAAAGAAGACCTGGAGGCGTTTAAAAAACGGATTGCCACCAGGTCTTCAGATAATTAGTTGAACCTGAAAAAGGTCAGGATGGACTTTTTCAAGGACGACTAATTAGTCGGTAGTGATTATGCGGCTATAACGTGCGGGGGTGCTGGCACCGTATTGAGCCAGCAAACCTTGCGCCGCTCCGGCATTGGTGTACCTTTGAAATGACATCGCTATCACTGGCAAACCTGTATAGACATGTTGATTCTCAGAGGTGCTTTGTTGCAAAAATGACAGCTGTAATTTGCCAGAATTGAACGACCTCACATCACGGTACTCGAAATACTGTGAACCCAGGATTGAAGTTGGTTGTTCATTGCCCTCTTCAAACTCTCCTACATGTTGAAAAGTGTGGATACCATGACACAACTGATAATTTGGCGGGGGGGGCAAAGGCGTTAGTTTCTGTTGTTTGGCCCAGCAAATTCCCCACTCATCGCAGGAAATATCAGCATTGCGGTCGAATGAGTATTTATTGTAGGTCACACAGCCGGACTCAGTGTTATTGGCATCGTTTAAACCAAATGGTGCCTCCTCATTTTGGTAAAACCTTTTGGTTGGAAAGGAAAGTACCACTTCTGTTTTACCTGCAATCGCAGGTTCAACATCATAGAACGTTTCAAGTTGGTGTTTATTCAACAAAGCACTGATGGCTTGATAGCCAGATTGCCATTCTGATGCCACCACTTCACCATTATGCAAAATTAAAGAACTGGTATCAGCCTCTGCTAAAGAGGGCACTGCAGTATTACCTGGTAGTGTGTGATAAATACTTTCAGCAGGATAAAAATGCTCAAAAGCAACCTCCGGAACAGGGAAAAATGCACCTTCAGCTACATCAATCACAGACGTCTCGGCTGATAAACCGCCTGTGGCGGGTAGTATTTGTTCATTATACAAACTGTTATTGTCATTTCCAGACCACTCACCATTAATAAAGGCTTCTTCCAAAGCTGCACAGTTTTGAGGTATTCCTCCAGATCCATTTAGGAACAAGGCTGCTTGCCCTAACTCAGAATTGGGGTCTAACACCCCCATTTCAATGATTTCAATAAAACCCTCTCTCGCACGTTCCAAATTGGTGTCATCAGATTCGGCCTCAAATTCGTAGGGCAAAAACTCCTGACCAGTTGGATTTAAAAAAGGCGTGCATGAAGAGTCAACACTGATGAGCTTAGCTGACTGTTCGCTTGTATGACCAGGAATGGTCGAAACAGTTGGTATGATGCCGCCCGCCCAAATGTCTTGTGGTGCTAAATACAAATTGAAAGTAAGCACTGCATGGCCTTCCTTGCCTTCGCGAAAGTGAACTTTAACTGCTTTGACATCGTCTGTTGAGTTATTAACTGTCACATAGGTGTTTAAGTTATTGTTGACGGTATAGTACGGCAAAATGATGGCTTGGCCGTAGCCTGTGTTGCTGATATTGACTGCCAGCAGATTAAAACAGAACATTAAAAAGATGAAGGTAACTATCCCTTTTTTCATTGGTATTCCTCATAGTTATTATTTGTGCTAAATATTACAGGGAGACTCTTTAAAATCTTGTTAACAAGAATTTAGGAATTTGTTAGAGACCTTTTACAGAGGTAAAAATAGTAAAACCAAATTCCCAGCGCTGCGACAAACAATTTTGGGTTGATGGTTATTCTGATGATTTGTCCTCAATGACCTGGATGGATTGGCTGTTGGGTGACAACGACGCTTTATAATGATCCAATGCTTGAATGCCCTGATTTTGCTCATGGTATATCAGCCCCAACATTTGGTGCACTTCGGCACTCGGTGCGAATTTCAGCAACTCCAATAACAGGCTTTCGGCCTTGTCCCAGTTCTTTTTAGCCAAGTGCAATTTGGCATTGCACAACAACACCGATGGTTTGT
>JAUIGR010000041.1 GCA_030430025.1 Gammaproteobacteria bacterium
GTTTCTGGAAAACTTTTTCACGTTAGCCTGAGAGCCGCATGGAAGCGGCGAATAAAAATGCATCGTGACACCTGTTTCCTGGTCGAAAAAATGTGCAAAATTGAAGTAACTCTTGATAGTTAACAATTAAGTTATGCATTTTTCAGGCTCGACTAAATAATCTTCGTGAAATAGTGAAAGTATTGCTGTTCCAAAAAAATGAACTTTTGTTAGTGTTTGACGACTGTTTTCATTGACTCTGAAAAACAGATTTTCAGCTTTTTAGGTCGGGTTATAAAAATGGAATCTGGTTTTGTCGTACGTCTGGGTACCACTGACGCAAGTGGTGAACTGATTTAAGTAGCTTAAATGCATCAAGCCATTCGTGGATGAATTGTTGCCACCGTTGCTCAGATTTAATTTGTGTTCTATTTTTTCTAAAGACTTCTGTCCAAGACCAAAAATCATTCAGTCGCTGTCTATCTTCATCAGTCTCATCAAACACATGAGAGTTAGTATATTGTGATAGTAATGTATTACGCCACCGCTTGACGATGAAAAATATTTCAGGATTGTAATACAATGCTTCTTCATTGTTATCGTGATATTTTTTTAATGCAGGCCCAGTACCAAAAGGCACACGATCAGAAAATCGGCTGTCAATGAGTATAGGTGACATTTCTGGTTGAACCACCTGCCCTATTTTGGCTAATTTATTCAAAAGATAAAAATCTTCACCCGCATTTTTCAATGGAAATCCACGCACTTGAGCATAAGCACTTGCATTAAAGGCTAACGCACTGCCCAGAGGGATGTAATTATAAGCAACACCTATTTGTTGCATTCCCCATTGATAATATTTGAGTTTTAAATCATATATAGTTTGTAAACGTTGCATCAGCTGATTCCTAGCAACATGCACAAAAGGAAAGCTTAATGCCACTGCTTTTCTGGCTTTCTGACTCGCTTGAAAATAATCAATTGGTAAAATAGTGTCAGCATCAGTACTGTGAATCCATTGACTTTTAATTCTATTTTGATATGTCAACATCAAAGCCGTATCAGCAGCTATCTTGCGAGCTAATCCAACGCCTTGCTTTTTCATAAAAGGTTGATCATTAAAATTTAAAAGTAATAACGAATGTTGTCCAGCATAGAACAAGGTATGAGCCTTCCACTGATAACTCACTTGATATTTATGGCTCAAGTATTTGATTAATTTAATATTATATCCTTTCCATAGCTCGGATTTGATATGTGATTCAGGTCTGTTAATTACTATGATCAGTAAAAATTTTTGGTTACTTTGATGTTGTAATAACCGCTGTACACATGAAGTATCCTCCCCACAAATTGGCAATATAAGTACTTCTTGCCAATGATAATCAGCAGGTATTTGAATCTCTTTTATGGCGTGACTATATTTGCTTAAGTATTGCTCAATGGAATTTTTTTTCAATGTACTGCTGCACGATATGGCAATTGATTAACAATCTCAGCCTCAATATTAAGCAATTGATCTAGACGTTCGAGGACGATATCAGCATCAAAATATTGATGTGCTAACTTCATGAACAAAGTATAGTGTCGGTGTTCAGCTTTTGCCAATCGCATATAAAAATCTTTCATTTTCGGATCTTCTAATACTTCTCCCATTAAATAAAAGCGTTCATGTCCCCGACGTTCAACAATACTAAAAATCAGTAACCTGTCTAATAGATAGACATCCGATCCTTTTCTGACATGTTTGAGTAGCTGATTAATATAAGGGTCTTTTTCATCATTATCTTGTTGTAACCCTCTATCAAGCATGATTTTCATCACTTCTCGAAAATGGGCCATTTCTTCTATCGCTAAATCAATCATGCCACGTATAAGCTCTGGTTTATCAGGGTAATGCTGAACCATCGACATAGCCAATGAAGCTGCTTTTCTTTCACATGCTGCATGATCTTTCAAAAAACTATCAAAATTTGATTTTGCTACTTCAGCCCATTCCGGTTTGGTTGCTGTTTTCAGTTCATATTCCAACATTTAAATCAGCCCCAATTCCAATGCTTTAAGAACCGCTCTGGTCCGATCGCGGACACCTAATTTTGAGAGTATATTTGATACATGATTTTTGACTGTCCCCTCTGCAACAAAGATCGAGTTAGCAATCTCTTTATTACTATAACCACCTGCCATTAAGCGCAAGATCTCAGTTTCTCGATTAGTCAATGGTTCAGGTCTTTCAAAGCTAACAAATTCATTTTTTAACCCCTCAACTGAGTCCAAAATACGTTTGGTAATTTGTGGTCTGACAATCGTTTTACCACCTGCCACTTGCTTAATGCCATCAACTAACTCTTCTAATGGCACGTCTTTTAGCAGATAACCTTTGGCTCCAGCTTTAACACCAGCCAAAATTAATTCTTCATCATCGAATGTAGTCAGAATAATAGTCGGTGGCAGATCTTTACTTTTTGATAGTTCATGCAATACATCCAATCCCGACATACCAGGCATGCGCATATCAAGCAACATGACATCAGGATTAAGTTTAGGAACCATTTCTAATGCCTCTTGTCCACTTTTAGCTTCACCAATTACCTCAATTTCTTCAGCAATATCTAATAAAGCTTGAACACCCTGTCTGACCAAGTTCTGATCATCAACCAATAATACTTTAATCATAAATCCTCACTAATATGGAAATGTCAAAACTGTCTGAGTACCACCATTCGACGTAAATGTTACGTTACCATTCAGCATTTTAACGCGTTCTGTAATACCAGTTAAGCCGTTACCAGCTTTAAAACCTTTTAGACCGACACCATTATCTTTGACTTCCAGAATAATCGCATGATTCGTTTTTTCTAGTTTGACAAAAATTTCACTGGCATGCGCGTGTTTCATGGTATTAGTAATTAATTCCTGAGTACAACGAAGAATCGTTTGTGCACATTTGGGATCTTCCACTAAGAATTCATCAGGAATTTCCGACCTAACTTTCAATGATGGAAGCCCTGCCAACAACTCACTAACTGCTTGACCTAAATCGAGGGTGCCCGCCTGCCTGAATTGTCCGACTACTTCTCGAACATCTGATAATAACAGTCTGGCAATGGAATGGGCTTTCTTAACATAACTCTGTGGTTTTCCTTCCGTCATATGTGATGCGGCTTCTAGATTTAAAGTCAATGCGGTGAGATGGTGACCGATCAGATCATGCAACTCTCTGGAAATTCGTAGCCTTTCATTAATTCTTGATGAATCAGCTAACAAAACTTGTGTTGCCCTCAACTCAGTGTTAAGCATTCGTAATTCTTCTTTGGCATTCTGTTGTCGAAAGGCTACCAATGAAATAATGAATGAAAAAGCAGAAGCACCTAAATAAACAAAAAATAACATGTAATGAACCAATGGATTACTACTTATTTCTCCAATGAATTGAAATTGGAGTGCCAACAGTATATTAATAGCTAGAAGGATTGACAGTGATTCTTTAATAGAAAAAAACCAAGGTAACAAAACTGAAATGATCAAAGCATAAACAATCCCAATGGCACTGTTTGTTACCTGATCAATCAATATCACGACAAAAGCCAAGAGTGAAACTGATGCCCAAGCTTTTAATTTGAAACTTATTTGGCCTATGTTATGGGTAATCGCCCAAAAAACCAAACCAAAGCCTAAATGGGCGCTCAAGTAAACAATAAATGGTGAGTTAAAAATTTCAAAATGCAGGAATAACGGAACCGAAAGGCTGAACCAAATGATCAGTCCCGCTAATCTAATCAGTTTAATATGTGAATAACGATAGACCACCCTTAATTAGTCAGTCCTGAAAAAGTCCTTCCTGGCCTTTTCCAGCATCGGTCAAAAAACACTTAAGCGCAAAAGTGTGATTTTGCTGATGTTTTTTGACCTTACTTGAGCCTAACGGCTCAAGGTGGCACGTCCTTGTGCCACACCGTCGACCGGAAAAAAGCATTGAAACACTTGTTTTCTGGTCGAAAAAATATGGATATTGTGATAAATTTATATTATATAACAATAGCTTATGCATTTTTCAGGTTCGACTACTTAAGTTGTGCAAAGGTCTTTAGGGCACTTCATTAATAGAGGTGCCCCTTAGGCTAATGATACAGTGTTGGTAAGCCAATGGGTTCAGAAGTTTTGCTTTGTTTTAAATCAAAGGCGCCACTTTTGACCAGTTTGTACCAGTCAATCTTTAAATCATTACCTGCTTTTTGATAGAGTGCCAGTTGTAGTTGGTCGATTGATTTTTTAGCTTCAGGGTGGGTTATTTGTTTGCCTATTTGACTGAGGTTGGTGACTTGTTGTTCATGCTGCTGATTCCACCAGGCGATGAGAGTTTTCTGTATGCGACTTGGAGTGGCTTGGTTTAATGCTTTTAAATTGATATCCAATGGGTTGGTTTTGGGTTGCGTTCGCTTAGGTGTTTGTGCCTTGTGACTGCGGAGTTGCTGTAGTAGATAAATGGTAGTTATTACCCACAAACTGGCAAAAATTAGCGCAATTGATTTCCATAAACTTGGCTGAGCAGACAGTTCTTGATTCAGTTGGGGTTGCTGTATTTTATCGTTAAGTGTTGTGCTAGGCTGCAAAACAGATACTTGTGTGTTTGGGTTGCTATATTCTGGTGCCCCAATTGATAATAGGGTACTTGCGAGCTTAGTCTCTTGACCTTGGTCGGTTGCTGTATTGAACCATTTTAAGGTGAATTCAGGAATGATCAAATCACCTTCTTGTTCAGGAATGATAGCGAAATTGATGGTTTTAGTGGCGATCAATCGCTCACCATCGGTGCGGGTCATGGTATCTACTTTATCCTGATAAACTTTGGCACCCTCTATGGGAGGTAGCTTAATTTCTGGTAGCTGTGTTTCTGATAACCCCGTAGCCACAATATGAATAGTACGTGTGATCGGTTCACCCACTTTGTATTCTCCTTTTGACCAGGATTCAGATAGAGACAAATCTGAAGCCGGTGTCCATGCTTGCGAAACAAAGGCGTTCGGAATGGGTTTGATGTCCAGTGAAAGCATCGGGGATACTTGGCGAATCGGGCGGCCACGCTGAAACATGGTGTAGGCATTTCTTCGGCTGTTATCAGTGACTTCTCCTTCAAAGATGATGGGATTCAGCTCTAAGGGGCCAGATTGTTCTGCATATAGTGCGTATTTTCGCTCTAAAACTTGGTAACTCTTACCGTCTCTTTGTGTGGTGTAATTAGCTCCCTTATTGATTTGTGAAACAATAAGACCATCAGCCTGGGGATCTGAGAGTCCACCGTTTTTGAGGTTGATAGCGTAGAGTAAACGGACAGTGAGAATAATCTCTTCCTGGACATAGGCGGATGTTTTATTGGGGATGACTTCAATAAAAATGTCACCTTGGGCTTTGGCATTGGGATCAGGTTTTTTGACTTCGAGTTTCAATGGTGATGATTTTTCTCCATCAACTTCCAGTGGTGGAATGATATGAGAACCAATAGATTTTGGGACCAGCAAAACCTGCCAAGTTGTTTGTGATTTAACTTCGCCATTAATGATCTGGGTGGATGATGCTGTACCAGTTGAACCGACATGGAAAACGGCATCTAAGAGGGTAAAGTCTGGTTGGCTGTTGCTGCTGCGATCTAAAGTGAGTTCCAAGGTAACAGATTCGCCCATAACGATGTTATTTCGGTCAAGTCGAGCCGAAAGTTCAGCATGGCTGCCATTAACTATAGCCAGCAATAAAATCATTAAAACGACTTGTTTCATTACCAATCCTCTGTTGTTTGATAGTCATCACCTTGGTTATTTCGACGATGATATTGATACAAAAATTTACGACGCAAAAGACCACCAGGATCATCTTTGATCCTGCGTAGCCACTGTTCCATTGCTTGTTTTTCTTCTGCGTCCAATGCTTGTTCTTCAGGTGTTAACTCGACTTCTTGTGGTTCATTCTCTTGAGTTTGTTGTTGTTCTTCTGTTAGTTGCTCTTTTTCCTCGCCAGTTTCCGTTTGCTGGTCTTTTTGCGCTTGTTGTTGCTGTTCCTGACTTTCCTGTTCAGATTGTTGCTCAGATTGTGCTTCTGATTGTTGCTCGCTGGATTGTTCTTGCTCTTGCTGATTAGGGTCGGATTGATCTCCTTGTTGTTGGTTGTCCTGTTGCTGCTGTTGCTGTTGCTGTTGTTTCAGTGCATCCTCAACAATCTTTTTATTATATAGAGTGTCTTCATTTTCAGGGTCAATAGTTAATGCTTGATCATAGCTTTCTATGGCTTCTTCTAGTTTACCCGCTTGTGCCAGAGCGTTGCCCTGGTTGTAGTGTTTATCTAGTTCGTTTGCTTGGTTACGATAAAGATCTGCTGCTTTCTGGTATTGTTTATTGTGATAAGCAGCAGCAGCTTGAAGTTTCGGGTCAAGTGCTAGGCTTTGGGCTGCTTCTGGTTCAGTATTCTGCAGTTTTTGCCATGCTTGTTGGTCTTTATTAAACCATAGATCATTCCAAGAAACAGCATGGCTTTGTTCTATGGGTAAAATCATACCTGCTGCCAAGCAAAGCATCAGTCCGCGTCGATACAGCAATGCCAGCATGGGTAGTAACAGTAGTGCCAAGAAGGGACCGTCATCAATAAAATGACCATTTGTTGAATTTTCTTCATCATCTAAGGCATCTGCTAAGTCTTGATTAGTGTCGAATATACCAGAAAAATCATCATTGCTGGTCAGTGTGATGAAATGCCCACCGCCGGCTAATGCTGCAGATTGAAGTGAACTAAAATCGACTTTAGGAACTACAATCTGCCCCCTCATGTCTTTGACAAACCCCCTTGGCGTAGGAATTGGAGCACCATCAGCGGTTCCTACAGCCAAGACGTGGGTTCTGATATTTTGTTTATGTATTTTGTTTAAAGTGTCTTCTGTTTTGTGCATGGCTATGCTATCGGTAATCAGCAGGATATCGCCGTTGGGCAGGCCGGCTTGGGCAAAAAGTGCAGCTGATTCCTCCAGTGCTTTGGCCGTATTGGTTCCTTTAACAGGCATAATGGAAGGTTCAATGGCTTCCAATAATGAGGTGATGGTGTCCGTATCATTAGTTAAAGGTGTGACGACGAAGGCATCACCAGCATATACCACCAAAGCGGTTTGACCGTCTTTTCTTTCTGTTAATATATCTTGAATTTTGAATTTCGCTCGTTCTAAGCGAGAAGGTTTGATGTCATCAGCCAACATGCTGCGAGATACATCCAGGGCGACAATTAATGCCGCTTGGTTTTGTACAACGGGAACAGGAATTTGTCTGAAGGCAGGCCCAGCTATGGCGATAATTGCAATTAATGTTACTGGCCAATATAACCATTGCCATCGACTGCCATCTTGAGTAGTTTCAAGTTGCATGGCTTGTAGTAATTCAGGATCGCAATGTTTTTGCCAGCCATCCTGCCTTTTGGGTCCACCTAGCCAATGCCACAATATCAGTACTGCAGGGATAAGCAACCATAAATATTCAGGCCGTAAAAAATGAAATGCTTGCCAATTGAATTCAGCCATTACGCCACCTTTCTAATCCACAGAAATGTCACCAAAGATAACCACATGCCCAGTAGCGGCCAATAAAATAATTCATCTGTTGGCCGATAAAACTGCTCTTCTTTTGTCAGCGGTTCTAGCTCATCAAGTAGTTGATATATTTGCTCTAATTCCTCGGAATTACGTGCTCTGAAATACTGGCCGCCTGTAATTTTAGCAATTTTTGTTAGGGTAACCTCATCCAGATCAGCCGATGGGTTAATCATTCTTTGACCAAAAAGTGTATTGCTGATAATTGATTCAGCACCTACACCTATGGTATAAATTTTCACTTGTTCTTCCCGAGCCAATTCGGCCGCTTTTAATGGCTCAATCGCTCCTGCGGTGTTCTGGCCATCAGTTAATACAATCAAAACACGATTACCTTCTTCGATTTCACGTATTTTTTTGACTGCCAATCCTATTGAATCACCGATTGCGGTTGATTTGCCAGCTAAACCAATGGCAGCCTCATAAAGTAGTGTAGTGACCGTTTCTCGATCAAAAGTCAATGGAGCTTGTAAGTAGGCATTTTCACCAAAAAGAATCAAACCAATGCGATCTCCTACTCTTCGGTTTATAAATTCGCCAGCCACTTTCTTGACAGCGGTCAATCGGTCAACAGCCCGATTGTTAATATACATGTCTTTTTGTTCCATTGATCCTGAAATGTCAATCGCCAGCATTAAATCTCTGCCTTCAACAGGTAATGCAATAGGATCTCCAATCCATTGCGGCCGACTGGCAGAAAGTAGCATTAACAACCAGCATAACAATGATAGCCAGCGCCAATTTTGTGAATGATGTTTTTGTACACTGGTTACTAAATGCTTTAGAAAAGGCACTTCGATAGCAGTTAAAATAGATTGTTTAACACGCGGTAGAAGGTAAATGAGTAATGGAATGGGTAGCAACACAAAGACCCAAGGCCAAGCCAGACTATACATACTGGCCTCCTGATTGCGGCTTCATCACACCGACTTTGATGTGTGTGGCAACCAATTTGATCAATGCTTTTTCATTAAAGCTAACATCGGACTGATAGATACCTTCGGTTAGCAGTTGTTGCCATTGACTGAATGGTTGGCCTTTGTGACTTTTGTTCAGATGATCAATCCAATGTTGACCATTCAGTGCAACTGCTTGATCTTTGTGCTGCTGATATTTTTCAAATCGTCTTAATAATAACGACAGATCAGTGAGTAATTGTCTCCGGTCATTATTGTTTTGGAAAGCATCTGTAATGGACTGTAGTTCTGAAATAATGGTTAGATAGCATCTGTGCCTTTTAAGACGGCGGTACCACAGTATCAAGAGAACAGATACGATTAATACCAACAATGCAATCAGTATCCACCATCCTGGAGCCAATGGCCAAAATCCCGGTTCAGGGGGCAGGTGGATAGCTCGCAAAGGCAACTCTTGAGGATTCATTTGCATAGGTACAGCTTGTTGCATTAATGAATGCCTCCGAGCCAATGGTTAAAAGCGGGGGTTGGATTGGCAAGTCCATTTTTTATTTTATTAATCCAGAGATCATCTGTTTGGACAGGAATGATGGGCACACCTGCTTTGATGATTTGTGATTTTAATTGTTCAATATGGGTGGCTTGTTGATCAGCTAATTTTCGCTGCATGTGGCTTTGGCGTGTGTCCAAAATCCGAGTGGTGCTATGGTGGTTGACTGTTTGTTTAATACCAAAGCGTCCTGCCGGAATATGATTGATTTCAAAAGGGTCGGCTATTTTGATGGCCAATACATCATTGTGTTTTCTTAGTTGAATAAAGTGCCGTTTACCATCTTCACCAAGATTGAGAAAATCGCTGATAACAAATACCAAACTACCAGGTCGAATAACAGTCCGCATTTGTTTGAGTGCTTCATCTAAATTGGCTTGTTGTTCTTGAGGTTGCCGCTTGGTGGTTTTCAAAATATGTGACATCAATCCCATCACGCCACGTTTACCTGATCTTGCTTTGATGATGTGGTTACCATGAATACCAAAAGTCAGCCCCCCAATGCGATCGCCTTTTTGTATTGATGACCAGCCAAGAAAAGCTGCAATTTCTGAAGCCAAAACAATTTTGAACTTGTTACGAGTACCAAAAAACATTGACGCATTACAATCAAGAATTACATAAGTTGGTCGTTCGCGTTCTTCCTGAAATAGTTTAGTGTGTGGGTCACCAGTGCGAGCAGTAACTCGCCAGTCCATGTTGCGAATATCATCACCTGCCTGATAATGACGTGATTCCAAATAATCCATACCTCGACCACGAAAACGTGAATCATGCAGCCCAGAAATGGCAGATGAGGCTTTTTTCATTCTGCTCATGGAGAGCTGTTTGGCATGATGTCGGGTATTGACCATGGTTTTGGCCAACACTTGTGTCGCTGGGTTGGCTGCCTTGCTTTTCATTAGGGTAGAGGCACAATTTTCAGTAGTTGGTGAATGACTTGGTCAACTGTCAGACCTTCTGCTTCCGCTTCAAATGACAAGATGATGCGGTGACGTAAGACATCATGAATCACCTCATGAATATCTTCAGGTAAAACATGATCACGACCTTGTAGAAAAGCATGTGCTCTGGCACATCGATCTAGTGCAATAGTGGCACGAGGCGAGCCTCCAAAATCAATTTGATCAGCCAGCTGAGGATCATATTTTTCAGGGTTCCGGGTGGCCAGGATCAATTCAACTAAATATTTTTCCAGATTCTCTGCGACAAATAGGTTCAAAATATGTTTTTGAGCAGCAAAAATATCAGCTTGTGATAAAAGCTCTTGAGTGGGACTTTTATGGCTCATTTCGGCTAAATCTTTCTTTCTGGCCAGTTTGAGTATGTCCAGTTCGGTATCAGCTTCAGGATAATCAATAGTGACATGCATTAAAAAGCGGTCTAATTGTGCTTCTGGTAATGGGTAGGTACCCTCTTGCTCTATCGGGTTTTGTGTTGCCATGACCAAAAACAGCTGGGGTAAGTCATAGGTATTTTTACCAACAGTGATTTGCTGTTCTCCCATGGCCTCAAGCAAAGCTGATTGTACTTTGGCTGGTGCTCTATTGACCTCGTCTGCCAGTACTAAATTATGAAATAGTGGTCCTTTTTGAAACTCAAAAGAGGCAGATTGGGCATGATAGACATCGGTGCCTGTTAAATCCGCTGGTAACAAATCTGGAGTGAATTGAATGCGATGAAAGTCACCTTCAATACATTCAGAGAGCACTTTGATTGCTGTTGTCTTGGCTAAACCTGGTGCACCCTCGACCAGTAAGTGGCCATGTGATAACAACGACATTAACAGACGATCCACTAGCTTTTGTTGACCTAAAATTTGGGTGCCAATGGCCTCGCGAATGTTTTTGAATCGTTGTGTTAGTTGTTCCTTATTATGTTCCATAATTTACCCTATTTTTGTTGTTGGCTTTGACCGGATTATTGTTCGTGAGTTCCCACTAGCTTATTTTCAATAAATTTTCCAGAAAAATGAGTAGCCATAATACTAAAGTCCTTTGAGATATCTGAAGTCATTTGTGACACCTCATTATATTGGTTTGGCCAGTTTTGTGATGTGTCAAAAGTCTATTTGTTATCAGCAGGGTTAAGCGTTTGGTGTCTTGGTTAAGCTCATGACCTTCCATCCTTCTTTAAGAAAATCGGTTTGTTTTTGGTCAGTTATCACTTTTAAGACTTTACCAGATGGGTTGATGCCGAAGAGCAAAACAGCTTCAGGTTGGTCATTGGTTAAGTCTTTTAGTAGATAGTTTTCTGTGAGGTTGGTGGTTTTGATCTGCCATTCGTTGGCAAGTTGGCTGGCTAACTTTTGATAAGTCATGCCTTGATCAAAAAGTATCAAAGCTTTACCTTGTTTTGATGCACTGTGTTTATCACTATTTTTGTTCTTTTCTTCTTTGTTTAGAATGAAGGTATTAGCGATGCCAAATTCCGATTTGTATCTATTGGCTGCTAAGAGATTCAAATCATTGTTCATTGATAATCCCAACATTTTACCTACTCCGACTAAGTCCAGGTGATGATCGGCATGTTCAGAAACTGGATTGCCATAATAGGTTCTAATGCCTTTCATCCGGGCTTCCCGAATGTAACGCCAATGTGAGTCACTAACAACGGCTTCAAAACCTTGTTTATTCAGTGCTTCAGCAAACTGTATAGCAACAGGATTGCTGCCGATAATAAAAATACCTTTGGATTCAGGATTAGCGACACCCAGTTTAACAGTGAGGACTCTGGCAGTGACTGATTGAAAAACCACTGTGCCAATAATTATCATAAAGGTCAAGGACACCAGCAAGGATGCCTGTTGAACACCTTCTTGTTCGAGTCTTAAAGCAAAAAGTGCTGAGATGGCTGCGGCTATAATGCCCCTTGGGGCTATCCATGATAGCGCAATTTTTTCCTTCCAGTTGAAGTCAGAGCCCCAGGTTGATACTAAAATTTTTAAAGGACGGGCGACAAATTGGACAACAAAGAAAAGTGCTATCGCCGAGCCTCCTAATTGTAGTAACTGCGTTAGGTCTGCTCTGGCAGCTAAAATAATAAAAAGTCCAGAAATTAATAAAATCGTCAGGCTTTCTTTGAAATGCAATATATCTTCAATCGGTGTGTTCTTGCAATTAGCGAGCCACATGCCCATGACAGTAACAGCCAATAGTCCTGATTCATGTGCCAGTGCATTGGTTGTCGCAAAAGTAGCAAACACTAAAGTCAATACAAAAACGTTATGCAAATATTCAGGTAGCCAGTGACGTCGAAGTATCAAGGCCAAAAAAGCACCAGCTAAAGCACCAAAGAAACTACCGATGAAAAGAATCCAGAAAAAAGCTTTGATTACTACCACCCATTCTGCATTTCCTTGATGCGATGCCATGATGAACTGAAAAACCAGGACTGCTAGCAAAGCGCCTAGGGGGTCTATGACAATGCCTTCCCAACGCAGCACATTGGCCAATTTTGAGTTGAGTTTGAGTGTTCTGAGCATGGGCACGATCACGGTTGGTCCGGTCACTACCACCAGTGAACCAAAAAGCAGCGCCAGTGACCAGCTAAGTTCAAGCAGGTAATGTGATGCGATACCAACAGTTAACCAAGTTACCAGCATGCCCACTGTAACCATTTTTCTGACCACTGACTCAAGGCCTTTGATTTCGTGAAACTTCAGTGTTAAGGCGCCTTCAAAAAGAATCACAGATACTGCAAGTGACACGAATGGAAATAACAAGTTGCCAAATAACTGATCTGGGTTAATGACGCCTATGAAAGACTGTCCCAAAATAATGCCTATGGTCAGCAGCAACAAAATGGAAGGCAGCTTAAGCCACCAGGCTAACCATTGCGCAATAGACCCCAAAATGCCGATCAGGGCAATGACTAACATCAGTTGTTCAGTCATTAGCTATCGATACGCTCTATCGGCTGTTGAGCTGCTTTTTTGAGCGACAGTTTTTTCGCGTATCTGGACTGTACAATTTCTGTAATTACCAGAACGACAATAACAAAATAAAAAGTAGTTTTACTCATTTGGGTGACGGCATTGCCAAAGAATTTCAAATGGGCAATGTGACCACCTTCTGACAACAGCATGATGCCGACAATGAACAAGATAAACAATCCCATTACTTCGTACATCCGATTTTTTTGTAAAAAAGCAGCGATGGTATCAGCAAGCCAAATCATCAGTAAAGCGCCAATCACAATGGCTGTGGCCATAATAATGAAGTTATTTGTTAGCGCCATAGCGCTCAATATCGAGTCGAAAGAGAAAACGGCATTCATCGTGACAATCAAGGCTAAGGCTTTGCCGTAACTTGATTTCTTTTCTTTTTGTACTTTGATGTGTTCTTCCAAAGACATCATGTGCCATATTTCTTTAACAGCAGTGTACAGAATAAAAACACCACCGAGTAATACCACAATTGCTCGTAAATTGAACTCGCCTTCGACAACACCTGTCCAACCCAAAGTAAAAATCGGGTTAGTAAAGTAGCTCAATACTTTGAGTAAAGCGAACAACAATATCAACCGTAAAACGACTGCCAGCCAGATGCCTGTTTTGCGTAATTTAGACTGGAGCGCCGGCTCAACACGCTGAGATTCGATAATGATATATAATAAGTTGTCAAAGCCTAGAACCGCTTGTAGCATGATCAACATGCCCAGTGTGAACAAGTTTTCAATTGTGAATAATCCTTCCATTAAACGTCTCAGATTTTGGTACCGGAACATTGTTACCAATGATAGCGGTGAATGCAAGCGCAGATGCTCGGTTAATCAGCTGTTGTTCATGGCTCTGTTCGATTTCGTGGCAGTATGATTGACTATCAGTGGTCAAATCAGCATACTTTAGCCTTTGAAAATTTGTTATTACATGAAATCAGTTGCTATTCGCCACGATTGGACCATTGACGAGGTCGAAAAATTATTTGATATGTCATTCAATGACTTGCTGTTTAAGGCACATTGTATTCATCGTCAACAGTTTAATCCCAATGAGGTCCAAATCAGCACATTGTTAAGTATCAAAACAGGTGCTTGTCCGGAAGATTGTAGCTATTGCCCTCAGTCGGTACGATATGACACTGGAGTTGAAAAAGAACCTTTGATGGCTGTTGATGCAGTGATTGAACAAGCCAGTCGGGCCAAAGAGCAAGGTGCCACCCGATTTTGTATGGGCGCCGCTTGGCGCAGTCCCAAAGATAAAGATTTGGACCAGGTGATTCAAATGGTCGAGGGCGTTAAGGCCCTGGGTATGGAAACTTGTTTGACTCTGGGTATGTTAAAAAAGGAACAAAGTGAAAAGCTCAAAGAGGCGGGACTTGATTATTACAATCACAACATAGATTCATCTGAAGAATTCTACGACAAAATCATCACTACCCGAAAATTTGATCAACGCATGGATACTTTGAAAAATGTTCAAGATGCCGGTATTAATGTATGTTCTGGAGGCATTGTTGGCATGGGTGAGTCGGTGCGAGATCGTGCTGGTATGCTATTGGCTCTGGCTAATTTGGAGCAACATCCTGGTTCGGTGCCGATTAATGCACTGGTGCAGGTCAAAGGCACACCGCTGCATGGTATTGAAAAGATTGATGATTTAGCTTTTGTTCGTACCATCGCGGTGGCTCGCATTATGATGCCGAAGTCAATGGTGCGATTATCAGCGGGTCGCAATGAGATGTCTGATTCAACCCAGGCGATGTGCTTTTTTGCGGGCGCCAACTCCATTTTTTATGGGGAAAAACTATTGACTACTTCAAATCCAGAAGAAAATAAGGATATGGCATTGTTTAGCAAGTTAGGTCTGTCGGCTATGCCACACCGACATTGAGGTTGGTATGAACTTTTCTCAACAGTTGTCAGCGCTGAAAGAAAAACAGCTGTTCAGAGAGCGTGTGGTGCGAACATCCAAGGTTGATCGGTATGTTTCAATTAATGGTACAGAGTTACTTAACTTCAATAGCAATGATTATTTAGGTTTGTCTGCCCATCCTGCCATATTGATGGCGGCCAGGGAGGCTGCGGTGAAGATGGGACATGGTTCTACAGGCTCACCACTGATGTCTGGTTATACCGCGATTCATCAACAATTGGAGTACGCCATGGCCTCTTTTCTTGGCTTTGATCGTGTGCTGTTGTTCTCCAGCGGTTATTTAGCCAATTTAGCAGTAGCACAGGCTTTGTTGAGGCGGGATGATTGGTTGATTGAAGATAAATTGAATCATGCATCATTGATTGATGCTTCCTTACTAGCCAAAACACAACTGAAACGTTACCCCCATTTAAATATAAACAAATGTGAACAGATCCTGCAGCTCAAAGGCAATAAAGAAGCCATGATTGCCACCGATGGTGTTTTCAGTATGGATGGAGATTGCCCTGATTTACATCAGTTATCTGAGTTGGCAAAGAAGCATGGTGTATTGTTGTGGGTGGATGATGCCCATGGTCTGGCAGTTTCAGGAGACTCAGGGCGAGGCACGCTGGAACGGCAGGGTTTAAACAGTGAGCATGTGTCATTGCTCAGTGGTACTTTTGGTAAGGCTTTTGGCGGAGTCGGTGCTTTTGTTGCGGGTTCAGATGAGTTGATTGAAATGCTGATTCAAAAGGGCCGTACTTACCGATACAATACTTCGATGCCAGTGCCTGATGCAGCAGCTAATCTTAAGGCACTTGATGTGGTTCAGTCAGAACCTTGGCGTCGTGAAAAGGTTCTCGATTTAATTGATTATTTTCGTCAGCAAATTATCAGCAATGGTTTGGAAGGTCAGATGATGGATAGTGACTCGGCGATTCAGCCATTGTCTATGGGAAATGAAAATGAGGCGCTGAAAAAAGCCGCTTATTTGTTAGATCGTGGTATCTATGTCTCTGCCATTAGGCCACCGACGGTGCCGGCTAACCAAAGTCGCTTGCGTTTTACCTTAACAGCATATTTGGAAAAAGAAGACATTGATATCTTAATTCAGTGTTTAATTGGTAACTACTGACATTATGAAAATTGTTGCCACACTGGGAAATGGTCCTGTACTTAATATGCTCCATGGTTGGGGTATGAATGCCCATTTATTTGATGATTGGGCGCAACAACTGGCTGTTTACTTTCAAGTTAACTTGATTGATTTGCCTGGTCATGGCCTTAATCACCAGCAACCCTTACCCACTGATCTCAGCGAGATTTCCAATTTAGCAGCTGATCTACCGTCAGGTATTTGGCTTGGGTGGTCAATGGGAGGCCTATTGGCACTGAGTCAATCATTAAAAAAACCAGAACAGGTGAAGGCTTTGGTTATGTTGTGTGCTACGCCTTGTTTTGTATCAAGACCACATTGGCCACATGGTACAGCTGCAACGCTTTTGCAACAGTTTGGCAAGGAACTAGAACAAGATGTAAGAAAAACCATAGATACTTTTTTGGCTTTGGAGGTGATGGGTACCAAAGATGAGCGGTTGCAACTACGGGAACTGAAAACCAAGGTATATGAAAGACCTTTACCTGATGCTAAGGCATTGGCTCATGGATTGCAGTTGTTGTCATCAACGGACTTAAGTTCACAATTGAAAAAACTACATACGCCCTCATTATGGCTGTCAGGTCGCCGTGATCGATTGGTTTTGCCTGCTGCGGTGGAACAGGCAGCCGAACTATCGGGTGGTGAATGCCATATGGTCAGGGGTGCATCACATGCCCCTTTTTTGCACCATGGTGATGAGTTGATTGATCGCATTATGGAGTTTTTATGAGTTTGGAACATCATCAAATCAAGGCTGCATTCAGTAAAGCAGCTGATCACTACGAACAACATGCTATACTGCAAAAAGAAGCGATGTTACGCTTAATGGAGCGGGTTACCTCTGATTTAAAAACACCGCCTGAACAAGTGCTTGATTTGGGTTGTGGTACTGGCTGGGCATGCGCTGAACTATTGGCAGCCTATCCTGAAACACATATTATCGCCGCTGATTTTTCGAAAACCATGGTCGATGCGGTTGATGAACATCCGCAGATCAGCAAGCGGGTGACTGATGCTCATGGCATTGATGTCCATGCTCATAGCATTGATTTAGTGTATTCAAACTTGATGATCCAGTGGTGTGATGAACGAATCGTACTTGAGGAAATCAAACGGGCGTTAAAACCCGGTGGATATGTTCACCTCACTACCATGGGTGAACACACTTTATATGAACTTAAATCGGCTTGGCGAGCGATTGATGAAGTCCCACATGTTAATCAATTTGTACCAGCCACTGAGTTGGCTGATTTGGCTTTAAGGTTGGGTTTTGAAGAAGTGATTGTTGACTCGGAATTCATTACCATGACCTATGGTCAAGTGATTGATGTGATGAAGGATCTAAAAAATATAGGTGCGCACAACACCGATCATATGCGAGCTAAAGGATTGACTTCTCCTCAGGTCATTCACAGATTAAGTCAGGCTTATCAAACATTCATCAATGATCAAGGTTTATTACCAGCTACCTATGAACTGGTTTATCTTCGAGCTAAAAAACCGCAAAAAGACGTGGGATTGTCATTAAGGATCAAGTCGGAATAATTTTTTACTCCATTGACTTAGTGGCCGAGGGTATTTTATTACCAGTGATTAATTTCGGTTTCGTAAACTTAACTTTTCTAATTGTACATTGATGACGTAAGTAAACACGGTTCATGCGTGTCTTTTCAGCCAGTTGATAGTGTTTTGCCTCTAGCGTTTCCAATAAAGGGAGTTGCCATTGTTCTGGGTTATTTTCGAAAATCAAACAGTTGGGTAATAGCGCATCATTGGCTTGACTCAAGAAAGGAACCAGGGCTAAATCTTCTGCGCCTTCTATATCAACCTTCATGACATCTATTTGGTTGATTTTAGCTTGGTACAGTAAAGTGAGTAAGGGCTGACAATCAATAGTAATGGTTTGCTCTGATTTGTTCTTTAAACTGCTGGCGCCTAAATTGTTATTATCAATATAGAGTGTGCATGAGCTTGCTTGGTCATTGACACCTTGCTTAATGATTTGGAAACGAGCCGGGGTAGGTTGGGTTTCGGAGGTGGCTTGTAAATTGAATGATAAGCGGTGACTGACTTTCGGGTTAGGCTCAATAGCTAAAATATGACCCTGGTGATTCAGTTGTGTCAGCGCCAGGCAACTATAGATACCGACATTGGCCCCTACGTCAATAAATACTCCAGATGCGGGTAAATATTGTGTCAAATATCGACGTTCCAGGTGATCGAATCGCCAGGGCATGAAAACAAAGCTGCGTTCAGAAATATTATCACTCAGATAACAGCGAAGTCTGATGCCATCCAATTCCAGGTCTAATGGATGGTCTAATTGCTTCATTATCTTTTTTCTTAGCCATTGAGCGCGTTGTTTGTTCCACCAAGAAGGTGACATTTGTCGGCAGGTGTTGATCACCGCTTGTTGTTTGGGTGATGGCGCATGGTGGCCAAAAGGTTCGGTCACAATTGTGAATTAATTAAAATAACAACCATCATTTTAACAAGAGGCGATTAAAATAGCGATATGGATGAGCAAAATAAGCAGACCTTAAAGGCATTAGCAATCAATGATGATCAATGGAATGAAGCCATGGTCAATAGTGAGCGGACGGTGATGTTGTGTGGGGAAAATGGTGTTAATTATTGGCTAAAAAAGATTGCCCCAGCACGTGGCTTTTGGCGTTATCGGGCATTGAATTTCTTTAGCAGGGTCACTGGGTTAACTTTACTCAGGGCTGTTCCTCAGCCTGGTGGTGTGGATGCTTTGGTCACCGAGCGAAATCGAATCAAACAACTCAATCAGGCAGGTGTATTGGTGCCCCAAATATTCGCTTATTCTGACCACTGGTTGTTGATGTCAAATTTAGGTCAGTCTGTAGTTTCTCAGTTCAAAGACTCTGAGGTTGAAGGTGGCTATAAGAAACAATTATTGACTGCTTGTTTAACGGCCATTAAAGGAGTACATCAACTGGATCAATGCTTGAGTCAGGCATTTGTTAGAAACATGGTGCAAGTCAATGAAGATCAATTCAATATGGGGTTTATTGATTTTGAAGATGATCCATTAATGGTCATGTCTTTACCAGAAGCTCAGGCCAGGGATTTGTTGTTATTTATTAACTCTGTGGCTAGGTTTTTTTTAAAAGAACAAGCCTTTTTTGAACAGCAAATCACCGACTTTCTTTTGAATCATAAGCCAGAGGTTATTCATTTGTTGAAACAAACAACCAAAAAATTACAATGGATAACCCGGGTGCCTTTTCAAAGAGCTTTTGGTCATGACTATCAAAAATTAAAGCTGGGATTGGTTTCTTTACGTCATTTATCAAAAAGTTCCTAGTCGGTATCAGTGTCGGTGCCATGCCAATATTTTTCCATCTGATAATATAGAAATGAAGCTGACCATGTAATGAGGACTAACCCTGTTAACGACTGGATGCCAGTGAGAAAACGGATGTGTCCTACCGGTGCAATATCACCAAAACCTAAAGTAGTAAACAAAGTGTAGGAAAAATAAACACAGTCCAGTAATTCACCATCAAACTCACCGATAAACTGCCCCCAGTTGCCTGATTGTAAGAGCCAGTAGTAAGCCAATGCAAACAGCCAGACTTCCAGGGAATGTGCAATCAGCGCACCCAATACACCAAAAACCAGTCGAAAACGGGGTTTAAATTGCGTTTTGGGCATATGTTTGGATAACAAAACAAGACATTCATAATGAATCAAGACGGCCAGTGTGACAACGGCGATATTAATGAGAGAGGCAATGAAAAGCATTAATAGTCCCAAAAAGACATGATGTCTTTGCGGATATTCTCCAACTGATGTGCTTGGTAACCTGAGTCGTGTAATGACTGACCCCATACCAGCGCAGGCCACAAGGGATCATTATGGAATCTTCCCACAACATGGATGTGAAGCTGAGAAACGACATTACCAATAGTGGCAGTGTTGATCTTATCGCATTTCTTTTGTGTCTTAAGGTAATGCCCTAACTTCAAAGTCAGTGAAAAACTTCTTTGCTGTAAGTGTTGTGAAAGTTCATGCCATTCTTGCCCTCCTTGATTATTGGGAACGATAATAAACCACGGGATACTTTGACATTGATTTAACAGCAGTGCACAGCCTCCGTCAACACAGAGTAAATGGTTGTCATTCAACAATCTGGGATCAATATCAAATGTTACGGTATTCATTCCAACCATTGTAACAAAGGCAACATCCCTGTTGCCAGCGAAAATCGATCAAGTCACGGATGGGCTTTTTCAGGGTAGGTTATTTCAGAAACTAAACCAGATACCAAAATCGCCATCTCCAATCCTCCAGCTACCATGATGGTGCCAGTTGCTGTAATAATTTCGATAAAAGTATTGATCATGGTCAACATCACACCAATAACCATCATGCCAATGACCCCAGCCATAGATATCATGCCAGAAAAAGTGGCCTAAACCTCTTAAAGGCCAGTAACGATATCGGTCATCGTAATAAGGAGTATAACTACTGTAGTATGTATTGTAATAACGATTGTGTTTATGCCATCTATTGTGGTTTTTTTTCAGTCGTTTTTTCCACTTTTTGTAGTATTTGGATTCGTTATAACGATGATGTCCATGGTATTGGTTGTGCCTATAGTCATTGTGGTTGAAGTGTTTATTGTTACTCTTTTTATGACTGTATTTATAGCTGCTTTTTGGTTTTGAAACATGGCCACGACCATAGTCATTATGACCTTGATATTGCCAAGGTTGTTTGCTATGAACTCGATTTGAGCCTTTTTGTTCAACCTGGGCAGGTTGGCGCTGATGTTGGCCATGTTTTTGGTGTTGTTGCGATTGAGTGTCTCTGGTTTGCTGTTTGTGCTTTTGTCCGCTGACTGACTTTGGATGTGATGATCGGTTGCGATCATTATAATCCCTGGCATCAACGGTACCAGCTGAGATTATCAGTGTACTTGAGAGTATCATAAGTTTCAGTGCATTCATGTGCTGCTCCTGTTGTTGATTACATGATCTACTTTAATAGTCGAGCCTGAATGATTTCTGAATACTGTGAATTGGTTCATTTCCAGTTAAGATACAGGTCTTACAACTCCTAAAGTTCATACTTTGATTTATAAAATCAGAATGTGTTATGTAGTAAGCTAAGTTGTCAGATTCTCTTTTATGATTGTTAATCGATTGGTGTTCTATTTCTTCTGGAGCTTTTATGTCGGTGTCTTGACGAGCATTAAAGTTTCAGCAATTAATTTGACCAAACGGTTCGCTTGTTAATGACTTCTATCCATAAGGGTGACCGATTTAAGTTAAAAATTTAGACTATTAATCTAAACAAACCGGATAGCCCTTGTTTTGTAAAAGGTAAGGATCAGATTCGATTGGAATTTATATTAAAAGCACTTCGGGTTAATGTTATTTAGTCGAACCTGAAAAATGCATAACTTATTGTTAAATATAAATAGTTACTTCAATTTTGCACATTTTTTCGACCAGGAAACAGGTGTCACGATGCATTTTTTATTCGCCGCTTCCATGCGGCTCTCAGGCTAACGTGAAAAAGTTTTCCAGAAACTTTTTTCTGGTCGATGGTGTGGCACAGGGAGGTGCCTCCTTGAGCCATCAGGCTCAAGTGAGTTCAAAAAAGCATCAGCAAAATCGCACTTTTGCGGTTAACTGTTATTTAACCAAATCTGAAAAAGGCCAGGATGGACTTTTTCAGGGTTGACTATTTAAAACTCATGCCAAAATAGGGAAAACCTTTGGTGGAACTTAATCCAGTGATTAAAGTACTTTTAGGCAATTTAAATTTTCCAGCGACCTCAAAATCAATCTCTTTTTGTTTTTTATAGCTAAGGAAGTCTATTTCGTGGTTGAGTGGCTTATTAAAACTGGCCTCAGTTCTTAATTGAAATTTATCTGTTAAATCAACGATTGAACCAGATTTAAAGTGAAGGGAGTCAAAATGATCACTGTTTAGTCCATGATGCCATGTTTTAGAATAAGCAACCTCTAGAAAGACATCTGTTATATCAGAAATCGCTTTATGACCGCCAATGCCTGTTTCTGCTTTTGAACTAAAAAGTTCACTATTGTGACTCGGGGATCTTTGTGAAAGGTCAAGAGTTAAGTAAAAAGTATCTGACAGTGACCTTGAGTGGCTGTAGGTATAGATCTGAGAGTTATTCAATGAACTTGTACTTAAACCGAATAAAAACTCATTATAATCGTAGTGATCACTCTCATTAGCAAATGTTAATGTATTAACAAGAAGCAATGTGGCAGGGACAAAAAAGTATTTAATTTTACTCATGACTTTCTCGGGTTGATTAATATTGCTTCGTATATTACATATATTGACAACAATGTTGAGGCAGAAATTAACTCGTTTTGTTGATTATTTATTCAGTTTCCTAATGAATTAACAGTATGTTTATACTTGTGTTAAGAAATTAAGTTGACAGTCTTTCTTTCCAAGAAATTTCTTTCGGTTTCACGCTGGACTTCCGGGGGGTAGTGAAGTTGACTACATGATTTACTTTAATAGTCGAACTGGGGTCAACTTTCAATACTGTCAGTTGATTCATTTTACGTTAAGATACAGTTCTTTTCTGGGGGCTACATATGTTACAAGCGATTAAGTTGAAATTGATGTTGTGTTTGTTGTTCTTTATTCCTTTGACCTGGGCAGAAGAAGTTACTTGGCATAACCATCAGAGTAAGGAATGGTTGTTAACCAATGCCATTGTTGTCGTCGGTGTCGGTACGCCAGCAGAGGGACCTTATGACATTCATGTGGTTGATGGTGTCATCAAACACATTGAATACAGCATCGAAAACAGTGAGTTACGTCAAAAAGTCAGGGATCAGTTAGATGTCAATGGTTCTTATGTATTGCCGGGGTTTATCAATATGCATGCTCATATAATGCACAGTCGTGCTGGTATTGAAATGCCACAACCTTATCAATACTATCTTTGGTTGGCTTCAGGTATTACTACAATTCGTGATCTTAGTAGTGATTTAGACCGTTCATTAGAAGATAAAAAGCGCAGTGCAAGACACCAAATCATTGCGCCCAGAATGTTTGTTTATGCTCATGTTTTTGGTAACCATCAGGGCGAAATGCTTGATAAAAAAATGAAGACACTGTTAAAAAAAGACATTGATGGTTTCAAGTTGAGAATGATGGATAAAGCCACTTTTAAACAGGCTTCGGCTTTTGCACGAAAACATAACAAACCTGTTGCTCATCACGTTGGTGTTGAGGATATGACCGCTTGGGATAACGTTGAAGCAGGTACCACTTCTATTGAACATTGGTATGGTATACCTGATGCCGCATTGGAGGGTGTTCAAAATTTTCCGGCTGAGATGAATTACAGTAATGAATTACACCGTTTTCGTTTTGCTGGAAGGTTATGGAACGAAGCTCAACCTGAAAAACTTGAAATGGTCTTGGATGCCATGGCAGAAAAGGGAGTTGCTTGGGATCCTACATTAGTCATTTATGAAGCGTCACGAGATTTACAACGTGCTGTTACTTCTCCCTGGTTCCAGGATTATCTGCATCCTGGATTGGAAAAATACTTCAAACCCAACGCTGATTCTCATGGTTCTTTTTTCTTGGGGTGGACGTCAGAAGATGAAACGCATTGGAAAAACAATTATCAAATTTGGTTCAAAGCTTTGCGTTATTTTGCCAACCATGGTGGCACCATTGTCACAGGTGAGGATGGTGGTTATATTTATCAACTGTACGGTTTTGGTTATTTGCGGGAGCTGCAATTACATCAAGAAGCCGGATTTCATCCACTTGAAGTAATTAAGCATGCGACTGTAAATTCAGCGAAAGTATTGGGGCAAGGTGACAGACTTGGACAGATACGTATCGGTTATGTAGCTGATTTGGTTGTGGTTAACGGAAATCCTTTGGAAAACTTTCAAGTGCTGTTACCCAGGGACATCAAACCGATCACAGGAGATGAAAGTACCGGCGGCATTACCTGGACTATTAAGGATGGTGTTCCCTATCATGTGCCAACCATGCTTAAAGAGGTGAGAAATATCGTCATACGAGCCAGAAAGGATCATGCTATTAATTATTTAGTAGAGGGTAGGTGAGAGGAGATGAAGTATTTGCACACCATGGTTAGGGTGAGTGACTTAGAGGCTTCATTGGATTTTTACATTAAAACTTTGGGCCTTGTTGAACATTCACGCCAGGAAGTTGAGTCAGGTCGATTTACTTTGGTTTTTTTGCATGCGCCTGGAGACCAGGCAGCGATGATAGAGTTGACTTATAACTGGGATGAAAGTGGTTACAGTTCGGGGAGGAATTTTGGTCATATAGCCTATCAAGTTGATAATATATACATTTTTTGCCAGCAGCTATTGGATCAAGGTGTAATCATCAATCGTCCACCCAGAGATGGGCACATGGCTTTTATCAAGTCACCTGATGGTATTTCAATTGAACTGATACAAAAAGGTGAGTCGTTACCTCTTCAGGAACCTTGGTTATCGATGACTAATGAGGGTACTTGGTAGTATCGAGTAACCAAAAAGTGGCAGCAATCCAGATCTTCTACTATTGATGGTTGAGTAAGGGTTTTGAAACATAAATTTGCAACAATTCTGGTTCCATTGATTTCAAATAATTGTCTGGGATATTGAACTTCAATATCCCAGAGTTTCTATTTAGTCGAACCTGAAAAATGCATAATTTATTGTTAAATATAAAGAG
>JAUIGR010000098.1 GCA_030430025.1 Gammaproteobacteria bacterium
TGAAGCACATCCCGAAAAATTAAAACAAGTGTTGAATGCCATGGCAGAAAAAGGCGTGGCTTGGGACCCAACGTTGGTCATCTACGAAGCCTCTAGGGATTTACAAAGAGCAGTGACGTCACCTTGGTTTCAGGATTATCTCCACCCGGGCTTAGAAAAATTCTTTCAACCCGATGCCGATTCGCATGGCTCATTTTTTTGGGGTTGGACATCTGAAGATGAAACCCACTGGAAAAACAATTACCAAATTTGGTTCAAAGCCTTGCGTCAATTTTCTGATTTAGGCGGCACCATCACAACGGGTGAAGACGGCGGCTACATTTATCAGCTTTTTGGTTTTGGCTACTTGCGAGAATTGCAATTACACCAAGAAGCGGGTTTCCACCCCCTGGAGGTGATCAAACACGCCACAGTAAATTCAGCAAAAGTCTTGGGACAAGGCAACCATTTAGGTCAAATCCGCATCGGTTTTGCAGCAGATATGGTCATTATCAATGGCAACCCATTGGCGGACTTTTCTGTGTTATTGCCGAGAAACATCAAACCCATAACAGGTGATGAATCAACCGGTGGCATCACATGGACCATCAAAGATGGCATCCCTTACCATGCCCCGACCTTACTCAAAGCCGTCAGGAACATGGTTAAAGTGTCAAGAAAAGAACATAAAATTGGTTATCTGGTCACAGGGTCCAAACAATAAGTTTTGTGCTTGCTGTCATCCATGCGCTGTAAATCCAAGGATTTTAACTGGTTCTTGTATGTGATTGTGGCTGATATTTGATTACAGCTTACGAATTGTAGTTGAACTTCTCCCACAATGTCTTGAGCAGGCACTTCGTTCGCTTGCATAAAGTTTAAGCCACCATATTCAACTAAATTTACAGTTGTGGAAGTGCTGTTGCTAGACAGCTCTGCCAATCCAGAAAGCCATAAAGGTTGACCATCATTGAAAGTGTACAAAGTTAAAAATATATATTTTGATCCATCTAAACGCTTCCCTTGTCGAATCACAACACCTTGATTTTTAAACATGGGATCGTACCAGTTTCCGTTAATCGTTTGACCAATAGAGGGTCTATCTGTAATTGAATATATGGCGGATTGACCATTAGAATTATCTTTTAATTGAAAATAATATGTTTCTGAAAAGGGATTGAATATGGTGTTTTCGTATGTAAATCCATTCAAGGACAATGTCAAAGGCTCTTCTCCATGAGGAATCAGAGTGAAGTTAGATTTTCGGTATTCTGGTGTAATGATGCTAAGATCTTTTGCTTTAATAACTTTGGGGTTGCCCTCCCTTTTTTGTTGAAAGTTAACCAGCTCATTGAACTCAGAATCAAAATAATTTAATAGTTTGTAACCGGATATTAATAAATAATCACCTGCTGAAGCCAAGGAGCTAAAACTAGATATAGCTTGCTCTAATACGTCTATCACCTGACTTCCATCTTGGCTTAATTTAAATACCCCTTTGATTGTTTCTCCACCTACTGATTCACCCACTGCATAAAGGAACCCTGCATGGCCAACAAAATCAAGAATATTTGCAAAATCTAAATCGTACAAACTTCCATCCTCTGAAACTCTAACCAACTGTTTGCTTGAGTCTTGAGAGTCATATAAGACATAGCAAAATTCATTAATCCTCAACATTTTATTAACAGTTATATGACGATCCAATAAAATCAATTGCTCAACATCACCTCGGGAGTTGAGTTGAATGATTTCACCACCACCTTCATCAAAAAAATTGCTGATAATAAAATTATCTTCAGTAAAAAAACAGTTTTCATTTATTCTGGGGCTTTCTAATTCAATTAAGAAGTGGTCACTGCCATTTAATATAAGCAAGTCATAGAAAGGTTTTATCAGTATGGTATTACCAAATATCACAAGCTGGGCGTTTGATACAAATGAATCTGTGGATACAGCTTCTGTTGATTCAACTGTACCTTTAGTTTTCCAGAGTCTGAAGTTTTGCGAGTCAGGATCTTTGTGGTAAAAAAAAACAGCATCTTCAGCTGGAAACAATTGAGTAACTGTGAAAACATGTTCTGTTGCCAACAATTCAATGTGCATATTCTGTTCTGAATCAAACGCCCAAAGGCCCAACTGATCTTCACCGGTATTGATATAAACCAGCTTTTTATCAACCACTGCAGCAGAAACATAACTGTGGTGACTTCTTGCTCCTTCAACCACTTTATCTAAGAATTTAGCATCGGCAATTGAAATGCTCAGTAAACTTAAAAATATCAGCATATACTTTTTCATGGTTTACTCTCCTCGCTTTCAACCCAAGGTAAAATATTATTGCAGAAGTGGTCGTATGATCGATCCTCAATTCGATTAAAGCTTAAACTGTTTTGATAGTCGGCTGTTTTCATCACAACATCAAGGCCATCACATCCATTTAATTCAAGCGTTAATTTTCCAAATGCCGCCTGCGTTGGCTTTATTCCGGATTCAAAAAAACCTATTCCGTAAAACTCCCAAAGGTCAATTTCCATTTTACTTTGAAAGCTAAATTCTGCCATCCCAACTAACCAAAATGGTTTGCCATTGATGAATGTGTTTAACCCTAAGAATACGTATTGGCTTCCATTTGTCCGCTGGCTTAGTTGAATCATTAATCCTTGGTTTTCAATTTCTGGGCTAACCCAATACCCTGATAATTGATCATTAATCGTTTGGTTGTCAGACAGTAAATATAAGTCTAGATTCTCAGCTTCATCTAATAAATGCAAGTAAACTGTATCAGAGTTTTCAATTATATTTAGGTTCAATAAGTGCTTATTTGGGAACTTAAAACTTACAATGTTTAAGTTTGGGTCCACTAATTGCAATTGAGCATAAGAATCAGGCACAGGAAATGAGATATAACTGGTGTTTCTGTAATCAGCAAAAGAAACTTGTGGATAATAAGTGGGAAAATAACGGTTTATTCCTATACGGTTCAAATCCTTGTCAAATAATTCATAACTGGTTTTTGTTTCAAAACCACCGCTTGTAATTGAACTGACAATCCGCTTTCCTAAACTGTAGCTGTCACCAAAAAAATAAGGGGAGGCTATTTCCACTGATTTATCAAAAGTAGTCATATCAGCACGGAGTCGATATAGCTTATCAGTTGTTTGGTTTTCTCCAAAACCAGTGCCATACAATCTTCCTTGGTGGGAAAACACATTCGAAAAATTAGTGATGCCTGTATTTAATTCTAACAGTTGTTGGTTTAGATTAATTGCCATGATATGAACAGTAGCAGCATCTTTAAACTCCAAATAACAGGACTGATTGTGTTTAATAAATTTTTTAACATTACCGTTGGGTAACACACCATCAATGACTTGGTTTCCTGAGTCGCTCAATTGCCACAGCATCTCACCATCATCAGAGCCAGAAAAATTTAAGTAAACCACTTCATTGTTTAACTTACAGATTCTAAAAGCGCCAGGCACACTTATCTGGTGATTTATTAACTCAGAGCCACTCCATTCATACAGGTCACCGTTTGCAGATGTGAAGAAAATTGAATTCAGTTCTGACGTTGTCTTCTGGAAGTACAAGCTAACAGGAACTGGAGAAACTTTGGTTTTAGAATGGCCATCTGTTTGCCAAAGAAAGCGGTCATTATTAGATTCTATAACAACAAATGACTCATCTTCATTTGCTGAGATTAACCTAATTCTTTCGCTGCTAGTGGCGATTAAATCAAATGGTTTATTGGTCTCCTGTGGGTGAAAAGCCCACAACATATACTGATCATTTTTAATTGTTACAATTAATAAATAGCTGTCGGCAGATTGTGATTGACCTGTGAAAACACCATGATAAGTGTCAGACAGAATTGGCGTTAAATGTTTTGCTGATGCAGAGCAGCACAGCAAAAGTATCAGCAAACAAAATTTATTCATAAGAGTCTTTTTAGTGTGTGATATTAGAGTATACGAAAGGCGCTGTACAAACACAAGAGGCATGAGCCTAAAAAGTGTAACATGACAGCGCCCTGGGTAAACGATTACACAAAGAGCATAAAATTTTGGTTATTTGGTTAATTAGTCGCTCAAACAAAGGTGGCTGTAATGTACATTATCAATTCGGCTTAAGTTGAGAACAAAGCTGTCCGTGTCTGAAACCAATGTGACTTTTAATTGATCACAGGCCGTCATTTCGAGCGTCAAGGAACCAAACACACTTTCTGTTGGTGTGGCTTCGGGATCAAACATGTTGCTGTTTGAATATTCACCCACCAGCATTTCTATGCTGGATTGTGGGTGGACAATATT
>JAUIGR010000002.1 GCA_030430025.1 Gammaproteobacteria bacterium
GATAATGTTAAGTTACCATTGATAACGCCGACACCACCACCCTGGTTATCTGCTCTATGTCCGCCCGTGATTGTTAGCTCATGTAAAATCAAAACATCACTTTGATTTGGTGCATTCATCCTTAAAATACCAAACTCCGGAGCATTCGCTGCGCGTTGGATCGTTGCACCATGTCCTTGTATCGCTATACTGCTCTCAATCAAGGGTAACGCTTGATCAAGTATAAAGGTTTCATTGTCCGGCAAGCTGATAAAATCAGCACCACTGCCTTTGCTACAGTTACCTACAGCCTGATCAGTATTGGCTGCACTAATGGCATCAGCTAAAGTACAGCTGTTGCCATCGACAATAATAAGACCTGCCTGTACTGTGCCAACACCTAACTCTAACAATAAAGCAGATAACAACACTTTTTTCTTAACCTTCCCAAAATCTTTAACCATATATTAACTCCTGAACTCATCTTTCAAAGCCATCGATAGACTTTTACGATATTCAAATAATGACCACATCAATACCATCGTGAAAAGTATCAAAATAAGGTCAAAGAAGTCGGTTTTTCCTTTATTAACTGTCTAGTGATGGGTTAAGCTTCTTGGAAATTAGTATGCATTGTTTTAAGTGGTGAATTTCTTGGAGTACTTGAATACGTTTAAATTTTGTCTTTTGTATGTGATGGTCATGTTGAGCTGCTTCAATGTCAGTGCTCAGACAGTGGGATTGCAAATTCATCAGGCTGGTACTGATTTAGGATATACCATGATTTCCAGGGGTGGCTCGGCTTATTTAATGGATAACGGGGGTCAAATAGTTCATTTTTGGAATCATGGAACCAATTCCAAGCATCCAGGGTATTTACAAGATAATGGAGACTGGATTGCTGTCAGTAAAGGAGTTAAAAGATATAACTGGGATGGCGATCTGCTTTGGGAATATAACAACATGGATGCCCATCATGATGTTGCCGTGATGGCTAATGGCAATGTGCTTTTGTTGGTTTGGGGGTTTAAAACAAATGCTGAAGCGATTGCTGCTGGTCGTAATCCTGAGCTATTAGATGGTAATCTTCAACCCATGATGATTTATGAAGTGAATCCACAAGGTGAGGTGGTTTGGGAGTGGCATGTCTGGGATCATTTGATTCAGGATTTTGATGAAAACAAAGCTAACTTTGGTGTGGTTGCTGATCACCCTGAGCTGGTTGATATCAATTATATGAGGAGTCCTGGTAGTGATTGGTTGCATGGTAATGCCATTGATTATAACCCAGTACTAGATCAAATTATGGTTTTACCTCGCTTTGTTAATGAAATTTGGATCATTGACCACAGTACTGATACAACACAGGCTGCTAGTCACAGTGGTGGTCAGACGGGGATGGGTGGTGATTTGCTATATCGATGGGGTAATCCTGCAGCTTATCGTGCCATCGGGCCACAAATGAACTTTGGAGGTCATAATGCGCAATGGATAAAACCAGGACTGCCAGGTGCTGGCAATATCATTTTTTTTAATAACGGCGGTACCAATTATGGTCGTAATGGTGATTATTCCAGTGTTGATGAATTGACACCACCGTTAAAAGGGTTTAACTACGAAATGTTACCACAGGGTGTTTATGGACCTTTGGATTTGGTATGGACTTTTCAAAAAAACATACCAGAGGACTTTTTTTCAAGTTTTATATCAGGTGCAGAGCGTTTAGCTAATGGCAATACACTCATAGACGAAGGTGATAAGGGTTTTTTATTTGAAGTGACTGGTGAAAATGAGGTGGTTTGGCAGTATCAGAATCCCATAGAAAATGGTGGGATATTACATCAAGGAGATCAAGTGCCTTTTGCTCCAGCGACTTCATTATTTCGGGCTTCTAGATACCCTGTTGATCATCCTGCTTTTGTTGGTCGTGATTTAGCACCATTGGCACCAATTGAACAGTATAATGAGTTTCAAACGTTGACTGTATCATCTGCTCATCCATCCATATTGGTTTATCCATCGTTAGGGCAACACAGTATTGGAATAGGGCAAAAATTGCCATTAATTGCTAAAAATAATGGTCAATATCTGTTCACTAGTTGGTCAGTTATTGTGGGTGATGTAATAGTTGATGATCTTTTTAGTATTCATACGAATTTGTTGATGAATACAACAGCATCAACCATACATGCGCATTTCGAATTAAATCCTGATTGGATTTTTGGTCATGGTTTTGAGTGACCAAGAGTTAAGGGCATTTCATATTAATGAAGTATAAAAGTTGGAGAATTTTTATGAAATTTATTGTTTTATTGTTATTCAATTTTAGTGTTTGGGGGCAAACTGCTACAACTCAGGTTAACCCTTGTGACGAGTCAGTTTATCGGGCTTTTGATTTTTGGTTGGGGGAGTGGCAAGTCTATGGAAAAGAAGATAAATCTGGTCCTTTGTTGGGAGCCAATCAGATTACCAAAGAACAAGGTGGTTGCTTAATTGTGGAAAATTGGACTGGAGCATCAGGGACCACCGGAACCAGTATGAATTATTATGATGGGGCTAAAAAACAATGGGTACAGCATTGGGTCAGTCCAGGTGGGGTGTCAATTTCTTATTATGGTGGCTTGCAAGGTGAGTCAATGGTTTTGCAAGGTCAAATTTATTATGCGACAAAGAGTGAGAATCCCATCCGAAATTTTAAAGGCACCTGGACTCCTTTGAAGGGTGGTGCGGTTAAGCAGTTTTTTGAAGAGTCGATAGATGGTGGTAATACATGGTATCCCTGGTTTACTGGTTATTATTTTAGAAAATCAGTGGATTGATTGTTTATTTTGAGTAATGCCATACCTTTGCTGATGTTTTGAACGGTTTTAGTGAAACGATGAACATCTTGTTGTGGAATTTCTACTGTTGCTGTGATGCCATTGTTAGAATAATCGTTATTAATCAGTGTGCCTTTATGTTTTTTGAGTAGTTGATGAAGACTTTGTTCTAAAGCAAAAGGTAAGCTGATTTCTATGATGTTTTTATCGATATAGTGTTCATATGGGGCTTGTTTTAAGCAGAGGGTAGTAATACCTCCATAGGCTCTAGCTAACCCTCCTGTACCTAATTTGATTCCACCGTAATGTCTAACTACCAAGGCCATGATGTTATCAAAACCAGAGTTTTCAATAGCAGAAAGTATTGGTTTTCCAGCAGTTCCAGAAGGTTCGCCATCATCATCAAAGCGATAGTTTTGACCGAGTCGATAAGCCCAGCAATTATGAGTTGCTTCGGGTACTTGATTAGATGCTAAAAAAGCATCGAAATCTTCGATGCTTTTTATGGGCGAGCATATGCAAATAAACCGACTTTTTTTGATTTCTTCTTCAATTAGATGAGTTTTTGTTAGTCTTTTGTTATTCAAATGGACTCAGATCAATTTCTGGATAAGTTCTTTCAGCATATATAATTAAGTGTTCTAGTTTTTCTGTTTTGCCTAGTTGTTTGAATGCTTCTAAGTCTCTAATAACATCCTCTTTGTTGTGATAGCGCACAGCAAATTGCATGAAAGATTTACTGACTTTTCTTCTTTTTACCATTTCTTCTTCCGAATAGGCAGGGACGATTGGTTCACTTTTAGGTTGATCATAACTTGCAATCGTTATTTTAGGTTTTGTTTTCGGCTCGGACTCGGTGCTAACGGCTTCTTCTTTGATGATTGTCTCTACTTCTTGGTCTTTGTTCATAAAGGTATTCCAAGAGAAAGCGCCGCCGAGTACAACAGCAGCAAATACGATAAAAATAAGTGGTTTATTCATAATATTCTGTGTGATTTAAAATTTTAACCGTGGCCTTAGACTAGTAACTAGTCTAATCGTTCAGTAATTCGGGCGCGTATTTTACCAGATTTAAATATGGTTTCTACAGTTTCGCCAATTTTTACTTGTTTACTGTTTGTGATTGTACATTTTTCAAGGTTCCTGGTAATGCTATATCCTCTGCTTAAAATATGCAGTGGGCTACGGTCATGGAGTTGTGCTGCCATCTGATGTAGTTTGTTTTCAGTTAAATTGAATTTGTGTTTGATTTGAGTCGCCATTTGGTGGTTCAGCTGGGCTAAGGTTTGTGATATAGATTTTGTGTTGGGTAATTGTTGTGATAGCTTTATTTTACATTGGGCGGTGTGGTGTTGAGCTTGATGAAGATGTTGAAATATTGACTTTTGTAGTTTATCTTTGATGTTTTCTATTTGATTTCGTTGCCATTTTAACGTGTTCTTTGGGTGAAATTTTTGCAGTTGTTGTCTAGCCATATCAGTTCTTTGCTGTGCTACTTGCCATTGAGTTTTCCATAAATGGTGTAGCAATTGAGACTGGTGAATAAGTTGTTGTCTCTGCTGTTTGAAATCACCAGATAACAACTGAGCTGCAGCAGAAGGAGTAATACATGTCATGTCTGCGACCAAATCAGTAATGCTTTCATCTATTTCATGTCCTACTGCACTGATGATAGGTGTGTTTAATTGATCGATGGTGCGGGCCAAAAATTCGTCATTGAATGCCCACAAGTCTTCTTTAGAACCGCCACCCCTGGTCAGTAAAATGACATCATGGTTAGCTGTGTCCGCTAATAGTAGCTGTTCAATCATTTGGCCAGGTGCGTGTGGACCTTGAACTTGTGAGTGATAGAGTTCCACTTCTATAAGTGGATTGCGTTGTTTCAAAATATCCAGCACATCATGTAGTGCAGCGCCTTGTCTAGATGTAATGATCCCTAGGGAGTTAGGCCATTGAGGAATGGTTTTCTTGTGACCAGGATCAAATAAACCTTGAGCTGAGAGTTTGGCTTTTAATTGTACCAGTTGTGCATCCCAGTCACCTGTTCCAACATCAAGAGTACGCATGACATTGAGCTGTAAGTCACCACGTGATTCATAAAGAGAGAGTTCAGCAAGTACAGTGACTTGTTTGCCTTTAACTAAGTTTAAGTGTCTTTTTTGCTTGAATAGAACACATTTGATGGCTGCATGATTGTCTTTGAGTGTGAAGTATTGGTGGCCTGCTGGTGAAGTGTATAGATCAAAAATTTCGCCGGTTAGCCATAAAGCTGGCCAGTATTCTGTCAAATGTTTTTTTAATAGCTGATTCAGTGAACTGGGTGTATGTGCGCTTTGAGGTGATTTTCCTTGTTCTTGTTGCATGTTATTATGATAAAATGCGTCGCTATTTTTTCATCTGATTGAGGTGGCCGCTTATGCGAATTCTTTATGATGCCTTGACTTTCGACGATGTGTTATTGGTGCCTGATTATTCCGATATCTTACCAAAAGATGTTGATTTGTCTACTCACTTAACACGTAATATTCAACTCAATATTCCTGTGGTTTCTGCTGCCATGGATACGGTAACAGAGTCCAGATTGGCTATTGCTATGGCGCAACTCGGTGGTATCGGTGTGATTCACAAAAATATGAGTATTGAAGCGCAGTGTGCTGAAATTGCTAAAGTGAAAAAATATGAGTCTGGAGTCATTAAAAATCCTATTACTGTTACTCCTTACACCACTATCAGAGAAGTGTTAGAACTGACTAAAAAACACAGCATTTCTGGCGTACCAGTTGTTGAAAATGATGAGCTGGTGGGTATCGTTACCAGTCGAGATATGCGCTTCGAGACAGTATTGGATGACCCAGTTAGGAACATCATGACCCGGAAAGAAAAATTGGTGACAGTAGGTGAAGATGCGGAGGAGGGTGAGGTACTTAAATTACTTCATCATAATCGGATCGAAAAGGTTTTAGTTGTTAATGATAAATTTCAACTTAAAGGTCTGATTACTGTTAAAGATATTCAAAAGTCTGAGGATTTTCCAAGTGCGGTTAAGGACACTCATGAGCAACTACGTGTGGCAGCTGCTGTTGGTGTGGGAGGTGATACTGAACAACGTATTGACGCACTGGTTGCGGCTGGCGTTGATGTTTTGGTGGTTGATACTGCACATGGGCACTCTCAAGGTGTGATTGATCGTGTCCGTATGACAAAGACAAAACACCCTGATGTTGATGTCATTGCTGGGAATATCACCACAGGTGCTGCTGCTTTGGCATTGGTTAAGGCAGGTGTTGACGCAGTTAAGGTTGGTGTCGGCCCAGGTTCAATTTGTACCACACGTATTGTTGCTGGTGTTGGAGTACCTCAGGTTTCTGCCATTAATGATGTTGCTAAAGCATTGCGTGGTACTGATGTACCTTTGATTGCTGATGGTGGTGTTCGTTATTCAGGGGATTTAGCCAAGGCAATTGTGGCGGGAGCTTCAACAGTGATGATGGGTGGTATGTTTGCAGGTACAGAAGAGTCACCAGGTGAAGTTGAATTGTATCAAGGCAGAACTTTTAAATCCTATCGAGGTATGGGTTCTTTAGGAGCCATGGGCAAAGGTTCTAAAGACCGCTATTTTCAAGATGAAGTGGATACTGAAAAACTAGTACCAGAAGGTATAGAGGGTCGGGTTGCCTATAAAGGCGCTTTGGCTCCCGTTGTTCATCAACTTATGGGAGGTTTGAGAGCCAGTATGGGTTATGTTGGCTGTCAAACCATTGAAGAAATGAAAACCAAGCCAAAAATGGTGCGTATCACTAATTCAGGGGTGAAAGAATCTCATGTACATGATGTCCATATCACCAAAGAAGCACCGAATTATCGATCCCGCACTTAACAATAGGAATCTCGATGGACATCAAGCAAAGTAAAATTCTGATATTGGATTACGGGTCTCAATATACCCAGTTGATTGCAAGGCGGGTCCGTGAATTGGATGTTTATTGTGAAATTTATGCTTGGGATGCTGATGCAGAAGATATCAAGGCTTTTGATCCACAGGGTGTTATCCTGTCTGGTGGACCTGAGTCAGTTCATCAGGACAATGCACCGACTTTAAATGAGGTGGTTTTATCACTGAATGTACCTATTTTGGGTGTTTGTTATGGTATGCAGTTACTGAATGTACATTATGGTGGAGAAGTCGAGGGGTCTGAGACCAAAGAGTTTGGTTATGCTCAGGTTGAGTTGACTCACTCCTCGGAGTTGTTTAAAAAAATTGACCATACTATTCTTGATGTTTGGATGAGTCATGGGGATCATGTTAAAGCATTAGCACCAGTATTTACAGCAACGGCTCAAACCACTTCAACACCTTATGCTGCGTGCCAGCATATTGATAAACCGATCTACTGTGTGCAGTTTCACCCTGAGGTGGAACATACTAAGGATGGTAGAGCAATTTTATCTCAATTTGTCCATGAGATTTGTGGTTGTAAAAAACTATGGAAAACAGCCAATATTATTGAGACCCATGTTGAAAATATCAAAAATCAAATAGGATCAGATAAGGTCTTGCTTGGTTTATCAGGTGGCGTTGATTCCTCAGTGGTGGCTGCTTTGCTCCATCAAGCGATTGGAGATCAGTTAGTATGTGTGTTCGTCGATACCGGTCTTCTGCGATATAAGGAAGGTGATGCTGTGATGGCCATGATGGCTGATAAAATGGACATCAATGTGATACGCATTAATGCACAGGAACACTACTATGATGCTTTGGCTGGTGTGGTTGATCCGGAGACTAAAAGAAAAATCATTGGTGAATTATTTATCCGTATTTTTGAACAGGAAGCTCATCGTTTGCAGGGTGTTAAGTGGCTGGCACAAGGTACTATTTATCCCGATGTGATTGAGTCTGCAGGTGCTAAAACAGGTAAAGCTCATGTGATTAAATCACATCATAATGTTGGTGGCTTACCCAAAGATTTATCATTGAAGTTGGTGGAACCGTTAAAAGACTTGTTCAAGGATGAAGTGAGACAACTTGGTGTTCAATTGGGGTTGGCTGAGGAAATGGTTTATCGTCACCCATTTCCAGGTCCTGGTCTGGGTGTGCGTATTTTGGGTGAAGTCAAAGCGGAATATGCAGAGGTTCTGGCTAGAGCAGATCATATATTTATTGAAGAGTTACGTCGTCATGATTTGTATGATAAAACATCACAGGCATTTGCTGTTTTTTTACCAGTCAAGTCGGTTGGTGTCGTAGGTGATGCCCGACGTTATGAATATGTCATTGCTTTGCGTGCTGTCGAAACCATTGATTTTATGACTGCACAATGGGCTAGGTTACCCTATGATTTCATTGAACTGGTATCACGCCGCATTATTAATGAGATTACTCATGTTTCACGAGTGGTTTATGATGTGTCAAGTAAACCACCAGCAACTATTGAATGGGAATAAATAAGCAACAAGATGAAGCGATGATGCGTTTGGCTATAACACAGGCACGATTGGCGGAGGCCCAAGGTGAGGTCCCAATCGGTGCTGTGATTACCTACCGTCAACAGGTGATTGGTCAGGGTTATAATCAAGTCATTTCACTTAACGATCCCACTGCGCATGCTGAAGTGATGGCTATCAAAGCAGCAGGCCAACATTTGTGCAATTATCGTATGCCTGATACTTCCTTATATGTCACACTTGAACCTTGTCTCATGTGTTCTGGTGCTTTGGTTCATGCCCGCGTTAGTCGTTTGGTTTTTGCTGCTTTTGATCGAAAAACTGGTGTGGTTAGTTCGATTGATGATGTGTTGGCTAAACCTTATCATAACCATAAGGTTGAATGGCAGGGCGGTGTGTTAGCTGAGGAATGTGGCCGTTTATTGAGCGATTTTTTCAAAAAAAGGCGAGATCAAATCAAATCTGAAAAAGCTAATTAGTCGAATCTGAAAAATGCATAACTTATTATTGCTAAATATAAAGAGTTGCTTCAATTTTGCACATTTTTTCAGCCGATGCTGGAAAAGGCCAGGAAGGACTTTTTCAGGACTGACTAATTAAGCTGTTCTACTCAGCAGCTAGAGTTGTTGAGCTTCCCATTCGGTTTGTGAAAGTGTGTTTTTTATACCGGTTCATTAAAATCTTGACTCGGCGAACATATTCTTTGGTTTCCGGAAAGGGAGGCACTGTTTTACCGTATTTTTCAACAGCTGTTTCGCCAGAGTTGTAAGCAGCCAGAAAGACATCGGGAGTGCTGTATATGTTAATTAGGTGCTTAAGGTAGGCTGCACCACCATTGATGTTTTGTTGTGGATCGAAAGGGTCAGTTACTTGGTACGTTTTTTGCGTCAGAGGCATCAATTGCATCAAACCTTGGGCCCCTGCTGATGAAACTGCTTTGTGTTTGTAGGCTGATTCTGCGTGTATAACAGCGCGCAGTAAGTGTTCGTCAACACCATGTGTTCGAGCAGCGATCGATATTTCTGTACCGAACTTGTTATCAATCAACGGCGTTGTATTCCAGTTAATGCGATTACGCCAGGCACTGCATTCTGGACAACGGATGTTTAGGAGCTTGTAAGATTTGCCTACGGGCTTTTTTGAGGAATAGTGTATAATCCCCTTGTTGTCAACATGCTTGTAAATTTTTTGATCCTTACTTTTAGTAACGAAACAAAAACAAAGTAAAACAAGCGATACGATTGTTTTTATCATAGACATTAATTAATTAATCAAAACAAACAATAAACACCGAATTATAATGAAATCAAGTAATTTAGACAAACAGCACTCGCATATAAACAGTAAATGGAGTCTTTTTTCGAGAAATAGTTTCAAGATTTGGCTGGTTCTAGGTCTGATGTTGATATTTTGGTCATTAAATACTGAAGCCAGAAAAAAATATGACGAAGAAGCTTATTTTAAATTAGAAGCAGAGGTCGAGACATTGATTGATTCACCTGTGACCAATGTGGCACCCTTAGAAATTAAGTTTATTAAGGAAAAAATGGTTGAGGCAAAAAATGCCAAAGCTGAACGTGATCGTAAATTAGAGACTCAATTAATAGCACAAATACGAGCCGAAATGGAAATTGCCAACCTCAGATACGAAGTGAATCAGTTGAATGATGATCTGCTTGAGAAAAGAGATCAGCTATCTGCTGCGCAAGTGTATCTTTTAGATTTGAAGGAGCAGTTGCGATGAAATATTCGGTCGTTTCTTTATTTATCATGATATCTTCAAGTGCTTTTGCCGCGAAAAAAAATCTGGAACTTGAGGCTTTGCGTATTGAGTATGAAAATTTTTATCAAGTGGAAAAATATAAACCTTTTGGCAAAGAAGCGAAAATTAGGGCCAAAGAAAGCATAGAAAATTTATATAAAAAAAATAAAAAAGGTCCTAAAGATCATGCTGTTTTTATGGCTCGAAAACATATGGTCATGGCCAAAATGATTGCAGAGAAAGAATACCTGGAAAGTGAGTTAGCCAAAGTCAATCAGGCATTACAAGTTATTGATGTAGAGACTTTGCAAGTAGAAGCGCAAGTGGCTCGATTACAAGCTGATAGGGCTCAACTATTATTGAGTCTACAGCAAGAAGAGGTCGCCCGTATTGAAGCCGAAAAACAGGCTGTTTTAGCACATGCAAATCAACAAATAGAAAAAACACAGGCTGAGTTAGAGAGTGCTAAGGCTTATGCCGAACAACAAAAAGAAGTCGCTAAATTGGCTAAACAAGAGGCAGACCTTGCTTTTGAAGAAATTGATGCATTGACAAAACAATTGCAATCATTGGTATCACGTGAAACTGCTGATGGCTTGGTAATGACTTTGGGTGATTTTGTATTTGATTCTGCATCAGCAGATATTAAACAAGCAGCCATTGAGAATTTTAGCAAGGTCATAGCGTTCATAGATGGTTATCCGAATCGTCAAATCAGAGTAGAGGGTCACACAGACTCTTCTGGATCAGAAAGTTTTAACCTTAACTTGTCACAACAACGTGCTGATGCAGTACGGTTACTGTTAATCAATTATGGCGTTGTTGGTGATCGTATTGAGGCAGTCGGTATGGGTGAGTCATCACCTGTGGCTGACAATAATACAGAGTCTGGTAAATCAAAAAACCGCCGAGTCGATATTATCCTTCTGAATGAATAAATATTTTTCAAAACAAACAAAATTGTTATGCAAATAGCCAACAACGTATTGGAGCTGATCGGAAAAACACCGATAGTTAAAGTCAATCACTTAGATACAGGACAGTGTTCTTTATATTTAAAGCTGGAAAACATGAATCCTGGTGGTTCGATCAAGGATCGTATTGGTTTATCAATGATTGAAGAAGCTGAAAAAGCAGGAAAAATCAAACCGGGTGCGACTTTGGTTGAAGGTACGGCTGGCAATACTGGTATTGGACTGGCCTTGGTAGCTGGCCAAAAAGGTTACAAGCTGATTTTAGTTATTCCTGACAAAATGAGTAAGGAAAAAATATTCAATCTTAAAGCAATGGGGGCTGAAATTGTTTTGACACGCTCAGATGTTGCCAAGGGACATCCTGAATATTACCAAGATCTGGCAGCAAGTATTGCTGAAAAAACACCGGGTGCTTTTTTTATCAATCAATTTGGCAATCCCGATAACCCTAAGGCACATTATCAGTCCACTACACCTGAAATTTATCAACAGCTAAATGGCCAAGTAGATGCCATCGTTTTTGGTGTTGGTTCCAGTGGAACAGTCACAGGCATGAGTCAATACGTCAAGGAACACCATCCAGAAACAAACCTGGTTTTAGCAGATCCTAAGGGTTCTATTCTGGCAGAATATATTAATGAAGGTCGTCTAAACGATAAAGCTGGAAGTTGGAAAGTGGAAGGTATTGGAGAAGATTTTCTACCATCCATCAGTGATTTCACCCATGTCAAACAGGCTTATACTATCAGTGATAAAGAAAGTTTTGAGATGGGGCGCGAGTTATTGAAAAAAGAGGGTATATTGGGAGGTTCTTCGACAGGTACTATTCTTGCTGCTGCTTTAAAGTACTGCCAACAGAGTAAAACACCTCAGAAAGTGGTGGCATTGGTTTGCGATACTGGGAATAAGTACTTATCCAAAATGTACAATGACTACTGGATGCTTGATAATGGCTATATTGATACAGAACAGTTTGGTGATTTGCGTGATTTAATTTCTAGGCCCTATCAAAGCAATGATACCATTGTAATGCGACCAGAAGAGACATTGGCGGCTGTGTATCAGCGTATGAAACTTTATGATGTTTCACAATTGCCGGTCATAAATGATGATGAGATTGTCGGTATTATTGACGAATCTGACTTGTTAATGAAAGTTTTTGGTAAGCCAGAAGCATTTAATGAAACCGTTGCTTCAGCAATGACGGCTAACTTGGAATTTCTCGATAAGATGACACCTCTGTCGGCTTTAATACCAATTTTTGATGCTGGTAAGGTAGCTATTGTGAAAGATGGTGATCAGTTTCTTGGCCTGATTACACGAATTGACTTACTCAACTACCTCAGACGCACGGACAAAAATCAATAAAGGATAATTTTTCCATGTACAATAACGAATATAAGAAGGATAAGACTTACAAAGGTTTACAAACCAAAGCCATCCATGCTGGACAATATGCTGATCCCACCACTGGTGCTGTCATGCCGCCAATTTACACCACTTCCACCTATTTACAGAAAAGCCCAGGCGAGCATCAGGGATTTGAGTATTCTCGTTCGCATAACCCGACACGTTATGCTTATGAACGTGCTGTTGCGGCAATGGAAAATGGCACGCATGGCTTCGCTTTTGCTTCTGGTATGGCCGCTACAGCGACCATTCTGGAGATGATTGATTCTGGTGACCATGTCATTGCCATGGATGATTTATATGGTGGAACCAATCGTTTGTTTCGGATGGTTAGAGAACGCAGTGCGCATTTAATGTTTGATTATGTTGATTTGACTCAGCAACGACTAGAAGATTTCCTCCGAGACAACACAAAAATGGTTTGGATAGAAACACCAAGTAATCCAACCCTGAAAATTGTTGATATTGAACTGATTGCTCAATTCTGTCGGCAGCATAATTTACTGCTTGTAGTAGACAACACATTTGCATCACCTTATTTACAAAACCCATTGGATTTAGGTGCTGACATTGTCATGCATTCTGCCACTAAATTCATCAATGGCCATTCGGATATGGTTGGTGGCATAGTGGTGGCCAAAGAGCCAGCACTTTGTGAACAACTGACTTTTTTACAAAATGCAGCGGGTGCTGTGGCTGGGCCTTTTGATGCTTATCAGGCATTGCGTGGTTTTAAGACCTTGCCACTTCGAATGGAAAAACATTGTCAAAATGCTCAAGCTATTGCCGAATGGTTAGAAAAAGATTCGCGAATAGAAAAAGTGATTTACCCGGGACTACCATCACACCCACAACATGAGTTGGCCAAAAAACAAATGCGTGGATTTGGAGGGATTGTTACAATTTACATTAAAGGTGGTTTGAAAGAAACAGCTACATTCATGGAGAAATGTCACCTTTTTGCTTTAGCTGAAAGCCTTGGTGGAATAGAAAGCTTAGTCAACCATCCTGCTATCATGACGCATGCATCAGTTCCACCAGAACAACGTGCTCAAATCGGTATTACAGACAATTTGGTTCGTTTGTCTGTTGGTATTGAAGATGTTGAAGATTTGATTGACGAACTCGATCAGGCCTTGGGTTAATGATGCTCTTTTAGTGTTCAAAGTCAGTCATATTCACCAATTGGTTATGAGCTATATGCCATAGCTCAGCTGGATAGAGTCACTGTCTTTGGTCCCAGTTGGTCGGGAGTTCGACTGAAATGACAGGATCATTTCAGCCCGTCAGCTTGCTGACGACCCGCAGGGCGAAGTGCAAGGAAGCACGGAGTAATCTCTCTGGACCGTTGGTAGAATGGCTTGAGATTTTTCAAATTTTGATTGCTCATAATCGGAAAGAGGGTACAATTCGTTACCAAAGCAAATAAGCGCCCATAGCTCAGCTGGATAGAGTCACTGTCTTTGGTCCCAGTTGGTCGGGAGTTCGACTGAAATGACGGGATCATTTCAGCCCGTCAGCTTGCTGACGACCCGCAGGGCGAAGTACATGGAAGTACGGAGTAATCTCTCTGGGCCCGTTCGTAGAACGGCTTGAGATTTTTCAGATTTTGATTGCTCATCATCGGAAAGGAGGTACAATTCGTTACCAAGCCAAATAAGCGCCCATAGCTCAGCTGGATAGAGTAACTGGCTTCGAACCAGTTGGTCGGGAGTTCGAATCTCTCTGGGCGCGCCATCTCTTCATTCATTAACGTCTAAGAAAGCCCATTTCTTCTTTTCAAAACAACGATATATATTGGTTTTTGGTGCAATACAGTACAAAGACATTCATTGCAAGCCATATAGGGGATAAATTGCAGGTGTTTAAGATGAAGAGTCATACACAATGGTCGCGCACGTCAAAAAAACGTTATTTGTAAGAAAAACTCAGAAAAACATCAATCTGATGTTAAGAAATCCTGAGTTAATAAAATCTTAATGCTATAACCAGCTTTCAAGTGGATCAGTTTATACGGCATGTTGTGAGAACTTAATATTTAGAAAATTTTGATATAACATTAAATCATTGTTAAATCAGTAACATAGTGTGTAAAAAAAACTAAGAATCAGGTATAGGAAATCAAATATTTGACTGTATTTTCATCTATACTTGAGCTGTCTTTATTAAAAGCAAAAATAATTATGCCGGCATTGATATTTTACTTAATGAGGAAATCAATATGTTAAAAAGATTAATCTGGGGATTTGTTCTATCCATTAGTTTTAGTCATGTTTGGGCCTTTAGATGTGATGAAACGACAGATGTTTCAATAGCTGAATGTGAAGCACTTAATGCAATCTACGGTCCTTTAGGTATTGCTGGATCAACTTTACCACAACACATGATAGATGATTGGGCAGATCCTAACCATAATACTGTTTGTGATACAAACGATTCAAACATAGGAATAGAATGTGAATCCTTTAAAATTATTTCACTGGATCTATGGTCAACAGATTTGTCAGGTATCATACCTTCTGAAGTTGGGAATTTGACTAACCTTCGAATTTTAGATTTGTCAGGTAATCAGCTATCAGGTTCAATTACTCCTAAATTAAGTAACTTGACTAATCTTACAGAATTAAATCTTATAGGCAATGAACTTTCAGGTTCCATACCAGTTGAACTAACTGACTTGACTAACCTTAATGAGTTAAGACTTTCATTCAATAAACTTTCAGGCTCCATACCCGTTGAGCTGGCTAATCTACAAAATTTAGAAAATTTGGGGCTAACTGGCAATAAACTATCGGGTTCTATTCCCCCTGAATTAGGTGACTTGAAAAATCTGATACAGTTGGGGCTAAGTTTTAACCAATTATCAGGTTTTATACCCAATGAACTGGGTAATCTAACAAATCTTGAACAGTTATACGTACATATTAATCAATTGTCAGGTTCTATTCCAAATGAGCTTGCTAATTTGACAAACTTAAGAGTTTTGTGGTTGTCAGCTAACTTCCTCTCGGGCTCCATACCGAATGAGCTAGGGAATCTAACTAGTCTTGAAGCATTAGATTTACATATCAATGAGTTAGAAGGCCCTATACCTGTTGAGTTGGGCAATCTGAAAAACCTTTATTCTCTGAACCTTGGATCTAATGAATTGTCAGGTACAATCCCTGTTGAGTTGAGTAATCTTACCAATCTCGAATCATTGAGTTTAGAGAATAATAACTTAATCGGCAATATACCTGTTGAACTCGGTAATCTTCCCGAGCTATATTCGGTGAATTTAAAAAATAATGGCTTAACTGGAACTATAACTAACACGTTCGACAATCTTACCAATCTGCGTTTTTTGAATTTAAGGAATAACAACTTAACTGGGACTATACCTACTGAACTTGGGGAACTATATAATCTAGAAAATTTATATTTGGATAATAATAATCTGTCAGGCTTTATACCTTTAGAGTTGAATAATTTGATTAATCTGCGATATTTGTTTTTAGAAAATAATTATTTATTTGGTGATTTCCCAGATATTACGTCCTCTGAAATGCCTGCAGGTGGTTCGAGAATTCGTATACAAAATAACTGCCTTGAATATAATGATGATGAAAATGTCAACCTTTGGGTCGAAGAACGGACAACCTTAGAAACAGGGCTTGAAGCACAACAGCTTGATTTTGATGTATGTTATGAGGTTTTCAGTCAATATGACTTAATTTTTTATGATGGTTTTGAGCAGTAGAAGAAAAAATGAGAGTATTGTTAATGTAGTATTTTGTTTTGTGAGTGCTTAGATGATTAGATGAGGCATCTTTTAATCGATGTTAATGAAATTGATGATATGATTAAGGATATTCTAGAACTTTTAGAAGTAGAAGTAAGTACTCAAAACCATCAGCAAAGATTGTATCAGAGTTTATGTTGGTATTATCGATGATTAAAGTTGGTAGATTTAACCCTTGGTGATTACTCAAAAGCTATATGAAATAACTAAAAGTGGTACAAAATTGGAGTATAAAAAATCCTGAAAATATTTAGTTATTTTAAGTCAATATTTTATGCTAATTATATGGTGCTCTCTGTATGCGCCATCTCTTCAAATATTGTCGTACACAGTATTGGTAAACGATCCTTGTGACTAATCTGGAATTTTCCGTGGGATTTTTAAAAAGCATTAAAGATATAAAACAGGCTAGGACAATGCGTCGTCTATTAAATTGGTATGGTCCATATTTAGGTGCAGGTGTCAAAATTGAGTACATTGCGGATGATTGGCGTGAAGTTCGAGTGGCCATGCACATGAAATGGTTTAATCGGAATGCAGTGGGAACCCATTTTGGTGGTTCTTTGTATGCTATGGTTGACCCGCATTATATGTTGATGTTGATGAGGTTATTAGGTAATGGCTATATCGTTTGGGACAAATCAGCCTACATAGATTTCATCAAACCAGGTAAGGGTACTGTTCGCGCTACTATGAAAATCACTGAACAAATGCTGCAAGATGTATATAAAAATACCGAAGATGGGGATAAATATTTACCTGAATTTGCATTAGATATTGTTGATGGGACTGGCGTCATAGTAGCGCACGTCAAAAAAACTTTGTATGTAAGAAAGAAGCGAGAAACAACAATCTAATACTGAATCTATACCGTCAAAAAACATCAGCAAAATTGCATTTTTGTGGTTAAGTGTTTTTTTAACCCAATCTGAAAAAGGCCACAGGATGGACTTTTTCAGGGTTGACTAAGTAATTCGACCAAGCCTTGGGCATCAATCGGGCCCATGTGCTTTTTATGTTTTTCGCCATTGGGTTTGTAAACGATGGTAGTGGGTAATGCTAAGCCGCCCTCTTCAGCAAATGCAGGGGGATTATAGACGTCAATTGTTAAAATAGGATAGTTGATATCAAAGTCTTTAACAAAATTTTGAAGCTTTTCAATTTCTGAATCTTCGTAAGCGATGCCTAAAATCTGTACATCATCTCGTTCTTTTTGGAATTTGATGAGTTCAGGTATCTCATCACGACAGGGAGCACACCAGGTTGCCCAGTAGTTAATGATTAACCATTGACCTCTATAGTCGGTGGCACTGATTTCGTTGCCCGATAAGTCAGTGAGGGTGAACTGTAAACTTTTGTCATTAACCGATTCGGTATTGTTGATGGTGGTTCCAGTGGTATTGTTTTCGGTGCAGGAAAACAGAGTCAATGTGAGTATCAGTAAAATAGTTCTTTTTATCATGATTTTTTAAATAGGTTGACTATTGGTTGACTGAATAGATTGTCCACAGATGCCCAACACTCATCAAGCATCGATTGATGTTTCTCAAAATAATCTTCTGCTTTGATAGGAATTTTGAAATCACCTTTGCGATATAAGTCTCGTAAGGCCAGTTGAGACAAGTCTTGTCTTAGCAGGTATTCACCCGACTGATTGGTGGCCATTAGGTTATTCTCTGATAACCATTTAATTTGGCTATTGAGTTCATCATCGGGCACAAAATAGACTGCTCGAGAAAGTACTTCGTGTGAAATAGTCTTTCCTTGTTGGCTACCTTGCCACAATAAATTCAGAAGTTCTAGAATAAGTAAAAACCTTTGGTCATTATGATATTTCTGGACGTGTAGGCGCCACCGAGAACTTTCTAGCGTGGCAGTGATGGTGCCGCCTAATAAGATGATATTCCATGAAAAAAAAGTCCAGATCAAGAATAAAGGAATGGCTGCTACTGCGCCATAAATCCTTTGATAGCTAGGAACCGTTGTCACATAAAGAGCAAACCCTTTTTTTGCCAATTCAAAACAAATGGCTGCGAATAATGCGCCAATCAAAGCATAACGCCAGTTAACTTTCCGGTTGGGCACAAATACATAGATGACAAAAAAACCTGCCATAGATGAGAGGACTGGGAGAAATTTCAATAACAAAGTTTTGGTGCTGGCCAAGGCTGAATAGTTAAAGATGATAGAGGACATAGCGATACCTCCACCAATTAATAAAGGGCCCATGGTTAAAGCAGTCCAATACATAGTCACTTTTTTTAGCAGAGTGCCCGCAGGCTTGCTATCAAATGTTCGGTTCAGTGCTTTCTCTATTGTATGCATCATCATGATTGAAGTAATGAACACAGCCAGTGACATGGTGACAGTCAATCCTCTGGCTTTGTTAACAAATTCGATGATATGATTTTGCAAAACCTCACCTGTGGCAGGAACAAAATTATGAAAAATAAAATCTTGCAGTGTCTGTGAGGCATCTTCAAATAAAGGCATTGCAGAGAGGACTGTCACTAGAACAGACATAAATGGGACCAAGGACAACAAGGCGGTATAAGATAGGGAGCTAGCGGCAAGGGAAGTTTCATCATTGTGATAACGCCTTAATACTTCTTTTGTGAAAGCTATCGCTGAATTCCATTTGTGTTTTATTTTTTTCATTTGGCCATTGTCGATTAAATTTCAATAATAGACAAGTTGTCAGTTATCTTGACACATATAATGAACTTACAAATGGTTCATTATGTATCGATTCTTCTGATGAATTCCAGAACCAGTTGACTAGAATGTTGTCCCGCTTCTTCAAGGTGTTGTTGAAAATTGACTGGTGCGTTGTGACCTGCTATATCTGACAAATTTCTTACCATGATAAATGGTTTGTTGTATAAGTAACAGACTTGAGCGACAGCACCTGCTTCCATTTCGCAGGCAACAATGTCATCAAATTGTTGATTGATGTGTTTGAGTTGTGATGGTTTATAGACGAAAGTGTCTGCTGAGGCGATATTACCGTGGTGGGCTGTGAGTCCTAGGCTTTGACATAGGCTGAACATTTGCGCAGTCAAAGTAACATCAGTGTTATAGTATACGGGCAAGTTAGGTAGTTGGCCGTGCTTAAAACCGATTGGGGAGATGTCAATATCATGGTGACAGATCTTATCAGCGATGACATAGTCGCAAATTTGTGCACCCTTAACAATACCGCCTGCCGAGCCCGTATTGATGACCAAGTCTGTCTGCCAGGCTGATAATGTGTGGTGCGCTGCTAATGTAGCATTGACCTTCCCAATACCTGATTCGATCAATAACAATTGATGGCCAGACCAGTTGGTTTCATTGATCTGCATGTTAAGAAATTTCTTTGAAGTTTGTAGATTAAGCGTCTGACGTATGTTGACACATTCTTCATGCATGGCAGCAATGATTGCTATTTTCATAAGTTAATCAAGTGTTTCAGTTGGGCACCAGGGTCTGGATGACGCATAAGGGACTCTCCAATGAGGAATGTATGGATGCTTTGTTTGATTAAGAATTGCAAGTCTTGTTGGCTGTGAATACCACTTTCACTCACTACGATGCGGTCATTTGGTACCATTTTTGCTAGCCGTTCACTGGTTTTTAAACTGGTTTTAAATGTTTTTAGGTTTCTGTTGTTAATACCAATTAGCTGTGCTGATGTGTTAAGTGCTCGTTCCATTTCAAATTCATCATGAACTTCCATTAGGACATCAAGCCCCAAATTATGGGACAGTTCTGTCAGTTCAACCAGGGTTGTATCTTGCAATGCTGATACAATGAGTAAGATACAATCTGCTCCGATTAGGCGAGAATGGTAAATATGCCAAGGATCAATCATAAAATCTTTGCGTAGGATTGGTAGTTTAACCACTTCACGAACTTGCCTCAAATAGTCATCATTTCCTTGAAAGTAATCCTTGTCGGTGAGTATTGATAAACAAGTGGCACCGCCTGCTTGATAGGATTGTGCAATGGTTTCGGCGTCGAAGTCAGGACGGATGATACCTTTCGATGGTGAAGCTTTTTTGATTTCAGCGATCACTGCAGTTTGTTTGTTGGTTAGGGTCTGGCGAATGTTATTAATAAAACCACGACAGGGAGGTAAATCGTTGATTCTCGCTGTCAGTGACGATAAGGGATGTTTAATTTTCCCTGCTGCCACTTCTTGCTTTTTTGTGGCAATGATTTTATCTAAAATGTTGCTCATGGTTTTATCTTTTGGCTATGCAGTGTCAATTCTTTCATGAGTTGTAAAGCTTGACCAGATCGCATTATTTCTTGGGCACGTTCGATACCATCAGCGAGGCCATCAGCTTTACCGGCCACGTAAATAGCTGCACCAGCATTCAGAGCTAAAATGTCAAAAGCAGGACCTGGTGTTCCGGCCAGGGCTGTTTCTATCAAGGATAGACTTTGTTGTGCATTGTCTACTACCAGCGATTTCATGTCGTTACGAGTGAATCCGAACTGTTCTGGAGTAATGTCGAATTCTGTTATTTTATTTTCCCTTAGTTCGGCCACATGAGTAGGTGCATTCAAAGAAATCTCATCCATGCCATCTTCGGAATGGACTACCATGACGTGTTTTGAGCCCAGTTTTTTGAGTACTTCTGCTGCTGTCCTAACCCATTTTTTATCGAAGATGCCCATTACCTGATATGGTGTGTTGGCTGGGTTGGTTAAGGGGCCCAATAAATTGAACATGGTTCTGACCGCTAACTCTTTACGTGGTGTTACGGCATATTTTGTGGCACCGTGGTGTGCTGGTGCAAATAAAAAACCAATGTTGAAACGTTCTATGCAATCAGCCACTTGCTTTGCATCCAAATTCAGGTTCAGTCCACTGGCCTCAAGGACATCGGCTGAGCCTGTTGAGGAAGAGACAGAACGGTTACCATGTTTGGCCACCCTACAGCCAGCTGCAGCTGCGATGAAAGCAGCTGCGGTTGACACATTAAATAAACCCATACCATCACCACCGGTACCGCATGTATCAATCAGATGATCAGTAGCTACCTTGACCTGGATAGCACGTTCTCTCATGACAGTAGCTGCTTCAGTAATGTATTCAACAGTTTCTCCTGTTAATTTCAATGCCATTAATAAGCCACCAATCTGTGCTGGAGTGGCTTCTCCATCCATAATTTGATTCATTACTGATCGCATCATGCCCGGTGGTAAAGGCTGTCTTTCTCCCAGTAACTCTAAGGCTTGTTGAATTGCTGTTTTCATGTATTTTGCTCCAAAAAATTTCTGAGCATTTGGTGCCCATGTTCTGTGAGGATACTTTCAGGGTGAAATTGAACGCCTGAAATGGCCATGTCTTTATGTCTGAAGCCCATGATTTCATCAAACCTCCCTTGCTCATCTTCAGTCCATGCTGTGATTTCCAGGCATTCTGGTAAGGTCTCTCTATCCACTATTAAGGAGTGGTAGCGGGTAACACTGACAGGATTTTTGATTCCAGAAAAAACATCGTTGTTATTGTGAAATACCAGGGAGACTTTTCCATGCATAACAGTTTTTGCTCGGATTACATTACCACCAAAAACTTGACCAATGGACTGATGGCCTAAACAAACACCCAAAAGTGGTATACGGCCTCCACAAGCCTTGATCATATCCATGGAGATACCCGCTTTATCAGGGTTACATGGGCCTGGTGATATCACTACATAGTCAGGTTTTAGTGCCAGAGCTTTATTAATGGTTATGGCATCATTTCTATATACAACGACTTCACAGTTCAGTTCGCCAAAATACTGAACTAGGTTATAAGTGAAGGAATCATAGTTATCTATCATTAGTAGCATGTTTTGTTACCTGCCTTTTCTTTTTGCAAGAGCCGGATAATTTAAGGAGCAATGAAAAATATAACATTGTACCTAAAATCGAGGTCTCACATAAAAAAAACGGTCCGATTGGACCGTTTTTCAATGCTTCGTTCACCTGATCTGAACTTAGAATTTCATGGTGGCTCGAACATAGCCAAACACACCTTCAGGATCATAGTTTGATGGATCGTATCCATTCAAAGAACAACTGAAACAAGTAGGTGGCATTTTGTCGGTTATGTTATTAATGCCGGCTTCCAACTCAAGGTCTCCCCATTTTGGAAAGACGACTTGCAGGTCATGGTAAGCTGTGCCACCTAAGCTATTAGTGCCTCCAGCATCATTACTACATAAGCCAGTACCAGCAATAGAGCCTGGACACGCTTCGGTTAAACCACCAACAAAGCGAGTTCCCCAAGTTACTTTCCAGTCATGAATATTGAAAGTGGTATACAAGTTTGAATTCCAGTTAGGAATGCCTGAATCTGATTCTTCTATACCATCTAAATCACGTGGTGCAAAACCTGAAGCAAAGACTGATGGATCAGCAGGTAACAATTCATCATACTCATTAACAAAAGAGTTATTCCAAGTTGATTGAATAAAACCCCAGTTAAATTGTGGAGATGTCCAAGTCATATTGAAGTCGACACCAGATGTGCGAATACCACCAATATTAGTTAATTGTGTACTAAAATTTTCGATATTCCCAAACGAATCTCGGCCAAATGAAGAGCATAATGGATGTCCAGGGTCTTGGGCACAAGTATTTAAGATAAACTGTGCATCGACACCTTGGATGGCATCATCCACTTCGATATCATAGTAAGTTACTTCAAAATCCATGCCACTTGACCAAGCCGTATCTTCAGCCCAGCTTGGAGAGTAGACTAATCCGAATGTCAATGTTTCAGCTTCTTCTGGTTCCAAATTAGGATTACCACCTGTGATAGTAGAAATCTGGGTGTTAATTTGTTGGTAGCCATCTGGCACGCCAGCACAACCTGGTAAATTAGGAGTGACGCCATTGACTGAATTACAGGGATCTGTCAGCTGCGCATCAAAACGTGCTTGAGTGCCGAAGAGTTCTCCAATTGATGGTGCTCTCAAACCTTCAGCAAAGGTACCACGGAACATCAGATTTTCTGTAGGCATGTATTTGAACCCTAGTTTTCCAGTAGTGTGAGATCCTGATGTGCTGTAGTCGGAGCTACGAACAGCCAGAGAAAAGTCGAGCAAGTGAGCGCCAGGCTTATCAGCTAAAACAGGAACTAACAACTCCGCATACAGTTCGTCTACGCTGAATTCACCAGCTGTAGGGCTGGCAGGTACACCGTTACTTTCGCCAGCAACGACGATTGGGTCAGGTTGGAACCAACCTGCTTTCTTACGATATTCATAGCCAACAGCCAGAGACAAAGGTCCTGCAGGTAAATCAACCAATCCACCGGAGAGGTTGGCTGTAAAATCTGTCAATTCTTGCTCAGAGTTATCATTCTGAACAAAAGAAATATAATTCAACATTTCAGGAGTGATGGTGCCATCGCCATTTCCTTGACCACCAAAGATATTCAACGGTACACAGCCAGGAGTGTTATTACAAACGTCAACTGGACCGAGTGCAGTGGCTATCCTACGGATATTCAATGCGCCAGTTTTTCGTTGAGAGGCTTTGTTCTTGCCGTAAAGACCGGTAACGTCCCAGTACCAAATTTGGTCACTCCAATTAAAATCACCTGATAAACCAGCAGAAAAATAGGATGTATTAACGTCTTGGTTAAAAATACGAGGACCTGCTTCTAAAGGCCTGCGTCCAATGAAACCATAGCCATCACTAAATACATCTACGCCAAATGGGTTATAAGGATTGTCGTGTGATATGATGATGTTATCAGCAATGGCACCAGCTTCAGCAAACGGACCGATGAAAATGGGTTCAGGTGCTGCTTGATTAGTTGACTTTCTGTTGTTATACATCCCTTTGACTGATAAAAGCACTCTTTCAGTTAATTCATAATTAACTGAGCCAAAGAAATTACTTCGTTTTGATGGTGTAACATAGTAATTATAGGGTGCAAAATTAAAGCGATCACCGCCTGTGAAGCCATGAAAATCATCACCATTGCACGGATTCATTGGATCATATACTACAGGTCCAGTGACACCGTTATTGATGGTGCAGTCTATTTGATTGCCATTGATGTCTGTTAGTAAGAATCGACCTTGTGGTGTTCCTGAGCTCCCTTGTGTGACACCGGTAAAAGGTACAGGAAATCGGGATAAAAATCGATCAGCGGCCGAAACTTCTTCTTGATTGGTGTAACCGAGGTTGAACAGCATACTCATACGGTCAGTTTGGTTGCCAAAAGTTAAATCCAAGCTACCTGTCTCACCATCACCCTCATCGAACATACCACCATAAACGCGAATTTCTCCACCTTGCTGTTGTGATTTAGTGATGATGTTGACTACTCCAGCTATGGCATCAGCACCATAGATGGCAGATGCGCCATCTTTTAAAATATCAATTCGTTCAATAATACCTACAGGGATGGTGTTCATGTCAACAGCATTACTGACTCCCGAGGCTGAGCTGCCAGCGACCCAACGAGCACCGTCTACTAAAACCAGTACCCTGCCTGGATCTAAATGACGCATGTCAACTTGTGTTGCGCCTGCACCAATGCCACCTCCGTTAGATGGGAAGCCAAAATTACCAGAGCTGTTGAATCTAGTGTTCAGCGCTGATCCTGATTGAGTGAGTTGCTGCAGAATATCACCTACTGAAGTTAGTCCCGAACGATCAATGTCTTCACGAGTGATGGTTTGGGTGGCTTCTATACCTTCTATTTGTGCTTGACGAATACGAGATCCTGTTACTTGCACTGTCCCTAATTCCTCTACTGAGTCATCTTGAGCCCATACAGGTGCGACTGATATGCCTAAACCACAGTAAATGGCAGCAGTCAGGACCGACCTCTTGAAATTTAAATTCAACATGTTACCCTCATTGTTCAAGTTTGTGTAAAGTGGTGATTGTTTCACCAGCGCGGCCAACCCGGTGGTTGTTTTATTTGCAGCTTGGTGGTTGATTTGACAGCATCAGGCCGTCAACGTCCGTGTATTCTGACAGGATGATGATCTATGTGCAAGTAAAAAAAAGGTTAAAAACCCCTGATAATTTTTACTATAGACCCTGAGTAGCTAACTCAACAGCTTTAATAATGGCTTTAGCCTTATTCATAATTTCTTGCCATTCTCCATCGGGCGTGCTGTCAGCTACTACCCCTGCACCAGCTTGTACATATAATTGTCGGTCCTTAATCACAGCGGTGCGGATAGCAATAGCCATATCCATATCACCGTGCCACCCCCAATAACCGACAGCACCTGCGTAAACATTACGTTTGACTTTTTCTAGTTCAGCAATGACCTCCATGGCCCGAACTTTTGCTGCACCTGATAATGTGCCAGCGGGAAAGACTGCTTTGATGATGTCGGCATTATTCAAGCCTTCTTTCAATTTAGCATGAACTTCAGAAACAATGTGCATGACATGTGAATAACGTTCTATGATCATCTTATCTTTCAGTTTGACAGAACCAGTCTCCGCGATCCGTCCTAAGTCATTACGTCCTAAATCAATTAACATCAAATGCTCTGCGATTTCTTTTGGGTCATTCAGTAATTCTTTCTCTAGAATTTTGTCTTCAATTTCATTTTTGCCTCTCGGACGTGTGCCTGCAATTGGTCTCAAGGTCACTTCCTTACCAGTCCTGCGTACCAAAACTTCCGGTGACGAGCCCACTACCTGATAGTCACCAAAATCCATGAAGTACATGTATGGACTTGGATTCGAAGCCCTTAATGCCCGATAAACATCTAGTGGACGGGCGTTGAATGAAGTCGATAATCTCTGGGACAAGACTACCTGCATGATGTCCCCGGATTCAATATACGTTTTACACTTTTTGATGGCATCAGTGAATTCATCTTTTGTAAAACCTGTTTGAAAATCAGTTGCATCAATGTGACCACTGTTGATTATTTGAGTATAGCCTGTAGAGCCCGAACGTAAGCGATGTTTGAGTTCTTGTAAACGTTTTAATCCCTTTTGATAGGCTAACGGTTGTTTTGGATCAGCGTGGATAATCAGCCATACTTTACCAGCTAAATTGTCAATAACGGCCAACTCTTCAGCCAACATCATATTGATATCAGGGATCCCTAATAGGTCTCTTGGTGCTCGACCTTTTAGCTTTTCTTCAATATTTTCAATGATTTCATAACCAAAATAACCAACCAGTCCGCCATTGAATCCAGGTAGTTCTTTAATTTGTGGCACAGAGAAACGCTGTTTGATATTTTCAACTTGCTGTAAAACATCATTGGTTTCATATGAATCTGTTAATTCATCGTATTGGAACTCTTCAAACAGACATCCTCTGACTTGGAACCGAAAGCAGGCAGATAGCCCAATAATCGAATAACGTCCCCATTGAACACCACCTTCTACGGACTCAAATAAAAATGTGTGTTTACCATTTGCTAATTTGAGCCAGGCACTTAACGGAGTGTCTAAGTCGGCAGATATGCACTGATATATGGGTATTCGATTATGTCCTTGTTGTGCCAGTTGATCGAATTGTGCTTTATCCATGGTTTTGTTATTAGTGAAAGTAACTAGTTTACATGGAAAAGTCTTTTACTCACACTGTAAATTAGGAAGATTCTTTGTTTGTTAATCATAACTCATTAATAGAGGTGTCCTTCAATAATAAAGTATTTTCAGTCATAACCCCCCCTTGGGGCTGGACTGCTTTTTCTTTACAGCTGCGTTATCAGTCGCTCATGTAGAGTAACCACAGATCATGACTTCTGCCTTGTTGTAGGAAAAAAGTAGTGCTAGCAGCATCTAACTCAATAGTGTTAACAGACCCTCGTTGAGCAATTTAGTGAGAGCGTTATCTGGTTTCTGGTTTGATAAATGAATGCCATATTACCTTCCAAGCATTTAAGGCTTGACATAGTTCAAAGGATTAACCGGCTTGCCATTTTTACGAATTTCAAAGTGTAAATTATTTACATTAGTGCCAGATGAACCTAGTTCTGCTATTTGTTGCCCTCTTTTTACAGTTTCTCCTTCATTAACTAATAATCTTTTGTTGTGTCCATAAGCGCTTAAATATTCTTCGTTATGTTTAATAATGATTAGCTCTCCATAACCGAGTAAACCGGAGCCTGAATATACGACCACACCCTCAGCTGCTGCATTTACTGGTTGTCCTTCCATACCGCTAATAGAGATTCCTTTTCTTGCAGGATTACTTCCTAAAAAAGTAGTTCTAATGTTTCCTTTGGTTGGCCAAATCCATTGTACATTACCTTTAGGTGTGACTTTAGGAGCGGGTTGGTTAGTTTTGTTTTCGACAACTTGGTCAGGTTTTTTATTAATCTGATTATCGGTTTTTTTGGGTGTTGTTTGTGTGACAATTGGTTTGTGTTTACTTGTCTGTTGTGTATTCACTGGTTTTTTTTCATCGATGGTTTTTGCCTGTATTTTAGGTTTGCTTTTAACTGGTTTAGTCACAACAAATGAACTTTTTTTATTATTATTTTTAAGCGTTAGATTTTGACCTGGGTAAATACGATAAGGACTTTTAATATTATTGATTTTTGCTAATAGCCTGTAATCTATTTGATAACGAAATCCAATTGAATAGAGTGTATCTCCTTTAGTTACTCGATAAGTATTAGGTGTTCTAGGTTTTGAGGTCCTTGCTTTTTTGTGACCGCTTTTATTGATGGAAATTTCATCTACTTTTGCTGATCGTGGCCGATGTTCATTGCCACAACCGCTGATAAGTGAGAAGAGTATCATTAGAAATAATCCTTTCTTTATCACCGAACCACTCCTTCCAGTAATGGTACAAAATAGACTTCTCCCAATTGGTGCTGCTGATAACCTTCGTGCTGTTTTTCAATAGCAACTAACTCTTGTTTCTTGGTGTCTCCAACAGGCAATATCATTTTACCCCCTACATTTAATTGGTCTAACAGAGCAAAAGGTATTTCTTTAGGTGCAGCAGTGGCTATGATGACATCAAAAGGAGCCTCATTGGCCCATCCCTGAAAGCCATCGCCTGTTTTACAGCGGATATTACGGTATCCCAGTTTAATAAAACGCCTACGAGCTTGTTTAGTTAAGAGGTCAATGCGTTCGACACTAAAAACTCTAGGTACTAGCTGCCCCAAAATAGCAGCTTGATAACCAGAACCTGTGCCGAGTTCTAAAACTTTTTCTGGCAAAATCTCTGACAGGACTGCTTCAGTCATTTTAGCAACCACCCAAGGTTGAGAAATGGTCTGTCCATGACTGATGGGTAAGGCAGTATCTTCATAAGCCCTATGAGCCAATGCCTCATCGATAAACACATGTCTTGGCACATCAAAGATGGCATCTAGAACGGATTCGTTTTTGATGTTTTGTTGGCGTAAACGTTCTATCAAACGCAATCGAGTGCGTTCTGATGTCATACCTATGCCAGTGGGGGATATCATAGGTGACTGGCCCAAATATCCAGCTGACCAATAAAATCATGCTTAGTCATATCAGTATGTAATGGTGAAATCGAAACAAATCCATTTTTTACAGCATGAAAATCTGTACCTGGACCTGCATCAGCTTCAGGACCTGCTGGTCCTATCCAATACATTTGGAAACCTCTCGGATCAGTGATAGGAATGGCGTTTTCAGCTTTATGCCTATTTCCTAGCCTTGTGATTTTCACTCCTTTGATTTCGCTTATACTTAAGTTAGGTACGTTAACATTCAGTATGGTGTCGGGTGGCAATGGGTGGGTCATCACATGCTGCAAGATTTTTTTTAAAAAATGGCATACCGTTTTATACTGCCGTTTTTGGTGACGACCTTTGCAAGAATCAACAACAATTGAAGCAGCAATGGCTGGCAATCCTAAGTAACGACCTTCAATAGCGGCAGCAACTGTTCCAGAATACAGTACATCATCTCCTAAATTGGCAGAGTTGTTAATACCAGAGACCACCATATCAGGCTCTTTATCCATAAGGCCCGTTACAGCCAAATGAACGCAATCTGTTGGTGTGCCATAGACACTATAGATATTTTTTTCTACTCGTTCTACCCGAATGGGGCGATCCAAAGTTAATGAATTACTGGCGCCTGAACGATCACGATTTGGGGCAAAAATAACCACATCACCTAAGGATCGAAGCATATCACTCAGTTCTTTTATCCCTTTGGCATGAACACCGTCATCATTGCTGACTAAAAATTTCATAGTCTTTAAGCTATTTATGAGTTAAAGTAACATGTTAAGGCCACAAACAACCATTTAAAAATGGTGGTGTTTTAAGGCTAAAAAAATCATTTCTCACTGGCTCTTGAATCGCTACAAGGCTTAAACTCACAATTATTTTTGGGATCTCGGCCTCGGAAAGTTCCATCGGGGCATTGTTTAACATCTTGTGTACACATGACATTATCCTGAATTTTTTTCTTTATTTCCGGACATGCATCGAATTGGCACTCGTTTTCGGGATTTCTGGCGACTCCTGTTCCATCTGGACATGTTTTTAGCTCTTTGGAGCAGCCAACAACATTGTTAATATCATTTGGCTGTTCAGCCTGTTTTTTTTTAGGTTCAGTTTTTTCTGGGCATGCGGTCAAAATTAAACAGCATATGATGATGAAAATTAATTTCACAAACGCTTCTCCCAAAACATCGCATTGCCTAGTTGGGGGTCTAGTTGATAATGTTTAAAGCCATAATTTTCATATGCTGATTGGGCAATTGCATTGCCTTGTAAGACCTCTAGCGTCAGTTTACAACAACCTCTATTTTTCGCTTCTTGTTCAGCTATGTCAAATAGAGCTCGACTCACACCCATTCGACGGTATTCTTGTGCAACTACCACATCATGGACATTGACCAAAGGTTTGCAAGCAAATGTTGAAAATCCTTCAAAACAGTTCATTAATCCTGCAGGTTGACCACCTATGTACGCCAAAAAACTGAATGCTTCCGGCCGCTTAGAAAGGGCCGGAACCAAATTTTGAGCAGTATAGTCACTCAAAGCCACGCCTCCACCCATTGGGTCGGTTGCATAGCAATCCAGTAGTTCAATCATGTGTTTGGCGTGTCTTGGATTACGATAATCTACTTTGATGACTTCAATTGCCATATCACTCTTCTTGGAAACGGGCAAGTAAACGAAGTAGCTCGATATAAAGCCAGACCAAAGTAACCATTAAGCCAAAAGCGCCGTACCACTCCATATGTTTAGGTGTATTTTGTTCAGAGGCACGCTCAATAAAGTCGAAATCCAGTACCAGTGACATGGCTGCTAAGCCTACTATAACTAAATTCAATCCAATGTTGAAAACACTATTATTGCCTATTTCGAAGTAACTGGGTGCAGCTCCAAAGAAGCTTAATATGAAGCTCATCAGATAAAACAAGCCAACCCCCATTAAAGCGAAAACCATTATTTTTTTAAATGTGCCAGTGACTTTAATGATACCAGTTCTGTATGCGAATAGCATACTGAACATTACCGCAATAGTTAAGCCAATGGCTTGGACCACCAAACCAGGATAGCGCATTTCAAAGACCGCTGAAATGGCACCAACAAAAAGGCCTTCAAATAAAGCCACTATAGGTGCGCCAATAGGTGCTGATGTTGGTTTAAAGCTGACAACCAAACTCGCTATCAAAGCGCCAATCATTCCAGCGATGGCGAGTCCATAACCTAAGCTAGGATTTGTAAGAATGGTGTTCCAACTGAATGCGCCCACCGCCACAACGATCATTAATAGTATCCCTGTTTTGTTAATGGTGCCATTAACTGTCATACGCTGTGTTTCATCGACGATGAACTCATCGACAGGACCCAGGCTTATGCTTTGCGTTTCAAACTGCTTCATTGCAGGATTAGACGATTTCAATTCTTTCATTTTTTCCTCAGAGAATGTTTAAGATAATTACAACAAAATATGCTCAGGAGAGCTCCACTTTTATTATATGTTGATTAAAACAAAAATCTCAAGATCATTTGTAACCTCTAACGATCATATCCGTTTATTGTTCGAAATACTGTTTAGCTTGTTTCATGATTTGAATGAATGCTTTTTCATTGCCCGAGTGGATTAAAGTTTGCAATCGTAATATGGCGTCAGACAAGGCTGTGATTGTAGTTGGTGTGTAGTGGTTCAACTTCTGGATCTCGTAATATAGGCTGGGGTTTTCATTTGATACATTACGGGAAATGTTAAGTTGAGCGTCGAATGTTGTGCTTGATAGCTTATTCAGATGACTGGCGGCTTCGCCTGATTCAGCCAAAACAGTCATGAATGCAACATTTAATAGATGGGATAAGCCAAGCACATAAGCAATGAGGCGGTCATGGTCTTCAAACTTCATGTCGATTCGTTCTGCCATGGTTGGGTCGAATAGTTGTTTTACTGCGGTGACTGCCTCTTCATTGCCAAGGCTGATGAAAATTACATGTTTGTTTGATAACAATCGGATATTGGGCCCAAACATGGGATGAACTGAAACGACTTTCACACCAGTATCGGCAAGCGTTCTTAGTGGTCTTCTTAACGGGCTTTTGATTGAGCTGATATCTAATACAATACCAGAGGGTTTGAGTTCAGAAAGTTGAGCTAATATGCTGGCACTTTTTTGAATCGGTGTGGCGACAATGATAAAATCATGATCAAGCGTTATTTCTTCAAGGTGTGCAACAAAATTTTGTTGATTTGGCAATGGTTCCAAGTCATTAATGATGACGTCAAAGTTTTGTGTGTCTAAGAAATGAGCAAACCATTGGCCCATTTTTCCGTTACCGCCTATGATCAGCGCACTTTTATTATTTCCTAAGTTCGATTGTTTGACTTTTTCATTTTCTTGCTGACTGAGTGAAATTTCGATTATCAATTCAAAAATTTGTTGAATGATGTGAGTGTCTAGCTTTTTTTGAGTTGCTCTTGATAAAACACCTTCCATCACTTGTTTTTCTCTTTGATAGTCTCGTGTAGGCTTATTGATTGATTTTTTTGCTTTACCTATCTCAGTGACATAAACTTGCCTCTGGGCAATCAGATCAACAATTTCTGAATCAATTTTATCCAGTTTTCTGCGTAATACGTCAAGATTTTTCTTTTCCATGATTGAATATCAGTGGCAATAAGGGTAGATTGTTGCAGTATGCGAATTTATTATCAACTTTAAATTAGAGGTAAAAATATGAAAAAGTTATTGTTAACGCTAACTGCATTAGTGCTGTCGGCTCCTATAATGGCGAAAGATCGTCCCGTTGTTGCTGTTCTGGATTTCACCAATTCAACACAAGCTCACTGGTGGCGTGCTGATGTTGGCCGTGAGTTAGGTGGAATGTTGGCTAATGAGTTGGTCTCCACTGGTGTGTTCAAAGTCGTTGAACGTCAAAAGCTTGATGCGGTATTAACCGAGCAGGATTTGGGTGCTTCAGGCCGGGTTTCGAAATCGTCAGCTGCGAAAATGGGCCAAGTGACTGGTGCACAGTATCTCATCACAGGCAAAGTAGCTGCTTATGAAGAAAATACCAAAGGTACAGGTGGTGGAATTGGTTTCAAAGGCATTTCGATTGGAGGTAAAAGTCAGAAAGCCTATTTAGCGATTGATTTACGCGTTGTTAACGCAAATACGGGAGAGGTTGAGTACGTCCGGACTGTGGAGGGCAATTCAAAAGGCGGTGGAATGAACGTCGGCTTTAGTCGCAATGGTTTTGGTGGCTCTTTGGGTGGTCATAAAAAGACACCAACAGGAAAAGCTATTCGCGCTGCTTTGATTGAGGCAACAGATTATCTTGCTTGTGTTATGTATGACCAGGATTCTTGTGTGAAAGAATACCGTGACAAGGAAAAGAAACGTCGTGACAAAACAAAATCTTCAATCGATTTAGAATGAAAAATACCATCGTTAAAAAAAGCCGAATTTTTCAATTCGGCTTTTTTTGTTATGTGTTGTTAAATTTATGGTAAATTGTTACACTGCGCTGCGAGATAATTTGACCTTTTAGAAGGAGATTTTAAAAATGAGAAAAGTGTTTTTGGCTATTGGTTTGGCCAGTTTTGCGAGCTCTGTGATGGCTCAAGAATATGATGAACGGTTTCTGTTTACTCCCACCCTGAATTTTCATGCCATTGATAGTGGTAAACCTTTAGAGGCTAACTATGGTTTGGGAATAGGTATTGATAAATTCATCAGTGAAAATTGGACTTTTGGTGCAGAATATGACCAAGCCAATTTTGATGGTGAAGGTGGCATCAATGGTAGTATAGACCAATATGCTGTGGGATTGATGGCTCGTTATCATTTTGGAAACAAGGGGAGTGTTAGGCCTTTCCTGGGATTTGGTGCTGGTTACATCGATCATGATGGTAATGGTGTTTTCAGCGGGATGGATTCTGGCGATATGATGATTAATCTTGGTATGGGAATCAGGAAAAAAGTCACTGATCGTTTAGGTTTTATGGCTGAAATTAAGTATCGACTTGATGGTGATGACAGTGTTGGAACACAAAATAGCTATGATGATTTTATTTTCAGTATGGGTTTAAATGTTGCTATTGGTAAAAGCCCAGTGGCGAAAGAAGCTGAATCATTGGTTGAACCTTCAGTGCTTGATTCTGATGGTGATGGTGTCAGTGATCAAAATGATCGTTGTCCAAATACCCCTCCAGGTGCTGAGGTGGACATGTACGGTTGTGAATTAGACTCCGACGGCGATGGTGTGGTTAATTCTAAAGACAAATGTCCTGATACACGTACTGGCGCAGTGGTTGATGCTGATGGTTGTGAAGTTGAAGTGGTGATTGAGTTACAAGGAGTGCACTTTGATTTTGATAAAGCTTCATTAAGAGACGAATCATTTGCTATTTTGGATGCTGCAGTTGCCACGTTAAGTGAGCATGGTAAGATATTGGTAGAGGTGGCTGGTCATACTGATTCGGTAGGATCTGAAAGCTATAACCAAAAACTGTCCGAACGACGTGCAGCAGTGGTGAAAGATTATTTAATTGGTAAAGGAATCGCTGCTGATCGTTTAACTTCTCGGGGTTATGGTGAGTCTAGTCCAGTGGCAGATAATGACACTGAAGAAGGTCGGGCTAAGAATCGCAGGACTGAGCTGATTATCCAAGACTAAGACTAAAAAGAGCTATGGGTAGGGCAGTGCAATTTGTCCTACTTGCTTTCGCTCTTGATACAATACGACGACATGTTCAATATGTCGTCGTATTAATTACAGCAAAATCAGATGTATTCTGATTGCACTTTGCTTTTAGGTGAGGTCAAGGTCATTCTTCTGGTGAACCTTCTTCTGTTTCTTTGTCAGAATCTTCAGTGTCTGGCTTCTCTCCAACGATTGATGTTGAAACAACGACAGCATCATAAGCTTCATCATCACCATGGGTAAAGGCAGTCAAGGTGACACCTTTGGGTAATTTTAAATTGCTTAAATGCAAATTATCACCGGCTGCAAAAGTGGAAACATCAACAGAGATAAATTCTGGTAAATCTTTGGGGAAACAAGTGATCTCGACTTCGTTCAATTGATAGTCTAATATCACACGAGATGATTTCCCTGCAGGTGAGTTTTCAGCACCTTCAAAGTGTAAAGGAACATGCATTACGATCTGGTGTTTATCATCAACACGCATAAAGTCCATATGCATTACCACAGGTTTCGATGGGTGACGTTGCATATCTTTCAAAACTACTTTCTGTTTTTTACTGCCTTCGGCTGTAAATTCGATAATACTTGAGAAAAAAGCTTCATCTTCAATGAGCTTTAGAACCTCATTGTGATTCAGTGTCAATGAGCGAGGATCCCGATCCGCACCATAAAGCACACAAGGTACTTTGCCTGCATGACGAAGGCGGCGGCTCGCACCTTTCCCTACGTCTTCACGCAGTTCTGCGTTTACTTTAAAAAGAGCCATAATTGTTTTCCTATATTTATGGTTACACTGTCTTTGCGACCAAGACAGTAAAAAAAAACATCAACAATCAGTCGATGTACATTGAACTAACAGACTCTCTGTTAGCGATGCGTCTAATTGTCTCGGCCAGCATTTCAGCCACTGACAATTGACGAATTTTTTTACAATTCTGAGCTTCTTGTCGTAGTGGTATAGTATCTGTAACCACTAGCTCACTCAATCCAGAATTTTCTATATTCTCTATGGCTTTACCTGATAGCACTGGATGCACACAATAAGCAATTACCTCCTTAGCTTGCCATTCTTTCAGCGCACTTGCAGCAGCGCATAAAGTGCCCGCTGTATCAATCATGTCATCGACAAGAATACAAGTTTTGTCAGCAACATCACCGATGATATTCATCACTGTTGCCACATTTGCTTTCGGGCGACGTTTATCAATGATAGCTAAATCACAGCCTAACCGTTTAGCAATCGCTCTGGCACGAACTACGCCACCAATGTCAGGTGAAACGATAACCACATCAGCACTGTCATATCGTTGCCACATATCTGCTAATGTTAAAGGTGAAGCGTAGACGTTATCGACTGGAATATCAAAAAAACCTTGTATTTGATCAGCATGTAAATCTACCGTCAGGACTCTATCAACACCCACTGTAGCAATCATCTTTGCTGCCACTTTTGCCGTTATCGGGACACGTGCAGAACGTGGTCTTCTGTCTTGCCTAGCATATCCAAAATAAGGAATCACTGCAGTTACTGTTTTGGCCGATGCACGTTTTAAAGCATCCACCATCACTACCAGTTCCATAAAATTATCAGCGGTTGGTCGGCAAGTCGGTTGAATTAAAAAAATATCTTGTCCTCTGACATTGTCGCGGATTTCTATCGCCACTTCGCCATCTGAAAACTTGCCGACTTTGGCACGTCCCATAGGAACACCCAAATGATCAGCAATCTTCTTAGCCAACTCTAAATTGGCGTTACCAGAAAAAAGTCTAATACCACGATCGAACATGTTAACCAGCCTCGGATAACAAAATGCCCGATTTGTGACAAAACGGGCATCATAAATATGGCTGGGATGGCAGGACTCGAACCTGCGAATGCCAGGATCAAAACCTGGTGCCTTAGCCACTTGGCGACATCCCAATTCGCGTAATTTTCTTCTCTGAACGGTCACAATCACCGCCAAAGGCGGCACATTATAACTGGATTTTGTTTGATTGCAAATCCAATCATAAAAAACTTTGAAGAGCAGAAAAACCCTACACCACTGATTTTAACAGCGGCGCGGAAATTTTATCACAATCATGAGCACAAACTAACAAAATTTTATAGCAAAACTGCTAAGATATTACCCTATTAACAATAGAGCCAACAATGAAAAAGCCATTATTATTGATTTGCCTTGTTTCTTCTTTCTCTTGGGGTGGCGTTCCCAGTGATATCAATACTGAACTGGTTACTTCAGCCACCTATAATGTAGGTATCCGTCATGCAGGGGATGGATCTGGCCGTAAATTTATTATTGGTCAGCAAGGAGATATCAGAATTCTGGATATCAATGACAATGTTGTGCCGACCCCTTTCTTAGATATCAGTAGTCAGGTTCAATGTTGTGGTGAACGAGGCTTGTTAGGACTGGCCTTTCATCCTGATTACGAAAATAACGGCTATTTTTTTGTTAATTACACAAAAAATGGTACCAATGCTGGTGACACTATCGTTGCAAGATACCAGGTTTCTGGTGGCGATGCCAACATTGCTGATATCAATTCAGGACAGGTATTGATGCGCATCATTCAGGATTATAGCAATCACAATGGTGGCAATATGCATTTTGGACAGGATGGCTATCTCTATATCGGTATGGGTGATGGTGGTAGTGGTGGCGATCCGCAAGACCGTGCCCAGGATTTAAGTTCGGCACTTGGAAAAATGCTTCGTATTGATGTTGACAATAACAACGCCCCACAACATTCGGCACCAGGTGCTTTTGAAGACCCTGCCTGCCCACAGGATACCAGTCATTATGCTATTCCAAGCGATAACCCATTTGTTAACACACCAGGTGCTTGTCCTGAGATTTGGTCCTATGGCTTAAGAAACCCATGGCGTTGGAGCTTTGATAGGCAAACGGGTGACATGTACATTGGTGATGTAGGTCAAGGTAGCTATGAAGAGGTTAACTTCCAGCCAGCCAATAGTGTTGGTGGTGAACATTATGGCTGGAATTGCCGAGAAGGTGCTCATAATTATAATGGAGGTAGTGACTGTCTGCCGAATCAACCGACTATGATTGATCCTATCATAGAATACACACATGGCGGTGGACGATGTTCGATCACAGGCGGTTATGTTTATCGAGGTTCCATTGGTAGTTTACAAGACACTTATCTATATGCCGACTATTGTACTGGTCAAATCTGGCTTTACGATTTGGATGGTGGTTCTTCAACAGAATGGAGTGGACATGGTGCCGCAGGTTTGGTTTCAAGTTTTGGTGAAGACGAAGAGGGTAACTTATACATCTCAACCTCTCAAACTTATGGGTCTCCATCTACGTTTATTTATCGGGTGACAGGTGATGTAGATACAGACTTGATATTTGAGGATGGGTTTGAGTAACTGTTAGGTATTGAGAGCCTTGATTTATAGAGTTTCAAACGTTGAACCTGAAATGTAAAACATCACCTTCCTTAACAACATAATCTTTACCCTCGAGACGTAACTTTCCGGCTTCTTTACAGCCGGCTTCTCCTTTCAAAGTGATAAAATCATCAAAGGCCATGGTTTCAGCTCGAATAAAACCTTTTTCGAAGTCGGTATGAATGACACCTGCTGCCTGCGGCGCAGTGGAACCAGATTTTACTGTCCATGCCCGTACTTCTTTGATGCCTGCGGTAAAGTATGTTTGTAAGCCAAGTAACTCATAGCCGGCACGGATTACCCGATTCAATCCGGGTTCCTCTAGTGCTAAGTCAGCTAAAAACTCCATCTTGTCACTTTCATCTAATAAAGCGATTTCAGCTTCTATTGCAGCACAAACTGGTACTACCATAGCACCTTCTTTTTCAGCCATCGCCATCAGCTTGTCTAATAAGGGATTGTCCTGAAAACCAGAGTCATCGACATTGGCAATATACATCATTGGTTTAGCGGTGATGAAACTAAATTCTTTAATAACATCTAACTCATCACTGGCCAAGTCCAGGGCGCGCAGAGGTAAGCCTTCAGACAGTTGAGCTACTATGCGTTCTAATACCTTGGCGCGATGTAAAGCATCCTTGTCACCGGACCGTGATTTCTTTTGATTTTTGATCATTGACTTTTCTGCTGACTCCAAGTCAGCCAATGCCAATTCAGTGTTAATCGTTTCTACATCTGACAATGGGTCAACTTTACCATCAACGTGAATCACATCATCATTTTCAAAACAGCGGGCCACATGGGCGATGGCATCGGTTTCCCTAATGTGTGACAAAAACTGGTTACCCAAGCCTTCACCTTTAGAAGCTCCGGCTACCAGGCCTGCGATATCAACGAACTCCATGGTGGTAGGAATCACTTTTTCTGGTTTGACGATTTCTGCTAGCTTCTGTAATCTTGGGTCTGGCACTTCAACAACGCCAACATTTGGGTCAATGGTACAAAAAGGGTAATTTTCGGCAGCAATTTCTGCTTTAGTCAACGCATTAAAAAGAGTTGACTTGCCCACATTAGGCAGTCCGACAATACCACATTTAATTCCCATAGCAAATCTCAGCTAAAAAAGTGGGGCGATTGTAGCAAAAGCGCTTAAAATTGACATTAAAAAGATACAAAACAGCTGCCAGCGGGTTTTATAATACCCATGATTTAACGGAAATGACTGACATGGCAGAATTATCAAAAGAGGAAATCAAAGAAATCAAAGAGCATTATGATTTTTTTGACAATGATGGCAGTGGCATGATTGATTTTAAAGAATTTAGGCAATTACTCAAAGTATTGGCACCGTCTTCAACCAGTGAAAATGCAGAGCGTGGTTTTGCTACCATTGATACTGATGAAAATGAGCTGATCGATTTCGAAGAGTTTTTGGATTGGTGGGAAATGAACTGGACTGTTTTTTAGGTCAGTGATGTCATATTCTGGCACCGAAAATATCGGTGCCAATTCGCACCATTGTGCTGCCGCATTGAACAGCGATTTCTAAGTCGCCACTCATTCCCATAGATAATGTATCAATGTTAGGATCACTGATTTGTAGTTTGTCGAATAATGTTTTGGCTTCTTTAAAGTGATGCATCTGGATAGCTTCTTGACTAGATGGAGGAGGAATGCACATGAGCCCACGTACCTGAACAGAAGGAAGTGTTCTTGCTGTTTTGTATATGGCTATCAACTCACTCACCGAGGCACCAGACTTGCTGTCCTCATTTCCTATTTTTAATTGTAATAGAATCTTTAATGGGTCTTTTTCGACTGATCTGTATTTGGCCAACTGACATAAGATTTTCATACGAGATACAGATTGCACCCAGTCAAAGTGTTGGGCAATTACCTGAGTTTTGTTAGACTGAATGTGGCCAATAAAATGCCATTCGATATCCAAATCGTCTAACTTCGCCATTTTGGCTGTTGCTTCTTGAACATAATTTTCTGCAAACCGATGCTGGCCGACATGATAGAGAGAGCGGATGGCCTTTGTATTGTGCTTTTTACTGACTGCTAATAGCATTACTTGGCCACCTGGATCGACAACAGCAAGGCGTTGTTTTACCTGAGCATAGCGATGTGTTATCTGGTCATCCATGGCACTATTTTAAGCAAAGTTTCATTGTTCATCGATACTTTGCTTAAAAAAAATCAATTACACTTTGCATTTATCAGTAAAACAATTAGAATACGCGGTCTATTTTTAATCCCGTATTTGTGCGGTTTCATTTTTATTTGGAGATCATATACTAATGCCAAGTGTAAAAGTTCGCGATAACGAACCATTTGATTTTGCTTTGCGTCGCTTTAAAAGAGCATGCGAAAAAGCAGGCGTGCTTGCTGAATCACGTAAACGTCAATATTATGAAAAGCCTACTCAGGAAAGAAAACGTAAAAAAGCAGCAGCGGTTAAACGTTTACAAAGGCGTGTAGCAAAAGAAGGCATTCCGCGCAGAATGTATTGATTTTTTAAGGTGTAATCATGTCATTGAAAGCTCAAGTTATGGCTGATATGAAAGCGGCAATGAAAGCCAAAGAAAAAGAAACTGTTAGCACCTTACGTATGTTTACTGCTGCTATCAAACAAGTAGAAGTCGATGAACGCAGGGAACTGAGCGATCAGGATGTTTTGTCTATCGTTGCCAAAATGATCAAACAGCGTAATGATGCTGCTGCTCAGTATGCCGCAGCTGATCGTCAGGATTTACAAGCCAGAGAATTAGCCGAGGTGACTATTCTAGAAGGTTATCTTCCTGAACAATTGAGCGATCAAACTATTAAGGACATCGTCCAGTCTATTATTAATGAATCTGGTGCGTCAGGCATGCAAGACATGGGGAAAGTGATGACTCTGGCTAAGGCACAAATAGCCGGTCAAGCAGATATGAGCAAGGTCAGCCATGTTGTTAAGTCACTGTTGACTTAACCTATTTGTTTAACCAACAACAGTGACGTCCATACCTAATGAGTTTATAGATGAGTTAATCAGCCGTGTTGATATTTATGATGTTATTTCAACACGTGTCCCATTAAAAAAAGCAGGGAAAGACTATACCGGTTTATGTCCCTTCCATAATGAGAATACCCCTTCTTTTACGGTCAGTCAAAACAAACAGTTTTACCACTGCTTTGGCTGCGGTAAAAATGGCAGTGTTATACGTTTTTTAATGGATTATGAGGGTCTGGATTTCATTGATGCGATTAAAGATTTGGCTCAAATGGTGGGTATAGAAGTTCCTGTCAATAGCAATAATCAAAAACAATTGCATAAGAACTTATATGCCATTACCGAAAAAGCAGTCCGTATATTTCGCCATCAGCTTAAAGAACATCAAGTTGTTCTTGATTACCTCAAAAAACGATCCATTTCAGAACAGACTGCGCAATTATTTCAAATAGGTTATGCATTGAATTTATGGGATGGACTAATGAAACGCTTTCATTCTAATGAGCACAGCCAGCTGTTAGAATCAGGATTAACGACCAGCAACGATCATGGTCGTGTTTATGATAAATTCCGGCATCGATTGATATTTCCTATTCATGATCGTCGGGGGCGTGTGATTGCTTTCGGTGGTCGAGCCATCGATGCAAATCAGCAACCAAAATATCTAAACTCTCCTGAAACACCTTTGTTTCATAAGTCTAACGAACTTTATGGTTTTCATTTGGCCCGTAAGCACAGCAAAAACAATTATGTTTTGGTTGTTGAGGGGTATATGGATGTGGTCGCCTTATTTGAACACGGCGTCAAAAATGCCGTAGCTACTCTTGGAACGGCTACTTCAGAGCAGCACTTGAAGAATCTCTTTAAAGTTTGGGATAATATTGTTTTCTGTTTTGATGGTGATAATGCTGGTCGCCAAGCAGCAGCAAAGGCATTGTTTACCGCACTGCCTCTGTACCTTGATCATCAAACCATCCGTTTTTTATTTCTTCCTCAAGGGCATGATCCCGATAGTTATATCAATCAACATGGTAGTGAATCTTTCCAAAAATTAATTGATCAAGCCACACCATTATCCGATTTTTTGTTGGATCACCTAAGCCAGGGTGTAGATGTTGACAGCATAGATGGCCGAGCTAAACTATTCCATATGGCACAAAATCCCATCTCACAATTACCTCAAGGTGCTTTTAAACAAATGATGATGCAACGGGTATCACAAATCACACAACAACAATTTCAGTTAGCAGCAACTCAGCCTCAACGGAACTCTGTACAAATCGAAAATTCTCCGGTAAAAAAATTGGTAAGTCTCTTAGTGGATCAGCCGAGTTTACATAAATTAGTGCCAAAAGAGTTTAAATTTGTAGAATTTGACTACAAAGGAGTTGCATTAATTGATAAAATCGTTGAAATTTGTCGACTATGTCCCCAAATTGGATCAGCAACTTTGATTGAGTCATTTAGGGATGAGTCTGTGTATGACTATTTGGTACCATTGGCCAGACAATATAACCATTTGGATGATAAACAAAAATACAATGAATTCAAGGACATAATCACTTACTTGCAAAAACGCGCCAGACAGTCGCAAATTGATAGTTTGCGGGAAAGGCAGATGAAGTATGGACTCACGCAACAAGAAAAGCAACAACTGGTCAGCTTACTGACTGAACATAATAAAACAAAACGACATGGCAACTGATCAAAAAACTTCTCAAATTAAACTTTTAATACTCAAGGGAAAAGAACAAGGATACCTCACTTACGCCGCGGTCAATGATCATCTACCTGATGATATCGTTGAGACTGACTCAGTCGAAGACATCATTCAGATGATTAATGATATGGGGATTCAGGTGTTGGATGAGGCTCCTGAAGAAGACAGTATCATTCTCAACGACTCAACAGCCAAAGAAGATGATGATACGGCTACAGAGGAGGCTGTTGCTGTATTATCAGCGGTTGACCCTAGTATTGGTAGAACCACTGATCCAGTCCGGATGTACATGAGAGAAATGGGCTCGGTGGAGTTATTAGAACGCAAAGATGAAATTGCTATAGCCAAGCGCATTGAAAAATGTGACCACTTAATTATGGAAGCTTGTTATCTGTTTCCTAAGTCAGTTCGAACAATTGTTGAGTATTATGATGATGTGATGAATGAAGAGTTAAAAAAAGAACACTTCATTACTGACATTTATGATCCTCATATTGAAGCTGTGATTCCTAAAGTTAAGAAGCCTACTGACCCTATAGATGATGACGATGATGATGAGGGTGAGGAAAATACAGTAGAAAAAGAATTGGATTGGGATGAAGTTACCAAGCGCATTGATGCTACCAAGAAATTATTGGTGAAGTTCGAAGAATCTGTGGCAAAAGAGGGTATTGGTCAAAAGAAACAGAAAAACCTGATGATGCAAATTTCAGAAATTCTGGTGGAATTTAAGTTTGCTCAAGTGACTATGCAGGACATTATAGATGACATAAAGATGATCCAAGAACGCGTTAGAAAAATTGAGCGACGTATCATGGATATTTGTGTTGTTGAATGTAAGCTGGTTCGCAGGGACTTTATTAGGAAGTTCATGAACCGGGAAACAGATTTTGAGTTCATGGATGATATGATTGCTATAGGAAGTGACTCATCAACCATGCTTGAAATCTATAAAGATGAAGTCATCGGATTACAAAAAAAACTACAGCGTATCGAACTGGACTTTGATTTGACTATCAAAGAAATCAAAGCAATTAATCGAACCGTTACTGTTAATGAGGCCAAGTCAAGACGGGCAAAAAAAGAGATGATAGAAGCCAACTTGCGTTTAGTTATCTCAATTGCCAAAAAATACACCAATCGTGGATTGCAGTTTTTGGACTTGATTCAAGAGGGTAATATTGGTTTGATGAAAGCTGTTGATAAATTTGAATACCGTCGTGGTTATAAGTTCTCAACTTATGCTACTTGGTGGATCAGACAGGCTATCACGCGCTCTATTGCTGATCAAGCCAGAACCATCCGTATCCCTGTACACATGATTGAGACTATCAATAAACTCAATCGAGTATCTCGTCAATTGCTACAAGAATTGGGTAGAGAACCGACGCCAGAAGAAATTGCTGCAGTTATGGAGATGCCTGTAGGTAAAGTACGTAAGGTGATCAAGATTGCCAAGCAGCCGATTTCAATGGAAACTCCGATTGGTGATGATGAAGACTCAAGTTTAGGTGATTTTATTGAAGATGCCAATATACTGTCTCCTCTAGAATCAACCACGGCTAATGGATTAACTACCACAGTCACTAACTTACTGTCTGGTTTGACTCCAAGGGAAGCGAAAGTGTTACGTATGCGTTTTGGTATTGATATGAATACTGATCACACGCTGGAAGAGGTTGGTAAGCAGTTCGATGTGACTCGAGAAAGAATTCGTCAGATTGAAGCAAAAGCTTTACGTAAACTGCGACATCCGAGCCGTTCAGAGCAATTGCGTAGCTTCATGGATTTGGGGTAGAAGGTCTGTATAGTGTTTGAGGATTTCTTCAAACACTATATGAATAAACAAGTTATGCCTGTTTTTGATTGATTTCGTCAGGAGTGTGGGCTTGTACTTCAAGAGCATGAATGGCTCCAGACTTAAACAGGGCACTGACCTGTTGATATACTAGACGGTGTCTTTTTATGCGATTGAGTCCTGCGAACTGTGAAGAGATAATCTCTACAGCAAAGTGACCGCCACCATCTTTAGCGCCTAAATGCCCGATATGTAAATGACTGTTATCAAATACCAGCAACTTTGAAGGAGTCAGTGCATCAAGCGCTACTCTAATTTGTTGACAAATTTCTGGGTACATAAGGATCAACAAGACAAAAATACCATTATAACGTAGAATCACATCCTTTAATATTTTTCAATGCTATGCAAAAAGTTTTCCTTTACCATAACCCCAAATGTTCAAAATCCAGACAGACTTTGTCATTGCTTGAGCAAATGGGCATTGAACCTACAGTGATTAGATATTTAGAAACACCCCCTACAAAAACGCAATTGAAAACCATATTGACCAAGCTAAGCTTACCACCTCGTGAATTGATTAGAAAAGGAGAGAAGGAATATGAAACATATGGTTTTGCTGACGAATCGTTATCTGATGACCAGTTGATTACTATGATGATCAAACATCCAAAAGTGATAGAAAGACCAATTGTAGTTGCCAATGGTAAAGCCAAAGTTGGTAGGCCGCCTGAGTCGGTCTTGGATATCTTATAATGGCTCGAATTTTAATACTTTATTATTCAAAACGCGGTAACACGAGAAAAATGGCCCGTCTCATTGCTCGTGGTGTTGAATCAGTAGCTGGATGCCAGGCGATACTCAGAACGGTCGAATCTAACCTTAACGATGGTGCTGAGGTCAAAGACCCCATCATTAGTGAACAAGACATGAAAGACTGTGATGGTTTAATTATTGGTAGTCCGTGTTATTTTGGTAACATGGCTGCACCGTTAAAACAGTTCATAGATACCACAGGAAATTTGTGGTTTTCAGGCACCATGGAAGGAAAACCCGCTAGTGTTTTCACTACCGGATCATCTTTACATGGTGGTCAAGAGACTACCTTGATTAGTATGATGCTACCTCTATTGCATTATGGGATGGCGATTGTGGGTTTGCCTTACTCTGAACGGTCGCTGCTATATACTACATCAGGCGGCTCTCCTTATGGGGCTACCCATTGGACTGAGTTTGAATCAAACCGACCGATTGATGATAATGAAAAGCAACTTTGTATCGTCCAAGGTAAAAGAATGGCCTCAATTGCTCAAAAATTATGTATTGTAAACCCACTGTAGTACCAAAAAAATAAATCAACTGTGGTGCATTTAGGAAAAAATAATCGAGAGCGACTAAAGTTTGATGCGTTTTCAATTGGTTTTATTAGTGACGATTTGAACTCCAAAATACCAATTTAAAAGAACTCATTAATAAGGTCATCATTACTATGGTTGAGTCATTTATAATGAAGCATAACATGTAGATTTGTTAAATATTTATTAACCTTTATTGCATTTTTGTTACAGTTAAGGCAATATCGGGTGTTGTTGAGGAACTCGTATAGCATCTTGGTGCTGATATCCTTTTCAGAATGGGGCATATGTACAACAATAATATTGAGGAATATCTAACAATGAACCAATCAAGTGATAAAACAAAGACAACTAGGCTCCCGATAATGATATTAATTTCTTTGATTCTAAGTATAAACGCTCCGGTGATTTATGCTCAGGATGAAGATGTTAATAATACACAGACTGAAGAGACAGAAACAGAAAGTGAAGACTCTGTGGAATTGGGTAAAGTATCAGTCACAGGCTCTCGCATTAAACGTAACGAGTTTGAGGGTGCATCACCCATCCAGGTAATGACAAGCGAACAAATTGAGGCAGAAGGTTTTTCTACCGTTTATGATGCCTTAAATAGCTTAACTCAGCAAACTGGTGCGGTTCAAAATGAATTGACGCAAAGTGGCTTTACATCGAATGCCAATGTCATTGATTTGAGGGGGTTAGGACCAGGACGTGTTTTGTACTTGATCAACGGTCGTCGAGCTGCTGACTACCCATTACCATACAATGGTCAGAGCAATGTTAACAACTTTGGTGCATTGCCATCGGCAGCCATTGAACGAATTGAAATTCTGGCTGGAGGAGCATCAGCCATTTATGGTTCTGATGCAGTATCAGGTGTAATCAACGTTATCTTGAAAAAAGATTTTGATGGTGATGAGGTTTCAGCTCGGATAGGGACCACTACTGAGGGTGGTGGTGACAGTTGGAAACTTCAATGGGTTGGTGGTAAGACCGGTGATGATTGGTCATTGACTTATGCTATTGAACATTTGGATCGCGATGAGATTTTGGCTGCAGAACGAGAGTTTATGGATTCATATCGTGATGAACCAGGAGTTGATCCAGCGGAGGCGACAGGTCTTTCTGGCATCATGCTGCGGGATCGTTTAAATGGCAATACTCAGATTTATCCTAATGGTGGTTTGGAAGAGCTCTGTGGTCGCTTTGATCATTTAGAAGCACAAGTACGTGATTTTGGTTCAGGGCCAGTTGATCGTTGTTATTATTTCGATTATCCAGCAACGCAAGGTATCCGTAACTCCGATTCAAATACTTCTATTTACAGTTATTTTTCTAAGGATTTAGGCAATGATATGCAGTTGGCTTTGAGTTTAAGCTGGTGGAACCAAGAAGCCAATGCCACTTCAAACACTGAATTTTGGCAAGGAGGGTTGTATTATGACCCACAATTTGAAAGTATTTTCGACACTCAGCGTATATTCTCCCCAGCTGAAACAGGTGGGGGTAAACAAATTTTTGAAGAAGAGTCTTTAGATTTTGCGATTTCCTTAACTGGTTTTGCCTTTAATGATCGATTTGAGTGGGAAGCTACGGTCAGTCATTCTGGTTATGACCTATATCGAGAAAGGCCTCGTTTGCTTGCACAAGAAACTCGTGATTATTTTTTGGGTGAGCAGCTACCAGGCCTCGATCCAGAATTTGGCCTCTATCCGATTTACAACATTAATCTTGACCATTATTTTAATCCCATCACGCCTGAAATTTATCGATCAATCTCAACTATCGTAAAATATGATGCTGATTCGAGTACCACTCAAGCCAGTTTGGTGTTTACCGGTGATTTGTGGGAAATGCCAGCAGGTGATGTGGGTTTCGCGACTGTATTAGAGTACGGTACACAGGAATATGAACTCATTGCTGATCCTCGTATTTTGCCTGGTCAGAGTACAATTTATAACCTGACAGGTACAGGTGGAGGTGGTGAACGTGATCGTTTTGCAGTGGGTACTGAGCTTGCTGTACCTTTGCACGATACGTTGGATTTAACCTTAGCGGCGCGTTTCGATAATTACGATGACATTACAAGTGTGGATGATGCGTTTACTTGGAATGCGGGTTTACAATGGCGCCCGATTGATCAATTGCTCATTCGTGGTAATTATGCAACCAGTTTTCGTGCTCCGGACATGCACTTCATTTTCGCTAATGAAAGTGGATTTTACAGCACTGTTTTCGACGAATTTGCTTGTCGCGATGCTGGTTTAACACGAGATGAATGTGAGGATGATGATGAGACCGATTACTCTTATTCTGTTTTTGGTGTTCGTAAGGGTAATCCAGAGTTGATGGAAGAAGAAGGAGAATCTTGGACAGCTGGCTTTGTTTGGGATGCAACAGATAACTTATCATTATCTTTAGATTTCTATTCAATTGAGTTAGAAGGTGTAGTCGGTGATATTAGTTCGGAATACATTTTAGAAAACGAAGCCAATTGCCGTTTAGGTAATGATCTGCAAGGAAATAGCTATGACATCAATTCACAGTTTTGTCAGTTCATTGTTAACAGTGTGATTCGTACAGTGGGAGGTCCAGATGATGGCCAAATCGAGCAAGTTAACCGTGGCCCAATCAATCGTTCAATTCTCACAAATGAAGGTGTAGATGCTTCGATTAATTGGAACTTGAATACAGATACTGTTGGCTTGTGGCGCTTCAATTTAACGTGGTCTCATATTTTAGATCAAGAGTTTGCTGAGTTCGATGATGAAGAGCCACGTAGTTATCGTGACGATCTGACTAACTTTGATTTCCGTAGTCGAGTCCGCGCCAGTGTAGGTTGGCAGTATGAGGATTTTTCAGCGACTTTATATGGGCAGCGTTGGGGGTCTTTACCAAATTGGGCAGAGACTGGTCGGATCGGTCATTTCGCTACTTATAATTTGAATATGGGATATCAATTTAACTCTCACTTCAGAATGTCGTTCATCGTTAATAATCTGTTAAACGATTTCCATCCTAAGGATGAAACGTTTAATACATATCCGTATTTTTGGAGGGCGTTTAGTCCTATTGGCCGTGAGATGTTCATTCAGGCCACTTACACTTTCTAAGTTATTTGAAATCAATCAAGAAGGCTCCTATTTGGGGCCTTTTTTTTCAATAGAGGTATACAGAATATAAATGGTCGAACCTGAAAAATGCATAATTTATTGTTAAATATGAAGAGCCACTTCAATATTGCACATTTTTTCTACCAGAGAACAAGTGTTTCAATGCTTCTTTATTCGCTGCTTCCATGCAGTTTTCAGGCTAACGTGAAAAAGTTTTTCAGAAATTTTTTTCTGGTCGATGCTGGAAAAGGCCAGGAGGGACTTTTTCAGGGTTGACTCAATAAATCCATATGGCCTGTTATGGCTATAATCGTAAAAAATACCGGGAGTTCATAATGAAAAGTTGCTTTTCTTCTTTATTCTGCATTGCGTTATCGATCATTTTGATGATACAACCGAGTTTTGCCATTGAAGAGTACTCAGTATCTCATTTTTTCAAGAGGGCTGATATCAGAAACATTCAGGTATCTTCTGATGGACATCATGTCTCAGCTGTCATTGTCCGAGATAAAAATAAACTGGCTGCTATTTTGGATGTCAGCAATCCATTGAAGCCCAAAATTGTACGTTCGTTCACACCTCCTGTACATGAATTTGTCTCTGGTGCTTTTTGGGCGAATAATAATCGTTTGCTTTTTACTACTGAAGAGCGGCAAACCAACCTGACATCACCACGCAGTACAGGGAAAATTTTTGCAGGCAATATTGACGGTTCTAATAAGAGACAAATTGCTGGCCCTGGTAGAGGTTCTAACAATATATTTATTCGTGGTTTATTGGATATTGTTCGAGACAATGATGATGAAATTATAGTGGCCACATCTAAACCTGGGCAGCGTCGCATGCGAGTAGAGTGGTTAAATGTCAATAATGGGAAAACTAAGTTGATTGCTACTTCTCCATTCATGGCAGGAACCTCTTTTAGTATTGATCATAATCAACAGGTGCGCTTTGCTAGCAGTCAAGTTGAAGACACTACGATACAAGTCATTAAATACAGGGCCAGCAATGACGTTGATTGGGAAGACTTTGCTCATCCTTTTAAGGGTGATATATCAATTACAGGATTTGATGCCAGTAATCGTTTTGTTTACATCATCTCCAATGATCAGAAACAGTTTGGTTTGTATCAATACGACACGGACAATAAAACGTTTACTCAAATGTTAACAGATGCTGTTTCAAGCATTGATAGTTTAATGTGGGACAACGATCGCAAGAACCTATTAGCAGCCCGTTTTCATGTGGGTGGAGCACATTATAAGTTTGTTCAGCCTGATCACTATAAGGCACAATTACAGCAGCATTTGACTACGTTGTTTCCAGACTCATTTGTTATGATTACCTCAATGAATGATGACATGAGTCGTGCTGGAATATTAGTTTCTAGCGATACTAACCCAGGATCGTTGTTTTTATGGGATAAAGCAAGCAATCGACTCATTCCATTAGGACCAATGTTGCCACATATTGATCCTAAAACGATGAGCAAGCAGCAAGCTATTATTGTGACTGCTCGCGACGGTTTAAATTTACATGGATACATAACTTATCGGCCCGATTTAGAATTAAAGAATCTTCCAATGGTTGTTGTCGTTCATGGTGGACCTCACGGGCCCTATGATAGTTGGGGTTGGAACCCTGAAAGCCAATTATTCGCTAATCACGGCTATTTAGTTTTACAAGTTAATTTCCGAGGTTCAGGTGGCTTTGGTGAGCAATTTGAAGAGTTGGGCTATAAAAAATGGGGAACTGATATGCAGGATGATATCACTGACGCAACTCGATGGGCCATTGATCAAGGTTATGCTGATCCAAAACGTATATGTATTTATGGGGCCAGTTATGGTGGTTACTCAACCTTAGCAGGTGTAACCAGAGAACCTGATTTGTATCAATGTGCTTTTGCCTTTGTGGGCGTTTATGATTTGGAACTGATGTTTGCTTCTGGGGATATTCATCGTAGAAAATCAGGGTTGTATTATTTAAGAGAAGTTTTAGGCACTGATCCTGCTGATTTGAAGAACCGCTCTCCTGTTACTCACGTTGAAAAGATCAAAACGCCTTTGTTTGTCGCTCATGGAAAAAAGGATGATCGAGCTGATATCAAACACTACTATAGGTTAACAGAATCGTTGGATAAAGCGGGAATCAAGTATGAATCATTACTTACGGATAAGGAAGCCCATGGTTTCTATGACCTTTCAAACAACGAAGAACTTTATGGCAAAATGTTGAATTTTTTTGATAAACATATTGGTAAGGTGAAAAAAACTAAGTAACCAGATCATTATAAAAAACTCAGACCAACACGGGCGGAATGAAGCCATTTTTCGCCCACTGCTTGGTACAGCATGAGTGCCCAGAGACTGTGAGAAAGCGACATTAACCACAAATTCTTGTAACGACTCCATAACCACATCCAAAATACGCCTCCAGTAAAAGTAAGTATCATCAGTAAATGATTGGGCACATGAAATAATGAAAATAACAAGGCTGTAATCAGAATATTGTCAATATTCCTTAGTGTACTGTGTTCTTTATTCCACTCAAATATCATCGCCATCAGTGTTTGTTGAAGCATAGCCCAAACAAAATATTGGGGCCAGTCAATAATGAATCCCCACGAAAAATTCCCATACCACCAAAAAATCAATGTAACAAAAAAAACGAGTACACTGAGTTCAACACTGACTTTTCCAAGCCTAAGCCACCATTTTCTTCGTAGCCAGAAAACCAAAATAACTAAAGGCAAGAGCAACCATATGCTTATTCGATAGCCGTCGGGTAGAAGTAAGAGTGCAGCGGTGGCCAACATTACCATACCCCAAATGCCTAACATCAGTACTTTGAATCGATAAACAGCTGTGGTTAATAAAAATATAAATAAAACAAACCATATTTGATATGGCCATGTTGTCCATTGGGTAAAACGAATGTTTTGCTGATAGTTTGATTGATTCATTTCATGATCCAACTTCACTATCGTGTTATTGATGTTACAGTTCATTATCGATGAGCCATTAGTTTTGGGTGTGAGACATTCTGCTGGTTGCCACTGAATGTTCGTTTTTATTTCAACACTTTGTTTAAACTGCATTGAATGGATTTCCCAAGTAGTCTCTTTTGTAGAAAACAGGCGAACAACCCATGTGGCAACTTTGGGAATATCAGACCACTGGATTTCGTTATTATTTAAATCTTTCCATTGTAAATTGGATAGCTGTATTTGATGTTGTCCTGCTAAGAGGTTTAGCTGAGCTGTATAGAAAACACCGGCTTCTAAAGTCGATGTTTCCAGTGCCAAGGTGGCTGGTTGATTTGATTGATCGTCAAAACTAATATTGAATTGATCATGCAAGTTTGGATTGATTGGCCATTTGGGCATAGTCAGAGAGACAGAGAACTGTTTGCCATACCACTTTCCTTGTGCATTTTTATGACTGTTAAAAAAGCTCACCACATCTTTTGTTTCATTGACGTCCCATAATTGATTTAAACTGCCTTCCTCAAGTGATGTTATTTGTGAACTAATACGTTGATTAATCTTTTGTACCACTAATTCATGAGCGAATACCCAAAGACAGCAAGCCGAAAGCAAGAGGGCTAACCATTGCCATGATCGCATGGCGCTTTTCATTGCCATTTGAAGCCCAGTTGGTTCAAAGACTCGGTTAGTGCAATCAGCGGCAAACCAATGAGGGCACTGGGGTCATTTGATTGCACAGACTTCATCAACCTAAGTCCAGACTTTTCTATCTTAAATGACCCTGCACAGTCATATGGCTGGTCATGAAGTAGATACTGCTCAATTAAATTTATAGTTAATTTTCGAAAACGTATTGTTGTTTCTGATAAGTTGTTGAGTTGTTCATCTTGATGCATCACACACAGAGCGCTATGGAAAATGACTTGGTTTCCCGAGAAACTCAACAGTTGTTGTTTAGCAGTAACGTGATCACGAGGTTTTCTGATAATCTGTCCATTAAATTCACAAACTTGGTCAGCACCGATGACAATCGCGTTTTGATATTTTGATGATACTGCTTTGGCTTTCTCATAGGCCATGCGCTGAGCAAAAGGAGCCGGTTTCTCGTTAACAAGGTTGAGTTCGGTTATTTGAGGGTGAACTACTTTAAAAGATAAGCCCAGTTGATTTAACTGGGCTTGTCGGTATGGCGATGAAGAGGCAAGTATCAGCATCAAAACAAATCATTATAGTCAGGTTTATTTTCAACAGTTTTTTCTTCCGGTAGTTCACCCACTTTAAAGTACTCGATCATACTGTCAGGTACACCATGCTTAACCAATGTTCCTGTTGTTTTGTCTATAGGTGCCTGAACAATACCTGGAGGTATCGGCCTTTGCCATTCGGGCACATCTTTAAGAGCAACACGCATGTAGTCAATCCATATCGGCAAAGCCACACGTCCGCCTACTTCCCCGTGACCTAAAGAATCTGGGGTGTCAAATCCTACCCAAACATTAGTTACCACTTGTCGTTGATAACCATTAAACCAAGTATCTCTTTGTTCATTGGCGGTACCTGTTTTACCTGCCAAGTCATTGCGTTCTAATACCTGTGCTTTCACACCGGTACCACGTGTGATAACATCTTTCATAAACGATTCAATGATGAATTGATTTTCAGTAGAAATAACACGAGGTGCTGGAATTACTGATTGAGGTCCTTCTGGTAGGTCTGATGAATTAATGTTCAATAGTAACTCATTAGTATTGGTCGTTGTGACCAATTCATCGTTATTGGCTGTCATTGCTGGGCAGCTTTCACATACCTCTGGCCCCTGGTGAATATAGACCGGATCACCTGTTTGATTAGTAATACGCTCTATCAAGTAAGGTGAAATAGCATAGCCCCCGTTAGCAAAAATGGCATAAGCTTGGCTCATATCGATGACAGGCACGTTAGGTGTGCCCAATGAAATAGATAAATTAGCAGGTACATCGTCAGGATTAAATCCGAATTTTAAAATATGATCTCTGCCATTACGTACACCGATTCGTTCCAATACACGAATAGAAACCAAATTTCTTGATTTGACAATACCCTCTCTTAAACGGGTTGGGCCAAAAAATTTTTCACTGTAATTCTCAGGACGCCAGGTGCGCTCTAAACTGCTGTCTTCAAAAACAATGGGGGCATCATTAATGATACTAGCGGCATTCAAACCATTATCTATTGCTGCTGAATAAATGATTGGTTTAAAACCTGAACCAGGTTGACGTTTGGCTTGTGTGGCACGGTTAAATTTACTCAAGTAATAATCATATCCACCAACCAAGGCATACAAACTGCCATCATCAGGGTTGAGACTGACCAGTGCTCCTTGAGCTTTAGGTATTTGGCTGAGTTCAAAATTGCCGTCATCATTACGTGCTACCATCACTACATCTCCCACTTTCATGATGTCTTGCATTTTTTTAGGCTTGTTACCAACTCGATAGTTGTTGATATGTGGTACAGCCCAAGCACTGGTTTCAAATGTTAAGGTAATGTCTTGACCATCACTGAGACGTGCCAGAGCCAACTCATCTTCTAATTCCAAGATCAAAGCAGCTTGTAAACCACCTGGTTTAGGATGGCTAGCTAATTCTTCACTGATAGTTTCCAGATTGGCATTTGTCGACAAGTCATAATGAGCAATGGGTCCTCGGTAGCCATGACGCCGATCATAGGCGTGTAATCCTTTTTTAACTGCCTGTTCGGCTGCCATTTGTTTTTCCGAGTCAATGGTTGTGATAACAGAATATCCATCTGTATAAGCATTATCGCCATAACGAGCTACCATCTCAGTACGTACCATTTCTGCTACCCAAGGTGCATTCAAAGCCACTACCGGTTGGTGTACATAGGCTTCATCTTCAGCTTGAATCGCTTCATTGTGTTCACTTTGAGTGATGTAACCTAGATCTAACATACGGTCAAGTACATAATCCCTGCGCTGTTTAGCTCGCTCTGGACTAGTCACGGGGTTGATCCGAGAAGGGGCCTTGGGTGGTGCCGCTAACATAGCCATTTCAGCCAAGGTTAATTCATTTAAAGTTTTTCCATAATACACTTCAGCCGCCGCCGCCACACCATAAGCACGATGACCTAGTGCAATCTTATTTAAGTACAACTCTAAAATTTCATCTTTACTGATAGTTTGTTCTAGTTTAATGGCAAGGAATAACTCTTTAATTTTACGTGTCCAGGTTTGATCCAGTGTGAGAAATACATTACGAGTCAATTGTTGAGTGATGGTACTACCGCCGCCTTGTTTCTTGCCAGTAGTTATGATTTGCCAAACAGCTCTGAGGATCCCTTTGACATCAAAACCATAATGATCATAGAAACTGGCGTCTTCAGCTGCGATATAGGCCTGTTTGAGTTTGAGCGGAATGTCTTCGATGCGTGCAGGGATTCTACGTTTTGTGCCAAACACTGATATCAACTGGCCATCTTTCGAATAAACCCTAAGCGGGACTTGTAATTTATAATCTTTGATCGCTTCGACTGAGGGTAATTCAGGCTCATAATGCTTATATAGAGCATAGATCAGTATGATCCCAAGGACAGCAAAAAACAATCCCAGTTTGGTCATAAACCATATAAATTTAAGCAACTTCCTCATGCTGATGTGAAAACCTTGGTTTTTATTTTGAACCGAACATTATACAATGACTGCAACCAAATCATGACAGCTTATGAACCTAAAATAACAAATGAATCCGCATAACAAAATCATCGCAATTGTTGAAGATGAACCTGACTTACTCGCTAATTATCGCGCTACACTAGAAAATCATGGATTTAAGACCATGGGATTCAATAATGATTCCACGGCGTGGTCATTTTTTCAGCAACAACTACCTAATCTAGTCATTCTCGATGTGGGTCTAGGACATAACCCCGATGCAGGGTTTGATTTGTGTCGTCAACTTCGTAACCTGTCACCGACTTTACCTATTTTGATGTTGACAGCTCGAGATGATGAAATTGATGTGGTTTCTGGCTTAAGATTAGGTGCTGATGATTATTTGAGCAAAGACATTTCAATGCCGCAACTATTGGCCAGAATATCTAGCTTGTTTCGTCGTCAAGAAGCACTGAATACGCCTCAGCAGCAAGCCATCAAACAAGGTGCACTGAGCCTGCTAGTTGATTGTATGATGGTGTCCTGGAATGATCAGAAAGTGGATCTAAAAGTAACTGAATTTTGGCTGGTATTGTCATTAGCCAGATACCCGGGACAAGTTAAAACCAGAAATCAACTGATGCAAGATGCCAACATATATGTAGATGATGACACCATCACTTCTTACGTCAAGCGCATACGACAAAAATTTCAAAAAGCTGATCCTGAATTCAATCACATTGAAACTGTTCATGGTATGGGTTATCGCTGGTTGCCATGAAACTTCGTTGGCAAATCAGTATCATTGCGCTATTGGCCCTTTGTTTCCCTTTAGTCGCTTGGTTGGCATTTAGCCAACTTAACCAAACTTATCAAAATAACATGGTTTTAGCTGTTGAAAAACAAGCTCAAATCATCAAACACAGCATTGAGAGTTTTTATGAGAGCCAAGGCCCTTTAGGCGTCCAAGGCTTAGTGGCGCAGCCTTTGTCAGAAGACAGTGATATCGATGGTAATTTCAGTGAATGGAGTGACCTGCCATGGTATGAAGTCGACCCTAATTTGAAATTCAAGTTAGGGTTATACAATAGAGAATTGTGGTTAATGGTGTGGTGTCAGGACAACAGTCAACAGTTGGCTGTGGATGGTAGTAAAGATCAGCTTGTTATTTTTACAGGTAATGAACACGGTATTAAGAAATACAGCATAGCTCGCCAGGCTGAAGGTTTGATCCATGATAGTGAATTATCTGCTTATTGGCATGAACGTTCTGGAGGTTATCAAACTGAATTAATTTTACCTAACACGTCATTGACCCGATTAGGGGTGGCGGTTTTTGATTATCTTAATAATAGCACCATGCCAGTGTATCACGGTCATGTAGTGGATGATCAAATTCAATTACAACCTTTGTTCCAAAAGCAAAATCAGTGGCAAACTTTCTTGGAAAACATTAAACCTCAAGACGGTCATTTGGCTTTGTACGATGAACAAGGACGTCTCCTATACCAAACAACTGAAGCTGCGAAATACATAAAGGACAGTGACTGGCTGAGTCAATTTCTATATCAACGCATTTTTGACCATAATCCAAATGATTCTAGCCATTTTTATGGACAACAACTGACCCATCAATTACCTTTTGGTACACTCAAAAGCACATTTGTCCAAGCAAAAGCACAAATTACTTTAATGCAAACTTTTCTTAGTTCGTTAGGGTGGGTTTTGCTGTCTGCTTTGGTATTGATAGTCGGTTTTTTGCTGTATGCCGCTTTGCTGGCTTGGCGGATCAAGAAATTACAAAAAGGACTTCAACAAACGATGGATGATCGTGGTGGTTTGCACACCGAACTACCGTTGATTAACAGTTCGGATGAGCTTGGTTCTTTATCTCGTGGCTTGAGTGAGCTTTTGAGTAAAATCAATGACTACACAGCTTACCTGAAACAACTAGGTGGCAGGTTATCTCATGAAATGAAAACACCGATCAGCATTGTGCACACGTCACTGGAAAATCTGCAAATCAATCATCCAGATGACCCTTTTGTTAAACGGGCGCTGAATGCTAACAACCGCCTGAAATTCATACTTAATCAACTTTCCGCATTAAGTCGTCTTAAACAGGCCATTGCTGATGCTGAAAAACGCACCATTAATCTGACAGAGCTGATCAATCAACTGGCCAATGGTTATCAAAGTAACAATTCACAGATCACCAGCCACATGGTCAAAGAATCACTTTATATAGATGGTGTTGCTGAATTGATTGCGCAAATGCTTGATAAACTGATACATAATGCTGAAACCCATACGACAGACACAGATCCGATCATTCTTTCATTAGAAAAACAAAAACAACATGCTCAGATTACAGTGTTTAATGCAGGTTCAACCATAGATGAAGCTCACAAACATCAACTATTTGATTCCCTGGCATCCTTTAGAACACATAATAGCGACACACCTCATCTTGGTTTAGGGCTGTACATCGCTCAATTGATCTCAGATTATCATCAAGCAGTAATAGATGCACAAAACACCAGCATTAATGGTATTCACGGTGTGGTTTTTACTGTAAAAATACCTTTGCTGACGAAGTCTTAGTGCTCTGGTACAATGCCACGAATCTGATGTAAAGAAAGAACATGACCAAACAACTGCCAAACACTTTGACTGTACTGCGGGTCTTGCTGATTCCTGTGATGATTTTGTTTTTCTATTTACCATTTGAATGGTCACGTTACATATCATGTTGGGTATTTGTGGTTGCCAGTATTACTGATTTTCTTGATGGATATTTTGCTCGTAAGCACCAATCTCATTCAAAATTTGGCGCATTTCTTGATCCAGTCGCCGATAAACTCACAGTAACAACCGCACTGGTGATTTTGCTTCAGGATAACCCGTCTGTTTGGATGATGATAGCGACTGCGATCATCATTGGTCGTGAGATTACCATTTCTGCTTTAAGAGAATGGATGGCAGAGCTAGGAGAGCGTGCTGCAGTTAATGTTGCTATGGTTGGTAAAGTCAAAACGGTATTCCAAATGATGGCCATTGGCTTTTTGTTATATAAAACCAATTTATGGTTTATTCCGGTTTATCCTATTGGCTTGATACTGTTATATATAGCAGCAACACTGACTTTATGGAGCATGTGTGTTTATCTCAAAGCAGCATGGCCGATGATGAAAGAAAATACATAAAAAGGTAGGTCAAAAAAATTAAAAATGACATTGTAAAAAACACCAAATTTCTTGAAAGATAGTTGACAAAAACACCATTCACTATAAAATGGCCTTCCTTAACGCGGGAATAGCTCAGTGGTAGAGCACAACCTTGCCAAGGTTGGGGTCGCGAGTTCGAACCTCGTTTCCCGCTCCAGATTCTGAAGGGCTGATTTGTCAGCCCTTTTTTACGTCAGGTCAGTAAACCTTGAGCATCAGAATTTGGCTGAAGTTAGGCTTGATTTAAGGCGGTTAAATAGCGAAAATGGATTGCTGTCCATTGATCAAAGTTAATAATGGCTGGATGGCAGAGTGGTGATGCAGCGGATTGCAAATCCGTGTACCCCGGTTCGATTCCGGGTTCAGCCTCCATTTCACAGGACAGAAGACTGAGGACAGTTGATAAACTGATTTTTTTGTCAGGCTCTCACACAGAGAGGCTGGCAAAGGCAAGGAATGAATCGCGAGTGCACTCATGTGCTCAAGCGATGAATGACGCAGTAATTGACTGACTCGCGCAGTAAGAGGCATCAAAATAGCCCGGGTGGCGAAATTGGTAGACGCAAGGGACTTAAAATCCCTCGGTAGAAATACCGTGCCGGTTCGACTCCGGCCCCGGGCACCATCCTTTATATTTTAAACACTTCTTCAAACTCCACTTTTTAACACGGAAGCTCTACCGTATAAGAGTTTAGAGCATCACTGGACTTTATCCATATCAACGGGGTACTTTTTATGATGAAATAAAATGAATTGTCTGATCCAATAAATGTAAATTTTTGCCGTTTTGTTACTGTATCTCAGAAATTTCGTTTTAACTCTGACTTGGTCAGGTAAATTCATAATGCACTTTAAACACGATATAAACAGATAATAGAGCATTAATGCGTTTTAATCCCGAAATAACTGAATAAAAAAGTTAAAAATAGAGCGGAATGATGAATGTTAAGTAAAAATGCTTGAAAGAACTTAAAATATGGACATATCATCGTGGATAAAAGATTAGAATGCGTGTTTAATAAATTGTTGGGTTGCTAAGTAAGCCATGGGCTGGACACTTCAATATAGAGCTCGGAGCCGAGATGTTGATCTTGAGGCATTCGTAAAAGATGCAAACGACACCAAGCCTGCATTGTCGCTTGGATGCGAGCCGTATCAATGGGAAGTGTATTCGGATGGATCGGTTGGCGGATTCACGAAGGTTCAGTCGTCATGGCGTTCGAAACGTGATTTTCGAAAGCTAATTGAAGAGTTAAAAGCCCTCGCAGAGCGGTGGCCGGGCGTTCGGATAGATGCAGCAGACGATTATGTTTTGTGCGATTGGTGGCATGTGAAGAACATCAATCTTGAAGAGCTGACATTGTGAATTCGCAGATCAGATTTCCGCTGATAGGGCAGCAACCCAACAAGGCGCTTCAGCCGACACATGCTTCGCTCGGCCCTATCGGGCTGCGGTTGAGCTTAGGCGCAACCAGATGAACAGCCAAAATAAAATAAGTTGCAGCGGTATTCCGTACCGTCAGGGTTTTATTGAAGTACAGTCAAATATACATGGTGGGTATGTCAACCTGGAAGCGTGGAACATAAATCCAGAGGTAGAACTCAAAGGGATTGATATGAGCTGTTCAACAATCAAGGACTGTGATTTTACAGGTAACATTGAGATGGAACTTGATTTAGAAGCTGCAAAAATATTAGTAGAAGTACTCAACAAAGCCATCGCTGAGGTCGAGGCCGGCAAAATTGCCTAACAACACACTCAAGTCGTTCGAATCTCGCTCACTGGGACGCAGCGCCGCATTGCGGCTTGCGCGCTTGCTGTAACGAGTCCCGCTGAATGCTTTCAGGTTGCCCCGTCGCGCAAGCGCTCCGTAACAACCTGAATCAGCAGACATGTCCTGTGCTAAAATCAAAATTTTAACCCAAGCCACGCTGCTGTTCAGCGGGGCTCGTTATGCGTCGCTTTTAGGTGTTTGTAATATGGAAAGCAATGAAAAATGGTGTGTAGCGGCCAATATAAAGAAAGAGATACCCTATGGTCCGGGTGGTGCTGAGATAAAACGGGGAGTCAGGCTGTATCGTGGTGGTGCGAAAATACACATCATTGGCGCATACAGAGGAATGGCGGAAAAAGTTGTTGTGATTGGTCAGCATCGCAAATCTGGCAAATATGTGTCATGTGCTGTGCATATAAACAAAATCGAGAACTTTCGCGTACAAAAAATATACAGCAAACGCATATTGAGCATGCTCAAAAATGCACACAAATATAATACTGGTGAAGCTGGGTTTTCAAGTGAGAGCGAATCTGAGTTATTTATGCAAATGATTAAATCATGGAGTGAATACTACGTATAACAAGACAATGAAGTACGTTCCATACACTGCGTGTCTTCCACCGGACATTTTCCGTCTGGCTGCACTTTGCGCATGCTTCGCATTATCGCGCAAAGCTCATTCAGCCGAAAAATTCCGCTTATTGTGACGTTACAGCAGACGCTTGCACGCCTGCCTTAACGAGCCCCGCTGAATGCCCTTCAGGTTGCTCCGTCGCGCAAGCGCTCCGTAACAACCTGAACCAACAGACATGGCCTGTGCTAAAATCAAAATGTTAACCTAGGCCACGCTGCTGTTCAGCGGGGCTCGTTAAGGTGAATATTTATGGAAGAGATCAGGACTTTAATATCTAAAAACCTAAGCAATCAATTTCGATGCAAAGCTGCCGGAAGCGATAATGGCGAATTTATAACTAGTACCGAAACTGTGGTAGAAAAAGGTGCTGACATAGCAGCTTTAGGTGCGTTGAGAGCTCAACTAAGAGAGTTTTCTGAAGAATTCTCAGAGTTCTTTAGCGAGCATAACGGCATTACATTTCACCGCGATACTTTATCTGATGCAGCAGGCTTACAAATACATCCGATCGAAGATTGGAACGAAATAACATCGTTAATGAGGGAATGGTACGAGTTTATAGATGAAGAGGAACTTGATGAAGCCGGCATAGATTGGCTTGAATCAGGTATTGCCTTCGCCGAAGTTCCACACTCCGGAAATTATTTTGTTTTAGCCTTAGAGGGTAAAAATGCAGGAAAAATTCTTTACTCAGATCATGACGGCCTGGAGTATGAGCCTTACGCAGATACCTTTTTTGCGTTTTTAAAGAAATATCTAGCAGCACCTGAAAAAGAGATGTATAGACTTGGTTGCTACACCAGGTATAGTGATGGGAAAACAAATATTCAATGGATTCCTGAAGAACCATATTCACCTTAACAAGCGCATGCAGCCGGACATCAGCAAAGCTGGCGCCACTGATGCGAGCCCCGCTCAATGCCTTTAGGTTCAAACCCGCACATCGCCTCAAACGCACCTGCTGTAACGAGCCCCGCTGAATGCTTTCAGGTTGCCCTGTCGCGCAAGCGCTCCATAACAACCTGAACCAGCAGACATGTCCTGTGCTAAACTCAAAATTTTAACCCAGGCCACGCTGCTGTTCAGCGGGGCTCGTTAGGATTGATTAATATGATTAATAATAGATCAATATTATTGGGAGTTCTTGTTGTTTTGATCAGCTTATGCTTGCTAGGGTGCTCAAAAGCACAAAATAAGTCTACTTCTCGAGAGCACAACATAACAGATCAAAAGAATGAAAGTGAAAAAGTGCATAATGCTACAAATGATGAGCTGATATGGCCGGATAGCAGCAACCCGGGAAGTGTTATAGAAATTAGGATTGACAAAAAGGCAGCATTAGCAGTGGGAGTTTCACATTCAAAAATCGCTCAGGTCATTAAAGGATTTATGAGAGAAAATCCAAGTGCTTCGCGTGCAAACATTGATTCACTCGATTTCATCACGGTTAATTTGCCAAATGGGACTCAAGTGCCGATAAAAAATTTTGTAACACTTCATATGAGGTTGATGGAAAAAGAATAGCACAATGTACCTAACAAAACGCTCAACACGGAATGTAACAGCTCAGCTGTTACATTCCGGTTAGCTTAGCCGTTACAGCAGACGCTTGTGCGCCTGCTGTAACGAGCCTCGCTGAATGCCTTCAGGTTGCCCTGTCCACGCAAGCGCTCCGTAACAACCTGAACCAGCAGACATGTCCTGTGCTAAAATCAAAATTTTAACTCAGGCCACGCTGCTGTTCAGCGGGGTTCGTTGGGCGTTAAGAATGAGGGATGGCTATGAGTACAGAATTATCTTCGGAGATAATTGCCCCTGAAGGTGCGACAGTAGTTATTACGCATAGAGTGCGTAATGACAAACATGCTACCTACGAAAAGTGGGTGGAAGAAATTTCTCCTCTTGCCAAGGAAGCTCCCGGCCATTTGGATTGGCACATTGTTCGCCCGATTCCCGGAATAAGCGAAACCTATGCGGTTATTATTCGATTCGACACTGATGCACACCTAAAAGAGTGGATGGACTCTCCGACTCGCGCTGGTTTGATTGAGAAAGTTCAACCACTGCTTGTAGCTGGAGATGACTTTTTCGTGAGAAGTGGATTGGATTTTTGGTTTACTCCGGCGGGGGCGAAGGCTCAAGTGCCAGTGCGCTGGAAGCAGTATTTGATCACATGGTCAGCCATTTATCCCCTAGTGCTCGGTGTGTCGTTTATTGCGGAGCTAGTTCTCAGGTATTTTGGAGTCTCAAATAATCGTTTCATTACCACGCTCGTAGTAACAGGCATCGTCGTTTGTCTTATGGTGTATGTCGTAATGCCTAGGTACACGAAACTAATCAGTCGATGGTTGTTTAAAGAATGAAGGAAACACCCAACAATTCGCTCAAACGGACGTTCGCTATCGGGAGCGTCGCTGAATGCCTCCAGATTGCCCCGTCACGCAAGCGCTTCGTAACAACTTGAACCAGCAGACATGTCCTGTGCTAAAATCAAAATTTTAACCCAGGCCACGCTGCTGTTCAGCGGGGTTCGTTAGGCATAACAAGGCTTCAACATGAGCAACGAAATTCAATTCTATAGCGTTGGTGATGACTTCGGTGAGTTTTCAAATTTCGCACTATTCCCGATCAAACTAGATGGAAAGACTTGGCCAACTTCAGAGCATTATTTTCAAGCGGCAAAGTATGTTGATAAATCAGATCAAGAGACTGTTAGAAAAGCCAATTCTCCAGCTCTTGCTGCTCGATTAGGTCGAGATAGAAAAATAAAGCTACGAAAAGATTGGGAGTCAGCAAAAGTTGGAGTAATGCGTAAAGCTGTATTAGCAAAATTTTCTCAGCATCAAAAGCTAAAAGATTTATTACTTTCAACAGGTGATTTAAAAATCGTTGAGCATACTGATAATGACAGCTATTGGGGTGATGGTGGTAATGGCAAAGGCAAAAATATGCTTGGTAAAATTTTGATGGAAGTTCGCAATGAAATCAGAGACCAAGCCTAACAAGGCCAGTCAGCAGGGCTCGTTATATTTTTAGTAAATAATTTATGATTATTCGTTTTTTAATTTATTGTTCGGTCATTTTAACTCCATTGCTTTCTCAGGCTCAAGAATGGAAATGTAAAAATGATGTTGAAGTTCAATGTGAGCAAAGTAAATGTTCAGTGATGGCTGAAGAACATACACCTATGGAAGTGACTTTTAGCGATAGTGGAAAAATAAGTGCTTGTGCGTATACAGGTTGTTGGGAAGGCTTAGGTACGGTCTCTAAAAACAGTTCGTTTTTGATTTTATCAGTTAAAAAAGCAAAGTGGGTAACGCCAATCAAAACAAAACGAAAAAATGATCTAATATTTATTTTAGATAAAACGGACAACATAGGATTCATTAAGGTAAATACTTTTGCTCAACCACTGCTGTGCAAAAAAATATAACAATGCAAATTCAGTTGGACCAGTATGCTGCGCTCCCTGATCCCCTGATTTGCGGGCGTTATAGGTAGGTAGAGGGTGCGATTTTTACCCAAGACAAAAATCGATGTTGGTGTCAAAGAATACTTGGATAAGGCTAGTAATGATGAATTAGCACCTTATCTATCTGAATTGTTGGAATGGGTTCAAGATATAAATTGGCCAGTAGCACCAATAATCGTTCAAAGGCTATCGGAATCGGGCATGGAAATTGTGCCTGTCTTGAATGCTGTGCTCCAGGGAGAAGACGAGATATGGAAGTACAATATCATTGATAATTTAATTACTAGGTTAAACCCAGATGTCATGAAGGCATCTATGGATGAGGTTGTTCGGATTATTAATGACCCGACAGAAAGTGAAGTGCGAGAAGAAGTGAACCAGGTAGCCAAAGATGCAATGTGCTTATATAGCAGCAGCGTATAACAAGCCTCGCTGCTGTTCAGCGGCGCTCGTTATGCAAATGTATAAATTATGAAGCTGTTAGAGTATTTGAGTTCGGTAAAGAAACGACCAGGAATGTACATGACCGATGAAGGTTGCCTACGAGATCTTGAGCATCAACTGTGGGGTTACCATATCGCGCTTAAACTGCATCAGATAGAGAGTGATGTTTTAAACTTTAATGAGAGCTTTGGGGATTTTCTTTACTCTAAAAAGATGTGGAATACTAGCCGTGGTTGGGCTGATGCTATTGAGCGCAATAGTGCATCGCCAGAAGAAGCAATCGAAATATTTTTTGACTTAGCGAATTTGTACTGTCAAGAAGAGCTTGAATTAGAAAATGCGATAGACGAGAGTAGAGTAAGGTAATGCATAACAAGCGCCTGCTGTAACGAGCCCCGCTGAATGCCCTTCAGTTTGCTCCGTCGCGCAAGCGCTCCATAACAACCTGAACCAGCAGACATGTCCTGTGCTAAAATCAAAATTTTAACCCAGACCAAGTTGTTGCTCAGCGGGCTCGTTATGTGTGATCGGGTTCTGTTCGCTACATTCAGAATTGGAATTTAGACAATATGTCAGAGAACGTAGTTTTAGACAATTTAGATAAGCCGGAGCGCTTAGAAGAGGCTTACAGGAGTTCGCCAGATATTTTTGAGGCTAATCTAAAGGAAGCGTTAGCGATAAAAAGTGACTCTGAGACACTACGGGTCTGGCATGCGCGAATATACTATTTGCCACCGAAATCGTCGCAAAAAGTATCTATTTTATTTTTGGTTCTACTATGTATAGTCACGGGATGTCTTATAAAAATACCGTCGATCTTCCCTGTTGATGGAAATTGGTTTTACCCTAGATTTGTTCCTCTGATCACCATTTCGGCAATAATTACTTACTTTCTAAAATCAACTGGCAACAAAAATATTTCAAGGTTTGTTATTACAGTAATAGTCGCTTGCATTTCTTACTTATTAGTTCTTCCTTATGATAGTGATTCAGCTTCAATAACGATGGCATTGATTCATCTGCCACTATTTGTTTTTAGCTTGTTAGCGATCAGTTTCATGTCTGACCAATGGGATAGTGTAGAGTCTCGGATAAACTTTGTCCGATATGTTGGTGAAATGGGTATATATTCAGTACTTGTTTTATTGGGTGGTATGGTTTTGACAGCGCTTACTCTTGGCCTATTTAGTCTTATAGACCTACATATTAATAGATGGTACATGGAAAATATTGTTGTTTTGGGGATTGTCTTTTCACCTGTGGTCGCAACATATTTATTCGATTCAATTCAAAATCGTCAAAGCAAATTTGCTCCAATTTTATCTAATGTATTTTCACCTCTTTTCCTTATTATGGTTTTAGCGTATCTGGTTGCTACGATTTATCAAGGCAAGAGCCCATTTACTGATAGAGATTTTCTCATTACTTTTAATGGGCTTTTTCTTGTTATATTGACATTAACTATTTTTTCAATATGTGGAAAAAAGAAAACAGTCGGAGTAGAAGCATCAGACTATATAAATATTTGCTTAGTTGGAACTACATTGGTAGTAAATTTGGTCGCACTTTCTGCAATTTTATATCGGTGGGCAGAGCATGGAACTACCGTAAACCGTATAGTAGTTACTGGTGCAAATATTCTGATTTTTGTCCACTTGGCTTTACTCTTGTTCCAGTATATAGGTCACCTTCGCGATGGTAGAGGAGTTTCAAACCTTGAATCTATTATTGCAAAATATTTACCTATATATACTACGTGGTTCCTCATAGTGTCTGTTGTTTTACCATTGATATTTCAATTCAAGTAAAATTCTTAGTATAAAACATGAAGTGCGACGGTATACACATAACAAAACAAGCACGTGGACGCAGTTACGCTCCGCTAACCACAAAAATCGTTCCGCTTCACTGCGCCAGCGGTGCTCGTTAGCCGTCCCAAAAACATTCAAGCAAATCAGAGACCTCGATGAATATAAACAAATTGGAAGATGGTACAGAATCATTCGATGTGTCGGTACGGAAGGGTAAAGAATTTACCCCGGTGGTACTATTTGCGGTTGGTGCAGGCGGAAACCCTGAGCGTCACGTTACGCTTTTGGATACGCTGACCGAATCAGGCTGTATGGTTATTGCCCCGCATTTCCCGAGACTTGCTTCGCCAAGGCCGACGGAGGCTGAATTGACGCTCCGAGCAAGGAGGCTGTGCCTTGCACTTGATGTTTTCGGCCAGTCTGGCGCAACTGTATCTGGCGTGGGCCACTCAATAGGCGCAGCCACACTTGTTACACTAGCCGGAGGGCAAATGTGGATGGGGCCTGGTCAGCGTGTCGCCATCTCAGCAGATGTGCGGGTAAGTCGTCTTGCTCTCCTTGCCCCACCAACTGGTTTCTTTCAAGCACCGGGAGCACTTGATTCGGTGCGAATTCCCATTTTAATGTGGGTGGGGTCCGAAGATAACATCACGCCTCCTTCTCAGGTTAAGTGGCTGGCTCAGGCGGTGCCTGATTCGCAGAGCCTTGATGTTCGTATTGCTGATGGTGCAGGTCATTTCTCGTTCATGGATCAAACACCGCCTCACGTTGTTGAGCCATTGAAAGACAAACAAGCATTTCTTCGTGAATACTCGAGCGAGGTTTGTAATTTTGTGTGCGGCTAACAAGCGCAGGTATTGGGATAAAATTTCCGCTGTGCTCAGCGGGGCTAGTTACAACTCAGGAGAGTAATGAGTAAATTTTCGGAATTAGATAGAAATGCTTTCTTATTGTCTGTACTTGAAGACGTAGAGGTGGCTTTTTCTGACATAAAAGTTGATAGGTTAGCTATAGAGCTATCTGATGATGTTGAATTATCTGAATATCAATACTATATCCAAAAAGTAGGTTTCTACTTAGTCCATACAATCTCTTGGTGTAAGCAACTGGATTTGGCTATCGAGCTGTTATCGAACTTTGATTACTCAAAGAAAGAAGCTTCACGGGCAGACCATCTAATTTACAATATTGAGAACTACCTAATTCGCATTAAGTCTGTACATGATCGAGTCCTTCAGCTGGTAAATGCAGTATTTCATCTGTGTATTAATGAAGCTAATGTAAATCATGGCGTAATAGTCAGTAATTACAAAGTCCAACACCGTCCAGAAATACTTATGGCAGTTAAAGCCATAGGTAAATATCTTAGAGAGCACGAGCAAATCAGGCCTTACCATTCATCGTCATTCGTTACTTGATAAAGACCTAAAGAAAATTGAATTGTTCTATTTAAACAATTTAGAGCACATAGATGATGAGGAGCAGGTCAAGAAATACAAGTATGTACGGACTGAGTATCTAAAAAGGTTTTTATCTGATAAAAAGTCTGAGTTCAAAGAAATAAACAGTGTTCTATACACTCTAATTAGTACTCTATTTTTAGAACTTAAGCCAGAGTACGAAAGGCAAAAAAAGATTATCAGCTAGAAGTTATAACAAGGCGCTGCTGCAGGAAAAATTTTCCGCTGCGCTCCAAAATTGCCGCAAAGCGCGGCGTTAGATTTCAAGGAGTAGATACCAAGCAGCATGAGTGATGGAATGGTAAAGCCACATATAAATGTGAGAAATATGGCGCGAAACATTTCTTTCATACTGAAGACTTTTGCTTTGAGGCTGAATCAGGCTCTGATAGAGGCATGGGAGAGGAGGTGCAATATGGCTGAACTTGATGATCCGTGCCACAATTGTGGTAACGAAATACGCTTGAAATTTGAGGTTTGGGAGTACCCAGTTGGCATAGTTAATATGAGCAATGATGATTCATCGGGGGCCGAAATTCTTCAAAGCGATTTCGATATTTATCACGAACCGCCTCAAGAAGAGCATGAAGAGGCTATGTGGCTTGTGAAACGATAAGAGGGGGAGAATCACATTATCATATAAAGCATTGACTTTGAAAGATACTCGTAGTGCATTTAGAAAATATTAAAGAAAATAAGTTACCCACAGCAACAAGATGGTATATTTATTGGTGCTTAAATCAAAAATAACCAATACTATGAGTAACTTAGAATTCAGTTACAACAAAATATTAGGCACATTGCATCAAGTAGAATCAAAAGAGAACTTTTTAAACCAAATCAGAAAACTAAAACTCAGTGATATTGAGTTGATTGCTTTAAATTTAACCTCAGAATATCTGGGGCTTGATTCAGAATATGAGCTGTTTAGACGCCTTCCAAAACATATCAGTGACAAAATTGAAAGGTCTGTTTATAACCCAAGGAAGAAAGGGTTATTCTTTTATATTGAATCGCTTAGGGTAAAAATAGCAGATCAGATAATTGCTGATGATAACTACTTCATCATTGATTCAATGCCGCTTGAGGTATGTAAAATGAGTGGTGCCAACAGGTCAACTATTTGTACAGAGTCAATTGAATCATCTCCCAACCACGATTATTGTGCTTCACAACAAATGAGGTTCTATGGTTACAAGCTGCATTCGGTTTGTTCATCTACAGGTGTATTTAAAAGTTTTGATCTCACGCCTGCATCAGTACATGATATTCATTATCTTCAGGATGTAAAACAACAGATGAATGATTGTGTTTTGATAGGAGATAAAGGCTATTTATCACAGACAATTCAGGTTGACTTATTTGAAATCAGAAATATAAAACTTGAAGTGCCAATGCGAAAAAATCAGTTAAACTTCAAACAGATGCAATGGCCACTGTGGAAAGCCAGAAAACGAATTGAAACATTATTCTCTCAGCTGTGTGATCAATTTCAAATTCGACGAAATTATGCAAAATCATTTAAAGGTTTCAAATTAAGAATTCTCTCAAAGTTAACTACTTTAATCGTGATTCAATGGATTAATCTTCAAGACGGGCGTAATATTAACAACTTGAAAATCAAAATAGCCTAAATGTACTACGGGTATAAATCAATAAATTATACAATATAACCTTTCAGGACGGCCGCGTCACAAACCCGCTTTAGGTGCAATTTTGGAACCCTAAGTCACAAAACCCAAAAGCGAAGATAAACCATATTATGTGATGTTTCTGTGGGGCAAGTAAAGAAGCTTTATGGAGCTTATAATGCTATATATGGTAGTTTTAGTGGAAAATTGAAGCTTGATGAAGTGCTGTGAAACGATAAGATGGTGCGAGGGGGAGAATCACATTGCATTTTAAGATATTGATATTAAAGCAAATATAAAATTACTCGAAAATGTTACTGTCAAAGTTACTGTCTTTTTTCTTTGCGACTACTCATTATTATGGATTGGATAAATTAAAATCTGTCATAGCTACAATCTATTGATTCGCAATTTTTAATCTGAGTTTAGTATCGTTATTTTGCACTGACACTGATTCTCAGACCAATCTGATCAAGCACCTTGCTGATAGTACTGAATTGAGGATTGCCGTTTTTACCAAATGCACGATATAGGCTTTCACGAGCCAAACCTGTTTTATTGGCAAGTTGAGCCATACCACCAAGAGAATCAATCACCTCACGGATTGCCAACAAAAACAATCGGTCATCACCTTCCTCTATAGCGACCGCAATATAAGCCGCCCGTTCCTCATTGGTTTTGAGGTAATCACTTGTTTTATACGGTTTAGTTTTCATTGTACTCACTCCAAAAAGCTTTGGCCTGTTTAATATCATTGGCTTGACTGGACTTGTCACCACCACAAAGCAATAACACCACTTTCTTGCCAGTCCAGCCGTAATAAACGCGGTAGCCTTTGCCCTCGTTTATTTTCAGTTCTCTTACACCATTTCCAACTGACCGCCAGTGTCCTTCATTGCCAAGTCTTAAACGGTCAATCCTGATTTGTATTTTTGCCCTTGCTCGTTTGTCCTTTAAACCATCAAACCAAATATCAAAAGGACACCAATCATGTTCAGCAACAAACTTGGTGATTTCTATCATAGACCATATTGTAACTTAAAAGTTACATAAGAAAAATAATAAATTACAAAAGGTACTTTCCAGCCCTTTGGTTTACGGGGGCTGTCGAGCGCAAGGTTTCGTTAGACTTATCCTGTAGGGGGTTGTTGTTTAAGTTTGGTAAGGGGGTAGGTTTAAAACCTGATAAGTACACCGGATGATTCGTTTGCTTAATCGTTTATTTTTATCCGCAATATTTTAACTTCCAGAATTATGAAACTGTTTTTCAAATTCTGTGAATGTAAAAAAATGACTGGCTGTACGTTAGTTTCAACAATAGGCAATATACTTTCTTAACCCCTCGTACCCCTCTTTTTTATAGTATCCAAAAATGCAAAACGTTAAACTTAAACTTTAATAGCTATAAATTACAGCTTATGAACTTTAAAACATCAGCGATTTTTTTAATACTGCCGCTCTTTTCATTTGCTCAAGAGATGACTTTCCCTAACTATCCAGTAACAACTTTATTGCACTCCACTAATGATGAGATACATGGTCTTAATGTTGAGTGTGAACAGATATCATCTGGTAGTAATTTCAAAATTGGATGTAAGTTTGCTCAAACAATGATTTCAGCAAAACAAAATAAAGATAGTATTGATAATGAAATTAACGAAATGGCAAATTCTGCGGAAGTAACCTTTATAGAGTTTGCGAATGGTGTTTGCAGTCAAACAAAATCAGCTCAAAAAAATGATTTAAGTAATGACGAATTGAAAGTTTTGCAAAAATCAAAAGAACTTTGTAATGTTTCTACTGAAGAAGATGCAAAGGAAAAAGCAGTAAGCCTACTGCGATATATTAAAACAGAAGAATCAAAAATTTGTGTTGTTAAAACTGGTTATCAGTGGCAAGAGTCTTTTACTTATAAATCAACAAATGACGGACTGGGTTATTGGGTTTCAGAACCCACTCCCTCTGGCACATGTGGCATTATGAATATTTCCACTTTAAAACAAAACCCTGGGTATGACTTTTTATGGTTATATGAATCACAAAGGATTATCACTAACAAAGAAGCAAAATACTCTGATTCAGTATCTTGTTCGATGTTTGACGAGCGCAAAGTAACTTTCTCATGGAAGTCTAAATCACATATTTTAAAATGTGAAAAAATAGAATTTGGCCTTTGATAAGAGCATGTAGGTACATATCTTCTTCTATAGAAGGAGGGAACACACATATGCGCATCATTTTAGCCCTCTGAAATCGCTCTTACTTCATCATCGGCCATACCAGAAAAATCAGGCTCATCATCAAAGTTGGTGCGCAGTTTCACAACCATCATATCAGACGTATCTGATTGAAACTTTTGTTTATCAGAATAACCAAAGTTATGAAGCATGAGCTTTGTAATTGAAGCATTAAACTCACCAGTTAGTCCTTTGTTAAGCAGGGTTAAATGCTGTTGATCTTTGATTTGCTCTAACGTGCCCGAAAACTCTTGCTTGTCATCGTTATTTTTCCATGATGAAATGGTGCTTTTGGCTATGCCTAAAACGCTTGATAAACCAACAATCGAGGGGAAAAGATGATCGTACTTTTCATAGTTGTGCAAATAGTCTTTGGTCTTGGCTAATACTTCATCATTGTATTTTGTGGGTCTCATAATATTCTCACTTTGTTGTTTTTGAAGTGACGGCGCAAACCAATATTTTTTATCAATTTGCCACCGCCACCAGTGCACACTTTTCTATTTACAATTATCTGCCTACACTGTTAATCAAAGGCAAATCTCACTGTAGTAGCACCCCCTTTGAAAGCTATATGTAACAAGGCTTTACAATGGGTTTTGAGTGCCTCTACCTCTTTCTCTATCTTTACCTCTAACTCAAACATATAAAAAAGGTAAAAAAATTAAATAGGTTGCGCATCAATCACCCTTGAATAAATCATTTGGTCTGGGTGGTTTTGTTGCTTTCTGTTTTTGGTTACATCATCAACATCAATCAAGTACAAGCCATTTAATTTAGACAGCGGCACACGATAATGCGGTACTTTGGGTGATGTTGGGTTAAGTCGGTAATAAAAAGCCATCAAATCGCCACGTGGAGGGGCTATAAAGCCCCCTTTCTCACGGGTATTGCCTTTGTGGCGTTTCAGGTTAAAAAACGCTGGTATGTGCTTACCGTTGTATTTTCCAGCTTCAACAATGGTAAATATCAAAGCAATGCGTGAAGCAGACCTGAATTGAAACGTAACCCATGTTTCGAACATCGCTTCATACTGCCCTTTGGGTAATCGCAACCAGCCGTCATATTTATATTTGGCTGGTAGCCCTGCAAAGTCATTGTTTAAGTTAACTATCTCACCCATTGGCATCACCTTTATGGCCTTTGTACCAATAGGTTGCCAGACCATTCTTATTCCAGTCTTGGGTCTTCTCAATAATATGACCAGCTTCTTTTAATTCACTGATGCGTTTAGCGCCGGAGTAGTAGCCCATATTGCGCATTTGCTCAGAACTGATGTGGCCGTCATGTTTAAGTATTCCCAGAATCGTCTCACGTTGGCTTATACGGCTTTTCATCCGTTGCCTAACCTGTTTGCCAGTCGGTGGTGGATTCTTGGGCTGGTTGCTGTTAAAATTTCTCAAAGATGAGCTTTCAGTAATTGACATTATTGTCTCCTTTAGTAAGGTTTATTGGAATGCAACTCAAAACCCGATCTGGTCTGCAAACTTAGTTCGGGTTTTTTATTGCGCGTAACAAAATCAGCGGAACGTATCATTAACATGCGACACGCTCCGCTTTCTTTTGATTGATGACTTGATCTACTTCTGACTTGATGAATCGAGTAGAGCGGCCTATTTTGATTGGTGGTGGTAGAGTTCCATCAAGAACCCAACGGCGCACCGTTGATTTGTGTATTTGAAATATAGAGCAAAGTTCTTTAGTCGAATATGCTCTGTCAGTGCTATTGATTGTCTGCATAACTGTCTCATGGATTGAATTACATTCCCCATGATAGCTATGAAACTAATTGAATCAACTTATAGAATTTAAGGTCTTGAAAAGTGCTTAGAAAGTGCGTTTTTTAGTGTGATTTTATTAAAAAGATAGATGAAATATACAAATTGGTGCTTGGAAAGTGCTTACTCAATTTTTAACTGGGTTAATAACTTTGTTTTTAAACTTTGAAAAATTTCCTTTTATTCTCTCTATTTTGACTTTGTGAGTTGTATCCCTGGTTTTTTTACCATTGATTTCTATTGTCTTGTTGAAAGTAACATATTCATCCGTAACAGCATGAATCAAGGATGAATCTCTATGAAGCTCAACCAAGTGGCTCATAAACTGTTTGGGTGTAATCACACTGTCATGATCAGGTTCTTTATTTTTAAGAAGGAGTAATATTTCTTGGAATATCCTGTAATAATCACTTTTATTTGCAACTCTTAAATGTTCAATAGCAGCATCTAAAAAAGTTCTCGCTTGTGTTGTTTCATTATTTAGTGATTTTTGAAAAGATAGGCCATCAGTGTCGGCAATATTGTCTTCATCAATATCAATATGACTATTATGGTCATTAGGGTCATAACCACCTTTACTTTTTATTCTGATAGATGCAGTTTTGGCTTTTTCTACCTCTTTTTTTCGCTTGATTGCTTCTGTCTTTTCTATTTCAGCTATTGCTTGGATTTCGATATTCTTTTTGTTTGCAAAATTTATTATTTCAGCTTCTAAAAAATAAACGTTCAAAATATAAAACATGGGTTGTTTTAACTCGCTTCTGATATTCCAGGTATATAGTTCAGCATGAGTTATTGGGGTGTCACCCATTAATTTCCTATCAAGAGCCATCATTATGTTGTTTAAATCAATAGGGAAATAAAACTCAGTATCTAATTTTGGTTTTACGCCATCTATTAAGCAATATTCTGTTGGATATAAACAAAGTGATCGCATGGCACTAAGTACAAACTCAAAGAAGCCTTTGAAATTAAATGTTTGTTGATAGTTATATTTTTGAGGATTTGACAAAACATTGGAAACCGAAAGGTCATTAATGATGTTTCTATTAAAGTCAGCTTCAACCGCCTCTAAATTGTCTATGTCGGCTTTTACTAATGTAACCAAACCATCAAATAAATATAGTTCGTAATGCTTTTGGCAAAAATACCAACTGAATTATTATTGTCTAAGGCTTTATTGAGTTCGCTTATTGAGTAAAAGTTATTATCTTCAAACTTTTTCATCACCCTTTCCCGTGATCTTTCAAAAAAGGAACCATGCCAGAAGCGGTTGAAAGTGTCCGCTGTTCAGTAGCTAACCTATGGCATGGCTGTTTTGCTTTATTATTTTAATCAATATAGATTACAGCTTCAAAACCTTTACTTCTGATAATATTCAGTGCTTTCTTTGCATTGACTATTGATGTAAACCAAGGGCTTTTATGCTCATTTTTATTTCTAACGCTTAAAACACAATATTTTCTCATCTTAAGCATCTCCATCAATGTCTTGAGTTGTCATTTTTGGCTATTGGGAAAGCCTTGCCAATAACTTTGATTTCTTTGGCAAATGACTTTTTATCAATAATTTCAGGTAGGATTACAGTATCACTATTTTCACTGCCATCATATAATCCACGTAGTTCTAAATAGCCAAGTTCGTGAACATTTACCCAGCTTAGAAACTGTTGATCACACCGTTCAATTAAAAATAATTCATTCGCGCCGTGGTTGATTTCAGTTTTAGATTCATCAATCAATATGAAATTGGATTGTAATAGGTTTGTGTCATTAACATCTGTGTAGTTTAGAATGGTTGAACATTCAACATTTATGTCATTTGCCTTTAGCCATTTTTTTGAAACTGGTATTTGGTCAGTCGATGACAGATTAGCTTTAATTTGATTCATTGTTTTTTCCTGTTTTTAGTAATTGAAACAAACAGTCATCAGGCAGGAGTTACGCGTATTTGCCTGATGGTGTTTGCTCTCAATCAGCTGATTGTTTGTTTTTCTTGTGGCCAATGGGTACGATGTTAGTACCATCTGATCGATCAACAAAATCTGCCCATTCCTGCATCATTTTGGTGCGTTCAGGTAAATATTGGGCTTTGTTGTACGTGCCACGAACGGCGTTTTTATCCTCATGGCTTAATTGTTTTTCTACCCACCGGCCATCAAAACCCATTTCGTTTAAACTGGTTGATGCCAGGTGCCGGAAACCGTGTACAGTCATGCGACTATGGAACCCCATGCGGTATAGGGCATAAAGCATGGCATTTTCACTCATGGGTTGGCTCTCAGGGCGATGTGACGAGGCAAAGACAAGTTCATAATGCCCTGTTAAGGGTTTTAAGTCTTTAAGCACCTGAATGGCTTGTTTTGACAGCGGCACCACATGCTCACGTTTCATCTTCATGCGCTCTGCTGGGATAGTCCATAGACTTTGTTCAAAATCGATTTCGTTCCATCTGGCAAATCTAATCTCGTTTGTCCGTTGAAAGGTGTATAAAGCAATCAATAATCCTGCTTTGGTTGTTGGTTCCAGAGGGTAGGTGTTTATAGCGTTGACCAGTTCCGGCAGTTCTTTTAATTTGATGCTCAGGTAGTTTTTTACAGTGTGTTTTTTCAACACCTGAGAAATGCCCTCAGCAGGGTTGCTGTCAATCAAGCCTTTGAACTTCGCATGAACAAAGACAGCATTGCACCTTTGACGGGTTTTTTTAAGCATTTCCAATGATCCACGGCTTTCAATGTGTTTCAACACCTCCAGCATTTTCATGGGTGTTATTTCATTGATGGGTATGTGGCCTATATGAGGATAGATGTTATTTTCTAGTGATGTTATAACGGCTTTGGTGTGCTTGTCAGTCCATTCTGTTGTTTTGGTGTCAATCCATTCCTTACTGACAATTTCAAAGCTGTTACTGCCTTTTTGATGGGCTTGTTTTTCTTGTCTTTGTTCTGATGGGTCTATGCCTTTGGCAATCAGTGATTTTGCTTCAAGCATCTTTGCTCTTGCATCGGCTAGGCCAACGTCTGGAAAAACACCCATTGATAAGGTTTTGCGTTTGCCATTGATTCGGTAGTCTAGACGCCACCACTTTGAGCCATTGGGGTTAACTAGTAGATACAAGCCTTTACCATCTGACAACCTTTTAGGTTTGCCAGAGGCTTTTGCATTTTTGATGGTGCTGATATTTAGTTTCACGTTCTTCTTGGCAGTAATAAATAGCAGTAACTACTGTCACCACACTGACAAAATAATCAAGATACTGTCAAACTTACTGTCAAAAGCGGTGAGTTGTCAAGAACTTTTATGAAGCCTTATGACACAACAAAGTTAATCTATATAAGGGTTTTGGTAGTGAAATGATGCTTGGTGAAGTGTTGTGAAACTATAAGATGGTGCCGAGGGGGAGAATCGAACTCCCACTCCCGCAAGGGAACCGGATTTTGAATCCGGCGCGTCTACCAATTCCGCCACCCCGGCACTGAGGGTGCAAAGTATATGTGAAATTTTGAGATTGGCAAGTTTTTTTTAGCATATATGGTTTGGACTTTTCTTGGTTTATTCATTAGGGTTGGTCAAATCAGTGTTAATATGTTCCGTTTATTAAAGTCAAAAATAAACTTGAAAATGGTGTATAAAAACCACAGTTTATTAGTCAGTACATTGTGCTTTGATCATAACGAGGACATGTACTGTTGATAACAGATTAAAGGAGAAATAAATGCAAATTCAACTCAATACCAATCATGGTATTCAAGGTGGTGAGGCTTTGGGCCAGTATGTTGAAACTTTGATGACTAGTACATTAGAGCATCATAAGGATGAAGTGACTCGTATAGAGGTTCATTTGGCTGATGAAAACGGTCCTAAAGGGGGAGATAGTGATTTGCGTTGTACTGTTGAGGCTCGAATCAGGGGTTTGAGCCCAATGGCAGTTACTCATCATGCAGCTGATATACATCAAGCCATCGATGGTGCTGCAGATAAAATACAGAAGCTGGTGAATAAAGAAGTAGAAAAGCGTCGGAATTATTAGTTACATATTAAAATGACAATTTCTCATCGATGTGCCTTACGTGGTCCATTATTGACTTTTAAGGGTGACCCTTTCACGATGGGCGATGAGGCGTGTGTCTTCATTAATGATGCGTTGGTGGTCATCAATGATGGCCATTTTGAACAGGTTGGTGATGCACAGACCTTATTGTCTTCATTGTCAGATGATGTGCCGTTGATCGAATATAGTGATCAGCATGTGATGATGGCAGGATTTGTTGATTGTCATGTTCATTACCCTCAAACGCAAATTATTGGTGCTTTTGGGGAACAATTATTGGATTGGCTCAATCAATATACATTCATTGCTGAACAACAGTTTGCTGATAAATCTCATGCTGACAGGGTAGCTGGAGTCTTTCTCGATGAGTGTTTAAGAGCAGGAACTACCACGGCAGCGGTTTATTGTACTGTCCATCCCCAGTCTGTAGATGCATTTTTTGAGGCAGCGAGTCTCAGAAACATGCGAATGATAGCAGGTAAAGTGTTGATGGATCGTCACGCGCCAGAGGCACTGTTAGATACTGCAATTCGAGGATATGATGAGTCAAAAACATTGATCAACAAATGGCATGGTCATGGTCGAAACTTATATGCCATAACCCCTCGTTTTGCACCTACCAGTACCGCCGAGCAGTTAGAAATGGCTGGTGCATTGTGGCAAGAATATCCCAGCTGTTATATTCAATCACATGTTTCTGAAAATAAGGAAGAAGTGTCTTGGGCAGGGTCATTATTTCCTCAGTGCCATGGTTATTTAGACATTTATGATCATTTTGGATTAATTGGTCAGCGGGCTGTTTATGGACACGGTATCTGGCTGACAGAATCGGAACTGCAGCGATGTCATGAGTCGGGTACTGCCATTGCACACTGCCCAACTTCTAATGGTTTTTTGGGTTCAGGTTTGTTTGACATATTCAATACCATCAAGAGAGAACGACCTGTGGCCGTTGGATTAGCAACAGATTTGGGTGCAGGTACTTCTTTTTCAATGCTACAAACTTTGAATGAAGCTTATAAAGTATCACAGTTGAATGGTCATTCATTGTCTGCGATGCAAGCTTTCTATCTGGCCACGTTAGGAGGTGCCAGTGCGTTGGATTTGGACAGTCAAATTGGTAGTGTTGAGGTAGGTAAAGAAGCTGATTTAGTGGTTCTCGATTTATGTTCGACTGAAGCCATTAATTTTCGTATGCAATACGTTAAAGACATTACTGAGGCGTTATTTGTCCAAATGATTATGGGTGATGATCGGGCGGTTGCGGCCACGTATGTGGCGGGTAAATTACAGTATCAACGGTCAGTTAACAACTGAATGAAGTGTTGTCGTGGAATCAACCGAGCACCCATGCTGTCAAGGTGCTGATTATATAATTGGCAATCTAGTAGTCTATATTGATGTTCAATCATCCATTGACATACTTCCAAGAGCGCATATTTTGATCCATTAGGCAACAGTGAGTACATCGATTCACCACACAAAACACGATCGATTTTGATGCCGTATAACCCACCTGCGGGCTGACCATTCAGTTCAACCTCAAGAGAAAAAGCATGACCTAATTCAAATAGTCGACAGTAAGCTGTTATCATTTCATCCTGGATCCAGGTGCCATTGTCTTTTCGTCTGATGTGAGCACAATGGCTGATGACGCTTAAGAAATTTCTGTTCCAGTAAAACTTTGGGTTGTGTTTTTTGATTGCTTTTGCGAAGCTGCGGCTGATGTGTAATTCTGTAGGGAACAGAACCATTCGTTTGCTAGGGGACCACCATAAGATTGGTTCGTCATTGTTATACCATGGAAAAATACCTTTTTTATAGGCTGATATGAGTGTTGATGTGGATAACTCTCCACCAAAACACAGTAAACCATCAGGTTCAATCATGGCTTCTTCTATAGGTGGAAATTTACCTAATTGTGACAGATTTGGCAGCATGCATGTATACAATATTGAGATCGATCATATTAATGAGTCAGATATCAAAAATAGTAATTTTTTTTTAATGACCTGACTCACTAAACTCAAATAAGGGTCATGCTGATGTGCTTTTGTTGTACATGATTATTCTAGCGCATCAAGATAACGTTCAGCATCCAGTGCAGCCATACAACCAGTGCCTGCAGAGGTAATGGCCTGTCTGTAAATGTGATCCATGACATCACCAGCGGCGAACACACCTTCGATCGATGTTTGCGTGGCATTGCCTTGTTGTCCTGATTCGACCCTAATGTAACCATGGTCCATTGCTAGCTGTCCATCAAAAATTTGTGTATTGGGAGAGTGACCAATGGCGATAAAGACACCTTGTACATCTAGGTCCTGAGTAGCACCATCTTTTGTGCTTTTGACACGCAATGAATTAACCCCAGTGTTGTCTCCCAAAACCTCATCGACCTCGTGATTCCAAACGAGTTCAACATTACCGTTTTTGGCTTTTTCAAACAACCTGTCTTGTAAAATTTTTTCAGAACGCAGTGCATCACGTCGGTGTACCAGATAAACTTTAGATGCGATGTTTGATAAATACAGCGCTTCTTCAACGGCAGTGTTACCACCTCCAACAACCGCTACGGGTTGATCACGGTAGAAAAAGCCATCACAAGTGGCACAAGCAGAAACACCTTTGCCCTTGAACTTTTCTTCGGATTCCAGGCCAAGATATTTGGCTGATGCACCTGTAGAGATGATTAATGCATCACAAGTGTAGATGGCTTGGTCTCCCTTTAATGTAAAGGGTTTTTTCTCCAATTCAACAGTATGAATATGATCAAAAATAACCTGAGTATCAAATTTCTCTGCATGTTCCAGCATTCTGGACATCAACTCAGGTCCTTGTAAGTCACCGGGATCACCTGGCCAGTTTTCTACTTCAGTAGTGGTCATTAACTGACCCCCTTGTTCCAACCCAGTAATCAGTACTGGATTGAGGTTGGCGCGAGCAGCATAAACGGCTGCAGCATAGCCAGCGGGCCCTGAACCAATGATAATAAGTTTGTGATGTACTGTGTCCATATTCGAGCTCAAAATTAACGAAACAGCCATAATATACGGCTGTATGTGTTTTGTAAAATAGAAATAATGAAATACATTATTCTCTAAATTCTATGGTTAATTTCATGAGAGTGCAGTTTAAATAATCAACCTTGAAAAAGTCCATCCTGGCGTTTTTTAGGTTCGACTAAATAGTCAACCCTGAAAAAGTCCCTCCTGGCCTTTTCCAGCATCGGTCAAAAAAACACTTAAGCGCAAAAGTGTGATTTTGCTGCTGTTTTTTTGACCTTACTTGAGCCTGATGGCTCAAGGTGGCACGTCCCTGTGCCACACCATCGACCATAAAAAAGTTTCTGGAAAAGTTTTTCACGTTAGCCTGAGAGCCGCATGGAAGCGGCGAATAAAAATGCATCGTGACACCTGTTCTCTGGTCGAAAAAATGTGCAAAATTGAGGTAACTATTTATATTTAACAATACGTTATGCATTTTTCAGGTTCGACTAAATAGCGGATAGGCAATCAGCAAAAATCTCCGAAAAGAGCATGTGTGGCTGCAAGTATCACAGGAGCGACAGTCTCTGTTCTCAATATTCTGCGTCCTAATTGCACCCCTTGTATGCCGCTTTCTATAAAGGTTTTGATTTCTTTGGGAGAGAAGCCGCCTTCTGGACCAATAAAAAAGGAGAATATTGATGAATGGTGTTTCAAAGATAAATTGTTCAGTTTTAAGTCAGCAGTGGGTTCAAGGAAAAAGGCATTTTCTCGAGATGACACGACAACATCCTGGAGTGATTGAATGTTTTCAATTCTCAGTAAGTCACATCGACCAGATTGTTCACAAGCACTGTTGGCGACCGCTTGCCAGTGTTTGAGTCTTTTTTCGTACTTGCTTAGAGCAATTTTTTGCGAACAATATTCTGTGAAAACAGGAATCAGTACCTGAGCTCCCATTTCTGCTGATTTTTGCACAGTATAATCCATGCGATCACTGGAACTGATGCCTTGTATGATGGTGATATCCAAAGATGAAGGGGGTATGACATCTGGTGAAATTTTAATGTCAGACAATTCAACCTGATGGCGTTCAACTTGATTTATTTGACTCGTATATTGTTGACCATCATTGGTAAAAAATACCAGCTGATGCCCTTTTTTTAGTCTCAGAACATTTCTAATATAGTGTGCTTTTTCTTCAGAGACTATCAGTGTGCTCTTAATGTCTTTACTGTTTTTATTGATATGAATTCGAGAAATTCTCACGGTGGATTTGGTGTTCTGAAAGAATGGGAATATAATCAATCTCTTTGATGATCTCAATCAGATATGCGAAAAAACAACTCACAACAGGGATTCACATTAATGGAAATATTGATTGTAGTGGTCATTTTGAGTATTTTGGCGGTGGCTGTTGTACCTCAGTTGATGGATGAGCCTGACAAGGCCAGAATTACCAGAGCTAAAACGGATATTGCGGCCTTGAAGACAGCACTTTCCATTTATAGATTAGATAATTTTTCCTACCCATCGACCGCGCAGGGTTTACAAGCTTTGTTGCAAAAACCATCAGGAACACCTGAAGCGAAGAATTGGAATCCAAAAGGTTATGTTGATCAATTACCTAAAGATCCTTGGGGTAATTCGTATCAATACTTAAATCCGGGTAATCACGGAGAAGTTGATATTTATTCTTTGGGTCGGGATGGTCAGCCCGGAGGTGAAGGTATTAATGCCGATATTGGCAACTGGTAAATACCAACGAAAAGAGTCAGGGTTTACATTACTTGAGTTGTTGTTGGTTGTCGTTATTCTGGCAGTCCTAGTGACGGCAGGAGTGGTGTTAACCAGTGTTAACTCACAAGCCACATTGAATAAGCAGCAAGGACAACTTTTTGTCAAAGAATTATCATTGTTGTGTGAAAAAGCTTTGTTTGAGAACCAAAATTTAGCTGTTGAATTCAGTCAGCAAGGCCGCCAACAATTGATTTATAATGGTATAGATTGGCAACCGTTATCATCAGAAGATTTTCAAGCAAGTCAGGGGTTGGATTTGTTATGGCGCATCAGCTTACAAGGTATGGAGCAACCTTTGACTGAAACTTATAATCAAAGCCCTCATATCATTTGTTATAGTAATGGCCAATTTTCAGCATTCGATATCAAAATTTCAGCCAGTGAGAAAGACAGTGAGGCTGTTTATCATGTGGCAAGTATAGGTCCAAGTCAAATGACTCAGGGTTGGTTAAATGATTAAGTTACGTGGTTTCACGTTACTTGAAGTGTTGTTGGCTTTATCAGTCATCAGCATAGCGCTGGCAGCATTGGTTCGGGTGGGATATACCAGTGCTGATACGGTGAATAAACTTGAGGAGCAAAGTATAGCACTTCATGTTGCCGATCAAGTGATGATGCAGTTGTATCAAAAGCAAGGTTTACAAACAGGTCAACATCAAGGTAGCCAGAAATGGTCATCTAACAATTGGTTTTGGGTTGCTGATGTTGAGTCAACGAATAACCCCAGGATTGCTCGTATATATGTTAAGGTTTATCGCTCAAGAGGCGATGAATATGCGCAAGCGCAGCTGACAGGGTTTACTCAGATATGAACAAGCAACAAGGTATGACACTGCTTGAATTATTGATCGCGACCGTCATATTGGCCATCATGGCTGGTATGGGCTTGTTTGGCATTCAGTCGCTGATCAGTGCTGAGCAACGTGTTACTGAACGACAAGCGCTTTGGCGTTCAGAGTCTATGTCGCTGATCCAATTGACTCAAGATGTTCAGTACGCAGTTACAGCTCGAGGCAATGATGCTGGACAAAACAATGTATTTACAGGAACGGCCCAGGATTTTCAGTTGGTGAGGTTCAGGCAATCTATGGTTCCAGGTTTGAGTCAAGTGAATAAGGCATTGTCTGATGTTGTACAAGTGAGCTGGTATTGGCGCAATGGTCAATTGTATAGAGCACAAAGGCCCTGGCTACAAAACCAAGATGCACAAGCATGGATAGAGCAACCTATGGGGGCTGTCCGACAATGGCGGTGTGAGTATCAATCGTTAACAGGTGATTGGGTTCCTCGATGGCCCCAAAATGATTCAAGTAGTCAAAGTTTACCGAAACAGCTTAAGTGTCAGGTGACTATGTCAGGTAATCGAGTCTCAGAATGGGTGTTGGTACCGTGGCAACAAATTTAACCAAGCAAAAAGGGATGGCGATGCTCACTGCTTTGTTATTAGTGGCTTTGGCCACATCGTTGGCTAGTAGTTTATGGTACGGGACAGCAGCCGATTTGGCACGTGTTCGATTTTTACAGCACAATTACCAAGCTAAACACATGATGTATGGCTTATTACTTTGGGCCAGCGATGTTTTGGAACAGGATTATGAAAATGATGATACTCCCAGTGATGGTGCCGATGATGGTTGGCTGCAAGGGATCCAAAATATGCCAGTTGAGGGTGCAGTTCTCTCCGGACGGTTGAAAGGAATGAGTCACTGTTTTAATGTCAATAACCTATGGCAGCAAGGACAAGTTTCTGATATTCACTACCAGTATTTTTTGAGGTTATTGCAATTAATGAAGCTTGATGTGGCCATTGCTGATCAGATACTCGATTGGCTTGATGCTGATCAATTACCGCGACCTAAAGGTGCTGAGGATGTGGTTTATCTTGGTAGACAGCCCAGCTATCAAACAGCAGGTGGCCCGTTCATGCATGTCAATCAGTTGCAGCTTTTGGATGCCATAACCCCCTCAATTTTTGATGCCTTAAAGCCTTATGTTTGTGTGTTGCCGGTCACTGGATTGTCTACAAAAATGAATGTCAATACTATGCCGCCTTTGTTATTGCGAGCATTGGATCAACGCATCACTGTACCATTGGCTAACAGTTTATACCAAGATGGTCGAGCTCATTACAATTCACTGGATGCATTCTTTCAAACCAGTGATATGGCTATTATTACTAACAGTCAAGGTATTAAAGAACAGTTTGCTACATTGCTTAGTGTCCAAACTCGCTATATAGAAGCACAAGCTTCAGTCTCTATAGAAAATAGTTTGCATGTCAATTACGCTTTGTTGCGTCGAACTGATCGTGGGGCATCAGTAGTCATCCAGAGAAGCCAATCACCTTTTTCAGCAGCAGAGAGGTAAATTAATGAAATTATCTTTTTTAGCGAGTCAGTCTCATAAGTCACAAACTGCTTTAAAAAAGCTCAGTAACCGATACGGGAATGTGGCTCTAGAAGATGCGGAAGTTGTGGTGGCTTTAGGAGGAGATGGTTTTATGCTTCATTGTTTACATCAAATGATGAACAAAAACAAACCAGTATTTGGTTTATCTTGTGGTACCGTAGGCTTTTTGATGAACGCTTATCAAGATAACAAGCTGATAGAAAGGATACAAAAAGCAAAGAATACATTACTTCACCCTTTGGAAATGACAGCTTATCAAATCAGTGGTCAAGTTAAAAAATCTTTGGCAATCAATGAAGTTTCTATGTTGCGACAGACACGTCAATCTGCACATATTAAAGTCAAGGTTAACGAAATGGTTAAGATTGAACGTTTAGTTGGTGATGGTGTTTTGGTAGCAACAGCTGCCGGAAGTACGGCCTATAATTTATCTGCTCATGGTCCAGTGATTCCCATGGGCAGTTCAATTTTGGCTTTGACACCCATCAGCCCATTTCGACCCAGACGTTGGCAAGGTGCTATTCTACCTTCTCATGCACATTTCAGTTTTGAAGTGTTATCACATAAAAAAAGACCAGTCAGTGCGACTGCTGATAACTTTGAAGTTCGAAATGTTTATCGAGTTGATGTCAAAGAGCGCCCAGATATAGGTATACAAGTTTTGTATGATCCACAGCATAATTTAGAAGACAGGATACTGAACGAGCAGTTTGAATAATCATGTTAACAGTGGCAATTTCTTCCCGAACTTTATTTGATTTGAATGAAGCTCATCAGGTCTTTCTAGAGCAGGGTGTGACTGCATATGTTGATTATCAGCTTGCCAGAGAAGACCAACCACTGGAACCTGGGGTTGCTTTTCCTTTGGTCAAAAAATTATTAGATATCAAACATCCAAAGACTCAAGAACGTTTGGTTGAGGTGGTTTTGATTTCAAGAAACTCTGGTGACGTGGGCTTGAGAATTTTTAATTCTATTGAACATCATGGTTTAAGTATTGAGCGTGCGGCATTCAGTCATGGTGAGCCACCTTATGGCTATTTGTCAGCTTTTGGTGTCCATTTATTTTTGTCTGCACATTCCCGGGATGTGGAAGATGCCATAGAGGCGGGTCATGCAGCAGCGCATTTAATGACAAGAAAATCATCAGGAGCGATCAATGGTGCTGTTCGTATCGCATTCGATGGAGATGCGGTGTTGTTTTCTGATGAATCTGAACAGATTTATCAACAGGCTGGTTTGGATGTGTTCAGACAGAATGAACGAGACAATCATGACATTCCTTTAACACCAGGGCCATTCAAAGGTTTTCTTCATCAACTACATGATATTCAAGTTATTTTTCCGCGAAATGAATCTCCCATACGCACAGCATTGGTTACTGCCCGGTCAGCACCATCACATAAAAGGGTGATCCTTACTTTACGAGATTGGGGTATCAGAATTGATGAGGCGTTATTTCTAGGCGGACAGGATAAGGCGAACTTTCTCAAATCTTTCAAAGCAGATATTTTCTTTGAAGATCAGCTCAGTTATGTTAAAACAGCCAGCGAACATACACCAACTGGACATGTGCCTTATGGTGTAACCAATCAAAAGAACAGAGAGAAATCATGAAGAAATTATTGCTTTTATTATTATTGGTGCAAACAGCAGCCTGGGCTACGACAGTTAGATTGGAAACTAACTTGGGGCCAATTGATATTGAACTCTATGACCAACAAACACCCAATCATGTGACTAATTTTTTAAATTATGTTAGTGATGGTGATTATAATGATACTGTCATTCACAGATCTGTACCTGGATTCGTAATCCAAGGAGGCGGGTATAAATTTGTTTCAGGTGTTTTTGAAACGATTCCCACTGAACCAGAAATAGGCGCTGAGTTAGGGATATCGAATACCAGAGGAACAGTTGCACTGGCTAAAATTGGTTCTCATCCCAGCGGAGATAGTCAGTGGTTTATTAACCTGGCAAATAACGCTTATTTGGATACCAATAGTGGTGGCTATACTGTGTTTGGTAAAGTAACTGAACAAACCATGTCAGTAGTGGACTTGATTGCTTCGTTGAGAATTGTCAATGAAATTCCTTTGTTAAATCAAGTGAATGGACAAAATATTCAAGCTAATAACTTAGTTCAAGTTGAGAGAGCATATGTAATAAATAACGGCTTTGTCGTTAATTCGGCAATCTCTGGTGGTTGGTATAGCCCTTCTACTGTTGGACAAGGGTTTTATTTTGAAATGTTGCCAGCCTCTCATGTTTTAGTGTCAGCTTGGTTTACTTATGAGGCTTTTTCTACAGGTGATGATGTAGAAAGTATTATTGGCAATCCTGATCAACGCTGGATTACTTCTCAGGGCGAGTTTGATGGTAATACAGTTTCTGGGCCGATTTATAGTACCAGTAATGGTTTGTTTGATAGTCCAGATGTTGTGGATGTCGATATTATTGGTCAGTTAACCATTGAATTTTTAAGTTGCGTAGAAGGTATAGTCAGTTATGAACTTGATGCTCAAGGATTGTCAGGTTCTTTTCCTATTACACGCCTTTCTGGTGATAATGTGGCTTTGTGTGAACAGTTATCAATATCTGATGATGTGACTATCCGGTAATATTTCTGATAATTTGGGCACCTTTTGAATGTCCCAGTGAGTCATTGCCCAGTTCATTAAATTGGACTGGGTTTTTTGTTTTAATTGGGGTGGGTCTTGTCCCAGTATACTCAGTGCCAACCAAGTCAAGGCAAAACTGTCTTCGCCATAAATTTCTTGGGAATGGTTCTGTTTGCTGAGTTTTTGTCCGGGTGATGAGACAATGACAGGCAAATGTGCGTATTGAGGTGCTGTCAACTCGAGTTTTTCAAATAAGTACAACTGTTTGGCTGTAGATGAAAGGATGTCATATCCCCTAACAACCTCAGTGATGCCCTGTTTGGCATCGTCGACAACGACAGCGAGTTGGTATGCTACTAAAAGGTCTTTTCGTTTGACAATAAAGTCACCTCCCTGATGTTCGATGTTTTGCTGTTGTCTGCCTTGAATGATGTCTTCAAAAGTATAATCACCAGGAGGTGATTTGATTCTAATAGAATGAGGGTGCTCACAAGGCCATGATAAATGAGCACAAGTTTGAGGGTATGTTGTCAATTGTGAAAGTGTTTTTCTACTACAAACACATGGATAGCAGAGTCCGTTACTCAATAAGGTATTGATGGCTTTTTGATAATGAGCTTGTTGTTCTGGTTTATTCTGATATACCACCGGTTGATCTGATTCCATACCAAATCGTCTCAACTCTGCTATGATTTTAGTATCTGCTCCTGGAATACAACGGGGGTAGTCAAGATCTTCAATCCTTAACAACCATTCACCGTTATTCGCTCTGGCTTGGAAATAACTGGCAAGGGCGGCTACTAATGAGCCTAAATGAAGGTTGCCAGTGGGTGCAGGGGCGAAGCGTCCCCTGTATGTATCATTACTCAACTTGTTCCATATGTTTTCCAGGTGGTGCAATAAAGTTTCCTTGCACATAGTTAACCGCCATTTTCCACATGATACTCATGGTATTGGCATCTTCAATTTGCTCACAGATGACTTGTTTACCAAGTGTGTGTGCTTTTTCAATTAATTCTTTAACTGCGTTTTGATTTTCTTCATTATGAGATAAGTCCTCCATGAAACTGTGGTCAATCTTCAAAATATCTACTGGGAAGTGTTTCAATATGCTAAAAGAGTTTAAACCGGAACCAAATTTTTCAACAATGATGACACAATGAATCTCTTTCAATACTTTGATAATAGGTTTCATCTGTTTAGCATGTGTGACTAAATCGCTTTCTTTGATCTCAAAAGCCAATTTATCGCCACCTAAACCAAGAGTTTTAAGCTGGCTAGCCAGCCACTGTGGGAATGATGGGTCTGTCAGTGAATGGTGAGATATTTTGACCATCAATCCAACATTTTTGTCTGTGTCTTTGATGGCTTGCAATGCGGTCTTGGCAACCCATTGATCAATGTCTTTGATAAGACCATATTTTTCTGCTACAGGAAGAAATTGCACTGGAGATATAATACCTTCGTCTGATTGTAGTCTAATCAGTACTTCATAATGCTCTTTGTCTTCACCTTCTATGTTGATCACTGGTTGATAATTTAATATAAATTTGTCATGTAAAAGGCCTTCGGTGATTCGATCAATCCAAGCTTGTGAGGCCGCTTTGGCTTGTTTTTCTTCTTCTGCTGGATCGAAAATGGCGATGGCATTGCCACCCTTTTCTGTTAGTTTAGTTATTTGGTCTGTGAGAATCTTGATAACGCTGTTAGGTGTTTCTGATTCTTTGGTTAATTGTGTGACCGCTAATGAGATGGTACAGTTAACAGAAGTTTCTCCGGCGCTGAAAATTTCTTCAGATACCAAGCCTCGTAATTTTTCAGCTACTTTTTCTGTTTTTTCTATGGATAGTTTAAATTGTAGGACAAATGTATTACCAGCATAGCGACAATAGATAATGTCTTGTCCCAGTTTTTTCTGCAAGAATTCAGCAATACTAACGATGAACTGGTCGTAGTTGCCGATTCCTTTATCTCGTTTAATGATTTCAGCATCATCAATTTCTATCATAATCAAGCTATCACCTTTGTCTGTTTTAGCTAGATCAATAGATGTTGATAAATGTTCATGGTAGTAGTTACGATTAAAGTATTTTGTCAATAGGTCCTTGTTTTTGATCTCAAATAACTCTTTTTCAACCTGAGGGTCTGCTGCAGGGAGATTAATGATAAATTGGGCGCATTGTTCACTATTAATGGTGGCATTTGAAAAACTGATGATGCCTTGAAATGATTCTCCAGTAGCTTTTGCTAATTTAAACTCCATGTCTTCTTCCGGTAGATTATGTTTACTGATGTCTCGTAAAATTGCTTTGGCTTTTTGAAGATCCTCTTTGGCCACAAGATTAAGAAAAGGTGTTACTTCCAGTTCTTCGATATCATCATATTCAAATAATTCTTGGTAAGATTGATTAGAGTAGACATGCATACCATCATGGATGTATGCGATTGCTTGTTTTGATGAGTCTAATAATAGATCACAGCGTTTTTCTGTGTGTTTTAGTTCCAGTTTGAGCACAGTATTTTTTCTGCGTTCACGTAAAAAGTCCATCTCCCTGGTAACCATATACTTCATGTGTTCAGGTAATTTTGCTGTACAATAACCGTTGCTTCCATTTTTCAAAGCTTCTAGCACTAAGTCAGGATCTAGGTTGTTTACTAAACTGATGACAGGTATGTCTTTTCCTATGCGTTTGATATGATCGATCACAGTAAGAACAGGCAAGTCAGATTGTGATTGTTGACAAAGTGTGATGTCTACAGGTTTTCGTTCTAAAATGCCCAATAATTCTTCTTCTTCGATGCAATGAATGGGTCGTACTGCAATTTGGAAATTACGCAATAGTGAAAGAATCCGTTCCGCTTCTTCTTCAGATTGATGAACGATCAGTAAATTTATTGATTTTTCTGAGACCAAAATAGACTCCTTTTATATTTTTGAGGTCTTTGCAATCCATAATTAGTATGAATCAAAAAAGCCTCCTTTTTGATTTTCGTTCATTATAGCCATTTTAGTAGGGATGGTGAACGAGACGTATAAAAAATATCCCAATTTGATATTGTTTTGAACCAGTAACATGCAGTCATATCAGAAAAACCTGAACTACATCAATTCAAATTTAATGATATTAAAGCCTTGGTTGCCTTTTGGGTAGAAAATGCAAACTGTTCTTAGATACTGATGTATCGATAAATGGAGTCAACGAATATTTTCAATCCAACCAGATTCGCCATTTTCATAATATTCATTTTTCCAGATAGGAACGTCTTTTTTAACTGATGACAAGATGTATTGGCAGGCTTCAAAAGCAGCTTGGCGATGGTCCGTTGAAACCCCAACCCAGATCGCTAAGTCGCCAATGACTAATTGACCAATACGATGGCTGCAAGCCGCTTCGTTAATCTCAAATTTTTCTTTAGCATGTTCGATAATTTGCTTTCCTACTTGCAGTGCCAGTTTTTCATGTGCTGAATAGTGCAAAGCAATGACGGTTTGGCCACGATTGTGATTGCGTACCCAGCCTTCAAAACTAACAAAACCGCCACTTTGAGGATTTACTATCAGTTGTTTCATTGCCCTGGGATCAATGGGTTGATCGCTGAGTGTAAACATTTATCCTCCTGAGGCAGGGGGTAAAAAACCGATGACATCACCGTCAGAATAAGTATCCTTCCATTGGGCAAAGATATCATTGACTACGGGTTTGATGCCACTGGTATCATCGTTAACCTGTCGCCATTGGCATAGGTTTTGATATAGTTTCTTTAAGGTTGGTTGTTCAGTTGACCATGTCATACGATCTTCACCAAATAAGCTTCTAAGGCGGCCATAGAATTCGATGGTGACAATCATGGTTTAGCCCGTGAGTTGGTTGTGATATCGGATTTACCGCCTGTTTTTTGGATTAAGCGGGTGTTGGTGATTTGGATGTCATGACTCAATGCTTTACACATGTCATAGACCGTTAAACCGGCTATAGATGCGCCTGTGAGGGCTTCCATTTCGACACCAGTTTTAGCGTGCAGTCGACAAATGCAACGGACAGTCAGGTTATTTTCTTCAGTGCTGTAGATGTTGATTTTACATGACTCAAGAGTGATGGGGTGGCAAAACGGAATCAGCTCAGATGTTTTTTTTGCTGCCATCACACCAGCGATGATCGCGGTCTGAACCACGGGACCTTTTGCGCTCCAAATTTCACCATCATCAAGTGCAGCTTTGACTACATCTGGTAATATGACGGTACATTCAGCTGTTGCTTCTCTGATAGTGATGTCTTTATCACTGACATCAATCATAATAGGTTGGTTGTTATGGTCAAGATGACTGAAATTTTTGCTCATACGTTAACCTCCCATAACGAACATTTCAATTTTTTTTGAACGGCGATTATTATTTTTTTGCCGTAGAGCAGAATATTGGTTATCTCGGTTACGCCAAATGAATTGTAATTTTTCTGTAAGCATATTGGCATTGTCTATCACATCTTTAATGTTGTGCCCTTGTGAGGCAAATAGGCAGTTATAGATGAATCCATCAGCTGATAATCGCACACGATTACAATCATCGCAAAAAGGTTGGCTAATAGAGGTAATCATACCAAATTCTTCATTGTTGTCATCAAAACTATAACGTTTAGCCACTTCACCAGAGTTGATGGGCATTTTGTGGTGATATGACCAGTGTTGTTGGATGATTCGTAATACCTCCTTGGCAGGCATTACTTTTGCTTGTTGCCAGTGGTTGATGTTGCCGACATCCATGAATTCTATAAAACGCACGATCGCTGTTGTACCTCGAAAGCGTTTCAATATTGGAATCACTTGATGTTCATTCAGGCCTTTTTGAATGACGGTATTGATCTTTACTTGTTTTAGAGGACTGGCTAGACAAGAGTCTATTACATCCAATATTGCTTGCGCTGAATAATCGGTACCAGTGATTTGTGCAAAAAGTGGATCTTCAACAGCATCAAGGCTGATGGTTACCCGATCCAATCCGGCTTCAATCAGGTCGAAAAGCACTGGTGGCAGTAGCATCCCGTTAGTGGTCAATGCGATTTCATTAATGCCTTCAATGGCTTTGATGCGCTCAACCAATAGGTGTAAATTTTTTCGAAGCAGTGGTTCACCACCTGTCAAACGAACTTTTTTGACACCCAATTGCGCAAAACAATGAACCACATTAATCATTTCATCAAAACTCAAGTAGTGTTCAGTGGCATTTTGGCTGCGCATCACTTCATGCTGTTCCATGGGCAGACAATAGCAACATCGAAATTGACAGCGGTTGGTTACAGAAATCCGCAGATCGTGACAAGGTCTACCAAGTTGGTCAATAAGTTGACTCATTTTGAGTTATATTTTTGGTTTGATTTAGTCATTGCTTTGTTCTTTTAATTGGCTAACAAAATTACAAGGTTTGTGACTGGCATCTAATTGTTCAGACAAAATGTGTTCCCACGCTGTTCGGCAGGCGTTAGTGGAACCTGGCATGGCTACCACCAAGGTGTGATTAGCGATGCCGGCGAATGCTCGAGATTGTATTGTCGAACTGCCAATTTGACGATAAGAAATGTGCCTAAATAACTCACCGAAACCAGGTATGGCTCTTTTCAGCAAGGGTTTTATCGCTTCGGTTGTGACATCACGGCTACTGAAACCTGTGCCACCAGTGATTAAAACCACATCAATCTTTTGACGATGAATCCAGTCAGAAACCATGGCTCTGAGATGATAAAAATCATCTTTGATGATGCATTTTTCCATAATCAAGTGACCGTCTTTTTCTGCGAGTTCTTTCAATAAATATCCTGATTTGTCAGTCTTTTCAGTGCGTGTGTCACTAACAGTTAATATCGCTATATTGAGTGGTGAAAATGCTTCAGACATGTATTTGATTGATGGTTTCGTTTGTTTTCCATTCATTTTAACCGGATAACAATTGGATTGATAGTTGTACAGTTTTATTACGAATTTTTAATAGAAAGGAACAATTGTTTATTTGATTGTTATTTCCGATTGATTCATGCGATTTATACTATTTTACACAATATGGATAGTGATTGTATGATGGGTTAATAGTCAATAACAATCGAGGTTTTTATGAGTGATCAAAACAAAACGAGTTCAGGGAAGTGCCCTGTGATGCACGGTGGTATGACGTCAACGGGAACCGACCAAATGGATTGGTGGCCTAAGGCGTTGAATTTGGATATTCTCAGTCAACGTGATAGTAAAACCAATCCAATGGACTCTGGTTTTGATTACCGCGAAGCAGTTAAAGGCTTGGATGTCGAGGCTTTGAAAAAAGATTTGATGGCAATGATGACGGACTCTCAGCCATGGTGGCCAGCTGATTGGGGCCACTACGGTGGTCTGATGATCAGAATGTCCTGGCACGCTGCTGGTACTTATCGAGTGGCTGATGGTCGCGGAGGTGCCGGTACCGGGAATCAGCGATTTGCCCCATTAAATTCTTGGCCCGATAATGCCAATTTAGATAAAGCACGTCGTTTGCTTTGGCCGATCAAGAAAAAATATGGTAATCAGCTCAGTTGGGCTGATCTCATTACCTATGCTGGGACAATTGCTTATGAATCTATGGGTTTGAAAACTTATGGTTTTGCTTTTGGTAGAGAAGATATTTGGCATCCGGAAAAAGATATATATTGGGGGTCTGAAAAAGAGTGGTTAGCAACCAGCGATTCAGATAACAGCCGATATTCTGGTGACCGTGATTTGGAAAATCCATTGGCTGCTGTGATGATGGGATTGATTTATGTCAATCCTGAAGGTGTGGACGGAAATCCTGATCCTTTGAAAACAGCCCAAGATGTCCGGGAAACTTTTGCTCGCATGGCGATGAATGATGAAGAAACAGTGGCTTTAACTGCTGGTGGTCATACTGTGGGCAAATGTCATGGTAATGGTGATGCAGGCTTATTGGGTGCAGAACCAGAAGGTGCAGAGGTCGAAGAACAAGGGTTGGGTTGGAACAATCATAGTAACAGAGGTATTGGTCGTAATACAGTGACCAGTGGCATTGAAGGGGCATGGACTACTCACCCAACACAATGGGATAATGGTTATTTCGAGCTACTACTTAATCATGATTGGAAATTATGTAAGAGTCCAGCGGGTGCATGGCAGTGGGAGCCTGAAAATATCGAAGAACAGGATAAGCCTGTCGATGTAGAGGACCCCAGTAAGCGTTATAACCCGATCATGACTGATGCAGACATGGCGATGAAAATGGATCCAGAATATCGAAAAATTTCAGAGCGTTTTTATCAAAATCCTGATTATTTTTCTGAAGTTTTTGCACGAGCCTGGTTTAAGTTGACACACCGGGATATGGGGCCAAAATCTCGTTATATTGGCCCCGATGTACCTCAGGAAGATTTGTTATGGCAAGATCCAGTGCCCAAAGGTAACTCGAATTATGATATCGGACGGATCAAAAAACAAGTGGCGGATAGTGGTTTGAGTATCAGTGAATTGGTGTCTACAGCATGGGACAGTGCCAGAACTTTCCGCCATTCAGATTATCGAGGCGGTGCCAATGGTGCAAGGATTCGGTTGGCGCCACAAAAAGATTGGGAGGGCAATGAACCTGAACGTTTGCGTAAGGTGTTAAATGTGTTGCAAGGCATTGCCAAAGACAATGATGCCAGCACTGCTGATGTGATTGTTATAGCCGGTAATGTGGGTATTGAGCAAGCTGCTCGTAGGGTTGGTTTTGATGTCACCGTACCGTTCAAACCGGGTCGAGGGGATGCTACAGATGAAATGACTGATATTGACTCATTTCAATATCTGGAACCTATACATGATGGCTTTCGAAATTGGATTAAGAAAGACTATGTGGTCAGTCCAGAAGAGTTACTATTGGATCGCACCCAGTTAATGGGATTAACTGCGCCAGAAATGGTGGTGCTGTTTGGTGGCATGCGCGTTTTGGGTACTAATTATGGTGGAACCAAGCATGGCGTTTTTACGAGTCAGGAGGGCAGTCTAAGTAACGACTTTTTTGTTCATCTGACCGATATGAATTATCGTTGGGAACCTGTGGATCAAAATTTGTATCATGTGATTGATCGGCAAACTAATGATGTTAAGTGGACAGCCACTCGTGTAGATCTAGTCTTTGGATCGCATTCAATCCTGCGTGCCTATGCTGAATTGTATGCTCAGGATGATAACAAAGAAAAATTCATTAATGATTTTGTTGCTGCATGGACCAAGGTCATGCATGCTGATTGTTTTGATTTACTATAAGCCGTTTATATATGCAAGGATGATAGGTGAGGTTTCCCATCCTTGCAATATGCCTGTTCAGGTTGTGGTGTCTTAGCCGTGGAGAATTATGACCCTGTGCCATTATTATTGGTTGCAGTATGGTTCTTTGGTGTGATGGTGTTCACAAAACAGTTGCATTGGTGATTCATTGGAAATTCAGGGGTTTTCTGTACTATATAGTGGTGATAGATTTAAATTTTAGGTGATTTATGAAAACTTATGGTTGGTTGATGTTGTTGGTGATGGCAGGGCATGTTAAGGCTAATGGAATTCATCAGGAAGCATGGCAATGTGGCAATGAAGGGTGCGATGTAGTTTGTCATGAGCCAGGCAAGCAATGGGATAGTTATTTGCATGTTAAAGAAAAAATTGAAGTGACACATTTCGTGCATTCAGGTGTTCGTCAGCTCAAAGCTGAAGTTGAGAAAGGGCAATTCACTGTTCTAGATACACATCCTGAGTGGCAGTCTTGTCGCATTTCGGGCATCATTTCTGAGTGATGTATAAGATTGTGTGATTTATTGACTGTGAGTTGGAAGTGGCATTTAGATTTGAGAGTCAGTATAGTATAGATGTTGTATTGCTAATACAACAAGAGATATAGATGTTCAAAAAAGTAGTAGGTACCTATAGAGTGTTTAAATTGCTTCGTCAAGCCAAGAAGGAAGGGTGGTCCGAGGACAAAATAGACAAAGAGGTGGGTGCTTTGTTTGAGGAGAATTTGACTAAACAACCAGCTGATTATTTAGAAGGTACTTTTTTTGCTGATGAAAAAAATGATATTAAGCCGAAGGTTGGTGTGCCTGAAGATATCAAAAAAATTTGGGGTATTGATGAGTCAGATCTAGATGAAGAGGAAGGCTCAATTCAAGCTTCAAAAGAGTTGCAGAATGAATACCTTGAGTGTGTACGTAGGCTTGTATTTGCATGGGATCCATGTGAATCAGGTGCGCCAATGGTCAGTGTTAATAATCCTTACGGTTCAGAGGATATGTTCGTCAATCTTGCGAATGTATTTAACAATAGTGACAATAGCGTTTTAGCACAAAGGCATCTTGAAGTATCTGTTTTCTTAATGCGGTTTATGCGTGATGCTGAGTTACCAGATGGGATGTATGAAATAAAAAATACGACATTCAAAGCGTTGTCGGAACAATTGCCAGAACGAACTTATACGTGGGCTAATGAACGACAGTTTCATTTCAAAAAAGAACATCGATTGCTGTTAAGTTATTTTTGTTTTCGTTGGTTGATAGGTGAGTCGGTTGAAGAAAGGTTGTCATATGGATATCCAACGGTTGGTGTAGATCCGAAAAGACCTTATGGGGCATTTTCTTATCATCAGTTAGAGATGGCCGAAATTCTCGATTATCGAGTTTTAAAAAACGAAGATGGAGAATGTGAGTTACCAGATGGACTGGATGAGAAATTGACTGATTTGCATTTTGAGATGTTACCGGCTATTCAAGTGTTTGTTGAACATGCTATGATCGATCTTGCTCCTATAGGAAAAACTTGATTGGGGTAAAGAAAGTCTTAATTATCTATTAAAGCCCTTCGCATGATTCTGTGACCTTCTTCAAACTTTCTAAAAAGTGGTAAATGATGTCTTGTCACCTTGCAGAAGAAATAACTCATTAATAGAGGTGCTTCCAGTTATTAGCAAGATTTATAAAGCGAATATAACGCTAATAAAAAAAGACAAGTCGTCCAGTAATGAGTCGAACCTGAAAAATGCATAACTTATTGTTAAATATAAAGAGACCTCTGCATAAGTCGTGAATCAAGATAAAAAGTCTAAAATCCTCAATTTTTGCGTCAGCAAACTGAGCAATAGCATTGCTATTACTTGCGTTTGCTTCCTTAAACTTTAAGATTTTATCTCTTTTTTTTTCAATAATTTAGACTTATGAAGAGGTTTCAAAGAGTTACTTCAATCTTGCACATTTTTTCGACCAGGAAACAGGTGCCACGATGTATTTTTATTCGCCGCTTCCATGCGGCTCATAGGCTGATGTGAAAAAGTTTTCCAGAAACTTTTTCTGGTCGAGATGGTGTGACACATGAAAGTACCGCCTTGAGCTGTCAGATTCAAGTGAGGTCAAAAAACACCAACAAAACCACACTTTTGCGGTTCAGTGTTTTTTGACTGATTATGAAAAAGGCCATGATGGACTTTTTCATAGGGTTGGCTAATCAAATAGAAATCGCATTGTGCGAAACAAAATGAGCCGTATCTGAAATGAGTGAGATACAGTCTATTCCTCCTTCAAGTATATAATTTTGTTGTCAAAATAATTGATCTTTGGCAAGAGACTTAGACTCAAAACTTAATTTGTTTTTTAAAACAACTTAAATTTTTAAAAAAAAGATGGCCCATTTGCCTATTTTTTTCGTTGGTTTAGGTATACAGGATCTATGCTCAGTTCTCGGCAATAGAAGCAAGGTTTTATAAAAAACTAAGACCGAGGAACGCAGACTAAATCACGGTTTACTTGTAGTTTGGCAAGTTTAATAGCATTAAAGCGGATGTGTCGTTAGCTGGACATTCGATGTGGAGTAACTGTTTTTGTCTGAGGTAAGGCTATTAATTGATCTAACTGAAATCACACACTTAAGTGAATGTGCTGATTTAATGACAACAAAAGAACAATAGGAATCCACGTAATGTTCGAAAAAATAATGTTTAGTTATGACATAGTAAAGTTGATGTGTCAAGCTCAGAAAGAAGAGTGGTCAGAGGAGCAAATCGATGCCGAAATAGGGGCCATAATGAAACAAAAGGTTGCTGAAAAAGTAACTCATTTTCCTGATAATTTGCTCTTCAATGATGGTGAAAATACACTCGTTCCAAAGATTAAAATACCTGAAAACATCAAAAAAATTTGGGATGTGGATGGGCGGTTCTATGATGACGGAAGGAGACCAATTGGAGTTTTGAAGGGGTTTCCGGCAAAGTATATTGAGTGTATACGCAAATTTGTCTTTGTATGGGATCCCTATGACATGGGCGCACCGATGGTCAGTGTTGATAGACCTTATGGTTCAGTGCGAATGTTTGATGATTTGGCGGTTATATTTGATAGTCATGACCAAGAGGTTTTGGCACAACATCATCTCGAAATTTCCTCTTTTCTCATAGAGTTTATTCAACAAGCTGAATTATCAGAAGGGATGTATGATGTAAAAAATACAACCTTCAAAGCAATGTCAAAGGAATTACCTAAAAGAACTTATGCTTGGGCCAATGAACCCATGTTTCATTTTAAAGAAGAACATCGGTTACTGCTCAATCATTTTTGTTTTCATTGGCTGAAGGGAGAGTCGATTGAAGAACGATTGACCTATGGGTATCCAACGATTGGGGTTGATCCGAAAAGACCATATGGTGCATTTTCTTATTATCAAGTAGCGATGGCGAAGATTCTTAATTATGATCTATCAAAGAATGAAGAGGGTGATCATCAATTATCAGAGAAGTTATATGAAGAACTTACTGATTTGCATTTTGAGTTATTGCCAGCCATTCAGGTGTTCGTTGAACATGCTACCATGTGATTTTACCACTTTTAATCAAGTATGACTGTGAAGTATGAAACAACATTACGTTATGATTTAAATCTGGTCAGGAAAGCTGTTTTTTGTTTCTGATGTAGGGCGGTTGGCGTTGGATATTGGATCGTTGTTATTTTTATAGTGATGACCCTGAGCTTACTGATCGCTCAAGGTGGCACGTCCCTGTGCCACACCATCGACCATAAAAATGCATCGTGACACCTGTTTCCTGGTCGAAAAAATGTGCAAAATTGAAGTAACTCTTTATGTTTAGCAATAAGTTATGCATTTTTCAGGTTCGACTAAGTATTATTGCATTTGTGTTTTTGGTGCATTATAGAAACAGTCAGGCTAAATTCCTCGCTTTGGAACAACATATAGCGAATCTTGAGTTGACAGACTCGAAAATTATCATTTCTTCAAACTTAGGATATTCTGAAGTTCCTTGGTCTGCTGTTACTGAAATTTGGGGGAGTGAGAGGCTGTGGTTGTTACTCTTTTCAAAAGCTCAATTTATTACTTTGCCATTTGCTTCTCTGTCTGATGATTTACAAAAGTTTCTACTCGATCGGGCGGCAACTAATGGTGTAAAAATCACTTAAAATATTGACCGAAAAAACATCAAATAACCATGTGAATTATTTGTTTTTTTATAGTGTGTTATAACTGCATTCTTATGAATTTGTATTCAACAGAGGGTTAGTTGTACTAAAACTTTGAAGCTATTGAGTTTTGAGCCGTTCTTCTAATAAATCGAGTGAATGATTGATCTTGGTTGTCCAGGATATAGGACTGACTCGTTGCTTGATAAAACAGTTGATGTCCCGGCGATTATCTTGTAGATGTTGCTTATTTAAACTTAATCCATGTCGTTCAAGTATTGGTGTGATTTCTTCAGCTTGTTGCTTTATTTGCGATCTTGTGTGCTGAAAGGCATATTCACATAGCTGGTCTCTTTTTGAATAACTGAATAAGTTGCGGGTGAACATCACCTCATCATTGGCATCTGGTTCAACCAAAATGATATCGGCTTTCGGGTATTGGCTTTTATATTTGGCTAGGCCTGTTTTCAGTCTGGATTGCACGACTGAACGAAATGTTTGAGACAAAACCATTGGAAGGCCACCTGCAACTAAACCTTTTTCTGGTGTGCTGTGATCTCTTACAAAAGGTACAATTGGGTTAACGGCGAGGAGTAGCTGAACATTTTGTGATAGAGCTGTAGATGCATTCATGGTTCTCCTAAGAGCACCATCTACATACATGCGTTTTTTGATTTTCACAGGAGAATACAGTCCAGGCAGCGCTGATGATGCTTGAATGGCCTTGGAGATGGGGACGTCGTTGTTGCTGTCATTACTGAATTTGGCAATTTTGCCGGTGTTCAACTCACAGGCTACAATATGTAATTCTTTCTCAAGTTTTCTGAAATCATTGCCTTGACCGTATTGTTTTAACACCGTTTTTAAAAACTGTTCTAATTTACTATTATCAAAGATTCCTGTGGGTAAGGCTTGGCCACTGATTTCTAAGATATCAACAATACTTGTCTGTAGTGGGTTTTTGGCCCATTTGACAAGTGATTTGCCGAGTAATAAGGGTGACCGTGCCAGACTTTTAATATAATCTTTATAAGCAGGCTGCAAAAAATGATCAGGGTTAAAAGGATTTTCTGTTTTTTTATTAAAAGCAAAAATATCACACATTTTGCTCAGAGAAATACCCCCAGCTAAACCGGCTGCGATAAATGCACCGGCACTGACACCAACATAGACATCCAGATCAGCCAGGTCTACATCATCTATTGAATCTTCAAGTGCACATAATGCGCCCAGCTCATAAAATCCCCCCAAAGGTCCTCCTCCAGCCAATGCCAATCCAAGTTTATGGTTACTGCGTACAGGTTGTTGTGCTGGTTTTATATCGATCATTAGCGTATTATAACGGTCTCATTGTGTCTCGCCAATGATGCAATGATTAATATGTGTTCTAAGGAGGGTAAAAATGATTAAAGTATTGTTGGTGGATGACCATGATATTGTGAGAACTGGCTTAAAGCTAGTCATTGAACAAATGGATGGTATCAATATCATTGGTGAGTGCAGAGATGGTAAGTCTGCTGTTGAGGTGGTGCAAACACACAGGCCGGATGTGATTCTCATGGATGTTAATATGCCCAAAATGAGTGGTTTGGAAGCCACCAGACGGATTACTCAAACTGACCCGTCTGTAAAGATTATCATTTTGACAATTCATGCAGAAAACCCATTTCCAAGAAATTTATTGGATGCAGGTGCCGTCGGCTATTTAACCAAAGGGTGTGCTGCCGAAGAATTAGAAAAAGCGATCAGAAAAGTGGCCAGGGGGCATAGGTATGTGGGTGCTGATATTGCTCAACAGATGGCACTTGCGATGCTGCCGGGCGGAGGTGAGGGGTCGCCATTTGACTCTTTGTCTATGAGGGAGTTAGATGTGGCAATGATGTTGGTGCGTGGAAAGAAAGCTAAGGAAATAGCCTATGTTTTAGGGCTGACAGATAGAACAGTCGCTACCTATAAATATAGAATATTAGAAAAAATGGGCATTCGAAATGAGGTAGAGTTGACACATGTGGCGATTCGTCATGGTTTGCTGGATGCTAAAGAAATAAGTCCTATTGCTTGAGTTGGTTAACTTTAATGCTTCCAATTTAAGTGGTGGTTATCGAAAAATCATTAAAAATAGATGGTTTTGCACATGGTTTTACAGTACAATTCGCCGTCTTTTTTAATACCTGAAGTTTATTGAGGTTGGTATGGTAAAAATTAAACTGGTTAGGCACGGTGCGAAACGTTCGCCTTTCTATAAAGTTGTGGCTACCGATTCGCGTAAAGCTCGCGATGGCAAGGCGCTAGAGAGATTAGGCTTTTTTAACCCAATGGCTCGTGGTCAAGAAGTTCGTTTGAACTTGAATGTTGATCGTATCCAACACTGGGTGGGTCAAGGTGCGCAGTTATCTGAGCGTGTTAGTACTTTATTGAAAGAAGCGCAAAAAGCAGCTTAGATCACTGTGAATAGCGGCTTGATAACTGTAGGAAAGGTTACAGGTCACTTTGGTGTGCAAGGTTGGGTTAAGGTATATTCTTACACACAACCCATGGAGAATATTACTGCCTATCATGATTGGATTGTGGGAGGGCAGTTGATTAAAGGAATCAGAGCAAAAAAACATGGTAAAACAGTCATCGCTTGTTTTGATAGTGTAGATAATCGAGAGAAAGCTCAGAAATATTTAGGAAAGGAAATTGCTATTGCTGCGAACCAATTAGCGCAGCTTTCCGATGATGAGTATTATTGGCATCAGTTAGTTGGTTTGGCAGTGTTTGATCAGCAACAGCGGCTGTTAGGACACGTTGATTCATTGTTTGAAACGGGTGCTAACGATGTTATGGTGGTCAAGTTGGGTAATGAGGAGCAGTTGGTGCCATTTGTGATGGGAGATGTGATTAAAGACGTTGACCTGAATGCCAAATCTATAGTGGTTGAGTGGCATGAGGCTGAGTGATGCGATTAAATGTCATCACTTTATTTCCGGATATGGTAAGGCAAGCACTGGCATATGGTGTGATTGGTCGCGGTGTTAAAAGGGGCTTGATTGATCTTCATATTTATGATCTTCGTGATTTTGCTGATAATAAGCACAGTTCGGTAGATGATAAACCCTTTGGTGGCGGTGCTGGTATGGTGGTGACATATGACCCATTGTGCAGAGCTTGGGATCAGGTGCAAAGTGAAGGGGGTGCTGGTCAGTTGTATTATTTGTCACCGCAGGGCCGAGTGTTTAATCAGCGATTATGCAATACTTTGTCACAGTTGGAAGCTATGACTTTATTGTGTGGTCGGTATGAAGGTGTTGATCAACGCTTTATAGACGACCATGTTGATTACGAGTTGTCTATTGGCGACTATGTGATTAGTGGTGGCGAGTTGGCTGCTTGTGTTGTGATTGATGCAATAGGTAGGCAACTCAAAGGTATGTTGGGAGATGAGGAATCAGCGAAAACGGATTCTTTTATGAGTGGTAGATTGGCGCCACCCCAATATACAAGATCAGAGATTTTGGGACAATCAGGTGTCCCCGATGTTTTGTTGAGTGGTAATCATCAGGCGATTGAGCGCTGGCGTGTTGAAAAAGCAATTGAGACAACTAAACATAAAAGACCTGATTTAGTAGGCACCTCTGGGGGCGATGATGCCACCCATGTACCCATAAGAACAGAAGGAAAATGAGATGAATCATGAATGACATCATTAAACAATTGGAGACAGCACAATTGCGCAGCGATTTGCCAGAATTCAATCCAGGTGACACTGTCGTTGTCGGCGTTAAAGTGATTGATGGATCACGTGAACGTGTTCAAAACTTCGAAGGTGTTGTGCTTGCGGTTAAAAACCGTGGAATCAATTCAGCTTTTACTGTAAGAAAAATTTCTTATGGAGAAGGTGTAGAGCGAGTATTCCAGACTCACAGCCCGTTGATTGATAGTGTTACTGTTAAACGTCGGGGTAAGGTGCGTCGTGCCAAATTGTACTACTTGCGCGGAAGAGAAGGTAAGGCTGCTCGTATTACTGAGAAGTTAGATACCAAAAAGTAATCAACCTAGGAGAATATTATGTCAAGAATATGTCAAGTGACTGGTAAGAAAACTGCGGTTGGTAACAACGTATCTCATGCGATGAATAAAACTCGCAGACGTTTTTTGCCTAATTTGCACACTCATCGTTTTTGGGTGGAAAGTGAAAGTCGCTGGGTAAAATTACGTGTCTCTACCAAAGGTATGAGAATTATTGATAAGAAAGGTATTGATGCTGTGTTGGCAGAAATGCGTCATCGTGGTGAGAAGGTGTAATTATGAGAGATAAAATTAAATTAGTTTCTAGTGCTGGTACAGGCCATTATTACACTACCGACAAGAATAAGAAAAATACACCTGACAAGATGGAAATGAAAAAATACGATCCAGTTGTCAGAAAACATGTCATTTATCAAGAGAAGAAGATCAAGTAACTTGTCTCGTTAACTGATGTGCATGAGGCCAGAATTTAATTCTGGCCTCATTGTGTTTGTTGCTGCACGTGAAATAGGCAATGAAAAAATCGACCCATGCTCCTTTTATGACCGGGTGCCGAAAGGTTGTCATGAAATGCATGGTGTTTTGTATTAACCCCGAAACAAACAGAGGATATAACAGATGGCTAAATTATCAGTCAAACAGCTGCTGGAAGCTGGTGCCCATTTTGGACACAACACCAGATATTGGAACCCTCAAATGGCCCCATACATTTTTGGTGCTAAAAATAAAATTCATATTATTGATTTGCGTCAAACTGAACAGTTGTTCAATGATGCTATGAATTTCATTAGTGCAGTGGCTTCACGCCGAGGTAAAGTGATGTTTGTTGGAACCAAACGAGCTGCCAGTAAGGCAATCCGTGAAGAGGCGATGCGTTGTGGTATGCCTTTTGTATCTCATCGTTGGTTGGGAGGTATGTTAACTAACTACAAGACAGTGAAACAATCCATCAAGCGATTGAGAGATATAGAAGCCATGCAGGATGATGGAAGGATTGATAAGTTTGTAAAAAAAGAGCAGCTTAATCTTGAAAGAGAGCGTGTCAAGTTAGAGAAGACTTTAGGTGGTATTAAAGACATGCGTGGATTGCCTGAGGTGCTATTTGTTGTTGATACACGCTTTGAATCCATTGCCATCAATGAAGCCAAGAAGTTGGGTATTCCTGTTGTTGCAGTTGTTGATACTAATAATACTTTCACTGATGTGGATTATATGATTCCTGCTAATGACGATGCGATGAAAGCTATTCGCCTATATGTTGCTGCAGCAGCAGACTCTGTGTTGGAAGGCAAAGCCTCTATGCAGGTCAGTGTTGAGGAACAGTCACCTGAGAAAAAAGCCCAAGACAAGGAAACTTCATCTAAAAAACGTACCTCTAAAGTTAAGGTAAATGAAGTCACAACGGCTCCTTTAGCTGATAAGGTCAATGTTGAAAGTGAAGATATAAAACAACAAGTGACTGAAAAAGAGGCTCCAGTAGAAGATAGTGCTGTTGACGCCAAAGCAGTATCCCCAAAAGTGTCCAAGAAAAAAGTCACTAAGAAGAAGACTGTGAAAAAAACAGAAGAGTGACAGCAAGTGACTGTCTGATTGACAGTTTTATGATTTATTTAACTGGTTTGTATATTTGTGTGCGAGCCAGTTTTTGTATTTAAATTGAGGTATGAATGATGAGTATTACAGCTGCTATGGTAAAGGAACTGCGAGAAATCACTGGTGCGGGCATGATGGAATGTAAAAAGGCTTTGGTGGAGACTGATGGTAACATTGAGCAAGCCATAGAAAACATGAGAAAATCTGGAGCTGCAAAAGCTGCTAAAAAATCAGGACGGGTGGCTGCTGATGGAATTATTAAGATTGCCACTTCAGATGATAACAAAACAGCAATATTGGTGGAAGTTAACTGTGAAACAGATTTTGTTGCGAAAGATGAGAATTTTTTGAGCTTCGCTGAAACAGTTGTTCAGGTGGCTTTGGCTAATAATGTGGAGTCGCCAGAGGAAATTGCTGCATTGGATGTCAATGGCCAGTCAGTAGAGGAAATCAGAACCAGTTTAGTAGCGAAGATTGGTGAAAATGTACAAATTAGGCGTGCTAAGATTATTAGTGCTGCAGAAGGATTGGTAGGTTCTTATTTGCACGGTAAAAATATTGGTGTTGTGGTTGCTACCATAGGTGCTTCTGATGATTTAATAAAAGATTTAGCGATGCATATTGCTGCGGCTAATCCTGATTTTGTTGGAGAGTCTAATGTCCCTCAGTCTGTCTTGGATAAAGAAAAAGAGATTTTGATTGCTCAGGCTGCAGATTCTGGCAAACCAGCTGAAATTATTGAAAAAATGGTTGGTGGTCGAATCCGTAAATATCTGGCTGAAATTACATTAAAAGGTCAAAACTTTGTCAAAGATCCAGAAATGACAGTCGAAAAATTATTGAATAGTAATAATGCTGATGTGATAGAATTTGTGCGTTTTGAAGTTGGCGAAGGTATCGAGAAAAAAGAGGATAACTTTGTTGAGGAAGTAATGGCACAAGCTCGTGGCAATTGATTCAATAAAATATAAAAGAATACTGCTCAAGCTGAGCGGGGAAGCGTTGATGGGAGTTGAGGACTATGGGATTGATCCACAGGTCATCAACCGCATTTCCAAAGAAATTGCCAGAGTGTACCGCTTGGGTGTGGAAATTGGTATTGTTATTGGCGGTGGCAATATATTTCGAGGTGCCGGACTCAGTGAGTCCGGTATTGATCGGGTAACAGGAGATCATATGGGCATGTTGGCTACTGTTATGAACTCTTTGGCGTTGCAGAATGCATTAGAAAACCAAGGCCTGAGAGTGCGGGTAATGTCTGCTATCCAAATCCATGAAGTTTGCGAGGACTATATCAGGCGCAAAGCCATTCGTCATTTGGCTAAGGGAAATGTTGCAGTTTTTGCGGCAGGGATAGGTAATCCATTTTTTACTACAGATTCTGCGGCCAGTTTGCGTGCCATTGAAATCAATGCTGATATCGTTCTCAAAGCCACCAAAGTGGATGGTGTTTATTCAGCAGATCCTGTCAAAGATCCCAATGCATTTAAATATGAGCATTTAACTTATGATGAAGTTATAGAGAAGAAATTGGCAGTCATGGATACGGCTGCAGTTGTTCTTTGTCGTGACCGAAAAATGCCGATACAAATTTTCAACATGGGTCAAGATGATGCCTTGATGGACATTGTAAAGGGAGCCAATATTGGTACCATGGTGACTGTATAAACGTCTAGGAGAACAAAATATGATTGATGACATCGTTAAAGAAGCTGATAAAAGAATGAGTAAAAGTATTGATTCACTTCATCATGAGCTAAAAGGTGTTAGAACTGGACGCGCAAATACCAGTTTGTTAGATGGTATTACTGTTGATTATTATGGTTCTGCTAGTGCTTTGAATCAGGTAGCCAATGTTGCTGTTCAAGACTCAAGAACGTTGACAGTGACGCCTTGGGAAAAAACAATGATTGAACCTGTAGAAAAGGCTATCATAGCTTCTAACCTTGGGCTGAATCCTGTGAGCGCAGGGATGACTATCCGAATTCCATTACCCCCATTAACCGAAGAACGCAGAAAAGAAATGGTCAAAGTGGTGGGCCAGATCGCGGAAAATAGTAAAATAGCTATTCGAAATATTCGGCGTGATGCCAACAACGAATTCAAAAAGTTACTTAATGATAAAGCATTGACAGAAGATGATGTTAGGATGGGTGAAAAGCGTATCCAAGATGTCACCGATAGTTACATTAAGAATGTTGATCATGTGGTTGCAGAGAAAGAAAAGGAGTTGATGGAGATTTAACCATCAACCTTGTCTATGGCCATCAACCACCTTGCAATCATCATGGACGGGAATGGTCGTTGGGCAAAGCAAAGAAACCAGCCGCGTACTTTTGGACATCAGGCTGGGGTAAAGTCTGTGCGCAATACGATCAAAGCAGCTATTAGCCATGGAATCTCTTACCTTAGTTTGTTTGCTTTTAGTTCAGAGAACTGGAATCGTCCTCAAAAAGAAGTTTCTCGATTGATGGACTTATTCATTAAATCAATAGATAAAGAAACACCAGAACTGAATACACAAGGTGTAAAACTTAACTTTATTGGTGATTTGAATCGTTTCTCTGATGTATTGCAAAACAAAATGCATGCCGCTGCTGCTCAGGAGCCAGTTCAGCATAGATTAATAGTTAATATTGCGGTTAATTATGGTGGTCAATGGGATATCGTACAAGCTGCCAGAAAGGCAGCTATACAAATGCTGAATCAAGGACTTGCAACAGAAGATCTTGATCAAATTTGGTTTCAGCAACATTTGATGTTATCTGATCAGCCTGCTGTTGATATTTTAATTAGAACAGGTGGGGAGTATCGAATTTCCAATTTTTTGTTGTGGCAATCTGCTTATGCCGAATTATTTTTTGAAGATGTATTATGGCCTGATTTTGATGAACAGTGTTTGCAATCTGTATTGGATCAGTATGAGATGAGAGATCGTCGATTTGGTCGAATTAGTGAATAAATAAATGCTTAAGCAAAGAATTATTACAGCTGTCTTATTAGCCCCTATTGTGATTATAGTGATCATTAGGGACGATCCTGTTTTAGTTTTGTCTTTGTTTGGATTAATACAGTTTTTTGCTAATTTTGAATGGCTTAAAATGAATCAAATTAAACAAGCTGTTGCTGTTGTAATCGCGGCTTTTGTGACTATGGCTAGCATTTTGATTTGGGTTTTTAGTCCCAATGACATACCATGGAGTCAGTTGATTCTATTGTTCTTGGTTGCTGTTTGGTTACCAGCGCTATGGTGGTTGGTTAACTACCGTCCGGGGCAAGGTCATAAGTCACATTATCTGTTAGTTAAAAAAACATTAGGACTCATTGCCTTGATCTTAATGTTTATTAGTATTCAGTATATTAATAATCAGATCAATGGAAATTGGTGGTTATTAATTTTATTATTGCTTATTTGGGTGGCTGATATTGGAGCCTATGTCAGTGGAAAAACACTGGGGAAACATAAGCTGGCGGTTAACATCAGTCCGGGAAAAACTTGGGAAGGTGTATTCGGTGCTCAATTGTTTGTCATACTGTTTGCATTTTTGATTAGCTTTCTTATGCAAGTTCCTTGGATGCCTTTGTTATGGGTGTTTCCAATGGTGGCCTTGTTTTCGATTGTAGGCGACTTGAGTGCATCGTTGTCTAAAAGACAGGCTGGCATAAAAGACAGCTCACAATTGTTGCCTGGCCATGGCGGCTTCATTGATCGATTTGACTCTTTGGTTGCTGCTGCTCCTTTATATAGTGTGTTGATGTTTGGTTTATGAAGCAGATTGTATTATTGGGAAGTACAGGCTCGATCGGGGATTCCGTTTGTAGTATTGTGCGAAAACATCCAGATTCTTTTCGTTTTTATGCGCTGACAGCTCATGGTAATTGGAAAAAGGCAGTCAAGTTAGCACATGAATTCTTACCTGAATTATTAATCATAACTGATAAGGTTGCTTATCAATTCATTAAAAAACAATCATTGCCCGAGCAAACACAATTGCATTTTGGTTCGGAGGTGCTGACTCAGATTGTTAAGGAACAGTCGGTTGATCTGGTTGTTGCAGGTATTGTTGGTAGTGCAGGTATGCCTTCTGTGTTGGCTGCAGTTGCTAGTGGAAAAACACTACTCTTAGCGAATAAGGAGTCTATTGTATCAGCAGGTGAACTGGTAATGCCTTTGGCAAAAAAAACAGGAGCCACGATTATACCTTTGGACTCTGAACACAATGCATTGTTTCAGTGTTTGCCTAATGGTTACCAAATTGGCACGACTCCCAGACAAGTTGATCACATCACTCTAACAGCATCCGGTGGACCATTTTGGTCTATGGCAAAAGAGGCATTTATTGATATTACTCCTGAACAGGCTTTAGCTCATCCTAAGTGGAATATGGGTGCAAAAATTTCTGTTGATTCCGCTACTATGATGAATAAAGGATTGGAAGTAATTGAAGCTCATTGGCTATTTAATATGCCAGAGTCAAAAATTGATGTGGTGGTTCACCCACAAAGTGCCATTCACTCGATGGTTCATTTTATAGATGGATCAATATTGGCCCAGTTGGGACCAGCTGACATGCAAATTCCCATCTCATTTGGTATGGGTTTAAGACATAGGTTGAGTAACGGAGTTGGGTTTCTTGATTTAATTCAGTTAGCGAAGCTTGAGTTTTTTGAGCCGAATGGGGAAAAATTTCCTTGTTTAAGTTTGGCTAGAGAAGCCATAAACATAGGAGGAACAATGCCAGCGGTGTTGAATGCAGCTAATGAAGTGGCCGTGGCAGCCTTTTTATCTGATCAAGTTGGTTTTATGGAAATTCCAGTCATCATCCAAGCTATAATGCAAGGCCATGATGTACAAGCTGTTGAGTCATTAGGGCAGTTAGAACAAGTTGACATTGAGGTTAGGACTATTACTGACAAACTGATACAAAGAAAATAAATTGATGGATGTATTGAATAGTATATTTTGGTTGATTATCACACTCGGTGTACTCGTCACCTTTCATGAGCTTGGCCATTTTTGGGTGGCACGGTTTTTTGGTGTTAAAGTACTGAGATTTTGTGTTGGTTTTGGTAAACCTATTTGGTCAAGGTTTGACAAGAAAGGGACTGAAATTGCTGTGGCTCCGATTCCTTTGGGCGGCTATGTTAAAATGCTGGATGTGCGTGATTGTGATGTCAGTGATGCTCATCCTAGTGAGGTCTTCAACAACAAACCAGTGTACCAACGCTTTTTGATTATGTTTGCAGGCCCTGCTTTTAATTTTATTCTGGCTTTTGTTTTATACTGGTTGATGTTTGTTGTTGGTAAGCAAGAATTGATACCAACTATTGGTTCGCCGGAAAAAATCATGGCTGAAGCTGGTTTTGAATCGAGAGATCAGTTGAAAAAGATAGATGATGAAGTCATTCACACTTGGTCTGATGTTTCGCTTTCATTACTTACTGCGGGTATAGATCGAAAAGATATCGAAGTGGAGGTATTAACGACAAGTGGTACCGTTATCAATCGCATTTTACCTTTATCTCAAATACCTGCTTATATAGAAGAGAGTGAATTACTAGATGCTATTGGTCTCAAACCTTGGAAAATGCCAGCGCCGGCTATTATGGCTAACCTGGATGTTGAATTACCAGCAGCTAAAGCAGGTTTAGTTCAAGGCGATGAGATTACCGCGCTTAATGGGAGGCCGATTGATGATTGGTATGATTTGGTTGAAACTGTACAAACATTAGAGCAAGGTGCTGTTAATATCGAATTTCTTCGTGATGGACAATTACAACAAGTTCAAATTGACCAACTAGCAAAAGACCCCGATAATTCTGAGCGGTTGATTTTGGGAGTGAAGCCCCAGCAGCCGAGTGATGAAGACATCGCTTTTGCACGTGGCCTAGTGTTTAATATGAGTTACGGACCATTCGTAGCAATTAATCAGGCATGGTTTGAGACGAATAAAATCACTGGCAAATCTTTGGAAATGATGTGGAAGTTGATATCTGGACGTGCTTCAATTAAAAATTTGTCGGGTCCAATTACCATTGCTCAGGTTGCTAATGATTCAGCTCAAAGAGGTTTTTCTTGGTACTTATCTTTCTTGGCTTTAGTGTCTTTGAGTTTAGGTTTGATCAATTTGATGCCTGTTCCTATGTTAGATGGTGGACAAATGTTGTTCTTGCTGTTCGAAAAAATTAAGGGATCACCATTGAGTGAACAATTCGAAATGAAGGCACAGATGATAGGCATGTTTCTTTTACTTTCTTTAATGTCTGTGGCATTTTATAACGACATTTTACGGTCCTTGCCTTAAAATACGACCAAAAAAACAAATACGAAACTATGCGAAAACTTATTTTACTTGTGTTGCTAGCGCTGGCATTTTCTGTGAATGCGATGGAGCCGTTCACTGTTTCTGATATACGCATCATTGGTGCTGATCGAATTTCTCATGGTACCATTTTTTCACAACTTCCGATTAAACGTGGTGATGTTGTTACCAAACAACTGGTCAGCACATCTGTTAGAAGGGTTTTTGCGACAGGCTTTTTTCAAGATGTTAAGTTAGCCAAAGATGGCGATGTATTGATCGTCCGAGTGGTTGAAAGACCAGCTATTGCTACTATCAGCATCAGTGGTAATAAAAGCATTAAAACAGAGGAGTTGATGGTTGGACTCAGTAATATTGGACTCGCTGAAGGAGAGGTGTTTGATAATTTAGAACTGGAGCGAGTTAAAAACGAATTAACACGTCAGTTTTTCTCTCGTGGTAAATACAATGTTTCTGTGAAAACCAAGGTAAAGGAGCTGGAGCGTAATCGTGTGTTGATTTCAATCACAATTGATGAGGGTAAATCAGCCAAAATACGACATATTAAGGTGGTTGGTAATACTGTTTTTTCAGATGAGGAGTTAATTGAAGCATTTGAGTCGGGCACCACTAATTGGTTATCTTGGTATTCACAAAATGATCAATACTCGAAAGAAAAGCTGAATGGTGATTTGGAAATTCTGAAGTCCTACTACATGGATCGAGGCTACATTAATGCGGAAGTCGAATCAGTACAAGTTACTATCAGTAAAGATAAGAAAGATATATTTATTACGGCTAATATTCAAGAAGGTAGTTTATATTCATTTGGTAAACAGGAATTGACTGGGGAATTGATCTTTGACAAGTCGATAATGGAATCTTATTTATTGTCTAAAGAGAATGAGACTTTTGCACAAAATCTTGTTGAATATTCAGCAGATCGATTGAAATCTGTCCTAGCAAATCGAGGTTATGCTTTTGCTGAGGTCACTCCTGTACCTAAAATTAATGAGGATACGAAAATTGTTGATATGACTTACTTTGTGAGCCCAGGACAAAAAGTGTATGTTAGGAGAATCAATTTTTCTGGGAATGTTAAAACTAAAGATGAGGTTTTACGTCGAGAGATGCGACAGTTTGAAGGTGCTTGGTTTTCACAGGCGTTAATTGATCGATCAAAGTTGAGGCTTCAGCAAAGACCGTTTGTTGAGGAAGTTGATATTGAAACACCGCAGGTGCCAGGGACGAACGACCAAGTTGATGTTAATGTTAATATTAAGGAGAGGAATTCTGGTCAATTTACGTTTGGATTAGGCTATTCGCAATTAAGTGGCTTGAATTTATCTGGCAGTGTTTCTTTGCAAAATCTTTTGGGTACTGGGAATACCGTGTCGGTTGCAGTGAATACCAGTGATTATTATAAGCGGTTAAATATTTTTTACCAAGATCCCTATTTTACAGATGATGGTATTGCTTTAGGCTACTCTATGAACTATTCTGATATCAATCAAGGTAAAGCTAACATTGCGAACTTTAACTCCACCAATGGTTCTTTAGGTGTTCAGGCAAGTTTTCCTATATCTGAGTTTGATCGAATATTTACCAGTTTATCTTATGAGCGGGTTTCGTTAAGAGCTAATGAAGGTAATACCGCATCAGCTATTATCGATGATTTAATAGATTTAGGCGGTTATACTTATAACTGCCAACTGATTTTGCGTCCTGATTCGGATGAAGAATTGCCAGCATTAACTTCACAATGTAATGATGGCATGATTCCACCTGCTTCAGGGGAAGATGGTGAAACGATTAAAGTACCTTTTCAATACCGTAGGGCATTTAGTTTATATAAAGCTGAGGCTAGGTGGGCTCGTGATTCTCGTAATCGATTCTTCAACCCAACGGCTGGAAGCTATCATTCTATTGGTATTGAAGCTTCGTTGCCTTCTAGTAGTGCTGAATTCTATAAGGTTAATTTGAAAGAAAATGTGTTATTTCCTATTACTGATAATTTGACTTTGTCTCTAAAGGGTGAATTGGGTTATGGTGATGGTTATGGAGATACCAATGGATTACCATTTTTTGAACATTTCTTTACAGGAGGTGTGAATTCTGTCAGAGGGTATGATGATAATACTTTGGGTCCTAAATCGACAGTAAATGATGATTTGTTACTTGATCCAAATTTACCTCTTACTTCCCGTCAGGGTGATGCGGTGGGTGGCTCATTTAAAGTAGTAGGATCAGCTGAATTAATCTTTCCCCCGCCATTTTCCAAGGATTCAAACGCTGCTCGGTTGGCTTGGTTTGTGGATGTAGGTAATGTATTTGAAGATTTTGATGCATTTGAAGCCAGAGAGTTAAGAATGTCTACAGGTGTTGCATTGAAATGGCAGGCACCGATGGGACCTATCGTTATTAGTTATGCGTATCCCTTTAATTCTGACCGTTACGATAACAAGGAGCGTTTACAGTTTACTTTTGGTAATACCTTCTAATGAATAATTTGAACCAAATTTTACTTGTTATACTACTACTTGTAGCTATAAATGCCTATGCAGGTAAAATTGGTTATGTGGATATGAATGTACTGATCAGTGAATCACCACAGATTTTGGAGGCTAATAAAAATTTAACCTTAGAGTTTGCTGCAGAAAATGAAAAAATTGCGCAACAAGAGTCAGACTTGTCTTCACTGGAGAAGCGAATTACTCAAGAGGGCCAGTTTATAACGGCTGATGAATTGGCTAAGTTACAAGAACGTGCTAGAATTTTAGAACGTCAGGTACGTAGAGCTAAAGAAGACTTAAAAGATGCCATCACTATCCGTAATTCGCAGATGGTTGATGAAGTGCAAATCCAGTTAAGAGAAGTCGTTGCTCAATACGCACAAAATCATGATTATGATGCCATCTTGATCAATGCGATTTTGTATGTCAATGATGAAGTTGATATCACTGAAGAGATTTTAGCTGAGTTGCGGCAGTCGTTTCAGAGCGGGCAGTAACAGTATGAAGACTTTATATGAACTGGCAGATTCGCTAGGCTTGCCATTTCGTGGTAATGGGCAATGTTTAATTTCTTCTGTTGGTACATTAGCTCATGCTGAGTCAAGTCAAATTAGTTTTCTTGCTAATCCGAAATATACCAACCAGTTGCAAAATACCCGTGCAGGTGCTGTTATCCTCTCTGAGTCAGTAGCGGATAAGTTTTCAGGCAATGTGTTGATCGCCCCTGATCCATATGTTGCATTTGCCAAAGTGGCTCGGTTGTTTGTTGATGCAAAACAAACCAATACCTATATTCACCCACAGTCATTCATACACCCAGAAGCTCAAGTAGCCGATGATGTTTCAGTGGGTGCGTTTACAGTTATTGATGCTGATGTGATTGTTGGTCAACGGTGTCAAATAGGTCACCATGTAACCATTGAATCAGGTGTGGTTTTGGGTAATGACTGTGTGATTAAATCAGGTGTTACCATTGAATCAGGATGTAAGCTGGGTCAACGTTGTATCATTCATTCTGGAGCTGTGATTGGTGCTGATGGTTTTGGTTTGGCTCGTGATGAAGACGGCTGGCTCAAAATTCCTCAAACTGGTATCGTTAGATTGGGGAATGATTGTGAAATAGGTGCTAACACCACAATTGATTGTGGAACCATCGACGATACCATTCTGGGTAATGATGTTAGATTAGATAATCAAATTCAAATTGGACACAATGTGCATATTGGCGACCATACTATCATGGCAGGATGTACTGCTGTGGCGGGATCTACTATGATAGGAAGAAATTGTTTGATAGGTGGTGGTGTTGGAATTGTTGGGCATATAGAAATATGTGACAATGTGACAATTCAAGCGATGAGCCTGGTGACACACAGTATAAAAGAGGCTGGACAATTCAGTGGTGCCGCGCCATTACAAAAGGTCGCTGATTGGCGCAAAAATGCTGCGCGGTATCGTCAGTTGGATCAGTGGGTGAGAAAAGTGAATCAGTTGGAGAAGAAAAAATGACTAAAGAAAATGGGGGAGTCATTGGTGTAGAACAAATTATGCACCTTATTCCCCATCGCCATCCCTTTTTATTAGTTGATAAAGTACTCAATTATGAAAAAGGAGTCTCTATCAGGGCACTGAAAAATGTGACCTTTAATGAGCCACAATTTACTGGCCATTTTCCTGGCCATCCGGTGATGCCTGGTGTGATGATTGTTGAAGCCATGGCCCAAGCGGCTGGTGTCTTGACCCAGTTAAGCCGAGGGGGACATGCAGATGATGCTTTGTTTTATCTGGTCAAGGTTGATAAAGCTAAATTCAGTCAGATAGTCGTACCGGGTGATCAAATGATTCTCGAGTGTCAAATTAAGAAGATCATCCGTAATATGACGTTATATACAGGTAAAGCAATTGTGGATGGACGTGTGGTGGCACAGGCTGAATTCTTATGTGCAGAGAAAAGTAAATGATTCATCCCACTGCCATCATTGATGAACAATCACAAATATCAAGTGATGTCATTATTGGCCCTTATTGTATTGTTGGCCCTAAAGTATGCATCGATTCTGGCACTGTTTTAAAATCTCATGTGGTGGTTTCAGGCAGAACAACCATTGGTAAGAACAATAAAATTTATCCTTTTGCTTCTATTGGTGAAGACCCTCAAGACAAAAAATATGCCAGAGAAGATACAGAAGTTATTATTGGTGATGGTAATACGATCAGGGAATATGTAACTATCAATCTGGGTACGGTTGATGATCAATGTGTCACGCGATTAGGAAATAATAACTGGATTATGGCTTATGTACACATTGCCCATGATTGTGTGATTGGTGACAATATCATTATGGCCAATTGTGCGTCTTTGGCAGGTCATGTACATATTGGTAATCATGTGATATTAGGTGGTTTTGCTAAGCTACATCAGTTTTGTCGTGTTGGTGACCATGCATTTGTTGCTATGGATTCAGGTTTTCAAAAGGATCTGCCGCCCTTTATTATGGCGCAAGGCTCTCCAGCGGTCCCTAGAGGCATTAATTTTGAGGGTTTAAAAAGACGTGGTTTTGATCAAGATAGGATTGCGATTATCAAAAAAGCTTATCGATTACTTTATAAGTCGCAATTACCATTGCAACAAGCTTTGGTTGAAATGAAGGCATTACAAAGTGATGATGTTAACTTAATGGTGGATTTCATAACACAGTCAGATCGAAGCATCATTCGTTGATGGTCCAGGCAGGCAAAAAAATAGTCATAGTGGCTGGAGAACCTTCCAGTGACTTATTAGCTGCCGATCTTATTCAACAACTGCAGCAAACTACCAACAACTATCAAATCATTGCTGTTGGTGGGGCTAAAATTCGAGCCACAGGTGTTGAAGTTTTTCAGGATAACGAAGCTTTTTCTGTTATGGGCCTATTCGAAGTATTCAAAGATTTACCGCGTTTGTTGCGCCTAAAAAAACAGATTGTAGAACGAATTGTGGCAGAAAAGCCCGATGTTTTTATTGGTGTAGATTCTCCTGATTTGAATTTTTCCATTGCTCAAGCATTGAAAAAACATAGCATTCCGGTTATCCATTATGTGAGTCCGTCTGTTTGGGCGTGGCGCCCTAAACGAGTATTCAAAATGGCTCAATTTATAGACCATGTGATGTGTTTATTTCCTTTTGAAACAAATATTTACCAACAAGCTGGTTTATCTGCTAGTTTTGTTGGTCATCCACTGGCACAGCAAATCGCAATTGACTTGCAAAAACCAGTTAATCAGCAGCCTTTGTTGGCTGTTTTGCCGGGTAGTCGTTCCAGAGAAATTAATGTGTTGATGCCTTTGTTTTTACAGACTGTAAAACAATTAAAAAACGTGCAATTGGCATCAGCAAACGTTTCTCCTAAAAAAATCGCATGGTGTCAACAGATGGCCGATGAGGCTGGCCTGACATTACAATGGTTTGATGATGCCAATGAATTATTAAAGCAAGCTGATATGGCATTATTAGGTTCGGGGACCGTGGCCTTGCAAGCTATGCTCTGTCAAACACCTATGGTAGTTGCTTATCGGATTGCCTCATTAACCTGGTGGGTGGTCAACACATTTAAGATGTTACAACAACCGTATTACAGTTTGCCTAATGTTTTGCATCAAGGATTTTTAGTTCCTGAAGTGATGCAAAAAGAGTTAACAAAAAAAAATTTGTTAACGGCTTTAGGTAAAATTAGTGATAGTGAGCAACAGTTGGTGATGAAAACACGTTTTAAAGTGTTACATAGAGAACTGATGCCCCCTGAACCCTTGGCAACAGCGAAAAATATTGAACAATTTCTGGAGTCTAGATCAAAATGTTGATTGCTGGTGTAGATGAAGCAGGGCGTGGTCCTTTGGCAGGACCAGTAACAGTATCAGCAGTGATTTTGCCACAGCAGTTACCAGCAGAATTGAGAGGCATAGATGATTCAAAGAAGTTATCTGAGAAAAAGCGATTGGCTTTAGTGGAACCGATCAAAGATCATGCGTTAGCATGGTCTGTTATCCATATTTCGGTTGCTGTAATTGATCACATTAATATATTCCAAGCCACCATGAGGGGGATGATTCAAGCCGTTAGTGATTTGAAAGTTTCACCACATTTTGTACAAATTGATGGTAACAAAATACCACAGAATTTTCGTTGGTCAGCCGAAGCGATTGTCGGAGGTGATGGTAAGATTGCGGCTATTTCATGTGCCAGCATTTTGGCTAAATCAGCTCGTGATATGATAATGGTTGATATGGCAGAAAAATACCCGCAATATGGATTTGAACGACATAAAGGTTATGGTACAGCACAGCATCTCAGTGCTTTAAAAGTTCATGGTCCCTGTGTTGAGCACAGAAAAAGTTTCGCACCTGTCAGGGACTTGACAAAAAGAGAGTTGTTTAAATGAATCAGGCCCAGTTCATTCACTTGAATGTCCATACCGAATATTCAATTGTTGATTCGACTATTCGGATTCCCCAGTTAATTGAACAAGTTAAGGCAATGGGCATGCCTGCGGTGGCCATCACCGATGTTAATAACCTTTTTGCTGCAGTGAAATTTTTCAATGCAGCTCGTAAAGCGGGTATCAAACCGATTATCGGTGCTGATGTTCTCATTCAGCATGATAGTGACCGACATCAAGTATCGGAGATGACTCTGTTATGTCAGAATGATGTGGGATATAAGAACCTCAGTGTTTTATTGTCGTTAGCCCAACGTCACGTTATTGACCGAGGCGTCACATGCATTACGGCTGACATGCTTGAGCAACATCATCAAGGGCTAATTGCATTAGCGGACTCAATGCATTCTGATGTTGGTTATTGGATTCAGAAACAAAAACTAGATCATGCATTGGAGACCTTGCTGAAATGGAAGGATATTTTCGGTGATCGGTATTATTTAACTTTAGCTCATATCAATAGACCCCAAGAACAACAGGTTAATCAAGCAGCTATGTATATGGCTGCTCATCAGCAAGTACCTATGGTGGCTTCTGGTAGAGTTAGGTTTTTAGATGCTGATGATTTCAATGCCCATGAAGCCAGAATTTGCATCAACCGTGGCGATATTTTGGCTGACCCTAAGCGCCCCAAACATTTTACACCAGATCAATTTTTGCAAAGCCCTGAACAAATTTCTGCAGCGTTTGATGCATATCCTGAGTTACTGGAAAATAGTGTTGAAATTGCCAAACGCTGTCATATTGATTTCAATTTCAAAGACTATTTTTTGCCAGATTTTCCAGTGCCCAATGGAATGACAATAGACCATTATTTTGATCATTTATGCCATGACTTACTAAAGAGTCACCTAAAAGAAATTGGACCAGCGCCAGGATATAGCGAACAGGACTACATTGATCGATTGAATCATGAGATCAGAGTGATTCTTGATATGGGTTTTCCTGGCTATTTTTTGATTGTTTCTGATTTCATTCGGTGGTCAAAAGATAACGATATCCCCGTAGGGCCAGGTCGTGGTTCAGGTGCCGGGTCGTTGGTGGCTTATGTCCTGAAAATCACCAATCTAGATCCACTTAAGTATGAGCTGTTATTTGAGCGATTTTTGAACCCTGAAAGGATCTCTATGCCCGATTTCGATGTCGATTTCTGTATGGATCGTCGTGATGAAGTCATTGCTTATGTGGCACGAAAATACGGTAAAGAAAAAGTCAGCCAAATCATCACTTATGGTTCAATGAATGCCAAGGCGGTGATTCGTGATGCGGGTCGGGTATTGGGCTATCCTTATCCTGTCGTTGATGGTATTGCTAAATTGGTACCCAATGAGTTAGGTATTACATTGACCAAAGCTTTAGGTACGCCTGAACTATCTCATTTGTATCAAAGTGATGAGGAAGCTCAAGAGGTCATTGAACTGGCATTAAAACTGGAAGGGTTGAAGCGAAATTTGGGGAAACATGCAGGTGGAGTGGTTATAGCCCCAAGCGACATCAGTGATTTTTGTCCTATCTATATTGAGCAACAGTCACAAAGTGTTGTTTGTCAATTCGATAAAGATGATGTTGAGTCGATTGGATTGGTCAAGTTTGACTTCCTGGGTCTGAAAACACTCACTATTATTGACTGGACATTACAGTCAATTAAAAACCAGACGGGTGAGAAAATTGATATAGACATGATCCCTTTGGATGACCAGCAAACATTTGAACTATTACGGGCGGCGAGAACAACATCGGTTTTTCAGTTGGAATCATCAGGCATGCAGTCTCTGATTGCGCGGTTAAAACCAGATAGCTTTGAAGACATCATTGCTTTGGTTGCATTGTTCCGACCTGGTCCATTGGACTCGGGTATGGTGGATACCTATGTCAAATGTAAGCATGGTTTAGAGCAGCCAGACTATATGCATCAGAGTTTGGAAGAAATTCTTAAACCTACATATGGCGTGATTTTATACCAAGAGCAAGTCATGCAAATTGCTCAGGTTTTGTCAGGTTATACCCTTGGCGGAGCTGATATTCTACGTAAAGCAATGGGTAAAAAAATTCCCGAGGTCATGGCACAACAGGGTGAAATTTTTATTAAGGGTGCTGTTGAAAATGGAGTCAATGAAGCGCTTGCTGCCAGTATTTTCAAGAATATAGAAACGTTTGCTGGTTATGGTTTTAATAAGTCTCATTCAGCTGCATATGCTTTTGTTTCTTACCAGACAGCCTATTTGAAAGCACATTACCCGGCGCATTTTATGGCAGCAGTTTTATCCGCAGATATGGATAATACAGATAAGTTGGTTAACCAACTGAGTGATGTGCGTGCAATGGGTATTGACATCATGTTACCGGACATTAATCAATCTGTATACCGATTCAAGGCAAGAAAAGAGGTTGTGATTTATGGTTTGGGAGCAATCAAAGGTGTTGGAGAAAGTGCCATTGAGGATATTGTTTTACAAAGAGAACAATCGGGTTCTTATCAGTCATTTCAAGATTTATGCAACCGTGTCAATTTGCGTAAGTGTAACAAGCGGACATTAGAAGCATTGATTAATGCAGGAGCTTTTGATCAATTGCATGACAATCGAAACCAGTTGCTTGTCGGTATGGAACAGGTAGTGAAAGCCGCTGATCAACAAAGTAAAGACAGAGAAGCAGGACAGTTTGATTTGTTTGGTGGCATGGCTGGTAATGATACTTACCAGAGTATTGCTTTACCTGAGGTTAAAGAAAGGCCGTTGTTAGAAAAATTGTTGGCTGAAAAATCAGTGTTGGGGACATTCATGTCTGATCATCCGATACGGCCTGCTTACCAATATTTGGAGCATCAGTGTTATTACAATCTCGGTAGATTAGAAACAATGAAAAAAAACATGGATGAGAATGTTCAATTCCGGTTGCTTGCTATGGTTACAAATATTAGATCGGGATTTGATGGCAAAATGCAAATAACGTTTTCAGATCTGACAGGGACTTTTGAATTTAATCTACAAGCACAGCAATTTGCTGATAATGAGGAACTCATTAAACAATATGCTATTTTGATGATTGAAGGTGAAGCCGGAAAACGGGTATTCAAAGGTAGGGATGGGGAGAACGATAAAGAATACTTTGCAGTTAAGTTACGCAGTTTGATAGATCTTAACAGCGCTATTGCTTTGTATTGTGATCGTTTTTGTTTTCTTTCAGAAAAAAATGGGGAACAGCTGGTTTCGGATATTCAAGACTTATTACAACGTTTTGGTAAGGGTAAAGCACAAATTTATGTGCATTATATTAATGATAAGCAAAAGCTTAATCTACAGTTTTCCGACGAATATCGAATCCGACCCAGTTGGCAATTGATAGAAGCTGCGCTTGAAAAACCATCAATACAAAAAGTACTGACTCACTGATTATGGTTAAGGACAGTAATACAACAACCATTATTATAGGTGGTTCCAGAGGTTTGGGCCTGGCTTTGAAACAATGTTTTGAACAGGCTGGTCACGATGTTTTTGAATTATCGAGGAGTGGTTCAAGTTTGGCTCACATTCCCTGTGACTTGGCTCAAGCTGATGCAGCCGATTTAGCCGCCAGAAATTGTTTCTCGGGCATAAAAACAACCAATGTTAACCTCATCATCAATGCAGGCACTTTATCTCCTTTTGGGCATTTGGCAGAGCAGCAGGCCGATTTGATCGATCAGCACTTATCTATCAACATACAAGGGACATTACGCGTACTCATGGTTTTTGTGCAAATTTTCCAACAATGGGAAGGCCGCATTAGTGTGACCTATATGACATCAGGTGCTGCTCGTCGGGCTATCCCTGGATTAGCTCTTTACTCAGCCAGTAAAGCTTTCTTTGAGCGTTATATAGATACAATGAGTGAGGAGCAAAAAGCATGGCCAAGTCCAATTAGGTTTTTGGTTATTAATCCAGGTGTGATGAAAACTGAAATGCAAACCGAAATCAGGACACAAAACAGCCATGATTTTCCAATGGTTGATTGGTGGCAAACTTTGTATAAAGAAGGTAAGTTAGCAGAACCCTCTGATATCGCTAGTGTTTGTTTTGATTTGATTACATCTAACAAGAGTGGCTATCATCAGGCTCAAATATATTTGTCATAGCCTATGCATCGCAGCTCTTGTGATGGTAATGGCATGCATGGTAAAGCAAACAATTTATTATCCTGCTAAGATAACTGTATCTTAAATCATATATTGGACAGGTTGGTAGCATCGAAAGTAACTCGTGATGTTACAAGAGATACTTTTTGCATAATTCAGCACGATCAAGGATTAGAACGATGCAAAAAGTATCAGTTAGTTAAAGACTTTATGAAACTATTTCTCAGTGATATCTAAGAGATCAAAGATCTATGTTAAAACGTAAAAGCTCGATAAAGATAGAGTTTTCTTAATTTCTCAGCAAAGTCTTGGAGCATCTGATTGCCACTTTCTTCTGCTTTATGGCACCATTGTTTAAAAGCGATAATCATTTCATCCATTGTTAAAGTTTTGTTTTCCCATATGGCTTGCAACTCTTTTTTGTAATTTAAAAGCGCTTGCATAGTAGGGCTATCTTCAAAGTTATGTTGAAGTTTCTTTTTGACAAAATCAGGATTCAGTGACAACTGGTTTGTGTATTTCTTGATCATCTTTCGTAGGGCTTTACCTTGTGCTGGAAACTCGGCAGTCAGCGTGGGATTGATAACGTCTTTGATATAAATTTGTAAGACGTTGAACTTATGGGTCAGAATGGCTTTCACTGTTTCACCTGAAAATTCAACATCTCGCTCATTGATATGTAACTCAGGGACTACTTTCTTGATTTTACAGAGCCCCAGTTTATTCAAAGCACGAATGATATACCAACCAATGTCATGTTCACCCTTTTTGTGAGCAAATTTGCAAGAGGAGGGAAAGGCGTGGTGGTTATTGTGAAGTTCTTCACCCAGGATGAAAAAACCGAACCGTGAAATATTGCGTGAAGAGTCATCGGTACGATAATTTCTGTAACCAAAATAATGTCCAATGCCATTGATGACACCGGCAGCAAAGAATGGAATCCATAACATCTGAATGGCGTAAATAAGTAATCCAATCACTCCGAACAGTGCGATGTTTACAAATGCCAATAAAATGATACCTAAATAGTGAAACCGTGTGTATATATTGCGTTCAATCCAGTCATTGGGTGTGCCTTGGCCGTACTTTTCCATCGTCTCTGTGTTCTTTCTTTCTTTGGTATATAGTGCTACACCATGAAATAAAACCTTTTTGATGCCATGTATTTGAGGGCTGTGTGGATCAGTTTCTGTTTCGCAATAAGCGTGGTGTTTTCTATGAATGGCCACCCACTCCTTAGTTAACATACCTGTAGTAAACCAAGTCCAAAAGCGATAAAAATGCTGAAGTATTGGATGGAGGGTAATGCCTCGATGTGTTTGTTCTCTGTGTAAAAACAGGCTGACTCCTGATAAGGTTACTTGGACTACGATGAGTGTAGTCAAAACAATTTTCCAAGCTGGCCAATTCAATAGACCAGTCTCTAAAAAAGTTAAAAATTCAGTCATGGTTTATGCTTAAATAGAAAACCCACATGATAAGTTATTGAGGCAGATAACGCCACAATTAAACGCATACTGGTTCGTATGGAAGATAATCAAAATAAAAGTACTTGTTTTGTTGAGATAATAGATGTTTCAGTCGACTTGGGTAGATTGAATAATGTCAGTGTTCATTTTGAAGACAAAAAATTAACTGTGCTTATGGGAAATAATGGGGCAGGGAAGTCTACTGTGCTTTCATTACTTGCGGGTATAATCAAAGCTGATGTCGGTGCGGTTCACTATAATCGTCAGCTAACAGCAAGGGAAGTGGGTTATTTGCCTGAACCGGCGGTTTTTTATGACCACCTAACAGTGAAAGAACACTTGGCATTTCAGGCTGGACGTTTTGGTCTATTGCCAATGAATATTAAACAAGCATCTGACATGTGGCAACTAGATCAGGTTGCTAACAAAAAGACCAGTACTTTATCTTTAGGCTATAGGCAACGTTTGGCATTGGCGCAAGTGTGGATGCAGCGACCGCGGTTATTGCTATTTGATGAACCAATGAATGGTATGGATCCTGAATTGATGCAATTATTTCAGTCTCAATTAAGACAGTGGAAATCTCAATGTTGTGTGATTATGGCCTCACATATGTTAGACCAAATAGATGATTTGGCAGACGCTTGGGTGGTAATGGCGGCAGGTGAAGTTTTGGCATCGGGGCCATGTGATCGGAAGATGTCACTATATTGGTATTATCAGCAATCAATTAAAAATAATTTGAGGTAATGAAAACCATCAGTTTAACTCAAGTAGCTTATTTGCGATTACGGCGCTCGGCTGGTTTGTGGCTTATTCTGTCGATGTTGTGTTTTGCTGCTGCCTGGCTGTTTTGGTTGATGTTAGATCGTTATGTGCAATTGCAACACACGTTTGTTGAGCTCAGTCAGCTGCCATCGGTTACAGAACAGTTGCTGCTGCCTTTTTTTAAGACATCCGCACAGCTTAACTTATTCATCATCGCTTTAGTTTGCGGTGGGGCAGTGGCTCGTGAAAAGCAACAAGGTACTTGGTATTACCTCGCTGGCTGTGTTCCGAAGTGGGTGCGTGGACAGTGGCTTGCTGCTTGGATGGTGAGTTGGGTTTTATTTTTGCTGTTGGGTTTGGTTTGGTGGTGTTTAAGTCAAGGCAGTCAATTGCATCAGCAATGGTTGTTGATCGCTTTGTTGGGTTGGTTGTTGTTGGCAGGTTGGTTGAAATCATTGGCACTTTGGATTTCAAGTTGGGGGCAGCACAGTACCACAACAACGCTATTAACATTGGTAGTTTTTGTTATTTTATGGCTGGTTGGCCAGTCATCAGCAGGGGATGTCTTTGGTGTTAATTGGTTGGCACTGCTTTCACCCGAGAAACATTTTAGTTGGTTACTTTCTGGTCAATTGAGTTGGTCTTCCATTATTTACTTTGTTGGTGGGACAATTTTATTTCTGGTGTTGACCGGACTGTTTGCGCAGCAAGTGAGTATCCGTTTCCGGCTCATTGGGTTGGTCATGGTTCTTTCTTTATTCTGGTTGACAGCTATTTTTGTTGCTGCCCGGTGGTTACCGGTGCAGTCTTTTCAGGTTGATTATGGAACATTACTTCCTTCGACTGCGAAAAAGCTATTGGCTGATCAACAAGATTTAGTGGTTGATGTATTTGCTGAACCAGACAGTGTGGCTGCAAAAAAAGTGAATCAGTTTTTGATGCCTTTATTGACTGAAGCTCCATTAGCACAGACCAACTACTTGTCTCCTGCAGCACATGCTGAGACTATGGCTCAGCTCGGATTGTCTGTTCAAGGCAGTATGAGAGTTTCTGTGGGCGACAAGCAGTTCGTTATGAAAGAATTGTCTTATGAACAATTTTTTAATGGTTTAAAAAAAATGCAGATGCCGTCTGATCAATGGCTGGTATTACTCAATGGTTTCTTAAATGAAGATTTTTATGATGAATCTCCAACAGGTTTCAGTGAATGGTTGATGGCCATGAAGCAAGCGGGTTATGCTGTAGCCATGATGGACTGGCAGGTTGGCTTGAATATGCCATCTAATGTCAAGGCGCTTATTCTTAACAATCCAGATGAGGCCTTAAGTGATCAAGCCATTGAATGGTTACAGCAGCAATTGGCTGCTGGTATCAGTATGTGGTGGCTGACTAACCCTGAACAACTAATCAAGCAAGAGCAGTTATCATTGTTGTTTGATGCTTTTCCTGCCAGTCAGTTTCATGCAGGAACATTAGTGCTTCGTGACTATCCTGATCACAAGATTAACCAGGATTTTGATCGACCTATTGATCTTGATCAGGTGGCTTTATTCGATACCGTGAGTGAGCCTGTGTGGCAGACTGTCGAAGGGGATGTGCTTGCTGTTAGCCAGGTGTTGAATGGGAGTCGAACTTTGGCTGTCGGTGACAATGACTATGTCAGTAACCAAAAGTTATTTTCAGGAGGTAACCTTGAGATGGCATTTCGGCAGTTAGATTGGCTACTTGGAATAGATCAAAGGATTGATTTGCCGACCATAGGACGGGAATACAGTCAGGTGCTTCTAAGTAAAAAGCAGGTGCTCTTTTTCAGTGTCTTGATGTTATTGGTTTTACCTATATCGTTTTTGTTTATGGCTATCAAAACTAAATATAGTAGCAGAAGGTGAATGTCGATGGATTTAAGTGAGTTGAGAAAAGAGTACACTCAGGCTGGTTTAACAAGGGCCATGTTGAATAGCGATCCTTTGCAACAGTTTGATTTTTGGTTTAATCAGGCAAGGGAAATGCAAATAAAGGAAGTCAATGCCATGAGCCTGGCAACAGTGACACCAGAAGGTATGCCACAAGTGAGAACAGTGCTACTTAAATCTTACGATGAACGTGGATTTGTCTTCTATACAAACTACAACAGTGCCAAGTCGAAAGAAATTGAAAACAATCCTCGGGCTGCGATACTATTTCCTTGGCTTGAATTAGAGCGACAAGTACGAATCAGTGGCCATGTAGAGAAAATTTCGGCAGCAGAATCATTCAAGTATTTTACCTCCAGGCCAAGGGGATCACAGTTAGGTGCCTGGATTTCAGAGCAAAGCAGTGTGATTAAGAGTCGTCAGGTCCTCAGTACATTGATGAGCCAAATTAAAGAAAAATTCAAAGAAGGGCGGATTCCATTACCAGATGCTTGGGGGGGGTACAGGGTCGTCCCTCTTTGTTATGAGTTTTGGCAAGGCCGAGCCAATCGCTTGCATGATCGGTTCCAATTTACAAAAACAGATTCCGGTTGGCAAATCGTCCGCTTGGCACCTTAATCAGTTTAATTTGCCATTAATTCTTCCATTAGCTTGTGCTTAGCCTGGTAGATACTGGTCATTTGTTTGCGGTGTGAGTTGGCTATGGCAATTTCCATAGCTTCTATGGCCTTATGTTTTTGTCCCAAATGATAATAAGCTTTTGCCATGCCTGCATATGGTTGATGTAAATAGGAGGCTTTTTCCGATGCCTGCCTGTAGTATTTTAAGGCCAGGCGGTAATTTTTTGATCTCAGCTCAATGTCAGCAATATCAAGCCATTTAAAAGGATCTGGGTCATCATACTGGTCTATTTTTAAAGACACTTCTTCCGCTTCTTGTAAGCGTTCAGTGGCGACCAGTAATTTATGATAGTTATAAAGTAATTCAAGCTGATCTCCGCCAAAAGATAAGCCATAAAGTAAAGTATCCTCTGCTAATTTTTGTTCCCCTATTTTTTGGTAAATAACTGCTAATACGTTAATCGCATCTAAATAGTCTGATTTAATTTTTAATGCTTCTTTTATGTACCAATAAGCCTGAGTGAATTCATTATTAATCATGGATTCAACTGCTTTATTGTTAAAATACATAGCATAGAACTCTTCTTTAGGGACACGTCTGAGCATGCGTGTTCCAATGGTCGAGTAGTAATCTATGGTCAGCTGTTGATTGGAGCTTAAAAATTGTTTAGTAGATTGAGTGACTTTATCATAAATGACCGTTCGAATATGTTGTGATGCCAGTTGAAGACCGTTCTCTCTTTGGTAAACAGGTGGTGTGCGAGCTAACTCATATCTTATACCCACGGTAGTCAGCCGAGTTAAGGCTTTCGTTAACAGTGCCAGAGAAAGACAATTACCTGAGTTGAGTTCCATGGTCTCACTGGCATTCATCGTTTCAGAGTGAAAGTTGAAGTATCGCAGTTTGTTTTGTAAGTACAGTTCAATCCTTTCGCTGTAGGACAGGTGTCTGTGTTCAATATCGTTAACAAAATCGATAAAATCTTGTTGTTGCTCTTTAGTTAATGAGAAGAGGTCCTTGACTTCTGGCACAGTGATAGGAAGCCCCATCAGATGATCGGCAAAGATTTGGTTTTTCTCGACCTCTCGTTTAACATTGTATTGTGTTACAGTGCCACAACCAGACAGTAAAAGCAGAGAGATAAACAGCACCAAAATTAATTTAGAAACCACTATCTTCATATAGTTGAAGGTAGCATAAAAAGTGAAAAAGTTCAATTATTTGTTAGCACCGTTGAAAAAAATGAAATAAGAGTGTGGAGTCACTTTTTGAGTTCATTTGTAGCCACTGGAACATTAGCAGCCTATCATCGATTTAGGTTGATGTTAATAACATCATTAATATGAGGTGTCCTTAAAATGATAATCATTTAAGTGAGTAAAGTTAGTGTGCTCATCTTGTAACGAACATAATTTTAACATACCATGTGTCGCTTGGAATAAGTTATTAATATCTATGAAAATTACCATCGATACAGAAAATTCAATGTCGATATATTCACAGTTGATCACTCAGATAAAACAGGTCATCCAAAATGGTGAAATTAAACCTGGAGATCAACTGCCATCAATCCGACAACTCGCCAATGATTTGGAAATTAATCCCAAAACAGTGGCAAAAGCTTATCGATTTTTAGAACGTGATTGTGTGATTCAGAGTAAGGGATATAAGGGCAGCTTTGTTCATGCCAATGCGGTAGCAAACAGTACAATAGATTTAAATGGATGGATGATTAAATTATTAAGTAAAAACATAACAGCGTTTCGTGAGGCTGGTCTAACGGATACTGAGATTCGTACTGCGTTTACTCATGTTCTTAATCAAATAAAAGGGCCATAATAATGACATTTCAGAACTTGTTTAATTTAGCTGTTTTAGGACAAATCGTTTGTATCTCGATCCTTATTCCTTTTTTAGCGAAAAAAAAGATCATACAGTTACAAAAAAGATATCCAAGAGAAATATATCCAAAGCTGTATCCCATTTCAGATAAAACAATTAACAGCACGATCAGTAAACTTATTTTGTTCAATGTATTGGCTGCAGTCATCGGTGTATTCATTGTCGCTTATACCCTCTCAATGAGTGCCGAGGCATTTTTGAATTGGAATACGATTTTGGTGCATTGGATCTACACATTGATACAATTATCACCGTATGTGTTGACTATTTTGTTGGTCATGAAATATTTGAGCTTAATGCGTTCTCAGGATGTAAAACATCAGCGCTCAGCCCAGCTACAAGCCAGAAAGCTAAAAGACTTTGTTTCAAAAAATCACTTGCTCGCTTATGGCGTGGCCCTGTTGTTAAACATCGCGGTCCTTACCTATGTTAAATTAGGCCCATCTGAACATTTGATTAATGGCCGGATGGTGTTGTACGTCCTATCTTTTAATCTGCTATTCATCGCTGTCATTCGATATATGATATTAGCAAAACCGAAAGATCCTTATCAGTCATATGTTGACCGCATGAACCAGATAAGATTTAGTATCAAAGTGCTTTTTCTGCTGGTGATTTTGGGTAATTTATACATGACCATTAGTCTGCTTTTATCGGTTTTTAAGTTAAAAGCTTTCAGTAGTATTGTGTACTCATTATTTATGTCTTTATATGCATCGAGTTACTATTTTTTGTTAAAGTTTTCTCCACAAGATATGAGTGTCTATCAGGATGAAAAGCAGCCGAAAAGTGAACTTGGATAAGCGCTTGCCAGTTTTAGCTTGATCGCTATCTATTCACATTCAAAGATAATTGTTTGTCATCTGCGTTTGCGGCAGCTCACAGCAACACTGATTTATAGAAGTGAGGCGGGATTTTCTAAGCTGCGTTTGCGGCAGCTCACCTTCATAAGAAAGCCAAAATTCAACACCTTCTTTTCTAAGCTGCGTTTGCGGCAGCTCACCCAACCCATGATTATTAAACTCTGTACCTTCGTTTCTAAGCTGCGTTTGCGGCAGCTCACTTGATCTATCGAACGTAACTACTTTACCCAAATTTCTAAGCTGCGTTTGCGGCAGCTCACATTGATAAACAATTCCAGTGAGTGTGTGAAAATTTCTAAGCTGCGTTTGCGGCAGCTCACATTCAGACTATTAGTACAAATTAAAAAAAATGTTTCTAAGCTGCGTTTGCGGCAGCTCACTAAATGAATTTAAGAAGATATTGGATGAAAAGTTTCTAAGCTGCGTTTGCGGCAGCTCACCTTATATTGTTGTTGTTGCAACATCGCATAATTTTCTAAGCTGCGTTTGCGGCAGCTCACTGCAATTTTTTTTAGTAGTCTCAAAAAAGTGGTTTCTAAGCTGCGTTTGCGGCAGCTCACACTGAAAAAGGCAGACGTATTCTTAATACGCTTTTCTAAGCTGCGTTTGCGGCAGCTCACCCTCAAATTGAACTCCAATTTTAAAAATGTGTTTTCTAAGCTGCGTTTGCGGCAGCTCACATCGCCATAAATCTCGAAATCGACTTCGACATTTTCTAAGCTGCGTTTGCGGCAGCTCACGATGATTTTAACGCTGATCAAGTAGCTCAAGTTTTCTAAGCTGCGTTTGCGGCAGCTCACTTATAGCTCAAAAAGGTGATTACTTTGCTCATTTTCTAAGCTGCGTTTGCGGCAGCTCACTTTAAAAATTATGGGTGGGTTTATCTACCAAATTTCTAAGCTGCGTTTGCGGCAGCTCACTTCTTTGTTCATCATTCAGTTCTATAAACATCTTTCTAAGCTGCGTTTGCGGCAGCTCACATGATTGCAAACCGTGGGTAGCTGACTGTAATTTTCTAAGCTGCGTTTGCGGCAGCTCACTTTATATCTTAGAAGAAGATGAAAGTAACACCTTTCTAAGCTGCGTTTGCGGCAGCTCACGCAATCATGAGGGCCAAATTCCCTTTTATCTGTTTCTAAGCTGCGTTTGCGGCAGCTCACTTGTCTTGGTATCGGTCCCACAAGAAGGTTAATTTCTAAGCTGCGTTTGCGGCAGCTCACTCCGGGTGTTAACCCTTGGGCCTGAATTACGCTTTCTAAGCTGCGTTTGCGGCAGCTCACATGTCCTCCGGCTCCTCGGCGTCCTTCATTTTTTTCTAAGCTGCGTTTGCGGCAGCTCACAGGTAACCCTTGGCTATCGTTTTGGGCGCGTATTTCTAAGCTGCGTTTGCGGCAGCTCACTGGTAGAGAAAACAAGTCAACTCGTCTTCTAATTTCTAAGCTGCGTTTGCGGCAGCTCACGGTCATCTTCATGACCGGGTTGTGAGCCTTCATTTCTAAGCTGCGTTTGCGGCAGCTCACATGGAGCACCAACGAACTGACCCAAAGGTTCATTTCTAAGCTGCGTTTGCGGCAGCTCACGCCTTTTACCACGTCGTTTTTGACGTTTTGGTTTTCTAAGCTGCGTTTGCGGCAGCTCACATCCCGAAGCGCGGCCTCCAGTGTGGCCTTTTTTTCTAAGCTGCGTTTGCGGCAGCTCACCGCCGGTTAAACGGTTACATAGCACACATAGATTTCTAAGCTGCGTTTGCGGCAGCTCACAGCAATTTTAGACGAAAAAAATAAGTTACGACAAGGGTTTAGGTTGATTTTATGGTTTTTACCCAAAAAATATGCCTTGTTCATAACTTATTGATAAATAACAAGTTGTTAAGTTGCTCTAAAAAAAGGGTCTTTCGACCCTTACCAGTGAGGCACTGTAGTGGTGGCGCTCATTCCGTAGGTGTTGAACAGGCCTCCTTGAGGTTGATCAACTGTGGTTTGCGTTATTTCCAAGGAAAACTTATTGCTACTACTCAAGCTGTCCATAATGATGTATGGGTGGTTTTGCAGTTTCGGGTTTTCATAACTTTCCAGTGCTTTTTCAATACTGACTTTGTGTTTTGCAGCATAGTTTGCTACTTGTTCCTGCTTGGCTCGTTCAAAAGAAATGTTTTTCCTTTTTGCATATCTTCGGGTCAGCCGTTCCATATTGCCATCCTGTCGGAAGCGATTTACTGTCAGGTGGCCTTTGGTTGGTTTCGGAACAGCGCTGATGCTTCTGATGTGTACGTAGTCAAGCAGGCGTGATAACTTTTGTTGTAAATCCAGTTGTTCCAGTTCTGTTCTTTGATTGGCAAAAACACGTAACTTTGAACCCAAAATAGTAAAGCTTTTACCGTTCTTCTCGAATACTTGGTATTCTGGAAAGCTGATGCCTACGTTAACTAGATTGTCGTTATTTTTGGCCTCAACCAGGGCGAGATGGACTTGCATAAAAAGTTTTGACCACAGCTTAAATAAAGAACCTTCAATCGAATTGATAAGAGTGATCTCTTGATAATAATTCATAACACCTCCTCACCGAACACTGATTTCAGAAACATAGGCCAATCCTTTTTTGCCCAGGTAAAAGGAGGATACGCCTGCGCAGTCAATCATGTTCTTTAATTCTCTTGCTTTCTCGAAATCAATGTCTAAATTGATTTCGAGTTGACCGCTGGCTTTCGTGAGGGTGTGTTTTACTTTTCCTTCGCCTTTGATAAACTCTTCGCGTACATAAGGGTTTCCAAATATACGTTTTTTAGGACCTGTTGTGTATTTGTCCATAAAATCTTTGGGAGTGAACCCATTATTTGAGATACCGCTGATACCACCTCTTGCTGATTTAGCACTACTCATATCAAAGTGAAGTTCGAGGCGTCCCATCTGCAAATACAGGGCTGAACAATACATTGGTAGAATCAGCTGTTGGTCTTTCTTGTTTAGTGGTTTGTATCTTTCAAAAGACATAGCTAATTTGTCAGAAGCTTCTTTGATTAAGCCTGTATGTTCAATGGGTTTTAGCTTCTTAATGGTTTCAAGTCGGCTCAAAATAGAAACTGGGTCGAGAGGTATCTGCTTAATAATTTCAGCATCATTTAAAATAAAATCACAAAGCTCTTCTTCATCTAAAGCCAAAACGCTCCAAAACTTCTGAGAATAATCAGACTGGAATATGGGGTCTTTTACTTTAATCATTCCCGTGAAGGAGTTTTGGTCTGTGCTGCCTTTCATATTGCGTATGTATGCAATTTCATGATTGATAACCTTGGGTTTGTTTTTGCAGGAAATCATTTCTTCCAAGTCGGCAAAGTAGTAGTTCTTACTTGCTCTGGCTTGATAAAGCTTGCGTTGGTCACCAATCAATCGACTTAATACGCCCATAATAGTGTTTTTAGAAATGCTTCTTTGATGATAATTCTCTGCTTTTCCCAGTTCCGTCATTGATGCAACAAAGTTTCTCCCTTTTTTCGGTAGCTTTTGATCATTGCTGCCATCTAAAAAAGAATTTTGCCAACAGGCTTCATAGTCTATTATAATTTTCATAGTACCACCTATTTTGCTTCAAAATATACTGCGTAATTGGTTTCTGGCTGTGGTGATATATCTTCAGGATTGCGTTTGATACGCATCATTTTATTACTGTTATTATAATCTACATCCACTTTATCTACATACATGTAACCTTTTGCCTGGCGGATTGATAGTTCTCGAATCATGTCTAATGTAGTATCAATGAGTATAGCTGTGGCTTCTTGGTCGAGCAAGATGCCGACTTCGCCTTCTTCATAAATCGTTCCTTTACGGACATAGTTCTTGTGGAAAGTGGCTTGCGGCCTGCTGTCTGACTTTAGAGATTGAATAAAGTTTTGCACCTCTTGAGCAACTTCTTCACCTTGATTGTCTTTAATAATCATAGCAGCGCGGTCAAATTTGTTGTCCAGTGAAATAAACTGTAATTGTTCAATGTTTATTGAGCCATAAGATAAATATTCTGTGTCGCCAAATGTTGTTTTTGAAAAAAAAGAATTGCTTGACTCTTTTCCTTTTTTATTAGTTTCTTTTTCTTTAGTTCCTGATCTACCCATTTGTTCAAAATTACCGTTGCCTAACTGATCTACGAAGTCTTCAAGAAGCAAAGGACTGGTTCGTTTGCATTGACTGGCCGGTACAACATATCCTCGAATCAAGCCAGTGATTGATGCCAGAACTTTATCCAAACTTCTTTCTGCGGCAAAATGCAAATCATAAGCTTGCTCTTTAAAAAGGTGGTGACGAATACAGTTTTGGCTGATATAGAGTGGTGTCTCTTTGAAATTTATATCAGTTGCTTCTTTTTTGTATTTATATCCAGTTTCTTCTTTAGTTTTACCTGATAAATTAGTGAAGCCCCTTAATTTTGGCAAAGTGTGGTTATCCACTTCTTTGCCTTCATGACTTAATGTAGTCGGGCCATTCCAGTTCACGACTCCGTGACCATAGGCTTTGATTTTAAAATCGACGCTTTTGATGCCTTCTATTTTTTGCATTTCACTTCTCCTGAGTTAAAAGTTCAGTCTTCGACTGAGGTTGGGGTGGTTAATTTATCAATGCTCATTGCACCCACAGGCTGTTTCTTGCTGTGGATGTAATAAATCGCATATTTGTGTCGTTCTCGCTCACCTCCAATCGGTTCTAAATCTACTGGGGTGTAACTGAGATATATTGGATGTTCCGGTGAACGGGCTTCGGTAAGTAATAAAAAGTCCTTGTAGGCCTTTTTAGCTTCTTTTTTGATGTTGTGATGCTTCGATTGCATAAACGCAAGCAAGTCTTTTGAGCTGTCGCCATATCCTCTGATTCTTTCAGTGGACTCGGTGAGGCTGACTGTTTCAATGGCGTGATTGGTATCTTCACTGTAAGCATATTCATCGGTAAATTTAATATTCAAATCTTCATCTACTTCACACACAGCCATTTGAACAAAGCGATTGTCTCCTCGAAGCGAATTCTTTGATATTTTGGCTACACCATCTTTACGTTTCGATTTGGGTGGAAATGATATTGGGTCAATGACTTTGTTGTTGATTGTTTCGACACTCTTACGCAGTGCCAATTTCAAATCTTCATCGATCATTTGTTGGCAACTGCTGTCATTGTAAAAGCTGTGATAGAGTTGATATAAGTCGTTCAATTGGATTGTTCCTTTTTCATCTGTATTTAGATTGTTTTGTAGATAATCTAACCAAGCCACAGTGCTTCGCCAGGAAAACAAACGATTTAAAAATTTTGCGGTATTGTTGCTTTGTTTTCCTGTGGTGCAACTTTCTGGCATGACTGTGGTGTAAATGTTGTCTGTATCATTGACCCCAAATCGATCAAGGCGACCCAATCGCTGTAACCAGTTTTCAGCATTGGTCAGTTCTGTAAACATGCGATCACAACTGATGTTGAGGGAGGCTTGTACGATTGGGCCACTTCTAAGTACATCGTATTGACTATTGCCATTTTGTTTAAAACACTGAAAAACTTCATCAAACCACTTTGCTTTATCTGACTTTGTGTATTTGGAGTGAAGCAGTATGTTGTTTTCACTATTTTGTTGTTTCAGAAAGCCGAGTTGCGCATCTTGGGCGGTGTTGGTGATGACGAAAGTTTTTAAGCCGTTATCATGGTGTTGGGTGATTAAAGGGCTTGTCACTTCTTTTTCATCGTAAGTTTGGAATTCAATGCGGTATCGAGATTGGTTGAAACTCGGAACACGAATGATGTCGTTTTTATCTATTTTGAGAAATTCGGTGATGAAGTAATCATGAGGAGTTGCAGATACCAGAAGCGTATTGGCATGGTGTTTAAGTAACTTTTTGGCTTCTAACAATTCAGCAAACAGCAAGTTAAAAGCTGGCATTGGGATTAATTCATGAAATTCATCAAAAACCACATGGGATTGCATGAAGTCAACCATTGCCGTGACTTTGTTGTGGGATATGATGTTATTGATGACTTGGTCTATTGTGGTTATTACAATGTCTCCTTTGAAGTATTCATCATCAGGAGTATCTGGTGCGTCTTCTAAATTGATGCCATCAGTTAATGTTTTTTTGAATTCACCTGTAAAAATCTCAATATTACTGTTTGGTAGATATTCAGCTTGAGTTAAATCATGCACAAGTCCTAAACAAACTTGCACACGTGGGCAGACCCAGATGATTTTCTTTGCTTTGGTTTTGGCTGCCCATTCAAGGGTGATTTTGGTTTTGCCACAGCCAGCAGGTCCTTGAAGTACACCAATATTAGCAGCCTCATCAAATTCAGCAATTTCTTTTAGTTTCGCTATTTCGGTTGCGGCCTTAGTTTGTGTTTGATTGCGTTTGCTGTTTGGGTACTTGTTATCAAAGCCTTGTATGCATCGCTCCATTTCAGCTATTAAAGTATTATCCTCAAGTGTTATGTCATCAAGAGCTCGCTCCAAAGTTCCATCCAAGAGGTATTCCGTTAAGTCATCAGCAGACATGGCTGATACGATACGGTCAGCGCTGATCACCACGGTGCGAATGATGTTATTTAGGCCATTGACTCTGACATCACTCTTAAACTCATCAAGTTCATCTGAAATGTCGCTGTAGGACTTGTATTCAGGTAAATTTTGATTACTTAAATTGAACTGACTAGCCCATTTTGGAAGCATGCTTTTGAGATTGCCTGTCTCATCAAATTTGGCAGTAATGGTTTGAACATCCTTCAATACTTTGTTTACAGTCTCAAAGAACGAGTCGTTTTTTTTCGCATCCAACGATTTTTTGAGTAATTTGTAAATTCCTTCCGGTTTGTTGAAAAAATTCTGATTTTCCTTGCGAAAAGGGCGTGTATGATGCCAATAAATACCATGGTATATTTGGCTAAGTTGACTTGAATTCAGCGTATCATCATGTAGTAAAGATACTGACATCAGCCATGATATTTCATGGTGACGCGGATGTTTTTCAAATGAAAACTTTGTATGACCTTTGACAGAATTGTCAATGTGAAATCCATCATCAGGTAGTGGAGCATCCTCTTTCAAATCTTCAGAAAACTTACCTAGTTTTTTTAATAGCCATTGCTGAAATTGTGGATCAATTTTTCCAATATCATGCAAAATGCCTGCAACAAAGGCAGATTGAGCCAATCGTGGATTTTCTATGCCTATTTTTTTGATTAGAGAAAATGCAAGAAATCCAACTGCAAATAGGTGTTCGCTCAGGGTTTGACCTTTGGTATTTGCGTATATGTTTTTTGTTTCTATTGTTGTTTTATCCATTATGACCTCTTTTGATGTGTAATTCACTGGCACATACCCCATATCATTGAATTCATGGCGTTTGCCAACGACCCATAGCAAATCACTGCGAGAGCGGGAACGGATCCAGTGGCAGCTTACGGCGGTACTTTTGCTGGCGGTTTTTTTGAGTAGTTTGTGGACGGCTTGGAGGCCTTCTTTGGTGATGACTGTTTGCCAGGTGTTGTCGCCGATGCGATTGGCAAAGGCATCAAGTACCCGGCGCGTTTTTTTCAGGGCTTTTTTTTCGCACTGGCTTATGAAAGTAACCATCATAGGAATTCACCTTTGGCTATTTTTTCATCGAGTGCCGCTGTTTTGACTTGCTTAAACATGAAGTCGAGGGCTTTGTGGTCGGTGAAGGCGCGCAGGCATTGTTGGCGGAATTGTTGTTCTGTGGCGTTTTCTTTGGCGCAGATGAAGGCCCAGGGTAAGATGATGGCATCTTTGATCAGGTCAGCGATGTCGAATATTAAGGCTCCGCGACGTGTTTTGCCGTGCATGATTGCGAATCCATGTGGGATGCCGAGTACCCATGATGTGGTGGCTGCCAGTCCATAGGCGAGGTAGTTGCCGTGGTTAAGGAAGGCGTTGGCCTTGTCGGTGTTTTCTCTTTGTCGGGTGAATGCGCCGTAGTTGATGCTGGTTGCGACATATTTGTAAAGTTTTTTGGTCAGGTCGGCTTCAATTTGTAGCAGTTTACCGATTTTGGGTGCGTTCTGGATTTCCAGTCTGGCATTTGATAGGTTTGTCTGGATGGGACTTTCGAGCAAAATGTCTTCAGCTCGCAGGTCTTGGTCTTTTTGCCAGACTTGTTCGATGTATTGGAGCCTTTTGAGTTGGAAAAACTTGGCGACATTGAGGCGGCTGTTTTCATCGAACCAGAATTGCATCCAGCCTTGTATATATTCGGTGGGTCGGTATTCGCTTTGCGGGGTTAGCCACTCAATTTCATTGGCCATGAGTAGTGGCGTGCCGCCACCACCACAAAAACCAACCAAGACACCAGCAGAGGCGAGCATACGCATCGCTGCCTGGGTGATGGAAGTACCTGTGCCAAGTAAAATAACGGTGGTGTTGGCAATCGGGATGTTCCAGTACTGGTTGTCCTTTTTGGCTTCGGTGAGATACAAGACCCGACCATCTTTCTGCATTACTCGGCAATGTTCAAGGTAGAAAAGATTGGCTCTTTTGGAATGAAGTATGTGTTTTAAATTAGTTAGTTGTTCCATGTGTGTCGTTTTTATTACTGTTTATGTCCTTGGACTTCTCATAGGTTGGAGGTTTACTCTCCGAAAAACAACAACCAATGAGTCGTTCTGAGTTTTAGTTGTCAGAGCGGTTCAGTCCATGCTGACCTATTTTGGACGATCATTAGGAAAAATGCACATGTAAAATAATAAAAAAATGGATAAAAAAATTTTCTATCAGAAGAATCAAAATGTCAGGTACATCGAGTTGAGTCAACTGCGAGTATAAAAGTGACGGAATGAACGTTTGGTATTTTAGATACTTAGTCAGTCCTGAAAAAGTCCCTCCTGGCCTTTTTTAGCATCGGTCAAAAAACACTTAACCACAAAAGTGTGATTTTGCTGATGTTCTTTGACCTTACTTGAGCCTTACGGCTCAAGGTGGCACCTCCTTGTACCACACCGTCAACCAGAAAAAAGTTTCTGGAAAACTTTTTCACGTTAGCCTGAGAGCCGCATGGAAGCGGCGAATAAAAAAAGCATTGAAACACTTGTTTTCTGGTCGAAAAGTATGTGACTTTTAAGAAAAATTATCTTATCCAACAATAACTTATGCTTTTTTTAGGTTCGACTACTTGTTGATGCTCATAACCCAGCACCGCTCACTAGGGGCTGGGTTGTGTTCGGATTCAGTCGTTTTTCAGCATTTCCAGGATACTGGAAAAGTCTTTGTTGGCTGAGCCAGAGGCTTGGTGGATTTGGTATAGCTGGGTGGCGAGTGCTCCCATCGGGGTGGCGCTTTGGCTTTTGGCAGCCAGTTCTTGTGACAGCCCTAAATCTTTGCTCATTAAGCTGACCATAAATCCACCTTGATAACCATGGCTGGCGGGTACGTTAGGCATCACCCCTGGATAAGGGTTATAGACTTGTAGTGACCAGTTGTTACCCGAACTGGCTTTCATGATTTCTGACATCACTGTTGGGTCTAAGCCTTGTTGTACACCCATATTGAGTGCTTCAGCTGTGCCTATCATGTGAATGGCCAGTAGCATGTTATTACATATTTTTGCGACTTGACCTGCACCGGAAGCACCAGCATGGAAGATGTTTTTTCCCATGGCTTCTAAGATCGGTTTGGCTTGGTCAAAATGCTTTGGATCACCTCCACATATGAAGGTTAATGTGCCGGCTTGAGCCGCGGCAACACCACCCGACACAGGTGCATCAACCATGGCAATGCCTTTCATTTCACAGGCTTTTGCGACGTAACGGGCATCGTCTGCGGCGATGGTCGAGGAGTCAATAACCAGTACGTTGTCTTTTAAGTGTGAGATCAGACCGTCTTTACCGGTATAAAGTGATTTAACGATGGCGCCATTGGGTAGCATGGAGATGACCACATCGGCATTTTTAACGGCTTCTGTGGCTTGTCCAGCTGTTTCAGCGCCGGCTGTTTTTAGGGCTGCTATGGCTTCTTTGTTCAGGTCATATACGGTGACTTGATATCCTTTTTTAAGTAGATTTTTAGCCATTGGGCTACCCATGTTGCCCAGGCCGATGAATGCAATGTGTTGAGTCATGAAAGTAATTCCTGTGGGGTTTCAAAATATTCGGCAATCATCTCATCGGTGATTTCAGCGACCGATTGAGTGGACCATTGTGGCTGACCATCTTTGTCTATCAGCAAAGCCCTCACGCCTTCCTGTAAATCAGGATGCATGGCGCATTGAATTGAGATGGTTAATTCCATGTCAAAGACTTCGGCTAGACTCATGTGTTTGGCCATTTCGATTTGTTCACGAACCAGTGCCAGAGTCATTGGGCATCCGCTTAATAAAGATTGGCGCGCTTTGCTGAGCCATTTGTCTTCTGTTTGTAATGCTTTAAATTGTGCCACCACTGTTTCTAGGTCAACTGGTGCCATCAGTTCATTGATCAGTTCATAGTTCATCCATAATGATGATTCATGAACACGATATTCCATTTGAACTGTTGTGATGGCTTCACTGATGCCCTCGTAGCTGCCATCTGATGACAGGATTGCTTGTTGTAAGGTGTCGAGGTCACTTGAATGAACAGCATAGTCTGCGAGTTTAGTGAACAATGCATCTGCAGCATTGATGCGAGCACCAGTCATGCCGAGGAATTCGGCACAGCGTCCGGGCATGCGATTGAAGAACCAGGAGGCGCCAACATCAGGGTACAGACCAATGGTTACCTCAGGCATGGCAATCATAGAACGTTCAGTGACAATGCGATGTGAACCACCAACGGCAATACCTAAGCCACCACCCATGACAATGCCATCGGCCCAAATAATGACTGGTTTGGTATACTCATGGATGGTTTGGTCCATTTTGTATTCCTTGCTGAAAAACTCAGCTGCTTTAATTGGTACTTGACCTTTTGCTGTTTCTTTCATCGAGTGGTATAGCATCACCACATCACCGCCTGCACAGAAGGCTTTTTCGCCTTCGCCTTCAATCCATACCGCTTTGATTTGATCATCAGTGGACCATGCATCAAGAGTTGACTGAATTTGTTCGATCATTGTGGTGGACAGTGCATTCAAGGCCTTGGGTTTGTCGAGGATGATTTTTCCCAACAGGCCAAAACTGGCCGCTATTGTTTCAATTGTTACACTCATTAGATGATCACCTCAGTAGCTCCTTGTTGAAGGATTTTGCGTGAAATGATCAGTCGCATGATTTCATTGGTGCCTTCTAAGATGCGATGTACGCGACTGTCCCGCACATACCTTTCTAATGGGTATTCTTTGATGTAGCCATAGCCTCCGTGTAATTGTAGGGCATCATCACAAATCTGGAAACAGACATCTGTGGCAAAGCGTTTGGCCATGGCACAATAAGCTGTTGCTTGTGGGTCTTTGGCGTCCAGTTTGTAGGCGGCTAGGCGAACCATTTGTCTGGCTGCAATCAATTCGGTAACCATGTCGGCCAGTTTGAATTGTAAGGCTTGAAAAGAGGCCAGTGTTTTGCCGAATTGTTTTCTCTCTAACATGTAGGTTTGTGCCTGATTAATCGCCGCTTGGGCTGCACCCAGAGAGCATGAAGCGATGTTGATGCGACCACCATCCAAACCTTTCATAGCCAATTTGAATCCCATGCCTTCTTGGCCAACCAGATAGTCAGCTGGGATCTGAACGTTGTCAAAAATGATTAAGCGAGTGGGTTGAGTATTCCAACCCATCTTTTGTTCTTTTTTACCATAATCAATGCCTGCCGTATCAGCGGGTATCATGAAGCAGGAAATGCCTTTAGGGCCCGTTTCACCCGTGCGTGCCATGACAATCAGTAGGTCGGTTGAACCGGCACCAGAGATGAAGGTTTTGCTGCCATTAATGATGTAGTTATTGTCTTTTTTGATGGCGGTGGTCTGTAAGTTTCCAGCATCCGAACCATGCCCTGGCTCTGTTAGGCAATAAGAGGCTAACATCTCACCAGAAGTCAGTTTTGATCCCCATTCGTTAGCCAGTACTTCTGAACCAAAAGAGGTTAACATCCAGGCGCACATATTGTGGATGGTTAAATAAGAGGTGGTTGAGGTACAGTGTTTCGACATTTCTTCGAATATCAAGGAAGCGTCTAATCGCGATAGTCCCAATCCTCCGTACTGTTCAGGTGAATACAAACCTAAAAAACCTAATTCACCAGTGGCTTTAATGACATCAACCGGGAAATAACTTTCCTCATCCCAACGGGCAGCATGAGGCGCCATTTCACTCAATGCAAATTCACGTGCGGCATCGACAAAAGCTTGTTGATCTTCGTTCAGTTCAAAATTCATCCAAAACCTCTGTTATAAATTGATGGTGGCATTGGGTGCGGCATCATCTGGAATGTCAGATTCAAACCAGCGCGCAGTGACTGTTTTGGTTTCAGTGTAAAACTTCACCGCTTGTTTACCATAGGCGTGTTGATCGCCATAGAAAGATTTGCGCCAGCCTGTGAATGAGAAAAATGGCAGTGGTACTGGAATAGGGATGTTGATACCGACTTGACCGACTTTGATTTCATGTTGAAACTTGCGCGCTGCGGCACCTGATGAGGTAAAAATTGATGTACCATTACCATAGGGATTTTCATTGATCAGTTCAATGGCTTGTTCCAGTGTATCTGCTTTGATGACACATAACACGGGGCCGAAAATTTCTGTTTTGTAAATTTCCATGTCTGTGGTGACATCGGAAAAAAGCGTTGGTCCGACCCAGTTGCCATTAGGATAACCTGGCACTTCACAGCCACGGCCATCAAGCATTAATGTAGCACCTTCTTCTACACCCCGGGCAATCATAGATTCAACGCGTGCTTTGGCTTGTGGTGAAATCAGTGGACCATAAAATGACTCAGGTTTTTTCCAATGTCCTGGTTTCATTTCAGCCATTTTTTCTTTGATTTCGGGTAGCCATGTTTGTGTTTCACCGACCAGTATGGCTACAGAAATGGCCATGCAGCGTTGACCCGCGGCTCCACAGGCTGAGCCAGCTATATTGTTGATCACTTGGTTTTTGTTGGCATCCGGCATCACTACCATGTGATTTTTCGCGCCGGCAAAAGCCTGAACACGTTTGAGGTTGTCAGTGCCAGTTTTGTATATATGTTCGCCAACGGGTACAGAGCCGACAAAGGAAATGGCCTCAATATCTTTATGATTCAAAATGTGATTAACTTGGTCTTTACCACCATGAACCACTTGCAGTACGTCGCGAGGAAAACCTGCCTCATAAAAAAGTTCAGCCAAGCGCATGGGTGTATTAGGATCTTGTTCTGAAGGTTTTAAAATGAAGGTGTTGCCACATACAATGGCCATTGGAAACATCCATAAAGGAATCATTGCCGGAAAGTTAAAAGGCGTGATGCCAGCACAAACACCTAATGGTTGAATCAAAGAATATGTGTCGACCTTACTGGCGACATTTTCAACGGTTTCACCCATCATTAGACTGGGCATATTGGCAGCATGTTCAGCTACTTCGATACCTCGCCAGACATCGCCTTTGGCATCTTCAAAATTTTTACCCGTTTCCTCAGCTAAAATTTCAGCCAGTTCATCATGATGTTGTTTCAACAGGTGTTGGTATTGAAGCATCAAGCGAGCCCTTTTGGTGACAGGTACTTCTTTCCACGTTTCAAAAGCTTTCTTTGCCGAGGCTATGGCATTTTCCATTTCTTGGTTAGTTGCCATGGGAACTTGACAAATGACTTCTTGGTTTGCTGGGTCTGTGACATCTAACCATTGAGTGCTCGTACTGATAATGGGTTCACCATTGATAAACATGGCCACTTTCTTAGTCATATTACACCTGTATGAATTGTTTTTTTTGATTCCCCAGTGCAGTTGTGGTTCGCTACAAAAGGACTTGGATGCTTTGGTAGGAATCCCCCATACAAAGCGCGCGTTATTATAGCATATGTCCTCTGCTGTTTTTATCTATATTAAACCACGGCATTTTTAAAATTAGTTTGATTTTGAAGCCAGTGAAATAGAACAGAAGAATCAAGTTAAATCAATATATTTCAATGGTTTTGATATAGCAGTTCAAAAAAAATTATTTTTTTTTGAACTGCTGATGGGAAAATATTCGATGGTTTATTAAAACAACACGCTTAAATTTTAATAAAACCGGGATGAGTATTATGATTAATAAAATCAACATTAAAAAAACAGCGCTGGTTTCAGCATTACTACTAGAGTTAGGTATTGGTGGTGCTCACGCAGCTGATATTAATGTAGATGGTGATATTTGTACCTTAGCGGATGCCATTACTGCTGCCAATACCAATCAGGCTGTTGGTGGTTGTGCAGCTGGTGATAATCCAGTTAATTTCATAACGTTGGCTGCCAATAAAGAGTTCATCT
>JAUIGR010000042.1 GCA_030430025.1 Gammaproteobacteria bacterium
GCGGTCATAGAAAAAACATTCAGACTGATCCTGATCAAGATCAGCCCTTTTACCCAAATTACCCAAAACATCAAACTCATAGATTTGCGTCTGATGAATCGAATCAATACTGAATAGCCATCCTCGTTTGTTGTGATAAACATAGTCAGTGAGCATGTTGATGTTATCAGCCCTGACATCTTGACTGACATTGCTCCACTTATCGGTCTTGTTGATTCGGTAGTATTCTTTGTTATTATCAGCGGCATCGGTGATCCGATTTAAGTAACCCCGGTTGTTATAGTGGTTGCGGATTGCTTTGCCTGAGGCATCTTGCTGGTATTTGACTCGAGAATACTGATCATAGTAGATGGCTGCTGTGTAGTGACAGTTCAGGCCACCACAGACGGTGTCTTTGAAGTTGATTTGTGTGGTGGCTGGTCGTTTATAAGTATCATAGCTGTGAGATTGTGTGTAGTCAGCTTGCAGCTGATTACCAAGAAATTTCTGCTCACTGGTTAACAGACCATTGAAAGGATCGAAAGTATTTTCGGTGGTGGTGATCAGTGTATTACCATCATAACTTTCTGATTGGTAAACACGCCCTAGATTATCATAATAATTTTTGAGAATTTGACCCTTGGCATCTTCTGTTTCGATGACTTCATTTTCGGCATTGAAGTAGGAAGTGACCAGTGCTGAATCGACATCATCAAAACTGTATTTTCTACCGGCTTTGTCATATAAGCTTTTAGAGAGCATTTCAGTGCCAGCAGCTGTGGTGCGCTTGAGGGTAGTGACCAGACCCAGTGAATTATATGTGTAGGTTAAGGTGTTCTGGTAATTGGGGTTGCCACCAGCCTGGTCAAAGTCTTTGACCTCAATCAGTTGTCCAAGGGCGTTCTTGGTTTCTTTTTTGCGCTGGCCTTTGCCATTGGTATAAGTGGTGCTTAAACCATCATACAGCATGGTTTGGCTACTGCCATCAGCTAAGGTTATCGTTGTTGGTCTGGCATAGCGGTCATAGGCAACCAGGCTAATGGGTTTGTCATTGGCAGCAGAGTTAATGAAATAAGGGCCTTCTGTTTTGACCTGACGACCAAACTGATCAAACCACACTTGATTGAAGATGTAACGTTCATCTCCTGTGGTGTTAGCCTCATCAAGACCATTAAAACTTCGACTGATGGAGGCAATTTCACGACCCAGTTTATCAACATAGCGATAAGCCGATGAACCACCTGAACTTTGGGTTTTGATGCGCATTGATGCGCCTCTGCCCGCAGGGCAAGCAAGGGAACCAACCAGGCCATTACACCATGTTTTTGATGTTTGACTCCATTCACCGATGCTGTTTTTTGATGAGGTTAACTGACCGAACGTATCATAGCTGTTGGTGGTGGTGCGGCCGAGTAAATCAACGGTTGAAGTGGGGTTACCATAGATATCACGGCTGGTGACATCAGAGATTTTTTGACCTAAGGTATTGTAGCTGGCATCAAGATACCTGCCTTTGACATCAAAGGTCAGTCTGTTGTATCGGTTGACCTGATAGGGTTTAGTGGTATTGGGGTCTGGATAGTTGGCATCATTGGCACAGCCATTGCTGCTCAGGTGGTCAGTACATGAACGGATTTTGGTGTTATTACCGTATTGATCATACGCATATTGAACACGCAAGAATAAATCACTGGTGATCGCGCTCAAGTCTTCTTCATCGGCATGTTGTCGCTCTTCTTTAACTAATCCTGTGAGCGAGTCATAATCATATTCCATGACCGTGGTGATGGTGGGTTGTCCTGTGCGAGTTTTGTTGACTGTTGATGTGCGCAGTAAACCAATATGCCAGCGGTTTTGTGTGGTGATGTTATCGTAGCTATTGGTTACGGTGTTGGTTTGTAATGTGACGCCGGCGCCATTTTTGATTGTTTGGGTTGTTGTTAAGGGATTACCATAGTTATCATGGCTGGATGTTTGGATCACTGATTTCAGTAATGAGCCTGTATCAGGGTCATAGGTCCTGGTTTCGGTGGAATCAATGTAGGCAAATGTGCTCTTGGCAGTGGGGTTGGTGCTGTTGACGGTATTAATGACTTCTGAAAGCAATGTTTGTCCACCCTTGCTCGCTTTAGGAATGATCTCACAGATGTCTCCTGGAAAACACGGTTGCGGAAAGCAGATGTCATCATCACCATTACATTCAGGTGGCTCATTGGTATAAAAATTATCAGTTAACTGCCTGACTTCTACGCTTGCTGGTATGCCGTTGTAGGGAAAATCCTGTCGGTAAGTGGTGGTGCTTTCTAAGATCTTGGGCTGACCATCAGCTGCACCTTTAACAGCTGTCGCTGTGATCACTTTCTCAAACCCTAAAAAGCCACGGCCTCCTGTCTGAACACGGGCATTTTCATATCGGTAGCGCATCGCATTGGTGAAATTCTCATCACCTTCAATCGGTGTGGGCATGTCAACTTCCCTGACTACGTAGATAGGGCCCATGAGATCCAGTACCGGAGAGCCATGACCGAAGTTTAAGTTCGCTGTCTGGTGATTACCCTGTTGATAAGTGGTCGAGAATGTCAGGGGGCGATACAAGATATTCGTTTGTGCGCCCAGTCCATTGGTGATGGTAGTGATTTTATCAGCAGGCAGGTAAACGGCTTCCCTTGGATACAGTCTTTGTACTGCATTGGCATCAATGCGTAAATGATCAGCAGCCCCATCGCCATCAAAGTCCAGAAATAAGTTAATATTTTGACTGGGTGAGTATCCATCTGCACCGGTATCTAAGGCAGATGCTGAAAAGCCAGTTCCTGTCCAGCTTCTGTAATAAATGCTGTTGTTATTGACATTGCTTGGATAGAGCAGATCAAGGTAGCCATCGAGGTTATGATCAACCAGTTGCAGGTAGTCTTCATTGGCAATGGTGGCAATATTCTGAAAGCTGGTGAACCCGGCACCAGTACTTAACTTAAATCGCCAGTTATTGAGGCTATTGCGTGCCACCACGTCAACTAAGCCATCGCCGTTGATATCAGCAAACTTGATGTGCTTATCGGCACTGGCCCCCAACGATGAGGCTTCAATCAGGTAATAACTTTCACTGGAGTAATCGTATTTGTTTTGACCATTGATACCGTTATTAACAAAGCCTACCCAATGCGAGGACAATAATGTCTCACCAATGCCATTGATTTGAACATCATCACTCGCTGAGATGAATTCATAATCCTGATCATCGATGTTATCCTGAAATTCCATACCGACAGCATATTGATCACTGCGCAGCAGCAGATCAGCGACACCATCACCATTGATGTCAGCGGTCCGTACATTAATGCCTTCATCCTGGTAGTAACGGTATTTCATCACCGCCAGTTCTCCAGCTGGAGGCATGTTGGGAATGGCTTGTGGGTTGACTGGTAAGGTGATGGGAATCATGGTGTTAGAGAACTGATAGCTGTTGCCCGAATTTTCCAGCAATCTGACTTTCAAGGTTCCCGCATCATCCATCAGTAAATCAGACAAGCCATCACCATTGATGTCAATGATCTGAAAATCACTGTTGGCAGTAGCAGACAGGCCGGTGGCTATCGGATTGGTATTGAAACCAAAGTTCAGTGCCAGGTATATGACCCACTGACCGCCTGTTTCTTTCATCAGGTCTTGCTTGCCATCGGCATTGTAATCAATCAGATGCCATTTATTATCAATCTCAGTACCTGTGGGCGCACTGATACCGATCAGGTTGGTGACATTAAAGCCATTGTGTCCACTGCCATAGGCCATTTTAAAAGCATCATCACTTTCATCAACAAAGACCAAATCAGCTCTGGCATCACCATTGATATCACCAAGTTTAGCGCTTTTAATGTCTTTGGGAAATGCTGTATTGCCGTTGGCAGTTGTTTTGAATTGTCTGTCAGGTTCAGACCAGTTAAAAGTAGTTAAGGGCAAGCAGGTATTACCCCTACATTCTTGCAGGGAGGTCAAGATCGATCGGCCTGAGGTGCTTGATGTGTCATAAAGCAAGGTGTAGTCACGAACCTGAACACCATCAATGCGCGATTGAACCTGTGCCAGTCTTTGAGTGACATGAAAAGCAACACCACCCAGGTAGGAGGTGATTGGTAAAGTGCGGTTCTCATAAATGAAGTGAATGTTGTTATACGGCAGCAGTACGGGCATGCTTGACTCATTGCCCGTGTAGTTGATATCGCTGAGTGTGAATTCACCATCACCGTGTTGTGTGTAGTTATAATCGATGTAGTTATCCTTAGTGTCCTGATAACGGCTGATGGCCCAAGAGTGGGTATGACCATCAATGTTGAGATCGCTGCTGGTGATGGTTGTATTGGAGTCATTGGTGTTACCGTAGTAGCTGATGGAACCGTCTTTGCGCTCAACAGTAAAGTAATCGGGATTACCATCACCTTCGGTTGAGTCATAGGAGATGATGCGAGCGAACTGTTCTTTTTCTGTGCGGTATTGGGTGCCGTTATCGCCATAGCTGCCACCTGTACTGAATAGTCTCTCACCATTGAGGCAGAATTTATCTTCAATGCCAAAGGTAATGGGCATCGGTTCAATATCACCGTTACCGTCTTTGGATTCTGCTGTTTCTCGACATCTGCTGATCACAGTGACTGCATTAATAGACCAGCCCACACCGACATGGCCATCACCGGCAGCTGATGAATAGTTCAAGGAAACAGTGGGTGATAAACCAGCAGTACCAGCTCCTGCAAAGATCGGGTATTCAACACTTGTCTGACCGCTTTGATCAACAGAAAAATTCAAAGCCGATGCACCTACCGAGGCATGGCCTGTTTCTAAAGCGGGTAATGCACCATTAAAGGGTGTTTCTGATGAGAGAACAGGTGGAGTCGGGATATTTTCAAAACCATTGGCAAAGATCAGATCAATACTCTTATCATGATCAAAGTCATATTGACCGGAAAAAGGGAGGATACCCGCACCGACGGTGCAGCAAGCTGAAATGGTGAGAATGCTTAAGAATTTAATAACGTGCATGATGACATATTCCTTTGTAGTAGATCAAAAAAACCCTTGTCTTCCCCTAACCAAGAGCCTCACACACGGCCAGAATAATAATGCCAGCCACAGACATTGTCAATTAACTATATGAAAAACATCAACACCAAGCATGTGAATGTTAATTTCACATTAAACCAAAGTTAAAGTGTTGAATAGTTTTCTACCACAACAAGGCGATGTGCTGAACATTTAACGGACAGTTTGCTAAGCCGTTTTCTTGACGGCATTTTCAAATTCTACCGGACTTTGATAACCAATACCAGAATGCCTTCTGATTCGGTTGTAATAAACCTCTATAAACCAAAAAATTGATTTCTGGCTTGTTCTCTATTTTCATAATGGTGCCCGGAGGCGGAATCGAACCACCGACACGGGGATTTTCAATCCCCTGCTCTACCGACTGAGCTATCCGGGCACTTGTACAAGACTGGTCTTGCAAAGGAAGGCGAATTATAGTTTGGGCTTCTTGGGTCTGTCAAACTTTCGATAACAGATTTTTTTAAAAAATCATTCTTCTGGCGCAAAACCATCTGGTTTAACATCCTGTCCTTTGAATAAAAAAGCGACCATTTTTTCTTCGATAATTTTCTTGTGATCCGGGTCTATCGGTGAAAAGTGGTTTTCATTGATGATCATGGTTTGTTGTGCCAACCACTCTTGCCAAAATTTGAGGCTGATGTTTTTTTTAATCCGTTCTCCCAGCGCTCCTGGATAAGGTGGATATGGTATGGGTGCTTGGTCGGCGCCGTATTTAAGGCATGTGATGGTTGTCATATTGATCTAGTATGTGTATCAAGGCTTTGGGATGCGGATATTTTAACAACGCTGATCTTTCAATGTGTTGTCCTTTTGTCTTTTTTTGCTGTATTGCTCTTTTATCATAAACATGAATGTGCATCAGCCTATGTGTGAGCTTGTGTGACACAACAAACATGGGTTTACGATGTGATTCAACTGCTATGATCGGCAAAAACCATAAATCTGGCCAAATACCTTGTGCCGACCTTTTTTCCAAAAATAATCCATTCGAAGTTTCATCAAATGCCACGTGGATATTGATCACCTTTTGAACCACCTTTTTCTTTTTTTCTGGATATTCATGGATGCGGTCTCTCTGCCTGGCAAGACAAGATTTTTCGATGGGGCAATGCTCACATAAAGGCTTATTCTTTTTACACACCATGGCACCTAAATCCATCAACCCTTGAGTGTATGTGCCTGGACAACTGGACTTTTGATAACGTTCTGCTAACTGCCAAAACTGCTTAACAGTCTTCGCTTTGTTGGGCTCTCCAGCAACCATGAACTGTCGGGCAAAAACGCGTTTGACATTGCCATCCATAATCACTTCCGGCTGATTATATGCCAAAGAACAGATCGCGGCGGCTGTCGAACGACCAATGCCAGGTAATGCCTCTAATTCAGAACGGCTCACTGGTAACCGACCTTGGTGTTTTTCAGCGCACAGCTTCGCTGTTTTGTGAAGGTTGCGTGCTCGATTGTAGTACCCCAGTCCTGACCACAAAGCCAATACAGTCTGTTCATCCGCTTGGGCCAGGTCTGCCAATGTTGGTAAAGTATCGATGAACCTTTGAAAGTAGTCCATGACCTTGATGACTTGGGTTTGTTGCAACATGATTTCTGAAAGCCACACATGGTAAGGGTTATCTCCTTGCCACGGCATGTTATGGCGCCCTTTCTGGAGCTGCCACTCAATGATTTTTTCAGGATCGTAATAGTGTTCAGTCAAGGATGGCCTGAACAAATTGATCTGCCAGATAAGGTTTTAAATCTGTCGATTTTTCACCCACACCAATGTAACGCACGGGAATTCCAAACTCAGCAGCCAAGTTAAACAACACGCCACCTTTGGCCGTACCATCGAGTTTAGTGATGACAATGCCACTCAATTGGCCCGCTTTGTTGAATTCACGCACTTGAGAAATGGCATTCTGTCCTGTACCACCGTCAACCACAATCAGCGTTTCATGAGGCGCTGTTTGATCATTTTTCTTCATCACTCGGCTGATCTTTTCTAACTCTTGCATCAAATTAGACTGGGTATGCAAACGACCTGCGGTATCAGCAATCAATATATCAATGCCTTTGGATTTAGCCGATGTCATGGCGTCAAAAATCACAGAAGCTGAATCGGCACCGGTATTTTGTGCCATGACTGGAATGTCTTCACGCTCTCCCCAGGTTTTCAGTTGCTCAACCGCAGCAGCACGGAACGTATCACCAGCTGCCAACATCACTTTTTTTCCTTCAGCTTTGTATTTTTTTGCTAATTTGGCGATAGTTGTGGTTTTACCAACACCGTTGACACCGACTACCAAGATGACAAAGGGATGTTTTTCGACATCAATTATCAATGGTTTTTCCACTCGTTGTGCCAACTCACTCAGTTGGCTTTTCAGTGCTTGGTAAACAGCTTCAGCATCTGATAAATTGCGACGTTTGATTGACTTACGCACCTTTTCCATCACATCCATAGTCGCCGTAGCACCAACATCAGCCATCAATAAGGTGGTTTCAATATCTTCAAACAAATCTTCATCAATTTTTTTCTTAAACGAAAACAACTGTTTCATTTTTTTGCCGAAATTTTTGTTGGTTTTGTCTAGCTGTTGATCCAGTTTCGTTGATGATTGGTCATCAGTTACATCAGTGGTTAAGTTTTCTTGTTGCTGCGAACCAACTGATGAATCAGTAACAGTTGCTGTTACTTCATCGTCTTTGCTTTTCTTTTTGAAGAACTTAATCATCAATCAACCTGAAATGGAATGCGTTAGAATATGGTGCTTATTTTACCATTTTAAACCCTCGATATGGCTCAAATCAGAATCATTGCTGGCACACATCGTTCTCGCCGAATCGAAGTAGTCGATGCTGAAGGCTTACGACCAACAACAGACCGTATTCGAGAAGTTTTGTTTAATTGGCTAGGCAATGACTTATCTGGATTAATGGTGTTAGATTTATTTGCAGGTTCTGGTGGCTTAGGTTTTGAGTCAGCTTCTCGAGGCGCCCAACGGGTGGATATGGTTGATGCCTCACCATCAGCCATTCGATACTTAAAACAGAACCAGAAGGCACTGGCACTTGATCAAGTACATATTTGGCACGACAAAGCAGCCAATTGGCTGAATGATAACAACCGTTTATATGATCTGATTTTTTTAGATCCTCCTTTCGCTGGTAATGAAATGGTGACAATCAGTGATATAATTAGCGATGCTTGCCACACTGGTGGTTGGATATATCGAGAATATAATAAAAATCAAAACCTGAGAACAATGCCAAAAGAATTATGGCAATTGCGTAAGCAAAAAAACATAGGCCAAGTGACTTTCGAGTTGTGGCAAAAAAACGAACCTAAAACCTGAGTATTCGCTAATGAAGAAAAGCAAAATAGCCGTTTATCCCGGCACGTTTGATCCAGTAACCAATGGACATATAGATTTGATACGCCGCGGTGCTAAAATCTTTGACCAACTGATCGTCGGCATCGCCGATTCACGCCGAAAAAATCCTTTGTTTAGCCTCAATGAGCGCATTGAACTGACTCGTGAGATCACCAAAAAATATAGTAATGTTGAGGTGGTAGGCTTTGATGTACTGTTGGCTGATTTTGCCCATCAGCATCATGCTGGTGTTTTGCTGAGAGGTTTGCGAGCAGTATCTGATTTTGAATATGAGTTTCAGCTGGCTAGTATGAATCGACATTTGATGCCCGATGTAGAAACGATGTTTCTGACACCCGCTGAACAACTGAGCTTTGTTTCATCATCACTGGTCAAAGAAATTGCCATGCTCGGTGGTGATGTCAGTCAATTCGTCGATCCGACAGTTATTGATGCCATGCAACAAAAATTCAGGAACTAAAAATGGCCTTGATTATCACTGACGAATGCATCAATTGTGACGTTTGTGAACCCGTCTGTCCTAATGATGCCATCTTCATGGGCATTGAAATCTTCGAAATCAACCCAGATTTGTGTACTGAATGTGTTGGTCACTTTGATGAACCACAATGTGCTGAAATCTGCCCTGTTGAGTGTATCCCCAAAGACCCTAATTGTGAAGAAACCGAAGAACAATTGATGGCTAAATACCAAAGATTAACCGAAAACCTATGAAAAAAATCACACTATTGATATTGCTCATTACCTGTGCAGTTAATGCCCAACAACCCTCCAAGGCTGCCATTGCCTCCGCTCACTATTTGGCTACTGAAGCTGGTCATGAAATCCTTTCTAAAGGAGGCAATGCTTTTGATGCTGCCGTTGCAGTCAGTGCCACTTTAGCAGTGGTAGAACAACAAAGCTCAGGTATTGGAGGAGGTGCATTCTGGTTATTCCATCGTGCTAAAGACGGCAAAAACGTGATGATCGATGGCAGAGAAACAGCTCCGGCGGCTGCTCACCGAGATATGTACCTGGATCACAATGGCGATGTCGACCGAGACAAAGCCCTGTATGGCCCATTGGCTGCTGGCATTCCCGGTGAAATTGCTGGATTTGAACACATTGCCAAACATTATGGTCGCTTACCCTTGAGCACATCACTGCAACCTGCGATCCGTGCTGCAGAAAAAGGTTTTGAAGCCTATCCACGTCTGATCAAACACATCAAGAATAAACAACACATCATCGAAAGGTACCCCGCCTCTAAAGCCATCTATATGACCAATGGTCAAATTCCCAAAGAAGGTGATTTGATTGTTCAGGAAGATTTAGCAAACACTTTAAGAACTGTTGCCAAAGAGGGAAAAAAAGGATTTTATGAAGGTGAAATAGCGAAAAAAATGGTCCTTGCCAGCAAACAGCATGGTGGTATTTGGACATTGAATGATCTGAAAAACTATCGAATCAAAGAACGTGACCCGATCACCCTATCGTACCGTGGTCGCACCTTGATAACAGCTTCACCGCCCTCATCCGGTGGTATCGCTATTGCCACCATCTTGAATATTTTATCAACTTGGAATTTAGCTGATTTGAACAAATCACAACGCATTCATTTGATCACTGAGGCGATGCGTCGTGCCTACCGAGACCGGAGCATCTATTTAGGAGATCCTGACTTTGTCGAAATGCCAATTCAATTATTGACTCATCCATACTATGCTGAAGGCTTACGTGCATCAATTCACCCTAATAAATCAATGCCTTCTGAGTTATTACCAGGCATAGGCGAAACGCCTAAAGGTGAAGACACAACCCATTTTTCAATCATCGATACAGAAGGTAACATGGTGGCTGCCACCCTGACTGTCAACACCGGTTTGGCTTCGGGCTTTATTGCTGAAGGTACAGGCGTATTGTTCAATAATGAAATGGATGACTTTTCTGCCAAGCCAGGAGAGCCGAACGCCTTTGGCCTGATCGGTGATAAAGCCAATGAAATCGCACCGGGTAAGAGACCACTTTCAAGCATGAGTCCAACCATCGTTTTCGGAGATGAAGATGTCGCTGTACTGGGCACTCCTGGTGGTTCGCGGATAATCACCATGGTTGTACTGGCGCTTTTGGATTTTTTCGATGGCAACAAACCTGAGTCATGGGTATCACTGCCCAGATATCATCACCAATATTTACCTGACAAATTGTTCGCAGAAAAGTCTGCCTTCGATCAACAAACCATTGAAAAACTAAAGCAGATGGGACATCAAGTAACAGTCACCGACTACACCTGGGGAAATATGCACGGCGTCTACTGGAATAAAAAAACTGGTGAAGTACTGGCAGCATCGGATCCACGCAGCACAACAGGCAAAGCAACTGTACACTGAATCATGCATTGCTGATGACTAGATAAACTATTTTAAGGCCAAAACCATTATGAAATTTTATTCAGTAGAAGGTAACAGACAAAAACTCGATGCAGGAGCTATGTTTGGTAATGCACCAAAAGCACTGTGGTCACGTTGGGTTGAAGTTGATGACAGCAATCGCATGGAACTGGCTTGTCGTGGTCTACTAGTGACTGATTTAAATGGTCACAATGTGCTATTTGAAACCGGTATTGGTGATTTTTTTGAACCCAAACTGAAACAACGATTTGGTATTTATGAATCTGGCCATGTGTTATTAAAATCATTGGCTGTTCTCGGCTTTCAACCCGAAGACATTGATGTCGTGGTGCTCAGTCATCTACATTTTGATCATGCTGGTGGTTTATTGACTTCATGGCAGCAGAGTCAGCCTCTAGAACTGGCTTTTCCAAAGGCCCAATACTTGGTGAGCAAAACGCACTGGCAACGTGCCACCCATCCACACCCACGTGACCGTGCTTCGTTCATTCCTGAATTACATCAATTACTGACTGATTCTGGTCGATTACACTTAGTGGACAATGCGTATCATGACTTACTAGGAGATCAGGTTCGTTTTGAATTTTCAGAAGGTCACACTGTGGGTCTCATGCACAGTATCGTTGATGACCTTGTCTTTGCATCTGATTTGATTCCCGGTTCAGCGTGGATGCATGTCCCCATTTCCATGGGATATGACCGTTTTCCAGAACAACTGATTGATGAAAAGTCTGCTTTTCTTCAAAGGCACCTTGATGCAAACCATCGCTTGTTTTTTACTCATGATCCAGACTGCTGTGTCACCAACATCACATTAGAAAACAACCGATATGGCGTCAAAAATACCATTAAAATACTAAAAGAGGAGGTATAACATGTTAACGATAACCGCTTTTTATGGGTCAATTTTAGCGCTGATTTTATTATGGCTGGCATACCGTGTCGTGATGTTTCGTCGCAGTGAACAAGTTGATTTGGGAGACGGTGGTTCACAAATGGGTTTACGCTATATTCGAGCCCAACAAAATGCCACAGAGTATGTTCCTATCACGGTAGTATTGTTTGCTATCTATGAAATTAATGGTGGTGTCACATGGCTGTTACATGCTATCGGTATCTTGTTAATCTTTGCCCGATTGATTCATGGTATTGACTTGGTTAAGAAAACAGGTAAAAGCTTTGGAAGGTTCTGGGGTACTCTAATCACTTGGTTGGCTATGGTCACTCTGGCAGGGCTCAATATTTATCATTTTATCCTGTCTCAGATATGAAACAAATTTCACTGACTTTAACAACTCTGTTATTGAGTTTATATGCTTTTGCTGACTCAAAAAGTAACCACTGGTATCAGCAAGGACAGCAAAAGATCAAACAACTACAAACTGATAAACCTTTCCCCGCTGATGCGAAAAACGTGATTTTCTTCGTCGGTGATGGTATGAGTCTAGCAACAGTGACCGCAGCACGTATCTATGAGGGACAAATACAAGGTCTGGAAGGTGAAGAAAATCTACTTCGGTTTGAGCAATTCCCCTATACTGCTTTGTCAAAAACCTACAACACCAACCTACAAACACCTGACTCAGCAGGCACAATGACTGCCATGATCACAGGAGTGAAAACCAAAGCCGGTGCGATCAGTATAGATCAACGTGTACAGTTAGGGCAATGTGGCGATAAATCACATCACCTATTGTCCTTGTTATCAGAAGCCGAACTTGCAGGTTATAGAACCGGAGTGATCACCACGGCCAGATTGACTCATGCAACACCAGCAGCCACTTATGCACATGCAGAAAGCAGACATTGGGAGGCAGACAGTCACATACCTGAATCCCAAAAAGATCAATGCAAAGACATCGCTTGGCAACTGATACATTACCCTCATGGAGATGGTCTCGAAGTTGCTATGGGTGGAGGACGAAAAAATTTTCTATCTGAAAAACAGCTTGACCCTGAATATCCCTTGCTTCAAAGAGGAGCAAGAAAAGATGGGCTAGATTTAACCAAATTATGGTTGGAAAAATATCCAAATGCCAGTTATGTGTGGAACAAAGAACAATTTCAAGCTATAAACACCAAAAACACTGACCATTTGCTCGCTTTATTTGATCCCAGTCATATGCAATATGAACTAGAACGTCAACAAGACGCAGCAGGTGAACCCTCTTTAGCAGAAATGACTGTTACGGCCATTCAAATACTCAACAAGAAAAATCACCCTTTTTTCTTGGTTGTTGAAGGTGGGAGGATAGATCATGGTCACCATGGTGGTTACGCTAAAAAAGCCTTGCATGATACCGTGGCTTTTTCTGATGCTATAGCCAAAGCCATTGAAATGGTTAACCTGAATGATACGCTGATTCTAGTCACTGCGGATCACGCCCACACCATGACTATGAGTGGCTATGCGCAAAAGGGCAACCCTATTTTAGGTAAAATCAAAATTCCAGATGAGCAAGGCAATCCAAGCGAACAGTACCAAACTGATGCACAAGGCAAAAAAATGACTACTCTCAGTTATGCCAATGGACCAGGCTATATTAATGGCGATCAAAGACCTGATCTGGAACACACAGATACCGAAGCAAATGATTATAAACAAGCAGCCACCTTACCGATGAAGTCAGAAACACATTCAGGAGAAGATGTTATTATTTATGCCACAGGTGCAGGAAGCCAACTAGTTCGGGGTGTCTTGGAGCAAAACATGATCTATCACATCATCAGAGCCGCCATTGAAAAACAATTTAAAGAAAAATCACAATGAATCTAGCATCTTTACCCAAAGCAGAATTACACATGCACATTGAAGGCAGTTTTGAACCTGAACTGATGTTCAAAATAGCCAAGAGAAATGGTATTCAACTGCCATATGAATCTGTTGACGCTTTAAAAGCTTGTTATGCTTTTAACAATCTACAAGAATTTTTGGACATTTACTATCAGGGTGTTAATGTCTTACAAACTGAAGAAGATTTTTACGATTTAGCGTGGGCTTATTTAGAACGCGCTAAGAAAGACAATATCGTTCATACAGAGATCTTCTTCGACCCTCAGTCCCATACCAGTCGTGGCATTGCGTTTGACACAGTCATTAATGGTCTTCATCGGGCTTTTGAAGACGGCAAAAAAGAACTGGACATCAGTTACTACATCATCGCCTGCTTTTTACGACACTTACCTGAACAAGCTGGCTTTGATATTTATCCAGACATACTCAGGCACAAAGATAAGATCATTGGTGTAGGGCTTGATTCTTCCGAAATAGGACACCCTCCAGAAAAGTATCAACGACTGTTTGCTCAAGCCAAAAAAGATGGCTTTAAAATGGTCGCGCACGCTGGCGAAGAAGGCCCAGCTGAATACATTTGGCAAGCCATTAATCTATTAAAAGTTGACCGCATCGACCATGGTAACCGGTGTCTTGATGATCAACAGCTAGTTTCAACCATCATAGAAAAAAAATTAGCGCTCACTGTTTGTCCATTATCTAATCTCAAATTGTGTGTTGTTGACCAACTGAAAAATCATCCCATCAGAACCATGTTAAACCAAGGTCTAAAAGCCACCATCAACTCTGATGATCCGGCTTATTTTGGCGGCTATATCAATGATAATTTTGAACAATTGCAACAAGCTATTGGCTTATCCAACACAGAGATTAAACAATTAATAACAAATTCATTTAATGCCAGCTTTTTAAACGAAAAGGTCAAAGCCAAATACTTGGCTAAATTGAATGATCTGGGGTCTGTTAACACTATTTAGCTAGTCAGTCCTGAAAAAGTCCTTCCTGGTCTTTTCCAGCATCGGTCAAACAACACTTAAGCACAAAAGCGTGATTTTGCTGATGTTTTTTTGACCTCGCTTGAACCTAACGGCTCAAGGTACCACTGGCTGTGATAGAGGCACTTTCAGCAGGGCTGGAAATTGAGAGATAGCCAGAGCCAGTATTTTACAACTAGCTAGCAGGTGCTTTTATTTCAAATACATTGCCTACCGAAAAATAGCGTTTCATTTCTATTTCTGCGTTTGCCACTGACAATAGTCCGATAAACCCAAATAAGATAGAAATGATTCTCATGGATTCTCTTTACTCATAACGAACCCCGCTGAACAACAGCGTGGCTTGAGTTAAAATTTTGATTTTAGCACAGGACATGTCTGCTGGTTCAGGTTGTTACGGAGCGCTTGCGCGACGGGGCAATCTGAAAGCATTCAGCAGGGCCCGTTACAGCAGGCGTGCAAGCGTCTGCTGTAACGCCTTGCTCACCGGCACATACTGCGAGAGCGTTTTTGTGTAAAATGGAGCGTAGCGACACAAAAAAACGAGCGTAGCAGTATGTGTCAGAGTGCAGCAACTTGTTAGGCATTAGTATGACCACGCATTTTGAGTAAAAAGCTGAATTTCGGCTGGCTCGATAACTTCACTTTCATCTTCAGCCGAGGATATTACAATTTGTGAAACATCAAGTGCTTCCAGTAAATGCTGACTAGAAATCCAGTCGTTTTCCCATAGCTTTTCGTTGCTACCATTAACTATCTTGCAAATTGCTTCATTGCTAGAACATTGAATATTTATTGTTGCAGGCTGCGTAACCCTCTGAAGCCAAATCTCTAGATATCCGTTGTAGGGGACTCTAGCCATTTTGTTACGAACTTTCTCCCAGAGTGGCCCTTTTTCAGAATCCGGAGCCAATGAGATTAAGCGGCTTAATATTCCTGCTACGGCTGGAAATGTTGCAGGGGAAACAAAAGCGATATCAGTAGCAATTGCAACCTGAACTTCTAGGTCATCCGGTGCTTCCTTTTGCTTGGAAATATTGACGTGGAACTCGCTGACAATTCGCCTTAAAGCTCCGCTATTAGGGTGACGCTGGCCAAAGGAGTGGAGTCTCAACAGCTGCTTTTGGATAGTTTTCGCATTTGTTGTACCAAGATCTTGTAACTCTATGCCCGCAAGTTTGTCAGGTTTTATAGATCCTTCCACTACATTGCGGCACGAATAGGTTTTGGAAACCCCAAGTCTCATACCAACAACTCGTAGTTTGTCACTGATGATTTTAAGTATTTCTTCAGCTCTATCATCGCTGTTTGTAAAAATCCTGTAGTCGTCACGATACCTCAAGATGCGAAAATCGCTTTGACCTTGAAGCTCTAGACTGATTTCGAGATCGACAAATCCAAGGACAATTTCGGCTACAAAGTCCATTAAAACAGACCCCTGAGAGATTCCATTGGTCTGTCCATATCTACCGGCCTGAATATGTGAATCGATCTTGTTACCTAGAAGAGAATTTTTTCGTCGATCTTGTTTAGCATTTTCCACTCCGTGTAATGCCCAAGAAATGCTATGCGTATACAGCGAGCCATAGCAATCTGCGACATCGGTATGGAATACATGGCTAAACTCTAACGAATAAGTAAGTGAGCGTTGCTCTACTTTTTGCCACCAATTCATCACCTGTGTAGCAACATCACTTTGATGATCCACAGACATAACTGGGGCGCTGCAGCAATCCACCACACCATTCTCAAACTCTGAAAATCTATCCTTGATGAGAGTCCAGCTTTCATCTTCGCAAACCACATTCACCAAAGACACATATATCGCTGGGTGCATTAACTCATATGGACGCCATGCTAACTTCCCGTCCTTATTCGCTATCAGATTGTAATTTACACCCGACGAATCACTCGGATTTGAAGACTTAAATTGATTAAACCCGGCTCCATTCATCACTTTTGATACTGCAGTGATAAGTGGTTGAAAGCTTATGTATTTTGGGAGGTCACCATTAAAATAACTACTGCATTTTAGGAAGTGTTGCTTCGCTTCAATATTTGTAAGGTCAATTAATCGCTTCATTATTCTAAGTTCCCTAACTCGATACTCTCGGCGAAGCGAGTTTGTTTGATATGCATAACGAGACCTGCTAAACAGCAGCGTGGCTTGGGTTAAAATTTTGATTTTAGCACAGGACATGTCTGCTGGTTCAGGTTGTCACGGAGCGCTTGCGCGACGAGGCAACCTGAAAGCATTCAGCGGGGCTCGTTACAGCAGGCGCGCAAGCGTCTGCTGTAACGCCTAAAGCAGCGGCCAACTGAAAGGAGGTCCAGCCAAGAAGTGGCGATGCTGCCTTTACTTGTTAGTGCTTTCAATTAGATCTCCAATATTTACAGCCTTTAATATTGATTCTTTGATGGCTTGCAATTTGGGAATGTCCTTATGACCTTTGCACCCCAAGTACCAATAGACTTCATGTGAGTGCTTTCCATCTGACAATTCCAAAAATATTGCTGAGTGGTCTGTCCAGTACTCTTTGCAACCATCTTCTCCTTTTCGTATCCGATTTTGGATATTCAGAAAATCGTTTTTCTGCATTACGTATAGTACTGTCAATATATCTTCTGGTGGCCTTTTTAGTCTCTTTATACCTTTGTATTCCGTATATCGTGCACCATCAAAAATAGTTAATCCGTCGGCAAATAGCGTAACCTTATACTGGGCACAAGTCCCGTAGCAGCCTGTCTGTCGCAAGGCAATACTCACTTCTTTGTTGTTCAAGGAAGCACCGAGATCTTGTAATACAGTCAACTCTGAGGACCAACTATTTCCGACAAACAATAGACTCAAAACAAAAGCAACAATAACCCTATATCTCATTATTTCTCCATGTGCGCTAACGCCGCACTCAGACGGCTGCGTTGCAGAGTGAAGGTTTGTGGGAAAATGAGCCCAGCTAACCCACAAACCGAAGCGGCGCAATGTAGCTCGGCTGCAGTGCCTTGTTAGGGCTTTGCCTGCCATGAAATATCGACTTTTCTATGCTTTGCAACACAGTCACGAAGGTATAGATTAATTAAGCTTTGGTAGGGTACGTCATTTTCTTCAGCCATTGCCTTGAAGTAGGATATGACGTCTTCACTAAGCCGCATAGTGACTGGCTTTTTGAGTTTTGATGCGTAAGGATTCTTACGCGATTTCATTTTTGATAAATCATATTCTTTTTTCATTAGCTACCACCTTCATAATGTTTGCGTTCGTTTTTGGTAGCTTTGCGCGCGGATATGATCCTTATGGTTTCGCCTTCATCTCGCTCGCAATGACATACCAACAAAACGCGGGCTTCATTGCTTAGGCCAAGCATGAGAAAACGATCCTCATCTAGCATTGAATGCTGTTCATCGTAAAATTGAATAGCATACTCGTCATAGAAGACGGATTTAGCTTCTTCAAAACTAACTCCATGTTTTTCTTGATTTTTCTTATCCTTAACAGGATCCCACTCAAACTTGATCACATGTACATTGTATGTACATTTCGAGATTCGTCAAGTACTAGGCCCTAACTAGCCCTGCTGAACAGCAGCGTGGCCTGGGTTAAAATTTTGATTTTAGCACAGGACATGTCTGCTGGTTCAGGTTGTTACGGAGCGCTTGCGCGACGGAGCAACCTGAAGACATTCAGAGGGGCTATTTACAGCAGGCGTGCAAGCGTCTGCTGTAACGCCGCGATCAGGGGTAGCTAAAAGTTGGCGGCTTTTTTGGAACAAAAAAGTGACCGCTTTTAGATATCCGCTGCATTGCCTTGTTCAGTGTTTTTAGCTACAGCATCAATCATATTTAACGCTGCCACAGCCATTTGGCTATCAGGGAAATGTATCAACACCTTTTCATAAGACTGTTTAGATTTAACACCTTCACCTAGCTGACTATAACAAAAGGCAATGTTTAATAGCGCCATTTCTCTATAGCTGATCTTACTTGAAGACAATAAAATTAAAAATCTCCATTTATCGATCCATCTATACTTTTGAAAGAACTTATAGCTTTCTTCGAAATTTTGTAGCGCTGACGTGTAGTCACCTTGTTTGAATGCAGATATTCCCTTTCTGTGACTTATAGAAATTAGATAGCGTGAACCAATAGAATATATTAGATATACAAACACACTAATAATAACTGGTTCTTCTATTTCTAAAGCCGTAAATACAGCAATTAGAACAGCCAACACAAGCATTTGTGGCATTAGGGAAAGCCATGCTACTTGTCTTACTATAGGTTTACCAGATGCCATGTTTCCTCTTTACACTGAACGAGCCCCGCTGAACAGCAGCGTGGCCTGGGTTAAAGTTTTGATTTTAGCACAGGCTATGTCTGCTGGTTCAGGCTGTTACGGAGCGCTTGCACGACGGGGCAACCTGAAAGCATTCAGCGGGGCTCGTTACGCGGCAATTTTGGAGTTGATTTTTTGTCGCAGCGTAGCGACCGCCACTAAAAAGCGATGGAAAAATTGCTCGCTGTACAAGGCTTTGTTATACGAATTCAGGACAAGCCCCTGGAGTTAAGTACCCCCATACCCGAAAGTATGACTCCTGATTGGAATATCTGATTCTGCGTCTCTTTAGGACATTTAGAATTTCAGTTGATCTATTTGTCTCTTTATCTGATACGAGACGACCTTGATATTCACTCACAATGGGATTGAAATCTAGCCACTCTATTGCTGGAGTATCTGCGAATAATTGGTCCCACCAAACCGGGCTAAAGCCAAAAATCTCATCTGAAGTAATTAGCTTATATCTAACACAAATATTCAGAGAATGAAGCTCTTCAAAATCCCCGCATATCTCACGCCACTTTGTTTTGTTCATCGCAGAAACTAACTGACGCTCATTGATGATCTTCAGGAGATTTTCGTTCATGCTTTGATCGTATAACGCTTTGTTAAGTAGCGGCTAACGCAATATAAAAGCTGCTGCATTACTCCGTAAACTCTGAATTTACCGCAAACTAAAAATACCACGCGTTAGCTGTCTGCTTGAACAATTTGTTATGTGCCATTATAATACTCTTGTATGACTATGTATAACATTGTACGCAAAGAGGTACCAATATGAGAACTGAAATGTTGAGCACCCGCATAGACTCTGACACCAAAGTTGCTTTTACCAGCATTTGTGATGAAATGGGTTTAAGCACCTCACAAGCAATTAAATTATTCGCTAAAGCCGTTATCAACCACGGTGGAATTCCCTTTGAACTTCGTGTAGCTCAGCCTAATGAAATAACCGCTGCCGCTATGAAAGAATTAGTTCAAGGCAAGGGCCATAAAGCTGAGTCAGTTGAATCTATGTTCAACGAACTCACCGAAGGCAAAGTTAAAAATGTATAACCTTGAATACTCGACTCAGTTTAAAAAAGACTTTAAGAAAATTACTAAAATGCCGATCCCAGACATCATTGAGATCGGCAATATCATCTCGCAGCTACAGCGAGGCGAAACCCTTGCCCCTCAAAATGTTGACCACGCCCTAACAGGAAATTGGGTTGGCTTTAGAGATTGCCATATAAAGCCAGATCTGGTGCTCATTTACCCTGTTTTCGACGGCCAATTACAAGTTGCCTGAATTGGCTCCCACAGCGATTTGTTCTGAAAACGTCATTGGCACATAACGAGCCCCGCTGCAACCGGTTGTTAGGCCGGTGACTGTTGGACCGTGGAAGCAACTCTTGTGGACTACTCGACTTTCGTCGCAATCCACCATGTCGTGCCTCCTGCATCCTTAACGCCACCTCGCTTGTCCTCGTCCTGCTTCTTGACTGGCTCCTGGACTGAAACGGCGCCGGCATTGAGAGCCCTCTGGAATGTCGCATCAACGTCCTTGACGTATATATGGACGTAGGAGGCAATCGGAGGCCAGTCAGGCGGCGACGGATCGGCCAGCATCAGGATGGTGTCGTCGATCCGAACCTCTGCGTGCATCAACTTTCCGGCGTTGTCGGGAAACCGCCGCAGCTCGACGGCGTCGAAAACTCGTTTCAAGAATTCAATGGTCGCATCCGCGCCGTTGACAATGAGATACGGCGAAACTGTGCTGTAGGCGGTTGGCTTGTACTGTGACATTCGTTTGTTCCTCCTTCCTCGTGCGGCCTAACGCCCGGCTAAACCGCCGGAACGGAGTTGATTGTTTTGCGCTAGCGTAGCGAACAAGCGCAAAACGAGCAACGTAGTGGAGGTCGGTTTGAGCCGGGCGTTAGCAGTTTAACCCTATAAGAACCCCTTACTTTACCTTCTTCGTTTTTTACCTTTTTCTTCTTCAGAACACGTCATCATTAGATGCTCTCCAATACCTTGGGGAACTGGATATATTTTTTCTTGCGGCAGATACTTAGCAAAGTTTTTATCACCCGACTTACGTAGTTTGTTGAGCTTTTGAACGTGAGTCGTAAGGTCTTCGATTTTAACCACCCAGTCTTCGACAAACTCTGTAATTATATGGCGGCTAAGACCAACTTGAATACTAAAATGGTTCAATGGAGCACCTTTTTGACTCCGTTCAGTATCCCATTGAACGTGAACCTTTGCATTATTAAACAATGACTCCCATTTACTGCCGGAACCGTGAATGTGTTTTTCTGGTGACGTTAAAACACCAAGCGAAAGAGCCTTTTCCCAAGCAGCACGCTTGATATGTACAGCTAAAATACGATTCTGATTTGATTTTTGCCCCCAATTACTTCTATGCATTAACCAAAAGAAGGATGGCTTTATCCAAGTCATTCTTGTGAACGAAAATGGCGCTTGAAACTTTTGATCTCTTATTGCCGGATCAGCGATAGCGTCCGAGTATGCTTGATACATCACTATCGTATCACGATCATAGTTTGCCCTTATCTCGTATAGATCCGTCATAACTTCAATTCCAAGTGACTGCTAACGAGCCCCGCTGAACAGCAGCGTGGCCTGGGTTAAAATTTTGATTTTAGCACAGGACATGTCTGCTGGTTCAGGTTGTTACGGAGCGCTTGCGCGACGGAGCAACCTGAAGGTATTCAGCGGGGCTCGTTACAGGAGGCGCGCAAGCGTCTCCTGTAACGCCTTGCTTACCGGCCCAACGGAGCAGAGTAAGCTTGTGGTAAAGTTTGCGCAGCAAACCACAAGCTTGCGGCGCGTAGTTGGGTCCGCGTACAGCAAATTGTTATATTTGCCGTGGGATGCACTCCATTTTACCATTCAGAATGGGATGTCATCTTCAAATTCGCTATTTATGTTTGGAGTCGCTCCATCGGGCAGTGGCAGTTTGCTAACAATATATAGATTCAAAATATCTTCACGATCCATAAACATTATTTGGCTTCTTTTGGATGCATTCAATTTTCCACCTAACCAATTTCTTGCCTGCTTTGTGATTTCGCCACCAGCAACGATAAATGCGTGGTCCACCAACACTTTTCTGCTCGTTTCCGGATCAAATATTTCGTGCCCAAGCATCATCAAGACTTGATTGTAAATCTCAGCAACATTCGAATTTGATGATTTAGTTACGCCCGATGAATCCAATTTTCCTTTCTTTGCTTGAATCCCAAAATACAATACATGCTGGGTGGGCAAGATAAATCGCATCCAAATATCTTTCCCATATTCAAGAGCCTTATCTTTATGACCTGCCGCAGTAATTCGGTGGTATCCCAACTGCCGAAATAGAGGAAGTAAAACCTCTTCGATTAATTCGTCTTCAGAGCACTTATCGAGATATTGAATTAATTGCTCTCTTCTTTTTATTTCAGCAGGAGTAAATGGTCTATGGGGGTTATTAGCTGTGGATATTGTTTTGGTGCCTATGTGGCGAATATATAACAAATCATCTTCGCCATAAAATGCTTCAAAACCTTCCCTTGATAGCGGTTTATTGAGGCTCCCTAACGCTATAGAGCGATCTGGATCATCATTTTCAGCATCACTTTTGTGCATTAAAGTGCGCAAAACATGGACAAATCGCTCTGGCAAGGTGTTTGCCGCTGGAGATGGCTCATCTAACAGTTCCGACAATCTATCTGCCGTCCACGACCATCTAGTAGAACCGTCATGTATGAAATCCAAATCACACTCTTCGAAAAACTGAGTTATATAGCTACTTGATCGATACGGGAAATGCTCCGAATCTCCAATCACCATGTTAGCTATTTCTCTTAAATTTCTGTTTTTAAATTTCATCACACTTGCAATATGTGTTGGTTATCGAATTGATTCTCAAAAAAAATATAACGAGCCCCGCTGAACAGCAGCGTGGCCTGAGTTAAAATTTTGATTTTAGCACAGGACATGTCTGCTGGTTCAGGTTGTTACGGAGCGCTTGCGCGACGGAGCAACCTGAAGGGCATTCAGCGGGGCTCGTTACAGGAGGCGCGCAAGCCTCTCCTGTAACGCCTCGATCTCCGGGCCAGTGTAGCGGAACAGGCCATGCTATAATAAACGGAGCGAATGCATGGCTTGCGGAGCGTAACTGGCTCCGCGTGCATCGACTTGTTAGATGTGTGGACGTTCCTGGCACCGCTACTCATTCTTTCTTTCGATCCGAATCAAATTGCCACATCAAGTCTTTCATATCGCTGAATGAGCTCGTTGGCTCAAGGTCTTCATCTATCGCTATGAGAGTCCAGTTGCTCTCCTCACCGTCCTCATAACAGCAACCCCCATCTAGGTTGCTAATGACATTTGCGAGTGTGTCAATTTGGAATTGCCGGATCACATTTGTGAGATCGCGCAGATCGATTCCAGAATCTCTTATTCTCTTCAGCGCCTCTCGAAATTCAGGAAGCTCTGGAAGAAATCGTAAGGCATAAAGATCTTCCCGCCCCACGCGTCCTTCCAATTCTGCTATTGAATTATCTATCCACGACGCATCGTCTTCGCGCAGGATTGGTGACCATGCCTCCCGAAGAAACACTGCCATCTCGAGCATGGGCTGTGGCTCACCGTATGCGTCGATCTCAGAAATCCACCAGTCCGGGTCATCAACCCTGGCAGAAGCTAGGACAGCCCGCAGGCGTTCCCTATAACTTTTGTTCAAATTTTCCCTCCTAGCATCTAACGAGCCCCGCTGAACAGCAGCGTGGCCTGGGTTAAAATTTTGATTTTAGCACAGGACATGTCTGCTGGTTCAGGTTGTTACGGAGCGCTTGCGCGACGGAGCAACCTGAAGGTATTCAGCGGGGCTCGTTACAGGAGGCGCGCAAGCGTCTCCTGTAATGGCCGAGTTGAGTTGCAAATTGTACATGAATCACGGTGCTTGCTCCTTTATTTATGGATAATTTGTCGGCTCGAAC
>JAUIGR010000099.1 GCA_030430025.1 Gammaproteobacteria bacterium
GCGGCATCCATAAAAAAGGCATCGGTATGGGCGAACAAGCCATGATTCAAATCACCGCTGGTTTATGCTCCACGGCTGAAGTGTGGCAAAAAACCCCGGAAGAAATCGTTGCCATGGCACAACGCATCCACGATGAATTGTTTAGGTATAAACCATCAGAAGATTGAAACCAAAGCAAATCTGACAAAATAAGTTATTAGCGTTTATATAGTCTATAAATTTGTGTGTAAACTATTCCAGGAAAATAAACTCTTACTTAAGGATGACCATCGCTATGTATTTAAAATCTAAAATCATTCCTGTTCGAAACTCTGAAGAGTTTATCGTTGTTTGTGGTATGTCGGACCAAAACAACAATCCTTTTGATCTTTTGGATACACGACATGTTTCTGTAACCAAAAGGAGTTTATATTCAAAAGAAGTCATAGATTTAACTCCATTGTGTACGCTACCATTCGAGGTTTCGGGTCAATTGATAGAACAACTTGAAAAGCAAGCTAAAAACCAGTTTAAGCAATCAAAAGTAAAAAATCTCAGTCAATCAGAAGTCAACAGATACGAAAAAAATCACCGCACTTATTTAGCTGCAGCAGAATTGGCAAAGTCAGATCGTCTGCATTTACCAACCAGTATCGAGTTGTGTGGTGATAACCACTTACTGATAGGGTTTGTTCTTTGTAATCCAAATTATGAAAACCCATATAACCAAGAGTTTATTGGTACTTTGAGGTTGGTAGATTTTAAAAACCTCTCAATTATCAAAGAAAAAACAATCAAGTCCAAAGGTATAGCAACCAAAGTCAGGCATCATGCAGAATTTATTGCTTGTGATTATTTTGGGCGGTTTGCATTGTTTAATTCCCTATCAAAGAGCAAAGCAGGCATGTACGGTGGTCAGTTAAAAGTTGTTGAAAAAGCATTGTTTTCTAAATTTTCTTTACCTCGGCATCAAAAAGAATTGTTACCTGCAACAAGAACGGAGATTAAAGCAACAGAAGACAATTGGGTGGTATTCAGACACAGTATAGACAGTTGTCAATTATTGGTTCTTGAGTATGTCACCGGGAAGGTTGTTAAATGTTTCAACTTAAGCAAAAATTCAGAAAACTTTGACTTGTCTACGGATAATAAAACAGCAGCCATCATCCACTCCAATGGGATGTTATCTGTTTTGAATATAGAGACAGGACATGAAGACAAGTTCAAGATTCATCTTGGTGTGAAAAAAAACAGCTTTTTGTCGGTAAAAATCTCTTCCAACGGCCTATGGGTGGTGAGCTCAATCAATAACCAAGAGTTGTGCATAGCCAACGTAAAAACAAAGCAAACTCATAAATTGAAGCCGTTACAAGAGCAAGTGATACAAGAAAAGGAGCTGCATGGTATTGATGTCAACACAAAAATCAAACCCATGTATGCTTTCGTCAATAATAATCTGGTCACAATTGATGCAAAGGGTACATCGATAATTAATCCAGATAATTTAAATGTTGAAGGAACGGAACTTGAAGATGAGCCGATTGATTTATCTGCCATAAATTCTGAGTCTAGTTTGCAACAAATGTTGTTTGCTTCAAAGCTGACTTCAAAACTCAATATTTTAGAAAAATATTATTCTCCTTCAATCAAATTGAGTACCCAAAAAAATAAAAGATCTTTCAAAAAAGAGTTGGGGAAAAGTCAAATTGGCGGGTGGCCAGATTTACCAAAAGGAATGGAGTGGCCTAAATGGGATGGCCGGCCAATGAGCTTTTTAGCGCAAATAAACCTTGAAGAGATGCACGAAATTAATCCCCAACTTCATTTACCAAAACAGGGTTTGCTTTCTTTTTTTCTGGGTTGTACTGATGATTCTTACAACCGTTCAGGTAAAAATTTTTATATGGTAGATTTATTGATTGGTTGCGAAGCTCACCACCAGGAAGGTATCAAAATAATATATACAGAGGATTTAAAAGAGCTAACTGAAGTCAAGAATTCAGAATCTATTCTGCCAGAGTCATTTAACAGTTGTGAAATTATACCCACTTTGGGAGGCAATCCTTTACCTGATGTGAATTCTACAGTGTATGAACAGTTACTACTAAAGGGGGCAGAAGTTGATAATTACAACAAGCTTTTGGATAAAGTTAACGCTGATTCTGACTTGGATGAAAATTGGGATAATTTGTTTATGGGGTATCCACAACTGATACAAATGAACCCACCTGAGATATTTTGTGAAAGGGCAAAACTTGGATTGGATCCTTATCAAAAGGCAACAAAAAAAGAGCTGGATGCATCCAGCCGTTGGACAATGATTCTTCAATTGACCAGCGACCCTAATCCTGATTTTATATGGGGGGATGGCGGACACTTTTATTTTTACAGCAACAGAGAAAAAACACTGAAAGGTGACTTTTCAGAGTCTTGGGTATATTTTGAGAATTGATATTAACTTTAGCTTGCGTCTTTTGCCAAAACAAAAGTTCAGCAACGTGAAAAGTAGAAGCAATCAAAAAGACACTGGATTGCGGCCTGCGCCCATTAGTGTCCGGTAAAAATTTACTTTTCAGCTCAAAACAGACGCACTATATAAGTTTGCCCATCATTCACAAAATGAAGACTTAAAAACATTAATTATTCAACAACAAGCTTGATTAACAGTGCCAGTCTCGTCGTCCTCGTGCTTGACACGGGGACCCATTTTAAAGAAGCTTACAAAATGATGGCTGCTTAATTTACTGAAAATTTTAAAGAAAAGAGAGATTAATTTCTGTTTAGCTGATGTGTAAATTGATGTTCTCTGAGCTATTCTTGGGTTATACACAATGGATCCCCGAATCGAGTTCGAGGATGACGATAGGAGGGGTTTATTTTTTACCGGACAGTAGTGGGCCTGCGCCGCAATGACGACTGTATAGCTCATGTCGTTGTAAGAAAACTTATTGGTTTTGTTGGTGATTCTTGGCTATGTGTGAAATAGCCCAACCTATTTGAAAGACTGCAGCCAATGCAATCAAAAAGAAAAGTATTGTAGAGCGCAGATAAACCCAATAAAACATCAAACTGAAGAACACCCACATCAGTAACAAATGGATTGTGATGGTGAGTATGGTCCAGATATTCACTTGCTTCGGTAACAGAGAGTAGACAACATACCAAAGCATAAACCAGCCTGAAACGATGAACGTAAGGTATTTCAAGTCAATCATGGGTGCTATAAACTCAGTATATCCAAAGGGCTGTTAAAACGGTGATGTGCCAACCATTCTCCCGGCTTGTCTTCAGGGGCCAAATAACCCCATAGGGCGATGGCTGATTGCATGCCAGCGGCGTGGGCGGCGTCAATGTCTGATTGGGCATCGCCCAGATACAAAGTAGCGGCGTGGTTGAGTTTCATTTGTTCGGCGGCTAACAACAACGGTTTGGGATTGGGTTTACCAACACCGACTTCATCAGCGCAGATTAAAACCTGGGATTGTTGCAGTTCTGATGTGTTTTGTACAATGGGGTTGGCCAGCCAGGAAGGTTTGTTGGTAACGATACCCCAGGGGATGTTGTTACTGTCTAAATGATTGATTAACTCTGCAACACCATCGAATAATTGGCTGTGGGTATTGAGTTGCTTTTGATAGATTTCCAGGTATTGCAGTCGCAATTGTTCCAGCTGATCTGGTGATGGGTCGTCAAATACAGATTTCACCAAAGCCACCGCGCCTTGGGAAATGTACTGGCGGTAGTTTTCGACATTGAGGTCGTGTTCGATGTGATGCGCCTCAGCCAGGGTCGCCAACGCATGTATCATGTCGATGGCGGTATCAATCAAAGTACCATCTAGGTCAAACAAGACCGCTTCAATGGAGTTAGCCATGTTTTTGTACAGCGACCAAGTAGTTGATGTCCAGGTCTTGTGGGTCAATCGAAGCCGATTGCGTGATGGGGTTATAACGCATGCCGGATAAATCAACAATATCTACCGGTTTTTGTTGCAATACTTTGACCAGTTCCGAAGGTTTGATGAATTGCTCAAAATGATGGGTGCCTTTGGGCACAATTTTCAGCACATGCTCAGCAGCAAAAATACCCAGCATCATGGCTTTAGGCGTGCGGTTCAAGGTAGACAAAAATAACCACCCACCGGGTTTTAAAGCTTGTAGGCAGGCATCAATGATGCTTTCCGGATCAGGTACATGCTCAAGCATTTCCAAACAGGTTACGACATCAAAAGAAGCAGGATATTG
>JAUIGR010000100.1 GCA_030430025.1 Gammaproteobacteria bacterium
CTACCTGACTTAAAAGTCAAATTTATCAACGTAGTCAATATCATGACATTGGCAGATCGAACATCAAATCCTGATGGAATCGAAGATGACAGGTTCAATCAATTGTTCAATCCACACGTACCGATCATTTTTGCTTTCCATGGATACCCCTCCATGATTCATCGATTGGTTTATAAGCGCAGATGTCATTTGAACTTTCATGTTCATGGATTCAATGAACAAGGCACTACCACTACACCCTTCGACATGTTGGTTCTTAATAAACTTGATAGATTTCACTTAGTAAAAAGTGCAATCACTCGAGTAAAGTGGATAGAGAACAAACCTGAATTGCTTGACCAAATGAATAACAACCTTACCCGCCACAAAGAGCACATCACAAAACGAGGTGATGATTTACCTGAAATTAAAAATTTTATCTGGGAGTGAATGAGATAAACAAATAAAAAGCACGGTTAAACAACCGATTATAAATAATATTTTTGCGGGATTTAAATATGAAAACTATACATACTAAGCGAAAAATATTTCTGTTTACATTATCAATATTGTGCACTTTTTCAGCATCAGCAGATGAAAAATATGAGCAACTTGCTAATGAAGTAGAAGCCCTTAAAAAACAATTGGAACAAGTCCAATCAGCTTTGAAGCAATATCAAGAAGAATCTATAACGAAAAAAGAAGTTCAGGAGCTTAATCAAAAATTAGAAGAGTCAGTAATCACTCAAGATGATGTTGATGAACTAGAAAAACAGGTTGCCGAAGCTGGCGAATGGAACAGTCCGAATACATTAATCCATATGGCTGGCTATGCGAACGTGGGATATGCCTCTGACAGTGAGTCTTATTCTATAGGCTCTTTTTCTCCTATTTTCCATTATCAGTACAGAGATAAGGTCATGCTTGAATCTGAACTTGAAATAAAAATAGATGAAGATGGCAGTACTGATATTGCTCTTGAATACTTAACTATAGATTATTTTCTGAATGATTATGTCACTGTGGTTGCAGGTAAATTCTTAAGCCCTGTTGGCCAGTTCAGACAAAATATCCATCCCTCATGGATCAATAAATTAGCATCAGCTCCTCCTGGTTTTGGACATGATGGTGCTGCGCCTTTATCAGATGTGGGGTTTCAGTTAAGAGGTGGATTTGATTTTGACAATTCCAGTGCTAATTATGCATTTTATGTCAGTAATGGGCCTAGATTGATTGCAGCGCAAGAGCATGATGATGAATTTGAAATAGATGGTATAGAAGCAGAAGGATTCAGTTCTGACAATGATGGTGAAAAAACATTTGGTGGCAGACTTGGATTTTTACCGTTCAAAGGTTTTGAGTTAGGACTTTCATTTGCAACAGGAAAAGCAACAGTAACTGAAGTAGAACTTGAAGAAGATGTGCATGCCTTTAAATCATTGGCTTTTGGAACTCCTGGTGATGAAGGAGAAGAGATTGATTTACATGACGAAGTAGCAAGAGATTATGATGTTTTTGGTATTGATTTTGCTTATCAAAATAATGGATTTGAACTTCGAGGTGAGTACCTAAAGTCAAAGGTTGGCGCTGCTGATGAGGGCATTACGGCATCACATGGAGCTACTTGGGAAACATGGTATACCCAAGGCTCATACCTCATTCCAAACACAAGGTGGGAGCCAGTAATTCGATACTCAGACTTTACCTCAGCAACGGAATCTCGTTCGCAACAACAATGGGCTTTGGGAATGAATTACTTGTTCACCAATAGTTTCATAGGAAAAGCCACTTATGAGTTCAATGACGGTGCTTTTGATACCAATGCAGATGAAGACCGTTGGTTGCTTCAATTGGCATATGGCTTTTAATAGGAGAAATATATGAAACTATTTAATCAAATAAATATTGAACCTTCGTTCAAAACCCTGCTATTTATAGCAGCATTATTTATAGGAAGTAATTCAATTGCTGCCGATTATCCTGAAAAAGGAGATTTTCAGAAAGGCGCTAAAGCATGGGCAGAGAACTGTGTACGCTGTCATAACTTGAGGGATCCGAAGGACTTAAGAGACGATCAATGGGTAACCACAGCTTTTCATATGAGAGTAAGAGCGGGTTTAACTGGTCAAAAGACCAGAGACATCTTAACTTTTCTACAAGAATCCAATAATCCTCCAAGGCCAATCAAAGCTTCAATAAAAAGCTCTGACGCAGAGAATAAAAACAGCTTAACTGGCCAAGAAGTTTATGAACAGACCTGTGTAGCATGTCACGGTAAAGATGGTAAAGGGACTGTTCCTGGAGCCCCTGATTTTACTGACAGTGAGGGAGTTTTGTCACAAAGCGATGAAGTCTTAATGAAGCACATAACAGAAGGTTTTAAGTCTAAAAACTCACCAATGGCTATGCCTGCAAAAGGTGGTAATCCATTACTAACGGAAACTGATCTCAGTAATGTAATTATTTACATGAAATCAGAGTTTAAAAAGTAAAGCTAAAAAAGGGTCATTAAGTATTTTTATAATTCTATGACCCTTTTATATTAACTAAAAACAGCAACTGGCCTAAAAAGTTATGCAAAAAAATGATCACAATCACAATGAACAAACATCTAATGGAGGTCATCAATTTCATGGTATGCAAGCAGATGCAAAAGCTTTGAAAATAACAGGATGGCTTACAGGGATTTATTTCATAATCGAGTTGGGCCTTGGGTTCTATTCGGGTTCAGTTGCAGTCATCTCGGATGCGTTTCATACATTCTCTGCAGTAGGTGGTGTTTTGATTGCACTTATTGCAAACAAAATTGCAACAAGACCTCCAGGTAAAGGACATACTTTTGGCTTCTTTAGGGCTGAAATTGTTGGTGCTCTACTTAATGGAACTTTCTTATTACTGATGGCTCTATATGTATTGTGGATGGGTTATACACGCTTGAAAGTTAGTGTTGAATTGCCGACAAACATCATGTTTATTTCTGCAATAGGGGGATTAATTACCGAATTCATTTCAATGGGCGTCATGTGGAAAAGTTCCAAAAACAATCTTAATATGAAGGGTGCGTTTTGGCATGTGATACAGACTTTTGTTGGGAGCATCATTATTATTGTTGCTGCAATTGTGATTAAGTTTACTGGCTGGAATCCAATTGACCCAATACTAGGCATGTTATTTGGCTTGGTGTTATTCATGGCCTCAATTGGCATTATTAAAGCAAGTTTCAAAATTCTACTGGAATCAGCACCTGAGGACATTGAGGTCGATGAAATAGTCAAAGACTTAAACGACCTAAACCATGTTGAAAATGTCCACCATGTACACGCATGGGCGCTGACAACAGGCAAAAACCTATTTATGGCACATATAAAGATTGATGCTTTAGATGCCTATGAAAAGACGCTCAAATTAGCCAACAAAATCTTAAAAGAAAAACATGAGATTTTCTTTTCGACTTTACAACTTGAAGTGGAATGTGAGTTAGACAGTGATTCTGAAATCATTGATTACATAGGGTCCGGCCCAGATTCACTTTCACATAAAGGATGAGCAGATGAAAATTAGCAATAAAACCATCTTTTCGATTCTTTTGGTGATGTTGCTTTGGGCTATATGTTACCCGTTGATTGTATTGGGTTTAGATGATGCCCCACATATTACTTTTGCAGCATTACGTGCTTCAATTGCAGGAATTGCATTATTAATAATGGGGATGATTTTTGGTAAAAAGCAACCCAATAGCCTTAAACACTGGTTCTATCTATTGGTAATTGGATTAGGTGCGACCACTGTTGGTTTTTATGGCATGTTCCATGCTTCTGAATTTGTATCACCAGGAATGGCCACTGTCCTAACTAATCTTCAGCCTATGTTAACAGCAATTTTGGCGTATTGGTTTCTGAAAGAGTCGATAAATAAATATGAGAACATGGCCATAATCTTGGGTTTTACCGGAGTAATAATTATTGCAACCAGTAATGACGCTGGCACACCTGGAGTCAACTTCGAGGGTCTGACTTATTTGATCATAGCAGTCTTTGGTCTGTCAGTATCCAATGTTTTAATAAAGCAATTAGCTGGCAAGGTTAATGCCTTGATTGCTATGGGGTGGCAGCTTATTTTTGGATCAATTGTTTTATGGGTAATTTCATTTTTATCAGAAAATCAAACTG
>JAUIGR010000043.1 GCA_030430025.1 Gammaproteobacteria bacterium
GTGCGCTTAGATGAATCATTGCGCAGTGATTTAAACCGATTGTCTGAACTTCCAGTGCCACTGAATGATGGCAGCTATGTACCTTTGAGTGAAGTGGCTGAGTTGATCCTGGCTCCAGCACCCAATCAAGTAAGTAGAGAAAATGGTAAACGGCGTGTGGTGGTTACTGCCAATGTCAGGGACAGGGATTTAGGATCATTTGTTGATGAAGCCAAATTGAAAATTACATCAGGTGTGAAGCTTCCTGCCGGATACTGGCTTGATTATGGTGGTACTTTCGAACAGTTGGAATCTGCCAGTAAGAGGCTGTCAATAGTGGTGCCAATCACTCTGATCATTATCTTCGGTTTATTGATCATGGCATTCAGCTCCTTTAAAGATGCATTGATTATTTTCACCGGTGTGCCATTGGCACTCACCGGTGGCGTGATCTCCCTTTGGTTAAGGGGTATGCCATTTTCCATATCAGCAGGTGTTGGCTTCATTGCTTTATCAGGTGTAGCCGTGCTCAATGGATTGGTGATGCTATCATTCATTCGTGATTTATGGGCATCTACCGGCGACCTATATCATTCAGTGATTAAAGGCGCCATGACCAGGCTGCGACCGGTGTTAATGACCGCACTTGTGGCTAGCTTGGGCTTTGTTCCTATGGCTTTAAACACTGGTACCGGTGCGGAGGTTCAACGGCCTTTGGCTACGGTTGTTATTGGTGGGATCATTTCATCAACCTTATTAACTTTATTTGTCTTACCCATTTTGTTTGAATGGTTTTCAAAAGATAAAAACAACTCAGGAGAACAATCATGAATACCCAAGAACACACTGTGGATGATGGACATGACCACAATCATGAACATGATCAAAATGGCTATATGCCGGCAGTAGTTTCGCTGGTTTTATTACTTTCAGGATTGACACTTGAATTTATATTAAAGCCTGATTTTTTTGCAGGCTGGGTTCTGATTGGGTGGTACGTTGCGGCGTACCTACCTGTGGCCATACCGGTAATCAAAGAAACCATTGTAGCGCTCAGAAAAGGGGAGATATTCACTGAATTTTTCCTCATGAGCATCGCCACCATTGGTGCCATGTTCATTGAACAGTACCCTGAAGGTGTTGCTGTTATGTTGTTTTACGCTGTGGGTGAACTGTTTCAAAACGCAGCTGTTAACCGAGCCAAGAAGAACATCACTGCATTACTTGATGTCAGACCCAAAACGGCTCACGTATGGCAAGGTGATCAATACCAAACAGTTGACCCAGAAACAGTTGAAATTGGTGATAAGATTCAAATTAAAGTCGGTGAGAAGGTACCACTTGATGGCAAACTCATTTCCAATAAGGCAAGTTTGAATGCAGCTGCCATAACAGGTGAGAGTAAACCACAAAGCTTGTCAGAAGGTGAAAATGTATTGGCAGGTTCAATCAATCTTGAATCAGTGATTGAGGTTGAAGTTGACAAGTTATACAACGATTCATCAGTCGCTAAAATACTTAATCTGGTGCAGAACGCCACTGCCAAAAAAGCCAAAACAGAATTGCTCATCAGGCGTTTGGCTAAAATTTACACACCAATCGTGGTGTATTTGGCCATAGCAATTTGTGTGGTTCCTTACTTTTTCGTTGAATCTTATCAATTCAAAGATTGGTTGTATCGAGCCTTGGTGTTCCTGGTGATTTCATGCCCTTGTGCTTTGGTTATATCTATTCCGCTTGGGTATTTTGGCGGATTAGGGGCTGCATCCAAAAATGGCATTTTGTTCAAAGGTGCTACTTATATGGACACACTGACCCAAGTGAATACGCTGGTAATGGACAAGACTGGTACTGTAACCAAAGGGACATTTACAGTGAAAGAAATCAGCATTTCAAACCAAATGCCAGAGAATGAATTCATGAGTTATGTTTTGTCACTTGAAAGAACCTCAACCCATCCCATCGCCAAAGCCATCATGCAATATGAGCACTCAGGTAGAATTAATGATGCCAGTGATGTTGAAGAAATAGCTGGCAAAGGCTTGAAAGGGTCTGTTCTGGGCAAAACGATATTGGCTGGAAACAAAAAATTACTGGACCAGTTTAATGTCAGCATGCCTGATGAAATATCAGATATCGTTGACAGCATTGTGATAGTTGCCATTGATGGAAAATTCGCCGGGTATGTAACCATTTCAGATGAATTAAAAGAAGATGCCAATCAGACCATCTCATCAATCAGAAGTTTAGGTATCAATGAAATTGTTATGCTCTCAGGTGACAAAGACTCCATCACTCAAAAGGTTGCCAAAGAACTGTCAATCAGTCAAGCACAAGGAGGGCTGCTACCTGAGGATAAGTTGAACCATGTAGAAGAATTAAAACAAGATCCAACTAAAATCATTGCATTCATGGGTGATGGTATCAATGATGCACCCGTGTTGGCCACCAGTCACTTAGGTATAGCCATGGGCGCCAATGGCAGTGATGTGGCCATAGAAACAGCAGACATGATCATCCAGACTGATCAACCTTCAAAATTTGTTACAGGATTTAACATCAGCAAGTCCACACAACAAGTTATCTGGCAAAACATCGTCCTCGCATTTGGTGTGAAGGTTATTGTGCTGATTTTAGGAGCTGCTGGTATGGCAACATTGTGGCAAGCGGTGTTTGCTGATGTAGGTGTTGCATTGTTAGCAATTTTAAATGCTGTCAGGTTACAAAAAATGAACTGGTGAATTTGAGTAAATGCAAGCTGTCTTTAAATGGCTTGCATCTATTTATGACCAGTTGTGTTTCATGTTAAATTAATCTCTTGACTCTATAGTTACTATAGATATTAAGATTGAAAATACCAAGTAGTTGAGAGATTTTATGCAAGCCAACCAAGTAAACAAAACAGAATGTGAAACTGAAATCATGACAGAGCAATACACCCAAAAAACTCCTATATTGGACTTTGATTCACCAAAGATTCAAAATCTAATTGAATCCCGTGATTGGATGAATCTGAATGACTATGAAAAGATTGGTGCTGCCTATAAATACGTCCGTGATGAAGTGCTGTTTGGGTACAACAAAAGCGATGACATTTCTGCAAGCCAAGTCCTTTCAGATGGTTTCGGTCAGTGCAACACCAAAGGGAATTTATTGATGGCGTTACTTCGAGGCCTTGGTATAGCTTGTAGGTTTCATGGGTTTACGATTGATCAGAAATTGCAGAAAGGAGCCATACCAAACTACATCTTTTGGCTTGCTCCAAAATACATCATTCATAGTTGGGTTGAGGTTTTCCATAAAGGGCAGTGGATAAACCTTGAAGGTTTTATCCTAGATAAAACATACTTGAATGCAATCAAAGCAAAATTCCCAGATGAACAAGGAGCATTTTGTGGGTATGGCGTAGCAACTAAATGCCTGGCAGACCCTGAAATTGAGTGGATAGGAAAAGATACCTATATTCAAAAGGAAGGCATCCATGATGACTACGGTGTCCATGATTCCCCAGATGACTTCTACTCTGAAATCGGTACTAACTTAGCAGGTTTGAAAAAGTGGCTATATGAACGGTTGATTCGCCATTTAATTAACAAAAATGTTTCACAAATAAGAAGACAATATTCTTAGCCGATCAATATAACTTTTCTGGCTTTAATTGTTTGGCCAATTCAAAGTTTTTGATAAATAAAGTTTTCTTTAATGGTTGATTGATTATTTAACAAACCATATTGAATTAATCAGTTTTGCACCCACATGATTAGGATGATACACATTCAAAAAGATGGTTTGTGGAAAACTCTCAGTCACTTCGAGGAGTTAATGCATCTTGAGGGATTTAAGAAAAAAGTTGACCCAGCGAAATACAAATTCGATTATGCATTTGGCTTTTATACAGAAACAGAGCCTGTTCATTGTGGACTGACAAACTGTAACCACCTGCACAACAAGGGCGTAATTATTAAATTTGTTAATGGCGATGTAACAAATATTGGTCATATTTGTGGAAAAAAGCATTACAGCGTCGAATTTTCTGACTCTCACCGGTCAATCAATCAGTCTTTTAGTGATCATGTCAATAAGCAAACCATAGATGAATTTAAAAGAAGCAATCCAACTTTTATTAATGATTTTAAAGTATTTGAACAAGGTGTAAAGAAGCATGATCTTTACAACAAGTGTGCATCATTGATTAAGCATGGATATAAAAATTTCCCAGTCCCATCACCAATTCGCGAGAAATTACTGAGTATGATTTCAACCGAATTTACTACTCTGGAAGTACAGAAAAAGGTTAAAAAAGGATACATGGATGATGGTATTGTTCATGACCCAAGATATTCAGAGGTTAGGGTGGGGGAAATCAAAGGGCTTGATTTTTTATTTGAAAAAAACAGAAGACATATTTTACTTAATGACCTTAATGAATCAATCTCCAGTATTAGCTCAATAAATGAAGATTCTGACTCTGCAGATCTTAAGGTAGCTGCTAATCTTTGTGGTTCAATCATAAGTCAAGTGGAGCAACATATGAAAGTTGTTAATAAAGGTTTTGATCTAATGAAAAGGTCAAACCTAAACCAGCTTTCAGAAATTGAATTAGATCCTAAGGAAAAAAAACAGCTTAAAAGGGGTTTTGCGCACAATCCCTCGAAAATTCACATTAAACAATCTAAGATATTGATATCATTAGTTATTTAATGAATTAATCAATTAGTGGTTGTATAAATTGTTGGGTAATTTCCCCCACTTTCTGAGTTAATTTCCTTATTTTATAGGAAGTTTTTCCTATTAATTTCAATTGATTGACACAACCCCTCGAAAAGTTATACTTGCTAAGGTAACTAACTGATTTTTATTGATTTTAATTATTAAAATTCAAGTAATTATCTTGTGACCAACGGTTTGAACTAACTATTTAATGAGCAATAACGTAAGACGAATAAAGGTGTTGAACAACTCTGAGATAGAGGGCCTTTATTCATTACCTGTATTTGACCATTCAGATAGAGAAGATTTTTTCTCGATGGACAAACAAGTAAAGAAGTTCGTTTTTAGTCTCAGAAAGTTTGAATCAAGGGTCTATTTTATTTTGTTGTTGGGTTATTTCCGAGCTAAGCCACTGATCTATAATTTTTCAGCCAGCGATATAAATGATGATCTTAAGTTTGTTTTAAACAAATACTTCAACAATAAAAAGTTGGACAGTTTTAACCTGTCTGACAAATTTAAAATCAGATTAATGAATCGTTTATTAGAGCACGTTGGCTTTGATAGATACAAGCCAGGCAAACACAAGAAGGACTTGGAATCTAGGCTTAAACATACAGTTAAAATCTCAGCAGACCCGAGGTATTTATTTGATGACTGTATTGCTTTTTTTAGTCAAAACAGGATTGTGCTCCCGGGTTACACCACAATTCTTGATTTGATTTCTCAAATTACCAAAAGAGAACAAATCAGAATTAATAAAATTGTAAGAAGTGAGCTGAAAAGCAAAACCAAGAACACAGTACTGCAAATGCTCAAGTCGAAGGATAGATACACCGATTTGACTCAATTAAAAAAACCAAGTAGTGATTTTTCAGTTAGCGAAATTAATCGAGAAATCAAAGCGCATAAAAAGATTTCACCAATATTCTCTCAATTAAAAGCAGTAATTAAAAAATTAAATTTATCGCCAGTTAACCTTGAATATTACGCCTCGATGGTTCGGCTCAAAAGTCTATATCATCTAAAGAGACAATCTGATGCTCAAACTTTACTATATCTCATATCCTACTTGTTTTTCAGGTATCAGGAATCAAATGACAACCTCTCTTCAGCTTTTGAATACTTGGCCAGAAAACTGCACGAATCATCAAAAAAATATGCTCGCAAGAAAATCCTGGATGATATTAAAGTTATTCGCAAAGAACTGAAAGCAGCTGGTGATATTTTAGGCATGTTCATTGATGGTGAGATTAAGGACGAAATAACTTTTGGTCAAGTCAGAAAAAAAGCATATAAAGTACTATCAAAGAAAAAAATTAAATTGCTCAGTCAGCATTTAAATGAAACAGATTTTGATAATCATCACTACGAATGGGAATATATAGATGAAAACATCACTAAAGTAACCAAAACGCTTAGGTCGATTTTTTTAACGTTAGATCTCGAATATGAACATGTATCTTTGCCCTTGGCAGAACAATTTAAAATCACTAAATATGAGTTGCTTGATAATCAAAAGATTGAGTCAGTCAACCTTGATATTGTTAATAAATATGAATTGAAATTCATAGAAGATAAAGAAAATCAGTCAGAAAGATTTGAATATTTTCTTTACAGAAGAGCTTATCAGCTGTTTTCAAGGAAAACGATTACAGTTAAAGACAGTATCAACAACAAAAGTCTGAAGTCAGACTTGATAAATTCGGACCAATGGTCTCAAAACAAGGAAGAAATAATTAAAAACACGAACCAACCAAAAATATCTGAACCAATCAACAAAACTTTAGCAGTTAAAATTAATTCATTACAGAGCAAACTAAACATGGTTTGTAATTCCATCGCGATTGGAAACAATAAATATTTAGAGTTTATACCAGGTAAAGAAGGTCAACTGAAATGGTCTATACCATATAAAAGATGGCAAGAAAGCATAGATAACCCTATTTATAAACAAATGCCACATCTTGGTATTGTCGAGCTGATTTCTTTTGTTAATAGCAAAACAGATTTCATGGAAGGATTTCAGCATGCTACCCTAACAAAAGAAAAAGATGGTGCGCTGATCAAAGACATAATTGCATGTGTATTGGGTAATGCCACCAACTTTGGCCTAAACAAAATGGCAAATATCTCAGACCGTTCGATTGGTAGGTTACGCAGTGTTGCTGATGCATATTTAAGAACCCCAACCTTGAAAGATGCGAATGACCTGATTTCGAATGCGATTGCTAAACTGCCCATATTTAAATATTACAGTCCCAACGATGTAGATCTATTTTCTAGTATTGATGGTCAAAAGTTTGAATGTAGAATCAACACGCTTAAAGCAAGGTTTTCATCAAAAGACTTTTTTAAAGGTAAAGGACTTTCGTCAATATCATTGGTTTCTAATCATGTAGCTGTAAATGCAATGGTCATTGGCTCAAACGAATATGAAGGTCACTATGCATTCGACCTTTTATATAACAACACATCTGAAATCAAACCAAACATATTGTCAACTGATACCCATGGCACCAACAACGTCAACTTTGCAATATTAGATTTCTATGGATATCAATTTGCTCCCAGATATGCAAAAGTTAAAAAGGTATTTTTTGACTTATTTGAAGTCACAGAGGATGAGGATAATTTGCCATCTATTGAGTTAAAAAAAGAAATCAATACAAAGCTAATTGAAAGTGAATGGGATGCTATTCAACATATTTTATGCTCTTTGAGCGAAAAAACTGCTTCACAAAGCACAATAGTCAGAAAGTTAAGCATAGGTAAAAGCCGAACACTGCTGGCATTGCATGAGTATGATCGTTTAATAAAGGCCAACTATATACTTGATTTTGTGGACAGTGAAGAACTTCGACACTATGTTCAGCAAGCCCTTAACAGGGGTGAGGCCTATCATCAACTAAGACGTGCAATTGCTTCTGTGAATGGAAATAAATTTAGAGGTGGAAATGATTACCAGGTTTCCCTGTGGAATGATTGTGCCCGCCTGGTAGCGAATTGTATTATTTATTACAATGCCTCACTGTTATCTACATTCCTTAAAATGAGTCAAGAGCAAGGTATGGAAGATATGGCAGACTACATTGCCCAACTTTCACCGGTAGCGTGGCAGCACATCAATCTCAATGGTGAATACTCATTTCTTGATGATTTACCAAATATTGATTTTGAGAAAATGCTCAGCGGGATTGATCTTTTTGAAAATAATTAATGTTATTCAATAGAATTAGTTTCAGCAATAATTTCAGACAAGCGGTTACTGTAATTAGCAGTTTTAGTTTGAATTTGATTCATTAATGGCCTTACATCGCTATAGATTCTGGAGGTCTCAATTAAATCAAGATCAATACTTATTTGCTTGAGCTCAGCCAAGTTGCCATTTAAAAATTCATCAATATCATAATAACAAACTGCTAATATTTTTTTGCCTATGGAAGAGGCCTCTTTCATTAATTCTTCATAATCGAATTTTTCAATCAATTGATTGGACCTCTTGACCAGTATATTCAATTTGTTATGAGCCACAATAATTGCCTCTTTAATTACCTTATAATTTTCTTGGCTCAATGAAATTCCACTCAAGTGATTTGAATCAAAATTATTAAGATGCTCACTCAAATCTTTGATTGCTTCCTTCCGTGACGGACCACTACCAAGGTGCTCTCTCAATGAGGATACGAGTGCAACTTGGTCTGCAAGCTCTAAAGCATCATCAGCCAATTGATTATTAATTGCTGCGTTGCTTGATGCAATGTCCCTTAATTCAGCTGCACATTCTCCAAGATCATATTTCCAGTCCTCGAGCCACGGGTTGACACATCTTTGTTCTGATTGATCGATTATTTTTTTAATCTCATTAACAACGTTGACCAAATTAGTGGCCAGCAACATATCAGGATCATTTTCATTGACTTTGTCTGTGACACCGAAATACTCAGAGAAAATTCGTACAACATCGCTGGGTTCTGCAGGTCTTGCTTGAGAATGGTTTCTTTTATAAGGCACGTTCCGGGTGGAATAATATAGCGGTTCAGGACCTTGCTTTATTCTGATAACTAGTACAACCTGATTGTTAACAATGGCAAACGTAATGGTTGGTGTGACACTTGGCTTGATGCACCCACTACATATTTTTTCAACTTTTTCTACCATATCTTTTCTGACACTAGACTTAAGCCCACCATCAATTCCGGAAACCTGGCCATTATCATCGACTCCAATCAGAATCATTCCATCGTTCGATGTGGCAAATGATGCAATTTCTTTAGCCATACTCTCTTTTCTACCAAGTTCTTCTTTGAAATCAACAGATTGATTTTACCCCTTAGAAATTATTTCAGGTAGCTGAATAGATAATTCTTGATCGACCCAATCGGGAAATTTACTATCATTACTTTTCTTCATAGGTTATCCAGGCGATTTCAAATATTTTCTTCCAATGGTATTGAAATGTGGGATTAAGGCTATCCATTGACTGTGCATAAAATAAGACGTTATATTTACAATAGATCTTGTCTAGAATTTTTAAGCAATTGTCGATATCTTCGAAAGTAGGTAATTTTTTTGAGCCACGTTTATCAGAGTGGGCAATGAATCTATCAGCATAGCTCTCAACAAGTTCAGTTGATTCTTTAAAGTCTTGAATATCTGATAACACCATGTTTTTTGAAACATGTTGATCATTTGGGTTTTCACAGAAAGGGTCAAAATGTTCATCTGCCAAAAATGCTATTGAGCTATCGGAATAAAGCTCAGTATAGTTTTCTCGAGACATCAAATGTGGTGCTTCAGAGATTTCGGTTAAAAGTCGTACTAGGGATATGCTTTGTTTATCATTCTTAATTTGCCTTCTTAAACCCATGACAATTAGTGCAATATGTGAATTATTCATATAACGATAAAAATGATTGTCCTCATGTAGCTCAGTATTCGCGTTAATAATTTCAATCACATCCTTAAACATGGATCGGTACATGACTAAATTTTGGGCTTCAACTTTGATTCGTTTAAGCCAATTTTTCCATTTTTCAATCGTTTTAATTCCATCCATATTTCTTTCCTTTACTTTTCTAGCGATATGTACCTATAAAAGGTGGCTCTCGAGATTTCTAATGATGAACAAATTTCATTTATTGATAATGATTTGTTTTTATTCATTTCTTGGGCCATTCTAACTTTAGGGTCACTTACTGACTTCTTAGGCCTACCACCAAGCCTGCCTCGAGCTCTTGCTGCTGCCAAGCCTGCATTGGTTCTTTCTTGTATCAATCTACGCTCGAACTGCGCCAGTGCAGAGAAAATGTTGAACATCAGTTCTCCTGAGGCGGTGGTTGTATCTATGGCACCATCTTGGATAGATTTGAATCCGATGTTATTTTCTAAAAGAGACTCAATCAGGTTAACCAGGTGTGACATTGATCTTCCTAATCGGTCAAGTCGCCATACAATCAATGTGTCACCAGATTTCAGCAGCTCAAGACATTTGTCCAGTCCCGGCCTTGAACTTTTAGCTCCTGATATTTTGTCGGTAAAAATGAATTCGTCAGCACAGCCGGCTTTTTTTAATGAATCTATTTGTAGAGTTAATTCCTGATCATCAGTTGATACTCTGGCATATCCAATTTTATTACCCACTTTCTCAATAAGCTTTTAAAAACAAGCTATATGATACTTTAAATTATGAGACGTGTATATGAGACTGAAAGAATTAACTATGTGGTCATTTCGTTTGGTTTGAGGTCATGTATCAATAAACGTTCGTTTTCTAAGACATAAATAATAGGCCCATAACCAACTGCTTTACTTATTAATACTTCTGAATCACCAATAAAAATTAAAACAACTATCAAAAACCTATTGACGGTCGGTTTTATTTCCATACAATAACACCGATCAATAATCGGTTTTTGTGAGGAATAATATTTTGAATTTGGGTGAATTGGAAAAATTAGTATTACAGTACCTTTGGGAATGCGAGTCAGGAGATGTCAAGCAAGTCCACTCTCATTTCAAGTCAACGAGAACAAGTAGTATTAACACCATTCAAAGTACACTCGAAAGGCTATATAAAAAGAAACTGCTTTCCAGGGTTAAAACCGGTCACGCCTACACATACCAACCAATTGTTGATAAGCAAGATTTGATTGCAAAACTGATTAAATCAGTTACCCGTGATTTCGAGCCCGATGAAAATGGATTAGTGGCCGCATTCTCATCACTTTCAAAAGAATTTAACGCAACCCAACTCGACAAGCTGGAGTCAATGATTGAAAAACAACGCCAAAACCTGAATCAAGGTGAAATTAATGATTGAAGGTAATTCAGCCGTTGTGTTGAATGTGATGGCAATTGCTTCAATCGCATTCATATTAACCTCAACATTGGTGTCATTAATTGTATTATTGATCGATCAAAAGTTATTGGATGTTGAGGTTCATTCCAAAAGAAGGCTTTTGTGGATGTTATCAATATTACCGTGGTTGGTAGGTCCAGCGGTAGCATTTTTCTTTGTCCAATCGTCCATATCTCCTTTGGCCTACAGTACACATTGGCATCACATTGACTCATTCGCCATTGCCAGTTGGCATGGAATTACCCTGTTGATAATGATTTCAATGCTTTGTTACTTAATAATTAATCAGTTTTTTGAGTTGTATCGAAACAAGAAGTCACTGAATTTGCTTACTTCATTTTCTAAGAACAAAATTGATTATTATGAGGTTGATTCGAGTGAATCTTATGCATTCACAGCTGGGTTCCTGAACAAAAGAATTTACCTCAGTTCCGGATTAATCAGCCAGGCCAGTGATAAAGAACTCAGGGTGATATTGGATCATGAGAGAGCTCATGTCTATAATAACGATCCCTTTAAAAAATGGCTTTTTGGATTTTTGTCTTCATTTTTCCTGCCAAAATCTTCTCAGGTTCTTAAGGTTCACATGCTGCTTTCGATGGAGCTAAATGCAGATTTAAAATCCATTAACAACAATACTTCAACTCTCTTTGTGGCCAGAACATTATTGAAAATGGCCCGGCTTAACTCAAAAACATCGAAAGCAATTAATCCCAATTTGGCTGCAAATTTTGCAACAGATATGCTTGAACATAGATTAATCCATCTGTTAGAGGATCATAAGTACAGGAAGATCAGCATGTTCATTTCGGGTTTTGCATTTCTCCTTATTTCGACTGTTTGCATCAGTTCAATCGATTGGATTCATCATCTGATGGAGACCTTATTTAAGCATTAATAGCAACTGAATTTTCCAATTCTGATGGCCATTAATGCGGATCACCCCAATGACCAGAGCTCTAAACATGAATAAACCAAAGGCGCTAACAACACTTTCTGATTTAAACAAATTCACTTTGAAGTTGATATTTTTTCTGGTGATTTTGATTCAATCACCTCTTTTATTGGCAGAACAGAAAATTTCATTAAGTCAAGCGATTGACCTGACAGTCAAAAACCATCTGGATTTAACTCCATACAGCCATCAATCTGATGCATTAAAAGCCATGGTCAATCAAGCCAAAGTAGGTACTCCAATGTCTCTTGATGTGAACATCGAAGATGTATTAGGTACAGGGAATTTATCAGGTATATCCGGGATGCAAACCACAGTTAATGTGACCTGGATGTTGGAAAAGGACATAATCAATTCAAGAACAATTCTGGCACAAAAAAAATCTGAGTTGACAAGCCTCGCAAAGGCTAACCAAATCAATCATGTAATTGCAAATATCAGTACCTACTTTTACACTCTCCTTGCTCAAACGGAAGAAATGAAACTGGCTAAGTTGGTAGAAATAAGAGCCAACCAAGCTTTAGAGAAAATATCTGAAAGAGTAAAAGTTGGAAGTGCTAACAGCATTGATGAACTCAGAGCACGAGCAAACCTTTATGCAAAAAAACTGGTTGTTGAAGATCTGCAGCACGAAATTGAAGTAAGTAAAGAAAAGTTGGCTGCCCAGTGGCAAGGACAAACAAATTTTGAGTTACAGGGTAATTTTTCTGACATACCTACCGAGGAAGAAATCACAGTAAATGCCAATATACTTCGGGAAAACCCAACATTCAAACAATTTGCAGCCAACGAAAGTGTCATTGATTCTGAAATTGATCATGCAGCAAAGACTGCCAAACCACCCTGGAAAATCAGTACTGGTATCAGACGAAATGAGTCTTTCAATGACTTTGGTTTCGTTGCAAGTTTATCCATACCTCTAGGCAGTGAAAACCGCAATAAATCTTTAATCAATGCACTGCATTCAGAGAAACTTCAACAACAAAGTCTTGCTCAAGCTTGGTACCAAAGTACAGTTACTGAAATACTAGAGACCACGCACAAATTGAAACACAACATTCATGTTGCAGAAAGCCTGAAAAATGAAGTTATTCCTGTCTTGAAAAGTTCTGATGACAAGGCAAAAAGAGCTTATGAAGTAGGCAATATGAGTTATACCGAGTTGTATGTCATACAGCAAGAATTCCTTGAGGCACAGCTAAGCTTGATTGAAGCCACCAAAGAAATCCATTTATTAAGAATTGAACTGGAACGTCTGACTGGCGTTGCTGTTTCAGAAAAACAGAGAAAATCATGAATAGTACAAAAAACAGCATTAGGCTAATGACTTTTATGGCTGCCATTTTAGGTGTTTTCGCACTGGGATTATCTCAAGCAGCCAGTGAAGGAGCAGATGATCCGGGTGGACAAATTGAAAAAGGACCAAACAATGGTCGAATGCTCAGAGATGGTGAATTTGCCATCGAGCTGGCCATTTTCGAGGATGATACCCCTCCTGAATTCCGTGTGTTTCCAACCATGAATGGTCATGAAATTACTCCGGAAGAAGTGACGACAAATGTCGTTCTTAAACGGTTGGGAGGCATTCATGATGAAATTTCATTTTTTGCAGAAGACAATTACCTCAGAGGAGACATGGTGATTTACGAGCCGCACTCTTTTGAAGTTGAACTGTCAGCCAAGTATCAGGGGAAGGAATATCTCTGGTCATACGAAAACTTTGAAGGCAGGGTGAGAATTGAGGACTCAATTGCCAAGGCCATGCAAATTTCAACAGAGATGGTGGCCCCGCGGCAATTTGATGAAAAATTAGAGGTATATGGCAAGTTAACCCTACCTGCAGACGCATCTCGAAACATACGTGCTCGTTTTCCTGGGGTTATTAAGTCAATACATGTGACTTTCGGAGAACGGGTTGAAAAAGGCCAGCTGTTACTGAGTGTGGAAGGAAATGATAGTTTGCAGACATATAAAATCTATTCTCCAATTGATGGCATCATCACTGAACAGTATGTATCTACCGGTGAACAAGCACTGGATCAAACTTTATTGGTTATCACCAATCAAGCAGAACTCATTGCTGAACTGGAAGTATTTCCCTCAGATCAAACTAAAGTCCACATTGGTGATCCAGTGACTATTTTGGGTTTAGCTTCAGATAAACAGGTTACGAGTGAAATACTGGACGCTTTGCTTAAAGTAAACCGCAATCAGGCAAAAATATTCAGAGCAAAAATCGACAACAGCTCAGGCTTATTTGCGGTGGGAGAATTTATTAAAGCACACATTCTTATTGACTCATATCAGGTCGTCAATGCGGTTAAAACCACAGGACTTCAAGGGTTTCGTGATTTCACAGTGGTATACGCAAAGGTTGGTGATCAATATGAAGTCAGGATGCTTGAGTTAGGCAGAGTGGTTGAGCCCTGGATTGAGGTGTTGGGAGGCATTACCACTGGTACAGAATACGTATCGAAGAACAGTTACATCATCAAAGCTGATATTGAGAAATCCGGAGCATCGCACGACCATTGATTGGAAAGGCTGAGAATATACTATGTTAGAAACAATACTAAATTTTTCAATCAGACGCAATATACTGATCATGGTCGCAGTCCTGTTTGTGTCTGGACTGGGTATATGGAATTTTACCAAACTACCAATTGATGCAGTTCCGGATATCACCAATGTTCAGGTTGTGATCAACACCGAAGCACCTGGGTACACGCCACTTGAAGTAGAACAAAGAATCACCTTCCCACTTGAAACAACGCTGGCCGGTATTCCAAATCTGGTTAATACCCGATCAGTTTCGCGGTATGGGCTTTCTCAGGTTGTGGCCATTTTTTCTGATGAGACTGATATTTATTTTGCCAGGCAGTTGGTAGGTGAAAAACTGACTGCAGCCAAATCTGAATTGCCGGCAAACCTGACTCCTCAACTGGGCCCCATTGCTACAGGGCTTGGAGAAATTTTCATGTTCACTGTAGACAGTGTACCTGGGGCATTGAATGAAAATGGAAATCCAATTACGCCTACTGATTTAAGAACCATTCATGACTGGATAATCAGGCCTCAATTGATGCAAGTTGATGGAGTTGTTGAAGTCAATCCAATTGGTGGTTTTGAACGCGAAATACTTATAACAATTGAGCCTGTAAAACTTTTGGCATATGGGCTGACACAACAGCATATCATCAATGCCATTGCCCAACATAATCAAAACACAGGGGCTGGCTTTATAGAAAAAAATGGTGCTCAATGGTTGGTTAGAATTCCTGGTCAATTACAGGATTTGGAACAGATAAATGAAGTTCCCATAGCCACCATTGCTGGTCAAATAATCAGAACAAAAGATGTCGCTAGGGTTACAGAAGGTAAAGAGCTCAGGACTGGAGCAGCCACTCAAAACGGCAGAGAAGTTGTCATGAGCACGGTATTTATGCTTATTGGCGAAAACAGTCAACAAGTGGCAATCGGCATCTCAAGTAAACTTGAAGAGATTAAAAAAAATCTACCTGAAGGTATTGTTGTTAATGCCGTTTATGATCGAACCAAGCTGGTCAACGAAACATTAAACACTGTCAAAACCAATTTGCTTGAAGGTGCTTTATTGGTTATTTTCATTCTTTTCTTGCTGCTAGGAAACATCAGGGCAGCACTGATTACTGCGGCAGTCATTCCATTTGCCATGCTGATGACCATTACAGGTATGGTGCAAACAGGAGTGAGTGCTAATTTGATGAGTTTAGGTGCTTTGGATTTCGGATTGTTGGTTGATGGAGCCATCATCATCGTGGAAAATTGCATGCGGCGTTTAAGTGAGAATAATGCTGAAAAGCTAAACCTCCAAAAACGATTCAATCTGGTATTTGAGGCGACCAGAGAGGTCATTCGGCCAGCATTGTTCGGTGTGTTCATCATCACAGCTGTTTATATACCCATATTCGCACTTTCTGGCGTAGAGGGTAAAATGTTTCATCCAATGGCAACAACAGTTGTCATCGCTTTGCTTGCGGCGATTGTTCTTTCAATTACCTTCGTGCCAGCTGCCATTGCTGTATTTTTCAAAGGGAAAATCACAGAAAAAGAAAATTTCATTATGAAAGCGAGCAGTGCCGTGTACAGACCCATTCTGAATTTATCACTGAAGTTTCGCTGGGGAATCCTGTTATTGACCCTCGCATTATTGATATTCACAGGGTTAATGACCTCCAGGTTGGGCAGCGAATTTGTGCCTAACCTTGATGAGGGAGATATTGCGATGCATGCCTTACGAATCCCAGGAACTTCTTTGACTCAATCAATTGAAATGCAGGAAATTTTGGAACAAAAAATCCGTGAACTCCCTGAAGTTGAACGCGTATTTTCTAAAATCGGTACAGGAGATGTGGCTACCGATGCGGTTCCGCCCAGTGTGGCAGATAATTTCATTATACTTAAGCCAAGAGATCAATGGCCTAATCCCAGGAAAACAAAAGTAGCATTAGTTAAGGAATTAGAAGAAGCCGTCAATACCATTCCAGGGAATCGCTATGAGTTTTTGCAACCGATTCAAATGAGATTTAATGAATTATTGGCTGGCGTCAGAGCTGAACTTGCCATCAAGGTATTTGGTGATGATTTTGATCAACTGTCCGAAATTGGTTCATCCGTTGAGTCAGCCATCTCAAATGTTGCTGGTGTTGCAGACGTGCAGGTAGAGCAGATCAAAGGATTGCCGATGTTAACAGTCATTCCAAAGCTTGAACAATTGGCTATTCACTCCATCACACAATCTGAATTACAAAACCAAATTTCCACTGCCATCGGTGGCATGCAAGTTGGTAAGTATTATGAAGGAGACAAAAGATTTGATATAGTTGTTAGGCTCCCAGAAGAGCAAAGAAGTGACGTTGATAAATTGCATAACTTACCTATTTTCCTTGACGAATCAAGGTTTCTCCCTCTCAAAGAGCTGGCCGAAATTAAACTGATCGAAGGTGCCAATCAAGTCAATCGTGAAAATGGAAAAAGAAGAATAGTGGTCACAGCTAATGTCCGCGGTAGAGACCTCGGAGGTTTTGTTGCTGACATCAAAGCGGCCATTGAAGAAAAGGTCAACATTCCTTCAGGCTATTGGGTTGAATACGGTGGAACCTATCAAAAACTGCAATCAGCATCCAAACGATTAAGCGTTGTGATTCCAATTACACTTGTTCTGATTGTAGGCTTATTAATCCTTGCTCTTGGATCCTTCAAAGACTCAATGATTATCTTTTCAGGAGTGCCATTAGCGCTTACAGGTGGTATATTTGCCTTGTTAATCCGAGACATCCCTTTTTCAATTTCTGCAGCAGTTGGTTTTATTGCTTTATCTGGAATTGCCATCTTAAATGGCTTGGTCATGGTGTCTTTCATCAGGTCATTGCGTGAAAAAGGCTTCGGGCTTGAGGACTCCATCATTCAAGGTGCAATGACTCGATTGAGACCTGTGATGACCACTGCATTGGTTGCATCTTTGGGTTTCATTCCGATGGCTTTGAACACAGGCATTGGTTCAGAGGTTCAAAGGCCCTTAGCGACTGTGGTCATTGGGGGTGTGATTTCATCAACATTACTCACTCTGGTTGTGCTTCCAGTTTTGTATAAACTACTGCACAAAGATAAAAAGCCTGTTGAGCAAATAGCTCATTAACAACAATAGGGAATATACAATGAAACCAGGAAAGATATTTTTGCTGCTACCAATTGGAATCGTATTGTCGTTAATTTCTCTAGAAGCCATTGGCCACGGTGTAGATGACACAACAAGAAAATTTCTAGAAAATAATACCGGAATACAATTCACGCCATTCATGTACATAGGTGCCAAACACATGGTTACAGGATACGACCATTTGTTATTTTTGGTTGGTGTTTTGTTTTTCCTTCATAGAACCAAAGATGTGTTGCTTTATGTCAGCATGTTTACCATCGGCCACAGTCTGACTTTGATGAGTGGTGTGCTTGCAAACATTCATTTTAACGCATATTTGATTGATGCCATTATTGGGTTATCTGTTGTCTATAAGGGGTTTGATAATTTGGGAGGTTTCAAAAAAGTTTTTGGTATTCAACCCAATCCCAAGTCAGCAGTACTTATCTTTGGTTTATTCCATGGATTTGGTTTGGCAACTAAAATACAGGAATTTAATTTACCAACAGAAGGTTTGGTCATTAACTTACTGGCTTTTAATATTGGTGTTGAACTGGGTCAATTCTTGGCTTTGATGTTTATTCTCCTGGCTATTAATTACTGGAGACAACACAATAGTTTTCTTAAGTTTGCAACTGTCACCAACACTGTATTAATGAGCCTTGGCTTTATGCTTATCGGTTTGCAAATGACAGGGTACTTTATCAATTAATTGAGATACAAATGGAAACAAACAATAAAAAATCACTTCTTAAAGCAACACTCTTCGCATTTGTTGTTGCAGTCATTACTTTAATCTTCGTCATTTTGCCTGCAGAATACAACATTGATCCAACTGGTGTGGGTAATAAACTGGGCTTAACCGTTTTTAATGGCGCAGAAGAACAAGTCAGTCAAAATCCAAATGAAACTGTAAGTGACGGGAATCATTCAACAATAGTTACTGTTCCTTCAGGGCGAGGTATTGAATACAAATTAAAGGTTAAACAATATGATGTCATCAAATATGAGTGGTTCACTGATGGGCCTGAAGTTTATGTCGACCTTCATGGCGAACCCCAGAATGATACATCTGGTTATTTTGAAAGTTATGTCATAACCACAACCACAGAAATGAAAGGACAATTCACTGCACCATTTGATGGTTCCCATGGTTGGTACTGGAAAAATACATCTGATCAGGATGTAAAAATTCAACTCATTTTCAGTGGCTCTTATACCATTGAAGGTATTAAATAATTTTTTAATAGAAAGGTAAAAATAATGAAAAAATTTACAGCTGTTATGTTCCTCATGTGTTCAATGTTCTATTACAGCCATGTTATGGCACATGTCGGTGGACATAATGAAATCACTGCTTCTCAAGCCATTGAGCTGGCATACACAACAACAAAAAAGATGGCTTTCAAAGACATGGGCTATGGCACAGGTAAGTTAGATGAATCCTGGTCAAATGTTGAAAAATCAAATTTCTCAATTTCTGAAATTAAATCCAATAACTATGTTGTTAAGGGTGTTAATGAAAATAATGGTGAAGAAATTTTATTGACCATTGATGTAGAAGGGTTAATTATTGATATCAGCATGAACAAATGACTTTTGAATAATTCAAACTGAGTGACCGATCCTCATTCAGTTTGAGAACTTAGTTCATGTAAAGTTTTACTAATTACTTTTGTAGGCGAGTAAGACATACATCTATTTGAGAATTTTAATATGACATATTTGTTCCCGGCCATTAAAGTCATCATCGTGGCCTGCGTGATCGTTTTCACTTCGTGGTTGGCACAAAAGAAACCAGCACTTGCTGGTTTCATCATCGCTCTGCCGATTGCTTCAATGTTAGCCTTGGTATTTACATATACTGAAACTAAAGACAGTGCTGCATCCATAGCTTTTGCCAAGAGCATCTTCATCGCCGTACCCATCTCATACCTGTTTTTTCTGCCTTTCTTTTTCTCGGAAAAACTCAAGCTGGATTTTATTGGCACCTATGTCCTGGGTTTGATTCTGTTGATTCTTGGATACTTCATCCATCAGTATATTATGAAAATGATTAACTGAACGGTTAAAAATAGAGTGGCATCATGATTTCTGATGACCTTTAAATTCTGTCACTTAACTCATCGATAGCAATGCGACCGATAAAGGTTTCATTGCCAGTAATATAGGCAGTGATGAAAGCTGTATTATTACCCAACTGTATCTGTAAAGGCACACCGCCGAATTTGTTTATGAAACCCTGATAGTCCTTAAATAGTTGAAGTTCTAATGCATCCGTTTCTGAAACCAATGTATGCATTTCATCAAGGTTTACCTGATATTTTCGAGTCATAAAAACATCTTGAAGCAATGGATTTGAAATGCATATCATTTTTTTCATTTCTAGATAATAAGGTATGATACGTTCAGCTTCAAATCATAAACCATATAATCACAAAAGTTTGCTCTATAATCTATAATAAATTCAATAACATAGGTGTTTGAATGTGAATTTTCGAGGAAATGTGTGAAACTGAAGCCGTACCTGGTGCAAAAACCAAAATAACAACCTGATTTAGAGCTAATTATTTTTTAAAACAAAGGTAAACAATGAATGGAATAGGCAATTTAACTCAATTATTATTGTTTTAAATCAGACACATAAGTCAATAAGTGTGAATTTTCGAGGGAGTGTGCGCAAAACCCCTAAAAGGCTAATTAATGAAATTGCCATTGAATGAGTAATTGGTTCAGTAAATTGATAAGGATTGCAGGAGCCTCATTCCCCGGTTCTTCTAGTCTTGTTCAATATCATTCTGAACTAGAATCCATTAATACTGATAAACGTATTACTAAATTTGAGGATCCAATAAGTTATTTACACGAAGATATAGATCAACTGTCAGAGATCATATACATTCAAGTTAAAGCTCAGGATTCTTGGAATCTTAAATTTGATGACAACTTCTATCGCAAATATAAAAGATGTTTAGCAGTTATAAAAAAGGCAAATTTAATCGGCATGACCAGAGGACTTGGCCATTCTGTACCAGAGGGAATTAATTTAACTGACTCAACTTTTCTGCTATATCTTTGTGACAAGTATGAGGAAAAACATAAAATGGATGAGTTAGTTGATATAGTAGATCGTTGCGAATCAGGGATATGGCTGGACGGTCAGATGCTTAGAGATTCATTAAAATTACCATTGGTGGTAATTAATGCTGTTTTTGATGTATTTGAATCTAAAGGTTATGGAATAAAGTCAAAAACTGTTGGGCGATACCAATACTTGTCACACTAGGCTGTATAAAAGAAAGAGAAGTTCAGAGCAGGGCAGGTATTGATCTATTCAGTATCAAAATCCAATAATATCTGGCAATATTCTTTTCCATGTTTGGTACACCAATTGCTACCCAATGAATAGGCTTTGTTGAAATCAAATCGATCATCATCAGATAAATCCTTTTCCTCCCATAAATTAACTTTTTCATCATTTGGGCAACCGCATGTTCTTAATGCTGCATCACTCTTCAACTTTTTGAAAAACCTATCTGATATGAGTAGTTCATTATCATTAGATAAGCTTGATAGTTTTGCTGCCATATTAACTGGTCTGCCTGCCCAGACCTCATTATTTCGATCTGTTCGGCCATTGATTGATTTTAAGCCTATTTTTTTGACAAGAAGTGTTTTTATGTCAATTCCCATATGGCTACCTATGTCTAATTCTGTTTTATCTGATACTAATGACTTGAAAACTGTATTGGCAAATGTTTTGAATGTTACTGCAGCTGCTAATGCTGTGTGAGCTTTATCGGAATCAAATAAGGCCAGTACGCCATCACCCCTTACATCGATATATGGTGATTCAAAGCTATGAAAAATTTTGACTCCTGTACCTGTGTATAGTTGATAAGCACTCGCAGTACTTTTATCATGTTTACTGGCACTCAATAAAGTCGAACCTTTCATGTCAACAAAAATGCAAATTACATCTTCGATTCGTAACCATTTTTTAGGATTTGCAATTGGGATATCCTGCGTGTCAGGAATCGATGATTTCTGAGTAATTTCGACAGTCTGTTTGAAAAGTTCTTTTGATGCTTTGATAATGCTTTCAATGCTTGGCAATAGTTGGTTAGACACTTTTTGTTATGCTCCTTTGATTTTTTTTAATGCTATTGACTACAATAGGGCCAATAATAGGGGAGAGTACTCCCCAAAAAATTAGAGTAACTGCTAGATTAAAGAAGTAGTATTTACTCATTGCAATTCTTGAATTGACTAAAATTTGCTCAATGTACATATCTCTGAACTTTGTATTTGTTTCAGTTTCTTCAGCCATATTAAACTTAGCTATCAAATCATCTTTAGTGTATTTAGCAAGATGTCCAAAAAAGAGTAAATTATCAGATTCAGCAGTCTTGTCTTTGGGTAAGATAAACAGATAATTTGTAATTGGTACGAATGAGGATAATGCAATTAAAAACGAAAAAGTTAGACATATCACTAGTTGGGCTATATAGATATCAGCAATTATATGCAGCTCAGTGGTGATATGGAGTCTAATTAGATTAAAAATAGCAGTTCCTGTTATTGCTATAATAACAGCATTTTTAGCTTCAGCAAATTTCAGCCAATTATTTACTAACTCTAAAATCTCTTGTTGTTTACTCATAACAAATGTGTTTTATGCAAATCATTAGAGTACTAAAAGTATTGAGTATTGTACAGCATAAAACTCATTATATCCGGTACGCTTTAGTATTGGACATAGTGTATATAAAGCGATACAATGGTTCTAAACAATTACTTGAGCATCAATAACATGGCATCCGTTCCTAAACCATTTCCTATTTTTCCTGTTTATGAAGAATTAAAGCATTTTAAGTTCAATGATTATCCGCAGCTGGCTGTGGTTTATAATGAATTAAAAGATTGGCAACAACAACACATAGATTGGGCCAAAGAGTTTTTGCTGTACACAGGCAGAAATAAATCTCAGCATACCTACACACGTTTCAGAAATGAAATCGAACGTTTTTTGTTATGGAGCTTTTTAATCCATGACAAACCAATTGATGCATTTAAAAAAACTGACATTTTAGATTATGCCGATTTTTGTTGGCAACCACCGGTGACTTGGATTGGTTCTGATAATGCCGACCGTTTTAAATTTTATGATGGTTATTTCCAGTCCCAGGAAAACTGGCGGCCATTTAAAATGCAGGCGCCTAAGTCGCAAGCTTTAAAAAAAGTGGATAAACGCAAATACCGACCGTCACAACAAACCCTAACTTCTTCATTCACTGCAGTGATTTCTTTTTATAATTATTTAATGGGTGAAGAATTGTGTTTAGGAAATCCTGCCCAGATTGCAAAAAAAGACTGTAAACATTTCGTCACTGAAACCCAGTTAAAAGAACCCAAAAGGTTGACCGAGGCCCA
>JAUIGR010000044.1 GCA_030430025.1 Gammaproteobacteria bacterium
AGCATAATAAACAGATTGATGAAGTCCAGATACAGTGACAAGGCCCCAACAATAGCCTTTTTACCAGCAGCATCCGCGCTATCAGCTTCTGTGTAAAGGCGTGCTTGAAGTTCAGTCATCATTCCCTGACTTTCTGGAGTGTTCAGTCCAGCCTGCTGTGCTTGTAACAGGTAGAACAGTGCATTTTGTTGATGAGGGTAAAAATCATGACTCTGCTCATGTGCAGTGACAGCAAATTGCCATAAATCATCAACGGTTAATCCCGATAAATCATATTTATCTTTGTTCTCTAGCCAATCAGGAATTTGGACTTGTTCAATCACTGTTGTCGGTAGAGCTGGTTCAGTGACTGTTTCGATTTCTACCGGCTCTGTAGCAATTTCAACAGAAGTAACAGTCGGAGCAAAGAGTTGTGGTCCTGTTTTTAGATAATACAGTGCAGCAAACAACGCAAGTCCTAATCCCAGCATGAAAAATTCTTTAAAGTTCAAACCCAACATGTTCAGTAGCAATTTTGGGTCTGTTGGTGACAAATCCGGTTTTGTTTAACTGGTCTAATACCATTTGGGTGAGCAGCTAGGTATTGGCGAAATAACATTGCGACTTCGCTACCATTAGCGGGGCATTCAAGCTGCATTTGTTCATTGATCATTACATAACCGTCTTGATCGTATTTGGGGGAGATCAGATAATGTGGCACCACCACACGGTATGGTTTTTCTGGATTGATGGGTTGATTTTGTTCTTTGATGTGTATATGAGAGGTCGTCTGTTGTTCAGAGTCATGTATATATGCCAGACCTGATACTTGTAGCCAGTGGCCATTGGCTGTCCAGCCTGAAACGCTATGATTGAGCATATCCTGCAGAGTTTGTCCTGTAATTTCAATCAGTCGTAAGTCTGATCGATAAGGGAACATTTCTGCTAAGTGTTTTTCGGTGATGGTACTACCAGCAGGAATATTCTGGTTGAGTCGGATAGAACCTGCATTGAGTAGTGCAACATCTGCACCGCATGCATCAAATGCATTTTTTGCCAAGTCAGTGAGTAAATTCCCAAGGTTAGTTTCAAAGCGGCGTATTTGAGTTTCCTCTGCTTCCAATGTCACTTGAGTTAGGCCGACAATTCGATCAAGGCATTGTAACTCTTGGTCATTTTGAGTACAAAAATCATGGTTGATATCAGCATCCAGCCGTTGAACCCAATAATCAGTGTTTGGATCTGGTTCAATTTTATTATTTAGTGGCACAATCATAGGCGCTCCAATTTGACCATTGGTTATTTCCACAACCGCAGCCGAAGCTGCATCTGCATCTGCTTTGATAATCCAACGATCATTGACGACCTCAGTTTGTGCATAGTGTTCATGGCCGCCAAAGATGATGTCAGGGCGAATGGCTTCGGGTAATTTCATCATAGCGATGTCATCTTGTAACCAATGATGTGTCAGTGCAATCACTATATCAGCCCCTTGTGCTCTCAGCAGAGGCACATAGTGAGCTGCTGTGGATCGATAGTCGTTAAACGATTTTACATATGTGGGGTGTTGCATGTCAGTGGTGAAACCGAAAACGCCAATAGTTATTTGACCATAGTGTTTCAATACATATGATTGTAATTGTTCGGGTTGGATAAAGTCACTTTGCCATTCGATGTTGCTATCTAGCCAAGTGAACTCACTGTTAGCAATCAGGCCACTCATTAACGATGTATATTGAGCACTGCTTTTGTCAAATTCATGATTGCCGAATACAACTAACATGTCATCATCAAAGTGGTCGAATGATCCATCAAGGTAGTTCATGATTTGAATCATTGATGCACCATTATCTTGTTTGCTGTTAAAAGATGGATGTAAAAAGTCTCCAGCGTGTAATAACAGCACATGATCATATTCAGAAGAGAGTTGTTTGCGAAGTGTTCTAACGCGCGCTAAGCCACCGGTTTGGCCATTGTCAATGCCGACCGTTCTGTAAACATCATTGATTGATATGATGGCTATTCTCGTCAATTCAGGCTTATGGCTTGCATGTTGGCAACCAGCTATTAAAATGGTCATTAAAGCAAGCTTCATTCGAAATATTTTCATGAGTACAATCATAACAAATTATCAGTGGATAGATGAACCAGAACCATTAAGTAAATTAGTAAAAATGTGTGATGATGAATGTTATTACCCGATTGATACTGAATTTGAACGAAGTCGGACATATGATATGAACCCAGCGCTGTTGCAAGTAATGATTGAGAACACCGCTTATCTTGTCGATTTGTTAGATAAAGAGTTGGCCCCTGTTATGTTCAGGGCCATGAATAAAGTGGTTTTGCATTCTGGCTCAGAAGATTTGTGTTTATGGAGCCAACTTACTGGTTCTTTACCTGAAGCTTTGTTTGATACACAAGTGGCAGCAGCCATCTGTGGCTATGGGCTGCATTACTCATATCAAAATCTAGTCAAGGACCTTTTGAATATTGAACTATCGAAAACCATGAGTCGTTCAGACTGGTTACAAAGGCCGTTGACTGATGCCCAAATTCACTATGCGATTGAAGATATTGTGTATCTGACTGAGCTCAAGTCACAGTTGTCTATACAAATGCAAGAACGTGGTCTGAAACCCTTGTTTGATGTGTTGATGTCGCAACAGCTTGCCCAAGTAACCGTTGACACACATATCGAAAAACTTTTCCAAAAAGTAGTGAAGTCAGAGCGATTGAATCTATCTGGCCAACAACGCTTGTGGGCTTTATTACAATGGCGTGAAGAACAGGCGATAAGGCGTAATAAACCAAGGAATTGGATACTTAACCCCCAACAACTGATTGCCATTGTTTTAAAAGTCAAAAATAAAACTGACTTGTTTAATCAACACATCCATCCCCAAATGCTTAAGATTCATGCTGATGACATCATGACAGTATTATACCAAGCCGCCCAAATAGACAGTACTGTCCTACCTAAAATAATTAAACTCACTAGTGGGCAAGGTGAAGCCTTAAAAGCGATGAAAGAAGAATTGAAGGTAAAGGCCGATCATCTTGATATTGATCAGACTTTAATCATTAATGTCATGGGATTAAAGGAATTGGCTTTTAATGAGGGACATTTAACTGACCTGGCAACTTGGCGTGCTTTGCCATGAAGGTTAGAGAACACATACAACGGTTGGTTAATATGTATCAAGTCGCACCAGTTAACCGAATATTTCAGCCTCACATGACATTAATAGGGATGCCTTATTAATGATTATAGCAAGAGAGATTGGCCGCGGTAATGGAATTTTATCCGTTCAAATAATAAGTTAGCGCATCTTGAGGGTTATAATAGCGCAATCATTAACAACACATAAAGCAATGAATCAATCACAATTTGACCAAGTGGTGGCTTTTTTAAAATCTCTACAGGACGATATTTGTTCCCATTTAGAATCTGTCGAATATAGGGGGTGTTTTCATCAAGATGTTTGGCAGCATAATAATGGAGGAGGGGGGCGTACTCGGGTATTGAATGGTGATGTTTTTGAGCAGGCAGGTGTGAATTTTTCACATGTCAAAGGAGATGCTTTGCCAGCGGCAGCGACGGCCAAACGGCCTGAAATGTTAGGTCAGACCTTTGAGGCATCTGGCGTCTCTCTGGTAGTCCATCCTGATAACCCATTCATACCGACATCTCATGCTAATGTACGAGTGTTTAGAACGGTGCCAAAGGATGGTGAACAGGCTCACTGGTGGTTTGGTGGTGGTTTTGATTTAACGCCTTATTACCCTTTTGAAAAAGACATCAAGCATTGGCACCAAGTGGCTTATGATACTTGTCAGCCTTTTGGCGATGATGTTTATCCGCGTTATAAAAAATGGTGTGATGACTATTTCTATTTAAAGCATCGGGGTGAAACCCGTGGTGTTGGTGGTTTGTTTTTTGATGATTTAAATGAGTGGGGATTTGATCGGTGTTTTGAATTTATACAGGCAGTTGGTCGAGCTTATTGTGAAGCTTATTTGCCCATCGTTAAAAGACATCGGGATAGTGCGTTTGATAGCGAACATAAAGTGTTTCAAAAATACAGGCGTGGACGTTATGTTGAGTTCAATTTGGTTTATGATCGAGGGACATTGTTTGGGCTACAATCGGGCGGACGCACTGAATCGATCTTGATGTCGCTGCCGCCAGAAGTCTCTTATCGCTATAATTACAGGCCTGAAACTGGTACACAGGAAGCCAAATTGTATGATTACTTGAAACCACGTGATTGGCTTGGGCTGGCGCCTTAGAATTGCTCAGCTGAGCAAAAGTGTGATTTTGTTGCTGTTTTTCTACCTTACTTGAGTCTGGCGACTCAAGGTGGCACACTCCAAAACTATTTGTTATTGACAACCAAATTGATTGCCGGCAGGTCGTGTCAGTGGTTCAATGTCATAACCACCAGTACCATAGTCAGGATCACTGCTTTCATAGCTCATACTTCCTTGATAGCAGCGCAGCTCAAAAGTAGCGTTGCCCCAAGGAGTGGAGATGATATCGTTGGGGTTGAATGATGCGCCAAAGACTGTGCCTTCGACTTGACTGATGTTATTAAATTGTAGGTTAATACCATTAGCTGTTTCTGTGATTTCACCTTGCATGTCAACCAGCCATTTTTTCTCTCCAATTGGGGAATAGTCGTACCAAAGTAAGGCAGCGCGTCCATCTTCCAAAATTTGGATATGATAGCCGATGCCGCTGCGACCAGCTGAATACCAAGAGCCTGTGTAAGCTGGTGGTTGATTAGGCACTTCTGGTGTGATGATTGGTGGGTCGAGACCATCTTTGTACAGATCACTATAAAAACCGGCAGCGACGCTCAATGGTTCCCATGTGGTTCTGAATGTATGACCATCAGGGTAGGTAAATTTAACGGCTGCAGTGCGAAAGAAGTGCTGTAAGCCAATTGGTTCCGGTAGTTCTATCCCTCCACTGAAGGTCATTTCCAGCTCACCAAATTGACTGATTTCAATATTATTTGGGTCAAAGTCAGGACCAAATTGTCCGCCAGAACCTTGATATAATGGTGTTCGTAACACATTACCCAGATAGTTGTTTTGTCCCGTATACCAATTTTGTCTGCCTTGATCATCGAAAGTGTACCAGGTCATCCAAAAATTTTCGGTATCCAGTACTTCAAGGCTGATGCCTTCGCCTGCGCGATCTGGGGCAAAATATAAACCAGTGGCAGCTATTCTGGGTGGTACATCATAGCTATGATGCGCTCCCAGTTGGCTGGTCAGTGTGGTATCAAATCCGCCAAAAATGGACAACTCGCCCGAACTGTTTTCCAGGTTTTGCCATTGACCTGCCGACCATGTCACTGCAGTGGCAGGGTTACCATCTGTTGTTTGTCCAAGTAAATCTAAAGCAACTATCCGCCAGCTGATTTCATCACCTTCAGAAAACATAACATTTTCATCAAGTGAGAATTCGGTAACAAAAGTATCAAATTTATAGTGTTTAAACGACTTCCAAGTGTTGTTTTTTTCGTTTAACCATTCACCATTATTGGTTTCGATTTCAACAACTTCATTATTTAATCTGGCCTGTATGACTGGGTTCATGGTGAGGTTAATGCCTGGCAGCTTAGCAGCTTCTCCTTGTTCATTTTCAACACGCATGGGTTTATCAAAACGCAATACCATCTGGTATGTTTTTCCAGGTTTGATCAAGTCAATCTGGTTTTTATATAGAGTCCGTTTGTCCTGATCGATTCGATCCCATTCAGCATCGAAAACAATGGCATCATAGTCAGGATCAATAATCCTCATTTGAGTGATCGAAGGTGGTCCAGCTTGACCGTACCAAACAGCAATAAATGCTTTTGCCAAATTGTCTCTGACTCGCCGTATTTCAGACTCTGGTAAAATAAATCCATCGTGACCATCATTGACGAAGCCGCCGTAGTCTGCACCACTTCCTGGAAGATTGGGATGCGCATCTGGAAATAAATTACCGCTCGGTTCTATCTCCAAAGTCCATGATGGAATTTCATAGGTGGTTCCAAAATACTCGTCTGTTGAACCAATCCCAAATCCTGCTGGTGCAGGTCTGTTTACATAGTTTTTGTTGCCTGGTAGTGCTGCATGGTATTTTGTGAAGTCACTTAATAAATTAGTTTGTAGTGTGTTGCGGTTGGTGTTAAAAGTTGAGATTGAGTAGTGAACTTGTGAAAAGGAATGGACATCAGTGTATATGCGGATATGATTCTCGTCCAATAAATTAACGGCGTTCAAACGGGCTTGCGATTCGGGTTCAGAAAACGCAACATTGCCTCGATAGACAATCGATGTCGGGTCACCCGATGATCGAGGGTTACTTGAGTTTTCAGTTGCAGCCCAGTAGGGACTGTTATTTCTGTTTAAGTCAATGCCAAATAAATGATCGTTACTGGTGGTCAATACTTCATCAACATCACGCATATTTTTGCGCCTCATGCGTCCATCTCTCGGTCCTTCTTGCGCTGAGTAATAATTGCTTCTCGGATAACGCTGAGTTTGTAGAAACCCATCAATATTATTAACTGGAATGATCACAATATTGGTACTTTCTAACAAAAATTGATGAATGGATTGATCACTGCGATTGGCATGGATCAATTCCATAATCGCTGTTGTTGTCTCTGGTGATTGCCATTCCCTGGCATGAATGCCTCCGTTAATGAGCATGCCACCTTCTGGAATACCATATCGAGTCAGTCCATCCTCATCACTGAGACGGTAAGCCCATATGTCATGGCCCGATAGGGTTTGTCCTATGATATGGGCTGTGATGTTGGGGTTTTCAGCAGTGATTTGTTGGTGTTTGCTGTGTAATCCTGCATAGGTTCTGAAACCATCGAATGGTTCAGATGTATCAACAGGAATCGGTACTGGATAACCCAGGCCCAATGTGCCGTTTTGCTCTGTCCAGTCGATGATTTGTTGGGCTGATAATTCCTGAATGTATAGCACAATAAGCATTGGAATGATTTTTAACCAGTTTTTCATTGTTTTACCTTTTTGATCCATTGACGGGCATTGAGGTTGCTATTCAAACTGAATTCAATCAACTGATGAACAGCTTTGTTATCGCTGTCTTTTGCCATGTCCAGTAATTGTTGCCAAACGACAGGATTCTGGTTTTGAGAAAGGGCAAAAGCAGCACCAGAAGCAGTTTTTGGGTTGCTCAATTGATCAATTAAGAAAGTTTCAACTTCAGGGTTTCCGTCTTGATACTGTGCCAACAAACTGGTAACAAATGATCGATTGGCTTGACCAGTGATTGGAGCTATGAGAAGTTTCCATTGTCCCTGCTCCGCCAAGTGTCTATATAACCGTTCGGCAGCTGTTCTTTCCAGCCGCTCCAGTGCTTTTTGATAGAAAAACGCATCGTTTAATTTTTGACTTAAAGTAACTACTAAGGTGCCAGAATTAACGGGCCATGTGTTTTCCTCTAATAAGTTATTGATGATTGGTGAAAGGTCTTTCATACTGGCATCATTGATGGCATTTTTGATACCCAAGAAAGAGGTGTTCTTATTTTCTGTAAGTGCTAACAAATCTTGCCATGGTGTTTGGCTGTATTGAATGATCTGTTGAGTCAGCTGTTGTGTCCGTTTCATTTGCCAGATGTTTTTGACTCCGTTGGCTTGACTGGATATTTTAAATATGGCCTCTGGTGTATCACTACTTTCACTGTGCAATTGAGTCGCTTTGGGTTGGTATGCAGCTAGAAATTCCAGGGTGTGATCATAGAAAGAATCTGGTGGCATGGTTGACATGTAAGTGAGTAACTGAGTCAGCCCATACTCTTTGGCTAAGGAACTTTGGTCACTTAAAAGCCATTCGTTCAAAACTTTCAATGGTTGTTTATGTGATAAAATTTTAGCTGTCAGTTCACCTGATTTGGTTTGGTGCTGGTGCAGGAATGACTCGATTTCATTGTATTCATACAAGTCTATCGCTGCTACTTGAGTACACAAAATCATAAGAAAGATTATTTGTTTCATCGTAGCTATATCTCATTTGTGATAGACGATTAATTATAAATGATCAACTGCGTAACTTCAATCTATGGCCTTTGATGTAAAAGCGGGCCTTAATTTCGGCAAGTGACGATCTCGGCCCACTGTTCGATGACTACATCGGGTTGTAGCGTTTTGATTTGTTTTTTAGCTTCATCAGCAGTGAAGTGCTTGGCTACATAGTGAGCCTGCCCCAAATAAGTAGAAATAAAGGGCTGCAATTTTACAAAAAAGAATCATGAAAAATCAGTGCTTTGATTGATGACAGTTGCTTTGTTGTTGTTTTAGGTCTGTACATGGAGGAAACTCAGGAAGCCAACAGTGGTTCGGGAAGCGATCTGTGGTACCGTTGATCTGTCCCAGATCAAACAGCTTGGTGCTGGGATTGTATTGGATTCAAGTAAGAAAGCAAATGTTGCTAAAAAAATCGGCGAAAATCCGCTACAATCGTGGTTTTAACTAGTACAGTAAAGAATGGATTTCGAATCGATCTCTATGGGCGAATATGCTGAGAAAGCGTATTTAGACTACTCAATGTATGTGGTACTTGATCGTGCATTGCCTTTTGTCGGTGATGGGCTAAAACCAGTACAAAGGCGCATCGTATATGCTATGAGTGAATTGGGTTTATCAGCTCAATCCAAACATAAGAAATCAGCCAGAACCATTGGTGATGTGATTGGTAAGTTTCATCCGCATGGTGACTCAGCTTGTTATGAAGCCATGGTACTGATGGCACAGCCTTTTTCATATCGTTATCCCTTAGTGGATGGTCAAGGTAATTTTGGTTCACCTGATGATCCCAAGTCTTTTGCAGCCATGCGTTATACCGAGTCACGATTGACAGCTTATGCGAAGACTTTATTGTCTGAATTACCCAGTGGTACAGTGGATTGGGGCCCTAACTTCGATGGCACATTAACGGAGCCTGAGTGGTTGCCAGCACGGCTGCCAAATGTGTTACTTAATGGGGCATCAGGAATTGCTGTGGGGATGGCCACAGATTTGCCTCCGCATAACCTAACAGAAGTGGCTGATGCTCTGTTACATTTACTTGATCGCCCGCAGTCTGATATTGAAACCTTGTGTCAGTTTATTCAGGCTCCTGATTATCCTACAAAAGCCGAAATTATTACTTCCAGAGCTGATATTTTGGATATGTATCAAACAGGCCATGGCAGTATTCGTATGCGGGCGGTTTATGAGCGAGAGGGTAATGATTTAGTGGTGATGGCATTACCTCATCAATGCTCAGGTAGTAAGGTGTTAGAGCAAATTGCCACCCAAATGCGTGCTAAAAAACTACCAATGGTCAGTGATTTGCGGGATGAGTCTGATCATGAAACTCCTGTGCGTTTGGTCATTTCTGCACGTTCTAATCGTGTTGATTTTGATGCCTTGATGAGCCATTTATTTGCCACTACTGACTTGGAAAAAACATATAAGGTCAATATGAATGTGATCGGCCTTGATCGTCGGCCACAAGTCAAGAATCTGAAAACTATTTTAACTGAGTGGTTAAGTTTTCGTACTGATACTGTACGCAGACGTTTGCAGCATCGATTGGATAAGGTGGATGCCCGTTTGCATATTCTGGAAGGGTTGTTGGTTGTTTATCTCAATCTGGACGAGGTGATCCGCATTATTCGAGAGGAAGATGATCCCAAAACAGTTTTGATGACCACATTCAGCCTTTCTGAAATACAGGCAGATGCCATTTTGGATACTCGGTTACGTCATCTGGCTCGATTAGAAGAAATGAAAATCCGCACCGAGCAAATTGAATTACAAGCAGAGAAAAGTGATCTGGAAGGAACATTAAAATCAAGGGCAAAAATGAAGGCACTGATTAAATCTGAAATTGAGGCAGATAAAGAAACTTATGGAGACCCACGGAATACTTTATTGGTTGAACGACAAGCAGCCAGTGTTTTCGATGAAACCACCTTGGTTGCCAGTGAGCCCAGCACCGTTATTTTATCGAAAGCAGGTTGGGTAAGGGCCGCTAAAGGGCACGATATTGATCCTCAATCCTTGAGTTATAAAACAGGTGATGAATATCAAGATCATGCTTTGGGACGAAGTAATTTGATTTCCGTTTTTCTATCGGCAGATGGTCGCGCATTCAGTTTAGCTACTCATACATTACCCTCTGCGCGAGGGCAAGGTGATGCTTTGACGGCAAAATTTACTTTCAAAAATAATATGTTACCGACCAGTGTTACTTGTTTAAAACCGTCAAAAAAAGTGCTGATGTGTTCTGATGCTGGCTATGGCTATTATGGTTTGGTTGAAAATTTACACAGTAAAATGAAGGCTGGTAAAGCTGTTCTCTCTGTGCCTAAAGGATTTCAATCAATGAAACCCCAAGCTATTGGAGTAGAGCATGAAGCTTACGTAGTTTGTGTAACTACAGCTGGTTATATGTTGGTGTTTCCACTGGATGAGCTACCTGAACTGGCTAAAGGAAAAGGAAATAAACTCATTAATATCCCAGCCAAACGCCTTAAATCTGGTGAAGAAAAGTTGATGGCTGTGGCTGTGATTTCAGCAGAACAAAGCTTTTTGGTACATGCCGGTGCTCGTTATATCCGTTTTAAGTGGAAAGATTTGATCCATTACTTGGGCACACGTGCTAAACGTGGTAATCTTTTACCGCAAGGTTTCAGGAATGTTGATCGATTAGAAGTTGAAAAAGAAAACTAATATATTTTTTGTGATGTTACTCTGGCAAGGGTATGTCTGTGCTTTGCCTGATATTCCCAGTCTGTCTGATTGTCCTGATCGCATTCATCATTCCGGTTTCCAAAACCATTCTGCACCGACCATGGGTATCGGTGGTGCTTATCCAGGACCACAAACTGAAACCATTGTTGTTAATCAAGTTGAGCGTACATATTACACATATATACCCAGTAATTACGATCCTCAAAAAGCATGGCCATTGATCATGGTGTTGCATGGTGCTGCACCTCCAGGACAAACACAACAGTACGCTTTAGACATGCGTAACTATTGGCAACAGGCTGCAGAAAGTTACCAGATGATATTGGTTGCTCCAGTTGCTTCAGGTTCTCAGAGCTGGATACCTGGGATTGATTCGCCTATATGGGTGGCCATTCTTGAACAAATGGAATCCAGCTACAATATCGAAACCAATCGTTACTATGGCTGGGGGTTTTCTGCTGGCGGTCATGTTGGGCATTGGTTTTTCTTGCTCAATAGTGAGTATTTTGCTGCTTATGCCGTGAATGCAGGTGTTTTATCTGCATATGCTGAAGATCTTGGCGCGCCAGGTAATGCGGTCAGACAGTTGCCTGTGTTTGAGTCTGTAGGGGATGTTGATCCACTGTATAATGAGATTCTATACGATCGACAATTATTTTTAGATGCAGGTTGGGTAGAAAATCAAAATTATGTTAAGCATGTCTTTGCTGGTGGACACATTTTGCCGGCCAGTGCTCGGACTAAGGCTGCTAATTTTCTTTGTGAGCGAACTTTGCTTGATTGATTTTTTCGAAAGTAACAATCTGTAATTGATAATGATGTGTCGTTCTTGATCCGTTACAATACCCATTTTTTAACTTGAGCGGAGAAATCGCAATGGGCGTATTAGTAGGTAAGAAAGCTCCTAATTTTAAAGGTGCTGCAGTTTTAGGTAATGGTGAAATTGTTGATGACTACAACTTCAAAGAAGCCACAGAAGGCCAAGTAAAAGTGGTTTTTTTCTATCCTTTGGATTTTACTTTTGTCTGTCCTTCTGAACTGATCGCTTTTGATAAACGAATGGATGAGTTTACCAAGCGTGGTGTTGAAGTGGTTGCAGTATCTATTGACTCTCAATTTACCCATAATGCGTGGAGAAATACACCTGTTAATCAGGGTGGAATTGGCCCTGTTAGATATACCATGTTCGCTGATGTGACACACAAGGCATGTAAGAAATATGATGTTGAAACACCAGATGGTGCAGTGGCATTTCGTGGTTCATTCTTGATTGATAAAAACAATGTTGTTCGTCATCAAGTGGTTAATGATTTACCACTGGGTCGAAATGTCGATGAAATGTTGCGCATGGTTGATGCCTTGGCATTTCATGAAGAGCATGGCGAAGTGTGCCCAGCTGGTTGGCAAGATGGTGACGAAGGAATGAAAGCATCACCTGAAGGTGTGGCTAATTATTTGTCATCTAAGGCTGATGCATTGTAATTTGTTATAATCGAGACCATTGCATAAGCCGTGACTCAAGATAAAAAGCGACTGAGTGGTTAAATTCAGTCGCTTTTTTTGTGGTTATAATCAACCCTGAAAAAGTTCATCCTGGGCTTTTTCAGATTCGACTGGTTATATTAATTGAGATTGCCAGCTACGAAGTCCCAATCAACTAGATTCCAAAAGTTTTTCAAATAGCCTCCACGGTCATTTCGGGTATCTACATAATAGGCATGTTCCCATACATCACAGGTTAATAAAGGCGTGTAGCCATCGGTCATTGGGTTGCCGGCATTGAATGTATTGACAATTTCCACTGCTCCAGCATCATTTTGTACCAACCATACCCAGCCAGAACCGAAGGTGGCCAATCCCAGTGCGTTGAACTTTTCAACAAAAGTCGCAAAATCACCGAAAGCGGCATTGATCTTTTCTGCTAAAACGCCATCAGGTTGACCGCCACCGTTTGGTGAAAACCCATTGAAGTAAAAAGTATGGTTCCAGATTTGTGCTGCATTATTAAAAATACCGCCATTGGATTTCATCACAATTTGTTCTAGAGACATGTTTTCAAATTCAGTGCCTTTGATCATGTTGTTGAGGTTGTTCACATAAGCGTTGTGGTGCTTGCCGTGGTGGTATTGTAGTGTTTCTGCAGAAATATGTGGCTCCAATGCATTTTCAGCATAAGGCAGTTCAGGTAATTCAAAAGACATGATTTACTCCTTTTATGGTTAATCGAGTCGATGACTCTATGAAAAAACTTGCTCAGCGAAATATAGTGACGGCTACCCCAAAAGTCAAATAAGAATACTAACCCGTGGTGCATTTAGGCGCTATGAGCAGCTACTCAAGCCTTAATCTGCCACTTTTTAGCGAATAATTTGAGAAATTTGAAGTATTTTGACCTTCAAATGATCTAAATTTCGATGGTTGTTTTACTTATATATTGATAAATACCATGAAAAAATACCTATTGATATTGTTGTGCTGTTCTCAAATATTAACTGCGAAGGTCTTTCAAGGCGCTATTCCCGGTAATGGTGAGATTCCAGATGGTCAAATACTCTGTGGTAATCTTGTCGATGCTGGCGATCCATTAGAGATCACTTTTGACGTTTCAAACGTAGTAGGCGCTGCTGTGTATAATGTGGAATTGGAGCTGGAAATTAATCACACCAGTGTCGGTGATTTAGTTGTGGTTTTGTCCAGTCCTGATGAGACTGGCCATTCAATCTTTGGCGCCATACCTTCTGGAGAAGAGGATAGCTGTGGAGACAGCAGTAACCTAGAAGGCGTGTATCGGTTTACAGATGATGACTCAGGTGGTGTCGATGGCATGAATTTCTTTGAACATGCACAAGCACTTGGAGATAACCAAGCCATACCCACAGGAAGACATCGTACCTTGTCTTTGCCGATATTCAATGATCCAGAAGAGACCTATATGAGTGATACTTTTGAAAGTACAGAGGCTACTGGTACTTGGAAACTCACTATTTATGATCTCAGCTTAAATGACATAGGGTCGGTCACTGATGCCAGATTATTCATTAATGCCGGACACCCAGGATTAATCACCGATGGTATAGTTAAATTTAGACTTATTTCTGGTGGTGTAGCAGTAGTATTTGATAATTCAGTTGAGAATGTACTGCGCTCGAACCGATATTATTATCGTATTGATAATGACTCTAAAGAATACCTCTTTCCTCACTACCCAGATGAGGTAACGTACGATGCCGATGTGGCTGTATTGTCCTGGTTTAATGTCGATGGCAAGGGTTTTGATGCCGAACTGACGCATAACATTGATCAGGTATCTGAAAGTCTTAAGCAAGCAGTATTATTCAGTAGCATGAAAATAACCAACAACAGCAATTCTGACCTAAATATAAACCTCTTTAACTATGCAGATTTTGACATCTTTGAAAGTGGTGACAATGTGGGTGTTTCAGCTGATGTCAGTAACAATTACATAAAACTATTCTCAAACCTTGATGATTATCAAATGTCCCAAGATTATGCTCAGTTCCGCGCTGGTGGTATAGTGGGCTACGAGATAAAGGGGTCGGTTCTTACTGATGAATTACATAACAACACCATAACAACTTTAACTAATGAATTTGAAAATTATGGACCAGGTGATGTCAGAACTGCATTTCAGATGAGCACTTTATTCCCCATTGCCAGTGGTGACAGCCATGAATTCAAGACGACAATGGCCATTGGTGGCGCCACAGCACCTGACCCCAATGATCCCAACGCAGTACCAGTGGATGACCTTATATTCAAAGATGGTTTTCAATAATGAAGGCATGGTGGCGTACAAAATACACCACGGGTAATACTACTGAGTTACCATTTTAGGTGACTATAGGCATACAGCAATGTCATATCAGTTGATTTATAATCTTTATCTTAAAAATTAACAATACTACCTATCATGAGTAAAAAAGTGTTTTTACCCCTCATTTTTGGTTGTTTGGGGTTGTCTGCTTGTTCTGGAAATTCAGCAAATCAGAACAAAGGGAAAGACAAAGAAAAGGAAGAAAAAATTATTATTAATGTTGAAGCATCTGAAACTCGTTTGGGTGAAGCAGTGGCAACTTTTAGGTCGACAGCTGTTTTAGAGGCTGACCGTCAGGCTACGGTCACTACTAAAACTTCTGGAATCATTCTCGATATTCTGGTTGAAGAAGGTGATGAGGTCAAGGCCGGTGATGTGCTTTTGGTGTTGGAGTCAGATGAACAACAGCTATCACTTAATGCAGCTATGGCTAACTATGAAAAATCACTGAATAACCTGACACGTGCTGAGTCGTTACTGAAGAAAGGTTTAAGTAATAAAGAACAGGTCGATAATTTACGGTTTGAGACCAAATCACTGAAGGCGCAGATGGAACAAGCCAAGATGAATTTGTCTTTTACTCAAGTTGAGGCGCCTTTTGATGGCATGGTGGTCAAGAGACATGTCAAGATTGGTAACCTGATTCAAAATGCCACAGCAGTTTTTGACGTGGTGGATTTTGATTCTTTACAAGCCAAAATCTCAGTGCCAGAGCATCATTGGTTGTTAATGCAAAAAGGGTTACCGGTCAGGTTCCAGTTCGATGCCATTAAGAACAAAACGATTGAGGGTGAAATTGAACGGATTGCACCAGTGGTGGATATCAATACGGGTACCTTTCAGGTTACTGTAACTGTCGATAATTTGGATCATTCATTGCACCCAGGTTTGTTTGCTAAAGCTGAAATTATTTACGACCAACGTACCGATGTGGTAGTGGTTGATAAGAATGCCATCATTCGTGAAGATGAAATTGCTTATATTTATGAGTTGGTTGGTAATGATAAAGTCAAGCGAACAGAGGTTAGTCTGGGTTATGAGATGAAAGATGTGATTGAGTTAACTGATGGTTTATCAGTAGGACAAAAAGTCATTACTACTGGTAAAGGCAACCTCAGTCCAGATTCTATAGTCAACGTAGTTAATCTGTAGGCGAAATGAAGACACTGACAAAGTTTGCAGTCAATCGGCGGGTTACGGTGGCGATGTTGGCCATTACTATCATGTTATTTGGTTTTATTGCCATAAAGGAAATGCCTGTGACGCTTTTGCCTTCACTTGAATATCCAACCATGACCATTCGTACCGAATATGAAAATGCTGGGCCGGAAGAGATCGAGCTGCTGATTACTAAACCTTTGGAAGAGTCAGTAGGTGTGGTTAAGGGCATTTCAAGAGTCTATTCAATATCAACCACCGGGCGTTCTGATGTCAAATTAGAGTTTGCCTGGGATGCTGTGCGTGATCGAATGGATGCGGTGCAGTTACCGTTGGATGTAGATACGCCGATTTTGTTGCGTTTCAATCCATCAACTGATCCGATTATGCAATTAGCATTAAACTTGAGTGAGGGACAAGAGGGCGAAGCGTCACTCAAGGCGTTGCGTTCTTATGCTGATCATATCCTCAAGAAAAAGCTTGATCCGATTGCTGGTGTAGCGGCTATTAAAATTTCTGGTGGTTATGAAAAAGAAATTGAAATTTTACCAGATCAGTTTCGAATGTCACAGTTGGGTTTGAGTATCGATGACATTTCCAGCCGTCTGCGTCAGGAGAATATCAACCTGACAGGAGGAGCCATCAAACAGGGTAATGAATTATTTTTGGTCAGAACCATCAATCAGTTCTCAGATATCAATGACATTCGCGAATTGATCATTACTACGCGTGGAGGGAGGATCATTAAAGTAAAAGACGTGGCTGAGGTTAAGTTGGGTTATAAAGACCGTAAGTCGATCAATCGTTTAGATGGTAAAGAAGCCATTGAAATGGCCATTTATAAAGAAGGTGACAGCAATACTGTATCGGTAGCTGAGGCAGTCAAAGCAGGACTGCAGGACATCAGAAAATCTCTGCCAGAAGGTAGCCAGTTAAAAATCATCAACGATCAATCTCTATTCATTAAGGACGCCATAGATAATGTGGTTTCATCAGCGATCATCGGTGGTTTGTTGGCGGTGCTAGTGATTTTTCTGTTTTTACGTGATGCTTGGGCGACTCTGATTATTGCTTTGTTGATTCCAGTTTCCGTGATTGCCGGTTTTTTCTTTATGTATCAGGCTGGAGTGAGTTTTAATATCATGTCTTTGGGTGGTGTGGCACTGGCTGTTGGTTTACTGGTGGATAATGGTATTGTTGTTCTTGAAAACATCGCATCAAAAATAAAGCAGCAAGGTGAAGGTGTGGAAGCCATACAACAAGGTGCCTCCGATGTGGGTAGTGCCATCACTGCCTCAACTTTAACCACAGTGGCTGTGTTCTTACCTTTGGTATTTGTATCAGGTATTGCAGGGCAGCTATTTAAAGACCAGGCATTAACCGTGACATTCACTTTGATTGTTTCGTTATTATTTGCGTTGTTGCTGATTCCAATGATGTCGAGTTTAAAATTTGCAAAAAACCAATTTCATAGTCCAGCAGGCCAACCAGAATATCAATCAAAAACAAGGCTGGGTGGGGCTGTTCGAAAAAAAAGACAAGCATTTTTTTCAGTGATTTTTGAAGGTTTTTTTGGTTTGATTAAACTGATTTTTAGATTGGTTAGTGGTGTGTTGGGCTGGATGCTGCAGTGGCCAGCTAGATTAGTTAATCTGATCTATGAAGCTTTATTGGCTGGGTATCGTCGGTTGTTGCCGTGGGCACTTCGCCATCGTTTTGTTGTGTTGCTATTGGCTTTGATTACATTTGGTCTCAGTTTGTTATTGGTTCCGCGTTTGGGAGTGGAGTTGATTCCAGATTTGAAGGCAGATAAAGCCAAGGTTTTGTTTCAGTTGTCCGAAGGTATGACCATTGAGTCGACTGATGCCTTTTTTAAACGAATAAGCGAACAATTGGAAGCCATTGATGGAGTCGAATTTGTATATGGTATCAGTGGGGAGGGTAACAAACTTGATAGTTCGGCTTTATCAGGTGGTGAGAATTCGGGTGAAATATTACTTAATTTAAGCCCAGGTAGTAACAAAACACAAATTCAGGATCAGCTTTTTGCCATATTAGAACGTGAGCCTGGATTGCAAGCAGAGTTGGCAACGGGTCAATTTTTTGACTTATCGATGCCGATAGAGATTGAGTTAGCAGGTTTTGATTTAGATTTATTAGAAGAAAGTGCCAAAAAAGTTGCCGATGCTTTAAAGACATCGGCACATTTTATTAATGTTGATGACGGAGTGGATTCTGGTAACCCAGAAATTCAGCTCTATTTTGATCAGGAAAAAATTGCATCCTTGGGTATGAATGTATCGCAGGTGGCCAATAATGTAGTCAATAAGGTGCTTGGTAAAGTCGAGACTACAGTGCATTGGCAAGATCAAAAAATGGAACTTCGGGTGAGAACGCAAGAGCAACAAAGAGATTCAGTTGAGGATATCAGGAACCTCATCATCAATCCCAACAGCACTTCACCATTGCGTCTTTCCGATGTTGCTGAAGTTCGTTTAGCCGAAGGTCCCGGACAAATTGAACGTCGTGATCAACAACGCGTCATGGTAGTCACTGCCGATATTAAAGAAATTACTTTAGGTGAGGCGGTTAATTTGGCTCAGGAAAAATTACAAGGCGCGAACATTCACCCTCTGGTTTATACCCGCATTACTGGTCAAAATGAAGATTTGGAAAGTTCTAACCAGTCGATGATTTTTGCTTTGAGTTTAGCTGTTTTCTTGGTTTACATGATTTTGGCTTCACAGTTTGAGTCATTGATCCATCCATTTGTCATTATGATTTCTGTACCACTGGCATTCATCGGAGCCATTTGGGCATTGTATCTGACAGGGACAACCATTTCAGTGGTGGTATTTATTGGTCTGATTATGCTGGCAGGAATCGTTGTTAACAATGCCATTGTGCTGATCGATTTGATTAAACAATTGATGGCTCAAGGATACGCAAAAAAGGCGGCTATTTTGGAGGCTGGTCAGTCTCGATTGCGGCCCATCATCATGACCACCATGACTACGGTACTGGGTTTGTTGCCAATGGTGCTGACTTTGGGAGGTACCAGTGCTGGTAGTGAAATTCGGGCACCGATGGCCATTACGGTGATGGGTGGATTGTTGGTTTCAACATTTTTGACTTTGGTGGTGATTCCGGTGTTGTTTTCCTTGATGACCAAGGAGCAATTCAATGAATGACTCGACCATGCAAACGTTTGAAGAAGCCTCAACAGGTGTTAGTAAGTTTGCTGCTTTTTCTCTCAGTCGACCGATCACTATCAGTATGGTTTTTGTTTCTATGTTGACTATTGGGTTGATTTCTTCACGATTGTTACCGCTTGAATCTATGCCAGAAATCAAATTGCCTTTCTTTTATGTCTTTGTGCCTTATCAAGCTGGCACTCCAGAAGAGGTAGAACGTACCATCACCCGACCTTTGGAAGAAGCATTAGCGACCATTGGGGACATCGAAGACATGAACAGTAACTCGACGACCAACGGTGGTGGTGTGGGGTTGATGTTTGCTGCTGGAGTGGATGTTGATGAAAAGGCGATGTTAATTAAAGAGCAAGTTGATTTATTACGGCCCAGTTTGCCAAATGATGTCAGACACATCGAAATCAATAAAGCTGAAGCGGGTGAAGAGACATTCATGAAAATTCGCATCACTGGGAAAAGGAACTTGGAGGGCGCTTATGATTTGTTGAACCAGTATCTGGTTAAGCCTGTGCAAAGGGTGCCTGGAGTCGCTAAAGTGGAGTTGCAAGGTATAGAACCTTTGGAAATCAGTATCAAACTGGATAATGAGCGAATGAAGCGTTACAACATTGGTTTCACTGAGTTGCAAAAGAAAATAGGTGATGTCAATTTCAATGTGGGTTCGGGTAATTTTTCTACTGAAAATCAGGTGATCCGTATCACACCTAAGTCTAAAGCCATGCGGTTAACAGACTACCAAAATTTGTTGTTGAATGAACATAATGTGCGATTGAAAGATGTCGCGGATGTGGAAATCCTCAATGGCGAACGCAACTATGCCAGACACTTGGACCGCAAATATTCTGTGGGACTGGAAATTTATAAAGAATCGACGGCTAATTTGGTACAAGTGGCTGATGATGTGGTTAAAACCATTCGTAGCCTGGATGACACACCACAAATGGCGGGCATTCAATTGGTTTTTTTGGAAAATCAGGCTGAGGGTGTCAAAAACTCCTTAACAGATGTAGTGATGGCTGGTATCACCGGTTCATTGCTTTCTTTATTGGTACTGTTTGTGTTTTTACGGAATTGGGCAATGACTTTGATCATTTCATTGTCGATTCCGGTATCCATCATCATTACTTTAGGGGTCATGTATTTTGCAGGGATTACCTTGAATAATTTGTCGCTGATGGGCTTGATGCTGGCTATTGGCATGTTGGTTGATAATTCAGTGGTGATTACCGAGAGTATATTTACCCAGAAGCAGAAAAATCCAGGTCAACCAAGAAGGTCTATCATTGAAGGTGTTAAGCAAGTCATGACACCGGTTATTGCTGGTACTCTGACAACCATTTGTGTGTTTTTACCGCTGATTGTTGGCAAGGAAAATTTGTTGGCTGTGTTCATGATTCATGTCGCTGTAGCCATCATTGCGGCGCTGGTGATTTCATTGATGCTATCGGTGACAGTGGTGCCAATGGCCATCTATCAATTTGCTGCAGGTATTTCAAAACAGATCGAGGGTAAAAAACAACGATCATCTATCTCGGCTTTTTGGAATCGCCTGTCTGATAGTAAGAAGTGGCTGGTGATGCTAATGGTACTTATTTTTGCTGTGTTATTGGCTGACCAGTTTGGAGTGCCTGAGGCCAGTATCAAAATCTTACTTTATGTCAGTTTATTTTTTATTTTTGCACTTTTTTTCACTGATCATTATGCCAAAGTATTGAAATTCACGCTCAGTCATCGCTGGTTTACAGTGGCGATGATTATTCTATTGGTAGTGACCGGTGTGGTGGCTAAGCAGTTGATGGTTGAGGATGATGGTACAGGTCAATCTGTCAAGCGCAGTTTCTGGATGCCTTTTCACATCAATGGTGCCTATTCTTTGGAACGCTTGAAGCAGGATGTGGATACAGTCGAGAACTATTTGTATGCCAACAAGGATAAGTTCGATATTGATTCTGTTTATACTTATTATCAGGAAAATGAGTGGGCAGGTTCGATGATTACTTTGATTCCTGCCGAATTTGCGACCAAACCAGTATCACAAATTAAAAAGGAAATCATTGAGGGAATGCCTAAGATAGCTACAGGTGCACCCGCTTTTCGTTGGCGTAGCAGCAGTGGAGAAGAAGGCATTAAGGTTTATTTACAAGGGGACTCCAGCCAACACATCCGAGATCATTATTTAGACGATGTGATATTTGCACTCAAGCAAGTAGAAAAAATAACCAATGTTCAAGTCGAACAAAAAAATAATCGTCAGGAGCTACAGGTTGAGGTTGACCGAGTGCGTGCTTTGAACTTGGGTTTATCACCGATTGAGGTGGCGCAAAGTGTTAACATTGCGATGCGGGGTATGAATCTCAAAGAGTTTGTCACACCGAATGGTGAAGTGCCAGTCAAAATGCGCTTTTATAAAAAAGGCGAATTTGAAATTGATCAATTAAAGGATCTGCCGATCAAAAATAATGAAGGAGTATCGGTGCCTTTGGAAAATGTGGCTCATATTACTCAATCATCGACACCACAAAGATTACAGCGTAAAGGTCGTGAAAGTACCATTGAGATTGACATTGATGTGGAAGATGAGGCAAATGTCAAAGAGGTCAAAGAAGCCATTAGCAAGGTTTTAAATGTTTTCCCCTTTGCTTCTGGTTATCACTGGAGTTTTGATGGTGGTGGCAGAGGGTTTAATGTAAAACTCGATGATTTAGCACGTAATTTATTCATAGCCATCGCTTTAATATTTATTATCATGGCAGCAATGTTTGAATCTTTGTTGTTTCCTATTTGTGTCATCACTTCCATCTTTTTTTCTTATGTAGGCACCTGGGTGATGTTTGCTTTTACTGGCACCACCTTTAATGTCATGGCTGGTATTGGTATGTTGATTTTGATCGGTGTGATTGTTAATAATGGTATTGTATTGATAGATCATATTAATCAATTACGAGCTAAGGGTATGAATCGATTTGAGGCCATTATTCAGGGTGGCCAAGATCGTTTACGACCAATTTTGATGACTGTTTCAACGACTGTCGTGGGTTTGATCCCTTTGAGTGTCAGTTCATCTGGTTTGGCTGATGAGGGTGGGGCATCCTATTTTCCCATGGCCCGAGCGATTATTGGTGGGTTGACTTTTTCGACAGTGGTGAGTTTGGTTATCCTGCCTAGTTTGTATTGTTGGCTTGATGATTTGAGATTGTGGACAGGCGCTCGTTGGCGTTTAGAGAGAAAACAACAAAGGAAGCGAGTGCGGTTTGAAGTCGTCAGTAATGATTGAAAGTTTTATGGCTAATTAGTCGAATATGGAAAAAGTCCATCTGGCCTTTTCCATATTCGACTAATTAAACACAGTCTTCTACTTTTGAGCAGGAAATATGTAGATTCTGTTGTCACACCAGCTTTTGCTGGTGTGATTTAACTATTTTCTCAGCAAGGAAATTGATAATGCATCAATTTCCTTCAAATTTATCTGCGAAAATCAAATCACTATCATGATATTCATCGGCACCGAGGTCATAGATACCACCGTTATCAATACCAGGCTGATCAACACCTCGAACTTGACCATCAATGTCCGTTGGATAATTAGGGTCAATATTCGCTGTTGTCGAACAGTAATCGATGGCCGGTGAATTGAATGTCAGATGATAATCTCCTGCGAGTGGGTCGACAAACAGAGTATCTAAATTGGAAACCACCGAAACGGTTTCAATACCATCATAAGTACCTTCCTCATTG
>JAUIGR010000045.1 GCA_030430025.1 Gammaproteobacteria bacterium
ACTTCAATTTTGGACATTTTTTCGACCAGGAAACAGGTGTCACGATGCATTTTTATTCGCCGCTTCCATGCGGCTCTCAGGCTAATGTGAAAAAGTTTTCCAGAAACTTTTTTATGGTCGATGGTGTGGCACAGGGACGTGCCACCTTGAGCCATCAGGCTCAAGTAAGGTCAAAAAACATCAGCAAAATCACACTTTTGGGCTTAAGTGTTTTTTTGACCGATGCTGGAAAAGGCCAGGAGGGACTTTTTCAGGACTGATTATTTAGACTAGCCCTTCACACACACCACTTGTTTCAGGGTGTGGACGATTTCTGCCAGGTCTTTTTGCGCGTTCATCACCGCATCGATGTCCTTATAGGCTTTGGGTGTTTCATCGATGACTGCACTGTCTTTTCTACACTCAACACCTTTGGTGGCTTCGATGTGGTCTTGCAATGAAAACACTTTTTTGGCCTTGGTACGGCTCATCACGCGTCCTGCACCGTGAGAACATGAACAAAATGAATCTTCATTGCCTAATCCTCTCACAATAAAAGACTTCGCACCCATTGAGCCGGGGATGATTCCATAATCATCGACTCGGGCTCGCACTGCACCTTTTCTGGTTACAATCACGTTTGAACCAAAGTGATTCTCACGTGCAATGTAATTGTGGTGACAGTTGATGGCCTGTTTTTTGATACCGAACTCTGGCAAATGTTTCGCCAAAGCCTCAAGCACCAAATTCATCATCACCTGACGATTTTTTGCTGCATACTTTTGCGCCCATTCCACCCAGGTTACGTACTCATCGAAGTATTGAGTACCCTCACTTAAATAAGAAAGATTGCTGTCTTCCAAATTGATGTGGTGGATTCTCATATCTTCTTTGGCTTTCTCAATAAAGTGTCTACCAATGATGTTCCCTATACCACGTGAACCTGAGTGCAACATCACCCAAACATCATCGTTTTCATCCAAACACAACTCGATAAAGTGATTACCACCACCCAGAGTACCTGATTGGTTCATCACTTTCTCAGTGGGATCTTTCAACATTTTATCGATTTCAGGATGTTGATCGGTCAAATCTTTGACATCCTTTGCCCAGGCTTTTTGTTGTGCCTTATCCAACACATTTTCTTTGTGCTGAGCGAAGCCCACTGGCACCGCCTTTTCAATTTCATCACGTACAGCAGCCAAGCTTTCAGGCAAATCTTTGGCGTTCAAGCTCAATTGAATCGCCATCATTCCACAGCCGATATCCACACCAACCGCTGCAGGAATCACCGCGCCTTTGGTCGCCACCACCGATCCGATGGTTGCACCCAAGCCAAAATGCACATCGGGCATCACCGCGATGTGGTTAAAAATAAAAGGCAATGAAGCGGTGTTTTGTAATTGTTTAATCGCTTCAGGCTCAACCGGGACCCCTTTGGTCCATGCTTTTATGTGTTTGTTTTTAGATTCATAAACTTCATAATTTCTCATCTTTTTTCTCCTTACATCTAAGGCCTCAATAAAGACCTCTCCCAGCTGAAATGCCATTTTTCAGCCAAAAAAAAACCTGGAATATTCCAGGTTTTCGTAAACAGTGGTCAAAAACAGTTTAAAAAAACCTAGACATAGTAATCCCTCTCATCGTTCTGATGATTGCGTATTGCTGGTATTTTTAAAAGATTTTTCATATCAATAATTGTTCGTCATATTGTTAGCTCTGGGCGCAGTTTAAATGCTCAATGTTTCAAATGTCAATTGCTATTATGGTCAAGTTGTCTTTATACAAGTTCATGATTAATTTCTAAAAATCAAATTAAAGGTATTTTGTTCTGGAAAATCAGTCTTTTGTTAGCATATTCAAAAAGGTCGTTTTATCGAGCATTTCTGGGGACAAGTCGATACATTCTTCATCTGTTAATTCATTACAAATAATAGCGCCTGCCTTAGTCAGAATGTCTCTGAAATCAATTGAGCTTTTTGTCACTCCTACCAGATACTTTCTGATATGAGTGGCATTTTGATTTGCTCTGAAAGATACGGCATTACCCACACTGCTGTTGCTAAAGTAAATTCGATTTTCATCATCAACACTTAACACCAAACCGATGACATTTTGTTTTCTGTTAATTTTGATGTTGGCACTGGCAACCATGTTATTGATATCCACCATATAGTTTTTACCAAAGTTTTTTGGTTTTTCATGTGCCACTAAAATTTTGCAGTCAACTTCATCATCCTTTGAAAAGTTGAAATAATTAACTGTCAAAATTCTTGGCTCCTGACTTCCTTTTTTCAAATAAAAGAGTTCAGTGGCTCCCAAAGGCGTTGGTGCGCTGGTCATATCACCTGAAAATAACACTTGGTTATCTCCAGATTTATAACCCGCATCCCAACCAATTTTTCCAGATTCACCAATAACGGCCAAATCAAGATCAATTCTTCTTTGAGTATTTTTCCAGTGTATACCTACAACAATGTCTTCAGGTACCGAAACATAACTTCCAGTTGGTAAATACCCAGTGAACTGTTTTTCAGTCGCTGGTAACGCATAATAAACATGCTCAGGAATGTAAAAACACTTACCATTTACTTGGGCCTTAACATCTGTTGTTATTGACTCTATAACTGTCTCAAATGCTTGTTGAGTCAATGCATCATAGTCTTCTGACCATTCAAAATCAGCAGCCCAACCGGTGCCGTTTCTCACTTTGTATAAAATCGAGCTTTTATAGTCCAACCTATATTTCAGTGCATAAGCCAACCTGATTTTTCTAAACACATTGGCTTGAACCAACTGTTTACTCAACTCATCAAAATCCAGTCTTTGGTTTTTAATCATCGCCGTTACACTGCTTAAATAATCTTCAGGCAAAGGTACGTGCATTTCATCCGCTTTTCTGCGCAACTGATTAAACACTGTTTTATTTTTGCTCGCTTTTTTCATCGCTAAAAACAATGGTTTGAAACGCAAGAAAATAGACGCCAAATCTTCAGGTGCATCCTTCATTAAGACATCCAAAAACTTACCATTGGCTTTTTCAAGCTTTGAAATCAAGTGATCATTTTTTATCAACAAAGATTCATCTGTCAGTTTGCTCACAACATACCTTAAAAACGCCACAGGCTCTCCAGGCACAATGTCATAGTAATCGTTGAGTAAAGCCACCAATTCTCGGTTTTTGACCTGCTTGATAAAAGCACTGTTATACTTATTGGCTTTAACAATTTCCATGATGTCTTTGAGTGATTCATCAGACAAAGCAATCCCTGATGCCAGCTTAATGATACCCTCTAAGATTTCATCTGCTGTCATGGCTTTCACAACAGTGATGGGTAAATCTTTTTCAATAGCAGGCACATTCAAAACTTCGTTAGGAATATAAATGGTGCTCTCATTGTAGATACCCATCTGCTCAAATCCATAAGTAGTCATATAATGCATCACTTGTTGCATCACCAAGACTTCCCTATCAGTTTCCTCAATGGTTTTCCATGATTTGTGGAAAGCTGCATTGGCTTGTTCACCGGTCAAGCCGAAGACTGCATCAATCAAGTTGAGTAATTGATCATTTGGCTTAATTGCACGATCCAATAAATAGCCACGTCTGATACATTGCTCATCTATTGGCGATGCTTTTTTTAAAGCTTGTTTGCTATCAACTTGTATTGCTTTAAACAGTCTCAAGGTTGATCTGTCCATTTTTCTTCTCTTCAAAATGTGGCGAGGAAGGCAGGATTTGAACCTGCGACCTATGAATCCCAAAATTCAGGAACCATTTGTGCTTGAGTTTAATGAACTGTCAGCGAATGGTAAAAAGTTCATCGCTCTAACCACTGAGCTACTTCCTCGTATTTAAATCATTTTTATTAAAGCTGGGGAATGCTGGCATCGAACTCACAATGTCAGGATTTGGCAACTTTTTAAGGAGTCTTCTTGCTACTCAAAAAAAGAGTATTCAATATCAATGTTGCTATACTATTAAATCACTTTCCCACATATTTAATACATACTTTGTTATAAGTTGGCGAGGAAGGCAGGAATCGAACCTGCGACACGTGCATTAACGGATGAAATAGGAACCCTTTTTGCCATATGGCGAAGAGTAAATCACTGCTCTACCAACTGAGCTACTTCCTCATATATACAATTAATAGTTCAGTGTTGATATTGAACTCATTACATTAACTGCTATTTTTTTATTGACTACCAAATCAGCAACCGATTGAGTGTAATTTGATGCTCAATAGCTCAAAATTTTGGGTACTATAAGGATGAATTGATGAACAGAATATGAACATACCGATTTGTACATGTCGGGCAGTTGTTAGAGGTGGTTTAACTCATGGTTTAGGCGTGTTCAAAACAAACATAAATTTTTTTCAACTTCTGATGCCAGCTGCTTTGGTATTTTATGCGCTATTGATAGTTTGTTAAATTGGGAAACAGCATCAGATACTTCTTCAATGATTTCAATAAAAGTCTGTTGTGCTACATTCTTGAAAGTATTTTGTGCTACGTTTAATAAGTCAGATTTGGTGTGTCCTTTTCTTTTACCTGCTGCACTCATCCAGTGTTGGTTGACCCATGGATTATTGGGTGCGTAACAATAGGCAACATCATAAGCTGGCGCTAATCGCCACTGACCATCCTTGAACATAAAAGAAATGTTCTTGGAGTGGTCATCATTGTTCATGGCCATCATGTTAAAACACATTCTTTTATAGATTTGGATGGCGTCTTCTCTTGGAAGTTTTAATTGTCGTGCCACATTGAAAAGTTCTTCATATGAAAATGAACCAGGTGTTTGATAGTCAACATGGGCGATCGCAGTTAAGGTTTGTATGTGTATTTTTTCATTGCCATTCCGATCAAATCTTTTGGTCAAGAAATGTCTGCGGCTACCTTCTTCTAACAGATGACAAGGCATCATATCAATGCCACATTCTTGAGCCATTAGATAATACACATATTCACAGACTCCGTATCCCTGTGGATCGCCGAATGTCTCCTCATTTGGGTTACTTTCAATGATGCCATCAAACTTCATAATATAATGTTCAAACCCTGTCGGTAAATCAACCTGACCACTGACAGCCTGGGAAAAATCGTGGTTAAAGCCGAGTACCGCTTTGGGCCGTGCGCCACCGGCACTGGTACCGACAGCAATCAATGGCTTGAGGGTGTCTGGATTGTTATCAATATTGATATTGACTTGGTTTCTGTTGTTAACCACTTCTTGAGCAAGCATTCTTAATTCATTAACTTCAACTTCATGTTTCTCAGTTAATGTATTTGACTCGATTTGTGGCATGTATTCTAAGGCACCCATGCCTCTTGTCCCTGTATATTGGAGCCTTTCAATGGGAGTGATTGGCTTGGTTCGTCCCATTCTGATCATCCATTGGTTGAGAATTGAATTGCCGAAACGATCAGGCAACGAGTCGGCTACCATTCCAGGTAAGCCAAAGAATGTTTTCGGATTCAGGTGTCTAAAAGAATAGATTTCATTTTCTTTTAACGGCATTTTTAGTGGAGCCAGTTCAACGCCTTTATTAATAAAATGAGGCGTATACTCCATAAAACCATACAGCTGTTCATCATCATAGCCAATTGATGCAGCGTGCTGGCCGTTGTATATGATTTTACAATAATTAATCACCAGTTCAGATCCTCATCTTCTGGTTTGTCTTTTTTTCTGGCCCTCAATTTTTTACGGCTGCGTAAAGTCATGTCAACAGGTGATGGCAATTGTTCCGGTAGCATGTTCTCGATTAACTCATCGATACCCAGTGGAATCAAAATCGATACGAATGTCTTTAATTGGCATTCACCCCGTTCTGCCCCTTTTATAGCATTCAGTGACAAACCGCTCATATCTGCCAGTTCTTGTTGTGTGATGTTCTTTTTTAATCTGATGTCTTTAATTCTTGTGGCCAACAAGTTGATTAAATAGTTTACTCTTTCATTCATAAGAAGGTATTATACACAAAATTATATAAAGATCTATAAAAGGACTATTAAGTTCATTTTATTTAATTAATATTCCTAAAAAGGTCTTTTAATTATATTGTCATATATGAGCTAATGGCCTATTAATAGGATCTTCATAGGTAGAGATTTTTGCTCCGTTTTGGATATTGAGAGAAAGTTATTAAAAATAACTGATCGAAAAGAGTGTTAATTATATTTGATGTCTGGCTGTTTTTTAATCCTCCTACATGTGGGTCTTTTATTCAGTGACTGCGCTTGTCAGAGCTGTTAAAATCTGTAGTCAATCAACGTCTAAAAGCAGGAGATTCGATTTTCTATGCCGACTTCATTCATTGTGGTTGATGATTTTCTTGATGACCCTTATGCGCTGCGTAATGCAGCGTTGCGCCTCAGCTATCCGGAAGTCAATAGCACGTTCCCTGGTCGAAACTCCAAGGAAAGAATCAATCTTGAAGGATTACATCACGAGGTCTCACGCTTGGTTGGCGAACCTTTAATGCCTATGGATCATAATCAGGCACATGGCAATTGCCGCATTGCCTTGGCTTCTGATGTCGGTACCGCTAAAGTGCATGTTGATGCTTCACATTGGTCTGGTATTCTGTATTTAAGTCAACCACAAGACTGTCGTGGTGGTACCGAATTTTTCCGACACATCCCGACCAATACCGAGCGCGCACCTTACAGTGATCAGGAATCAATGGAAAAATTTGGTGTGTCCTCAGCCAAACAATGGACGTCAGATGTATTAGGCCGAGACACCAATGATGACTCCAAATGGGAAATGACCATGCGCATACCCATGCGTTTTAACCGTTTGATCTTGCTCAGACCGTGGCTCTGGCATACTGCGGGAGAAAGCTTTGGCGACAAGCTGGAAAATGGCCGATTGGTTTACCTGATGTTTTTTCGCTTAGCGTAAAGATAATAAAAATAAATGGACAAGCTGTGAAAATTAATCATAGTGTTTGAGAAGCTTGCCCTAATATAAACACCTAAAGTAGTCTGTTTGACTATTTAGAAATTCTTGATTAAGGGGCAGTCTGTTGTTATTCGGTTCGTAATATTTGATCTTCAAACGGTAGGTTTTTTAGGAAGTGTCATTCATTTAGGAAAGAGGTAAAATGATCAGTAAAACCATAAAGTATCAAATACAGTGATGACAATTTTATTATCTATTCTGGCTGTTTTAGTGGTGTTACGGTTAACATTCAACTGGTTTTTCGATGATCTGGATGATCTGATGGAGGCTGTGAAGTTGTGGTTTACCCCTGAGATTATTACTGTGTTTCGTGGCAAATGGGGAGATGAAATGTGGGCAGAGCTGAAAATATTTGTCTGGCTGGTCTTAGGGGTGGCTGCAGGCTTTTCCGTTCATGCTTTTTTAAATTCTTAGTATCATTTAGTCTGTTGCTGCACTTCAAGAAGCGTGGGATAATACGCTGTTTATTTTATTAAACGTTCGCTCATCATGTCTGGATCCAGCCAAAATAAAAGGAAGATTTTAATCACCTCGGCACTCCCCTATGCCAGTGGCTCATTACATCTGGGTCATTTAGTAGAGCATTCGCAATCTGATATTTGGGCGCGTTTGATGCGATCTTTGGGTCATCAAGTGAAGTATTTGTGTGCCGATGATGCTCATGGCACACCAATTATGCTTAATGCTGAAAAGCAAGGTATGACGCCCGAAGCCATGGTTGATGGTATCCGTGAAGAGCATTGGCGTGACTTACAAGGGTTTGGTGTTTCTTATGACCATTATCACTCCACGCACTCACCAGAAAACGAAGCATTGGTTTCTGAGATTTATCTGAAATTGAAAGCAGCTGGGCACATTAAAGAAAAGGTCATTGAACAGTATTTTGACCCAGAAAAAGAAATGTTTTTGCCTGATCGTTTTGTTAAAGGTAACTGTCCGAAATGCGGCGCTGATGATCAGTATGGCGATAACTGTGAAGTCTGTGGGTCTACATATGATTCATCAGAAGTGAAAAACCCGAAGTCAGCCGTTTCAGGCGCTATACCTGTTTTAAAAGAATCCAAACATTTGTTTGTCGATTTGAAACAGTTTGAAAGCATGTTAAAAGAATGGGTGCATTCAGGATCATTACAAACTGAAGTGGCCAATAAACTGGAAGAGTGGTTTGATGCTGGACTGCAATCATGGGATATTTCTCGGGATGCACCGTATTTTGGATTTAAAATTCCAGAGGAGAACAATAAATATTTTTATGTTTGGATGGATGCACCAGTGGGTTATTTGGCCTGTTTGAAATATGTTTGTGACCAGCAGGGTGAAGCTTTTGAACCGTGGGTTGATCGACATACAAATCATGAGATGGTGCATTTTATTGGTAAGGATATTTTGTATTTTCATTCGTTGTTTTGGCCAGCCATGCTATACGGTGCGGGTATGAAATTACCCAGTGCAGTCTATGTCCATGGTTTTTTAACAGTTAATGGCACAAAAATGAGTAAATCTCGTGGAACGTTCATTAAGGCATCGACTTATCTGGATCACTTGAATCCGGATTATTTGCGCTATTATTTCGCTGCTAAACTTTCTGATGGAGTGGTCGATATTGATTTGAATATGGATGATTTCAGACAGCGTGTCAATTCAGATTTGGTCGGTAAAGTGGTCAATATTGCCTCTCGTTGTGCAGGCTTTATTAACAAAAAGTTCAATTCGAAACTGTCAGGAACTCTGCATAATCAGGCTTTGTACGATGAGTTTTTATCTGAGTCACAAGCAATTGCTGTATTATTTGAAGCTCGAAAATACAATGCTGCGGTGCGTCAGATCATGGCTTTGGCAGATAAGGCCAATCAATACATCGCAGACATGGCACCCTGGGTAGCGATTAAAGAAGAAGTACAAGTGGAAGAGGTGCATCAAGTGTGCTCAACAGGAATTAATTTATTTCGTGTATTGATGACCTGGTTATCGCCAGTTATTCCGTTTACCGCACGTAAAGCTGAACATTTTTTGAATGCGTCACTGGAAGATTGGTTTGCTATTGAACAACCCTTGTATGACCATAATATTAATCAATTTAAACCTTTAATGGCCCGCATTGAAGCAGAAACGTTGGAGCAAGTGATGGAAATATCGAAACAGGATCTGGAAGTCAAAGAAACATCGGTGATTAAAGTCGAAAGTAATGGTCAATTAGCAAAAGATCCCATTAATAATCAAATTAATTTTGAGGATTTTGCTAAGGTTGATTTACGTGTGGTCAAAATTGTTGCAGCAGAAGCAGTAGAAAAAGCAGATAAATTATTACAATTGACTCTTGATTTGGGTGGTGAGACTCGCCGTGTTTTTGCAGGTATTAAATCGGCTTATGATCCTGAGCAGTTGATTGGTAAACACACTGTTATGGTTGCTAATCTGGCTCCGAGAGCAATGCGTTTTGGGGTTTCTGAGGGTATGGTTCTGGCAGCTGGTCCTGGTGGTGAAGATTTGTTTATTCTTGAACCTCATGAAGGTGCACAGCCTGGGATGAGGATAAAATAAACAAGTAAAACAAAATGAGACCTTTGCATAAACAGTGACTCAAGATAAAAAGTCTAAAATCTTAAATTTCTGTGTCAGCAAACTTTGCGATAGCTGACGGCCTATATGGTTTTTATTCTTTGGCTTCTTGCCTGTAGCAAACCGCCAAAGAGACAAACTTGGCCTATTACATTCATTTGCTTCCTTGAGCTTTAAAATTTTATCTCTTTTTCTCAATAATTCAGAATTGTGCAAAGGTCTCAAAATTATAAAAACTCTTGTTTTAATTTGGTAGCTTTAGATAACATAGTTCCTTGAATTTTACTTTGCCCGGGACCTACATTGATTTCTTTATAAAGGTGATCTGGGTATTGCTACAGATCACCTTCAAGTTTTCATTACCTATTCATAACATAAGTGATTAAACTGCACGTTATCTATTCGCGATAAGTTGAGAACAATCTCAGGATTTTCGGACTGAAGGGTGGCACGTAGTTGGTCACAACCCGTCATTTCAATTTTCATGGTGCCGAAAGTGTTCTCAATGGGTGTTATACCGCTTTGGAATAACTCGCCATCGCTGGAATTGTATAAGGTGACAGTTATATCGGTTTGTGGTTGTTCAATGTCAGCCACACCCGCTAACCAAAGTTGGTTGCCGTCTAGAAATGTGTAAACAGTGACGAAGATATATTGAGATCCGTCATTGCGTTCGCCGGTATGAATCGATATGCCTTGGCTTAGAATTTCAGGATCATACCAGAGGCCATTGATCGATTGACCTATGCCAGGTGTTTCAGTCAGAAGGGCGATCGATTGCTGACCTGTTTGTTTATCTTTTAAGGAGAGATAGACTTGCTTAGATGACTGATCAGTGGCTAAAGTTTGTAGCTCGTCTTGAATGATTAAAGAAATCGGCGACATACTGATGTGATTAGCAAGATGACTTTTGTATACACCATTCTGATACACTTTCTGTGTATAAATAGCCCCATCTGAAGTGAAATACTCGTCGGGGGTAGGCTGAAATGTTAGTGACTCATTGAGAACAAGTTCTGAATCTAAATAATAGTTAAAAGATAATTGCGGAGTAGCTAGCGGAGAGTATAAAGAAATGACTATAAAGTCACTTAATAGAGCATAATATTCAAGGTTGAACTGGTCACCATCAACTACTGGTTTTGAAATTTCAAATTCTTGTAATTCAGCTGATAATCTAACAACTTTGATTGAATCTTCAGATTGGATGATGGCATAGACATAATCACTGAATGTAAAAATATTAATCATGCCAGATATGTCTAAGGATTCGCTGAGTTTAGTGACATGACCGTCTTTATCGATCATGATGACATCAGAGGATTGGCCTTGATCAAAGATGCCGATAAAACAGGTATCACCTTTAACCCACATGTTTTGTTTGTTAATAAATAGCATTGGATTCTCAAATGACAAATCAATGGTTTCAACTTGACCATTAACAGACTGTTTCAATTGATCATTCTGACCGTCAGAATCTTTGGTAATGATGTTGTTGAGATCGAACACACAGACATTGCCAGTGCTGGCAAAATTAAAATCATGAACTATGGTGTCTTGGCCATCTGAAACAACCAAATCACCATCTACAGACTGTGAAACGGCGAAATCTTGAGCATTGACTAAATCTTGAAATATCAGTGTATTAGCCAGTTGTTGTGTGCCAGCAGTGGTTCCATCGGTTCGCCACAGGTGCTTGTTATTGTTTGAGATTGTTAGGAAATAAACTAATTGGTCTATTTTAAGAAAAGTATTGTTGTTATTCGCACCGAAATCAATTGGTCCTTGATATATCGCTATTCGTTCATTAGTTTCGGTATTTTGTGACCATAAGGTGTCTTGTCCATTTTGTGATGTCTGGAACAATAGATAATCGTTCAGTAATACAGGTTGAGCAGTCGTTAATGTTTCATTAGGTGTGTCTTCTATGATCTTTGTTAATGAGGCGGAGTGGGCTGTACTGATATTGAAAAGCAAGGAGCACAGCAGCGTATAAAATAATCGTTTCATTTTGTTTATAATAATTGTTAAAGGCCGCTAAGCATAACTTGCGACTTATTAAAAACTTGTGAATAAAAAGTTTTATTCGTGTTACGTATCTAAACTGTATTTTTTCAGGCTACAAGAATTTGTTGGAACACGATCGGTTTAGTGAGGACTGTGTGTTTATCTATTTTGTAATAATTAGTCAACTCTGAAAAAGCCAAACCTGACCTTTTCCAGATTCGGTTAAACAATACTTAATTACAAAAGTAGGTTTTGCTGATGTTTTTTGACCTCACTTGAGCCTGAGAGCCGCATGGAAGCGACCAATAAAAATGCATCAAGGCAGATGTTTTCTGGTCGAAAAAATATGCAAGTTTGAAGTAACTCTTCATATTTAACAATAAGTTATGCATTTTTCAGGTTCGACTAATTAAAACTATCCAACCATTTTTCTGACTAGATTCATGACATTCGATTGGATGATCAGCTTTGAGTAGCTCAGACTGAGTGTCACTAAGGTAACAAGCAATACGACGGTTGCGATCAGGGCGATTTGCCATGGGAAGCTGAACGGTAAATTGAACCACTGGTCAGTGATCAGATAAGAAGTCAGCCAAGCAAGGGTGCCTCCGGAGATAAATGCTGCGAGTCCCAATATGACAAATTCAATGACATTCAACGCGTATAAATCTTTGGTTAACATACCCATCAACCTGAAGTAAGCACTGTCCTTGAGGCGATCTTGTGATGTAGAAACCAGTGACGAAATGAAAATCATCAAGCCAGCGATGACACTCAATCCAGTGAATATTTGAATCAGTTGTGTCAGTTGATCGACATAGTTTTTCAGTTGTTTGGCTATACTGGCACCATTTAATGTGGTGATACTGGGAAATTGTTTGGCTATTTGCGTCTGGATTTCAGGTATGCGTTGGGCATTGACTTGAGCAGTAGCAAATTGGATTTGTGGCGCATTGATCATCACTTCAGGTTGGAAAATAAAATAGAAAAATGGACTGGGGCCACGTTGATGTCTTTTACGGACACTACTGATATGGGCTGTTTTTTCTATACCTTGAATGTTAAAAGTGATTGGATCGCCGATACCTACTTGCAGGAATTCAGCGAATGAATCTAATATTGATACTGGTATTCCTTCACCACTGGTTTTGGTAAACAAACTGTCACCCTGACTAAGAAACTCTGTGGGGAGCAGTTCATTAGCATAACTGAGATTGAAAACGCGGCCTAAATTGTCGTAATTTCCCAGTTTATCGCGCAGTGATTCAATGGGTTCACCTCTGACAGAAACGATGCGCGCTCGAATGACAGGGTAATAGGTCAAATCTGTTCCAATGATGTCGTCCAATTGCTGATGCTGGTTACTTTGTACATCTAGTAAAAAGATGTTAGGAGCATCTTCTGGATAGGTGCTGAGTAATTGTTGGTCTAAGGTGTGGTTAAGCGCTGCGATGCTACCCATAATCATAATGGCCATAGATAATGTAGTGAAAAATAGCATCGAATGGTTGCCTTTTCGGAAGATACTTTGGATGGCCAATCGCAAAAGCCAGTGTTTGATTTTGGGCTGGAGAGATTTTAGTCCTTTGAGTAACAAGGCGCTAAAAAGAGTAAACAAACCAGCTACTATAGACAGTCCCAAAGTAATTTGTAAACCTTGCCACCAGGAGTCTAGTTCTAGACTCATTAATAGATACAGGGAGACAACCGCCAACACCATCGAGACACGGCTGCTTTGCCATTGTGTGAGTGGGTTTTGGTGTTCATGTAGGACAGCAACAGGCTTAACTAGACTAAGAGATTGGATTGTCGAATGTGTCATCAATAAGGTCAAACCAATGGCAATGAGGGTTACTTTTAGAAGACTGTTGTTGGCGATGGTCAGTGTTAATTGTGTTGGAATGATGGCGGCAAAAGAGGCTTCACTGTTGATAATTACTAGCCAAGATAGCCCCCAGGCCATAATGACAGCCAGTAATGCCATGCCTATTAACATTTTGTAATAGCTATTTTTAAGTTGAGAAATCGGTTCGCCCAGTGCCCTTCTGATGGCATTGCTTTGTTGTTGTCGATTAACAAATGCTTTAACGATACTCATCAGTCCGACACCAGAGAGAACAATGACGGCCACCACTAGGAGTTTGAGAAACTTGAGAAAATTTTCACTCAACAATGAAATACTGGTATTGGCCTGTTCATCGGTCGTGATGCGTGCCTTGCTGTCAGCTGTGGCTTGCTTCAAATCGGCCAGTAGCTGGTCTTGTTCATCACGGGGTATTTTCAGTTCGGCTCGGTATTGCACGCGGCTGCGGTTGCCTACCAGTCCTGTTTTGTCAAGGTCATCACTACGCATGATCAAACGTGCACCAAAACCAAAAGCAGTCAGTGGCCGGTCAGGTTCTTCGATGATTTCATCGGCAATAATAAATGTCGTTTCACCCAAAGTTAAGGTGTCACCGATTTTGAGTTCCAGGCCTGTCAAAACTTGTCTTTCAACCAAAACCTGACCGGGTTTCAGTTGGTGTTGCCATTGACCCTGTTCAGCCAGTAACAGTTGGCCATATAAGGGATAGCTTAAATCGATTGCTTTGATTCTCAGTAGCAGAGATAAGTCTCCCGAGTAGGCCATTCCATTGAATTGATATTCTATGACACGGTCAGTTGTAGGTATTTGATCGATCAAAGCAGTCACTTCACTATTGAAAGGCTGATTATCTTGAATAATGATATCACCACCGACCAAGGTTTTTTGATTATTGGTTATGTAGTCATCAATAGCTGTTTGTAATGAATCCAAGACCATATAGGCACTGAGAGAAACTAACAGGCTCAGACAAAACAACAAAGGATAAATAGCATGCCCTAACCACTCTCTCCAGATGATGCATTGTCCCAGATTGATGACTTTCATTGTAGTTGACCATCTTTGATGGTAAGGGTACGATCAGCCCGTGCTGCTAACGCAGGATCGTGTGTTACTACTACCAATGCAGTGCCAGAGGCTTTTTGCAGGGTGAGTAGTAAGTCGATCACTTGTTTGGCATTGGCCTCATCGAGGTTGCCAGTAGGTTCGTCTGCGAAGAGAATTTTAGGGTCAGTCACCAGTGCTCGTGCAATTGCTGTGCGTTGTTTCTCACCACCAGACAGTTGATTAGGAAAACTGTGTCTGCGATGATTAAGTTCAACGGCTTTGATTAAAGAATCAACCTTATCAGGTTGGTGGTCGCGTGCAATATTCAATGGGAATGTGATGTTTTCTTCGACATTGAGGGTTGGTATCAGGTGAAATGACTGGAATACAAAGCCAATTTCTTTTTGTCGTTTGAGTGCCAATTGCTCTTCACTCATTTGTCCCAACTCATCACCTGCCAGCATCACTTGTCCGGAACTGGCATGATCTAGGCCGGCTAATAGGCTCAACAATGTTGACTTGCCAGAGCCTGACTTGCCCATTATGGCAACAAATTCACCGCTTTGGATGCTCAAGTTGATGTCTTTAAGAATAACAATTTGTTGTTCATCGATAATGAAAGATTTGTTTAAATGATGAGCGGTCAGTAGGGATTTCATGAGTTATTTGTTTGGTTGTTCTAGTAAGGGTTGTAACACAGGCCAGATGTTGTCATTGACTATGATGTCATATCCTGCACTGGTGGGGTGTATGCCATCGGCCTGATTGAGCTGATTATTGCCAGCGACGCCAGCTAAGAAGAAAGGAATCAAGGGAATATTGTACTTTTTTGCCAATTTTGGGTAGATCTGTCTGAAACTATTCACATAGTCTTGGCCCAGGTTGTTATAAATTTCCATGCCACTAAGGATAACCTGAGAGCCATTGGTTTGTAATTGTTCGATAATGGAGCTGATGTTTTGCTCCACTATGTTAATTGGAATGCCCCGCATGGCATCATTGGCACCAATCGTAAGTATGGTAATAGTCGGCTTAGTTTGTAGAACCCAGTCAATTCGTGCTTTCAACCCTGAAGATGTTTCCCCACTCAGTCCAGAGTTGATTACCTTATAATGCCCAAATCCATTCGCACTTAATTTTTGTTCTAGAAGTGCGGGGTAATTTTTATTTTTTTCTACGGCCAGGCCTTCTGTTAGTGAATCACCCAAAGCCAAGATAGTCAGAGAGGTCATTTTTTTTTCATCAGTCGTTTGCGTCACTGGAATAGACTGGTCGCTGCAGGCTGTGATAAATAAAAAAAAGATCATTACGTATTTCATTAGGGATATGTTGGGTTGGTGTTGTTAACAGACTATAGGTCAAAAGTATCGAATTATACACATCCAGTTTCGGAGCATGTTGTTGTGAAACATTGTGAAACAATAAGTTCTTGAGTATTTTATGTTTTTTTGAAACAATAAGTGGCAGTTAATAATTAAAGAATCGTTATGGTTGACAAAGATGGTTTTCGCCCTAATGTGGGCATCATCTTGTTAGACAATGACGGGCAAGTTTTTTGGGCCAAACGCAGTCGAGGAAATGGCTGGCAGTTCCCTCAAGGTGGAATAAATAACGATGAAACCGCTGAAGAGGCTATGTTTAGGGAGCTGTATGAAGAAGTGGGTTTGAAACCTCACGATGTTGATGTATTGGGATGTACTCCTGGTTGGTTGAGATATCAACTGCCCAAACAATACTATAAGAAAAACTCTGACCCGTTATTTGTTGGACAAAAGCAAGTGTATTTTCTGCTTAAATTACTAAGCTCAGAGTCTAGGGTGGATTTTAATAAAACCACTTCGCCTGAGTTTGAAACTTATCGTTGGGTGGATTTTTGGTATCCTGCGACTAATGTGATTCATTTCAAGCGACCAGTTTATCGAAAAGCACTCAAGCATTTGGAGCAATTGATTCAAGTCGCATGACACCATCTATCGCTGTCATTATTACTGATAGGGATAGCAAAAATTTATGTGATCACATTCGGACTGCTTTACCTGCGGTTAAAGTACAACAGTGGCCTGAAATATTTGATCCTAACTCGGTTGTTTTTGCTGTTTTGTGGAAACATCCTGAAGGCATCACAAGGCAGTTTCCTCACCTCAAAGCAGTTACTTCAATGGGTGCTGGTACCGATCACCTCGATCAGGATGCTGCTTTGACCGAATTACCTAAGCACCGGATTGTTACCGAAAGTCTGAAACAGATGATGGCTCAATATGTGCTGTTGTTTTTGTTATCAGATGTTCGTCATCAAATGGCTTATGATGATAATCAACGAAATAAGCAATGGCATGTTTTGGAAAAAAATGGAGTGATGAAAACAGTCGGTTTTATCGGTTTGGGTGCGCTTGGGATTTATTGTGCTGACCGTTGTGCTGATCTGGGCTTTAAAGTGATGGCTTGGACCCAGTCATCTTTACATCCGAAATATCCTTGTTATCATGGTGAAACGGGTTTAGAGCATGTTATTTCAAACAGTGACTGTGTGGTTTTGTTGCTGCCGTTGACTAAGGAAACGCACCACATTATTGATGCCAATACACTTTGTTGGTTTAAACAGGATGCGTTATTGATCAATGTATCTCGTGGTGGTCACGTCAATGAACAAGATTTATTTAAAGCGTTACAAGGTGGTCAACTAAAACATGCAGTACTTGATGTCTTTGAAGATGAACCATTGTCGGAAGATAGCCCTCTATGGTCTCTCGAACAGGTCACCATCACACCTCATATTGCGGCACGATCTGATGATTTACAAACAGCTGAGGCGATAGCGAGACTATATAATACTTTGTGTTGAAGACTAACGACTGATGGTTGTGATGAACCACACAAGATACAAACTTTACTAAGTGATTAAACTGAAACCTCTTCATGATTCTCATTATGGAGAGGTTTCAGGCTATTTTAAAAATTGAGTTCAGACATGTTAGGCATCATGCCTATGTTTTTTTCATATATGCCTTCTTGTATTTGTCCGTTTTCACTTAATATCGATTTCAATTCAGCCATATTTACTGGGAATCCGTATTTCGATATATATTGTGATTGTAAGCTTGCCAAACAGGAGGCTACAATGGGTGTAGCAGAAGAGCTACCTCCAAAGTTCGCACCGTATAAACGATTGATTCCTTTATCGAAAAGAGGCAATTCGTTTTCCCTGACATGACCCAGAGCCGCGACGTTTTCACCCCATGAGTTAAAATCGATTCTGTGACCATAATTCGCATAGCAAGTAGGTTCTCTTGTATCGGCTTTCGATGCGGTTACCCAAATGGATCCTGATGACATATTGTCTTCACTAAATAATCCCTCAAAAACCGGCGCATCGAAATCGACACACCCATTGCCAGCAGCAGCGACAACACCAATACCAGCAGTTACTATCGTCTGAATGGCATCAAACTCTGCTGGAAAATACTCCAAAGGCACTGTATTTGCTTGTGTTGGATTACAGGGACATTCGAAGCCTAAGCTGTTAACTTTTTTAGCTACTTCAATGACAATAAAATCTCCTGCTTTCAACTCTTGTGCAGCTTTCAACAATAAATCTGCATGTGAAGAAAACTTACTGGCAGCGTTTTGAAAACCCAGTTCGGCACCATAAACACCACCTTTGAATCCATACTTATTATTTTGGGCTCCGAGTATCCCTAAAACAGCGGTTCCATGGGCTGAATCAACGGAATTACCACCAGTATCATAAAAAAGTTTAGGCAAGTCCTCATGGTTTTTATTTAAATTATTATCATAGACGATGATTTTTGAATTGATACCATCACCTCCTGGTTGAGTCCATGCGTGAAATAAATCGACTCCGAGCGGAGCAGGGTATAGATATTGTTGATAATGGATCAGTTGGGGTGTTATTCCTGGAAGTGTAATGTCAGTGTTGTACCCGTTAAATGGTATGATTTCCTCTTTAGGTTCCGAGTATGCGATTTCGACTATAAAAGATTGGTTTAATGCCTTAATTAAAGTAGAAACATCTTTGTTTGTTAGTCTTTGAATGTTGATCTGAAAATAACTATTAAGATCGGCAATTGTATCATTGTTATCATTACGTGCATCATTGACAATATTATCTAACTGTTTGATTGAAAATGACTGAAATAAACGATTAGTTACTGCATTAGATTCAGAAAGTAAGTCATTCACATAAACTATTTCACGTTTTTCCATCAAGGGGACTTGTTTTTGTGTTATTTGGAACTCGTTTTCATATCTCCTGACTTTCAAACTATCTTTAAATTTTAAGATTATGTGTTTAAATTGCTGTCTGCTATCAGCCATGTTATTAGCTTGATATTTCGAAAAATATTTTGATCTTGAGGATGAAGCACCAGCGGTCAAGCTCCACAAAAGGAATACAGTGGCTAAAATTACAATATTTTTATAGTTATTGTACATAACTGTTACTCCAACATAGATTCTATAGCAGCTTCGATATCAGGGTGAGGGCCAATCAGAACGCCATCATCAAAATCCAGAAGTTGTTGTGGAGCACCTGTTTCTTTCAGTAAATTTCTAACATATAAAGGGTCCTTGGTTTCGTTTGTATATGATTTACTTACGCCTTGAACAACGGCAACAGCTCCAGCGATAATAGCTGATGCTGATGATGATCCAGAAAAATGTCCATAGTTATTACAGCTAAGGTCACTTTTATATATTTCATGTTTCAGAACAGTGGTGGTTGCCACTCTGTCTCCCCAGGCATGGACGTCAATGCGCTTACCATAGTTCGATTTAGCGCCATAACCACACATTGGAGTCAGGCCATCACTATGGCTACCAGCAACTAATATTGCACCTGAATCACGAACCTCACGATCAAAACATCCTCCACCATTACAGACATTGAGGATTTCATGATTCAGATTCCTGCTACCATTGCCTGCTGCTTCGACAACAACTACTCCATTACCTACAGCAGCTTTTATCATGTCAAATTCGGCAGGCCAAAATTCCACAGGTAGTGCTCCGCTTGAATAGTTACTGCATGGGTGGTCATTCTCCTTTAATGCAGGCCTTTGTAGCTCTATAAGCACCACACCACCAAGAGAATGTTTTGCCCCCCAGTAAATGTTATTAGCTACATTGGCGCTATCGGTATTGGCATCGGGCCATTCATCGTGTATATTTTTATTGAAAATACCTCTTACCGCGACGTCTGCTTCAGGTGCAATGCCGCTTATACCTATATCATTACCTAAAGCACTGATCACACCAACCACCATCATGCCATGTTCTTGATGTTGAGGGAAACCCGTTTGATAGATGGGTTTTTTATGGTCATTATGGTACCAGTAACCACCTTCAATATCGATGATTCTGATACCTTCTCCTCTGCCACCAGGCCAATCACTTGCGTTTGTCACATTGATCCCTATGGGAGAGCTGCCTTTATAACCTTGGGAATCACTGATGTCTCCTACAAAGGTATCTAATGATGCTTTTTGACAATCATATGAGTCGGGTATTTGTTCACCAAATGCATCAGATTCAATTAATGCAGGCGTGGCGATTGTTTCAGGGTAGGCCGTTTCGACGATTGAGTGGCTTAGTATCGTTCTCAGTAAATGTTGTAGTTCTGTATGAGAAAAATCATGTTGATTGAGCATAAGCTGATGGTATGTATTCAAATTAGCGAGCTCTTGTCCCCAATAGCTTTCAGCATTTTTAACCCATTGGTCTAAAATAGCCTCCTTTTCATCAAACAGTTTAGATAACGATAATCGCTGCTGTTGTAAAAAGTGATTAAGCAGTGAAACCTCTTCAGATAGTTGTTCCGGAGGGTTTTTTGAGGTTGTTGAATGATCTAAAATAAGTTGACCGTTTCTAATAAAGACTGGTACATCGTCATGAAACTTAATAACTAATCTCAGGTACCGCTGTTGTGTGGGAGGCATGTCCAGAAACTGAAATTTGTTATGTAATACTCTTTGTTCTTGTGCCAGAGCAGTAAGATTTGTTAACAAAAAACTGATAAAAAAACACAACCTTAAACTTTTTAACATATATGAACTCCTGTTTGATTCTATTGGTATTAAATTTGTGGGTTAATTAACCAAGCAGTTGACTTAATAATTTATGTCAAATGACTTCTTGGTATTCACCAAAACCTCAATCATTGTGTTCCCCGTGTATATCAGTACGACGTTCTAAAATGAAATGGTCCAGAAAAAAATTGCAATAGATCATTATGGACAAAGTCATATATATTATTTATTTTTACTTGGACATTTATTTGGCTTTTTTCTTTTATTATTAATAAGATAGGGTGTTTGAGAGAGCTTTGCATGACCCGAGGCACAAGATAAAAAGTCTAAAGTCTTAAATTTCTGCGTCAGCAAACTTTGCAATAGCTAGCTATTACATTCATTTGCTTCCTTGAACTTTAAGATTTTATCTCTTTTTCTCAATGATTCAGAATGATGCAAAGGTCTCTTGAATATTGGTTTCGTTATATGTTAACGAATAGTCAGTGGCTATCTTTGAGTATTTTATTTGTGTGGATGTCAGTTCTTGAACAAGTCAATTGACTCTGATGGTTTTGGCAACACGAAATCCGAGTCTAGGATCGTGAAAGTTGTTTTGTGCTTTGAGGCGGTGATGAATTTGGTAGTCAGATTGAGCGCTGGCCCAGTGACCACCACGAATAACACGATTTTCACACCCTGGATTAACCCAAGCGATACCATTGTTAGGCGCACGAGTGTAGGAATCGTGCCAGCAGTCATCGACCCACTCCATGACATTGCCACTCATATCTTGCAGTCCATATAGGTTAGGTATGAAACTGCCAGTTGGTGCCGGACCCCAATAGCCGTCTTGATAGTCACTGAATCCTTCACGCCAACGAACTCTGGAACGTTTGAGTTTGTCTTTGGCACCGGAAAAATTACCCATCACTTGCTCTGGTTCTTTATTACCCCAAGGATAAATGTAGTCATTACCCATACCCAGTGCGAATTCAAATTCGCTTTCTGAGGGTAGTCTATAATCTTGGCCGGACTGGGCAGCTAGCCATTGGGCGTAGGCTCGGGCATCAGTATGAGAAATATGAATGACTGGTAGATCATCATCTGCTTTTTTACCTATGTAATCATGACGCCAATTGATGCCATGTTTTTGTTTAAAGCGTCCACTATTGACATCATAAACATTAGTCAAGTTACTTTGTTCTGCAGAGGTGGTATAGCCTGATGATTCGATAAACAGCCTGAATTCCGCGACAGTAATTTCAGTTTTGGCAATGGCAAAAGCATGTGCAAAAACCACGCGGTGTTCAGGTCTTTGATGGCTGGGACCTAAGTTATTGCCCATAATAAATTCGGTTTTGGGCATGACTACCATTTCAGGACCAGATTGTCCAATTGCTAATCGGTCGCTGGTGCTGTCAAAGGGTTCTAAGTGTCCAAATGTGCTGACTTTTTCGAGCAAATTTTGGTAGCTGATTAATTGGCTATCTTGGACTTGTAGTGCTTTGAGTTGTTCTACCAATTCTGTTGCACGGTTAATGTTGAGACGGTTGATGGCTAGATGAAACTGTTGGTCAAGATAAATAAAGCGGTCCTGTTTTTGTTGATTGATGGCTTCTCTTGTTGCTGTTATTTCTGGATGTGATGAATCAATTGTTTCAGCGAGTTGTAGTTGCTCTTGAGCCATATCATAATCATTTTCATCTGCTGATTGGTATGCTTGTTCAGTAAGTTGTATTACAGCTTGTTCTTTAATAAACAAAATTTCGGGATAGTGTAAGTCGAGTTGTTCGGCTGTTTGGATGGTACGGATCAAATCTTGATGATCAGCTGTTTGGATCAGTCCTTGACTGAGTTGTTTGGTGGCTTGATTAGCCAAACGCTCAAGTGTCATGAAGGTACCAATTTGTTGAATGTATTCCTGTATTTTAGGATCTTTAGCATTAATGGTTTTTAATCGTGCTGTCAAATCAGTCAGTTTTTTTGTATCGTATTGTGCAATCGCTTGATCA
>JAUIGR010000046.1 GCA_030430025.1 Gammaproteobacteria bacterium
TTTGTATCACTTTCCCTGGCATAGAACCAATATAGGTTCTTCTATGGCCACGAATCTCAGACTCATCAGAAACACCGCCTAATGAAAATCGACTAAACACACGATTAGTTGCTTTAGCTATCGATTTGCCTAAAGAAGTTTTACCTACGCCTGGCGGTCCAACCAAACACATGATAGCTCCTTTCATCTTAGGGGTTCTTTTCTGAACAGCTAAATATTCCAAAATGCGCTCTTTGATTTCTCCTAAACCATAATGATCTTCATCCAAAACATTCTTAGCATAAACCAAATCCAGCTTCAACTCTGAGCGTTGTTCCCAAGGTAAAGCCAAAATTGTATCTAAATAATTCCTTACCACAGTTGCTTCTGCTGACATTGGAGGCATCATTTGTAATTTATTGAACTCAGACTCCACTTTTTCCCTAGCAACTTCAGATAGTCTCACTTCCTTTATCTTAGCTTCTAAGTCACCATATTCAGAATGACTGTCATCAATATCCGTCAATTCTTTCTTAATTGCTTTCATTTGTTCATTCAGATAGTATTCACGTTGATTTTTTTCTATCTGACCTTTCACTCTTCCACGAATTTTCTTCTCCATAACAATCATTTCAAGCTCTTTTTCAATCAGAGTCAAAATATATTCGAGACGTTGCTGGGGAGATATTATTTCTAATATTTTCTGTTTTTCTTGATGTTGAATGACCAAATGAGCTGAGACTGTATCAGTAAGTCTTTGAACACTTTCTATACTATTTAAAGTGTTTAGAATTTCTTTAGGTATTTTTTTATGTCTTTTAACGTAATCACTGAATCGATCCCGTAGAGCCCTCTTCAAGGCAATAATTTCAGATGATTCTTCGGGTTCAGTTGCAAGCACCTCCTTGTACACTGCTCGGAAAAAAGTATCAACTTCAAGCTCTTGAATAGCCACTCGCACCTTGCCTTCAATTAACACTTTATGAGTACCATCTTGCAGCTTTACCATTTGTAAAATCGAAGATAAAGTACCCACTTCATAAACATCTTCCACTCCTGGCTGATCCTCTTCAGGATGCTTTTGAGCCACTAAAACAACTGGAAGATTATCTCTCATTGCATGCTCTAATGCACTAATAGATCTTTCGCGACCGACAAATAAGGGTACAACCATACCAGGAAACACAACCACATCCCTAAGTGGCAAAACAGGTGTTTTATTAGTCATTTTAAAATCTCTTTATTCAGTCACTTGACTTGTTTTTTGTTGTCCACCATAAACAAGATAGGGTTTGTTTCCATCTTCAATCACAGCACGATCAATGACAACTTTTTCAATATTTTCTATATCTGGCAAATCATACATAATATCTAACAGAGCATTCTCCATAATAGTACGTAAACCTCGTGCACCTGTTTTTCTAGCCAATGCTAATTTAGCTATGGCCTCACAAGCATCATCTCTAATTTCCAGTTCTACATCTTCCATCTCAAACAAGCGGACAAATTGTTTGGATATCGCATTTTTTGGTTCCTTCAAAATACGGATTAATGCATCTTCATCTAATCGCTCTAAAGTCGCATTAACAGGCAAACGACCAACAAACTCAGGAATCAAGCCGAACTTAACTAGGTCATCAGCCTCTAGACCTTTAAAAAGTGCCAACTCATGCTCATTGTCTTTTTCAGAGGCAACCATCGCTGAAAAGCCAATGCCAGTTTGAACTGAACGCTCCTGAATGATTTTTTCCAACCCTGAAAAAGCACCACCACAAATGAACAAAATATTCCTCGTATTAACTTGTAAAAACTCTTGCTGAGGATGCTTCCTACCACCCTGAGGTGGAATCGAGGCAACAGTCCCCTCTATCAATTTTAACAAAGCCTGTTGAACGCCCTCACCTGAAACATCACGAGTAATTGATGGATTTTCTGATTTCCTTGAAACCTTATCAATCTCATCAATATAAATAATTCCTGACTCTGCTTTTTCTACATCATAATCACAATTCTGCAGTAATTTTTGTATTATATTTTCAACATCTTCACCAACATAACCAGCTTCAGTTAATGTAGTAGCATCGGCGATTGTAAAAGGTACATTTAAGATACGTGCTAAAGTCTCCGCCAGTAATGTTTTACCCGAACCAGTAGGGCCTACCAAAAGGATATTAGACTTAGACAACTCTACATCACTACCCTCTGCAAAATTAGAACGTATACGTTTATAGTGATTATAAACAGCCACTGCCAACACCTTTTTGGCTGTCTCCTGACCTATAACATAATCATCCAGTAATTCATGAATTCGCTTTGGCGTAGGTAAATCTTCTAAACTATCAGAAAGATTTTCTTCGATTTCATCTCTGATGATTTCATTACACAAATCAACGCATTCATCGCATATAAAGACACTGGGTCCGGCTATTAATTTAGTAACTTCTTGCTGATTTTTTCCACAAAAACTGCAATGTTTTATTTCTTCAATTCCTCTGTCTTCGCTCATGCTTTTGCTGATTTTTATTACAGGTATTAGGGTTCCATTTTACAAAATCCACATCAAATATTCGACGCTTTAGATCAAATTTGTAAAACTATTATGTTGTAATATGGTAATTAAAAGGCATAAATCAAGCATCGGCTAGCTTGACTGACATTAAGTTTAACTGAATAACAACCTCTACACAAAGTTGATTTCATTGTTTCACCTTTGAGTGATCACTTCATCAACAATACCGTAGGCCATAGCTTCATTAGCACTGAGAAAGTGATCTCTGTCGGTATCTTGTTCTATTTTTTCAATAGGTTGCCCAGAATGTTTTGCCATTAGCTCATTCATTTTCTTCTTAATCTTTAGCATTTCACGAGCATGAATATCAATATCAGAGGCTTGCCCCTGAAAACCACCCAACGGTTGATGTATCATAATACGTGCATTAGGCAATGCGTAGCGCTTACCACTTGAACCTGCATTTAATAAAAACGCACCCATACTTGCAGCCTGACCAATACACATAGTGCTGATCTTAGGCTTAACAAATTGCATGGTATCATAGATGGACATACCGGCAGTAATAACACCTCCAGGACTATTAATATATAAATTAATATCTTTGTCAGGGTTTTCAGCTTCCAAAAATAACAATTGGGCAACAACCAAGTTGGCCATGTGATCTTCTATCGGTCCCACCAAAAAAATGATGCGCTCTTTAAGTAAACGCGAATAAATATCATAAGAACGCTCACCTCTGGCTGTTCTTTCAATTACCATAGGAATCAAATTCATGGTTTCCTTTTCATCTAACATATCAAACACAACCTAAATCTACACTAACCTTGTGGCTTCATAATATCATCAAATGACTTCACCCGTTGTTTAATTTTTACTTGAGACTCAATCCAATCCATAACTTGATTTTCCATAACATTTTGTTCAACACTTGCCATCAACTCGGAATTCTTATAGTACATTTGAACGACCTCTTCTGGCTTCTCAAAAGTCTGTGCAATATCATTAATTTGTTCTCTTACCTTAGCAAAATCAGTTTTGATGTCCTGATCCTTAGCTATTTTTTGAATAATTAAAGTATTCAATATACGCTGAGATGCTTCATCTAAAAAACCATCGGCCTCAGGTGATTTTGGCTCTTTAATACCCATCTGCTTAGCCCTTTGTTGTGCTTGATGAGCCATGTGTTGACTCTCTCGTTTAATCATCGATTCTGGTAACAAAGTCTCTTTACAAGCGCTACGCAAGGCCTCAAGGGCATTACTCTTGAATGTGTTTTTAACGGATTGAGACAGCTCGCGCTCAAGATTTTTCTTAATATCTCCCTTAAATTCCTCAACATCACCACTTTCAACACCAAATGATTTAACAAAGTCTTCATCCACTTTAGGCAATTTCGCTTTTCTCACATCAGCCACATCAAAAATGATTTTGGCTCTTTTACTCGCCAACTCAGAAACGTTAAAATTTTCTGGAAAATCCACTTCTATTTCAGCAGATTCTTTCACTTTTAAACCAACGAGTGCTTTTTTAAGATCTGCTGGAATATTACTCTCACCCAACAGCACACCCATTTTTTCAGTACCCTCAACAGGATAGTCAACTTCACCATTTGTTTTATACTCTATGGTTACCAAATCACCGTTTGTTATTTTACCCTTACTCTCTTTCCAGTCCTGTTTTTGTTTTTGAAGATTCTTGATCATATTATCAATATCATCGTCACTAACCTCTGCAACCACTTTTTCTACTTCTAAAACAGAAAAATCAATCTCTGGCACCTCTGGCATCAACTCAACTTTAGCTTTAAAAGAAAAACCGCCATCTTCTTTATCATCCGCATCAGTAACTTCTGGCGGCGACACAATATTTAACTTATTATCTTCTAAAGCTTGTTCAATTGAATTCTGCATCATTTCTCCCAACACTTCTTGTCGGGCATGTTGACCAAATCGTTGTTTCAGTATCTTCTTAGGAACACGACCTTGTCTAAAACCTTTCAAACGAACTTCTTTACCGAGCTCGTTTAACTTGGCATCCACCTTTGATTGAATGGCATCAGCTTCTAAATCGATACTTACAATTCTTTCCAAGCCTTTTGATTGATCAATAGAAATTTGCATTTTGACTCCGAAAATTTCAAAACTTTAAAATTTGGTGCGAAAGGAGAGACTCGAACTCTCACATCAAAGATACTGGAACCTAAATCCAGCGCGTCTACCAATTCCGCCACTTTCGCAATGTTCCTGTGTAGTAAGGTCAAAATACACTTATTCAAGGCATAAAAGCCATGAAAGCACCTTAAACACATGACGAGAAAAATGAATGGGGTGGCCGATGGGGCTCGAACCCACGACAACCAGAATCACAATCTGGCGCTCTACCAACTGAACTACGGCCACCATATACACCCCACCTGGCGCGCCCGGCAGGACTCGAACCTGCAACCCTCGGCTTAGAAGGCCGATGCTCTATCCAGTTGAGCTACGGGCGCAAAACGGTTTTGCTTAAATTTATGGTCGGGGTAGAGAGATTCGAACTCCCGACCCACTGCTCCCAAAGCAGTTGCGCTACCAGGCTGCGCTATACCCCGACTATGCCTCATTTATCATTCAATTTCATCAAGTCGGCGAATTTTATACGTTCACCCACCTAAGTTCAATCAGAAAATAAGATTTTAACCTTTGTTTCAATACAAAGTAGACCATTAAATAATGGCGCGCCCGGAAGGATTCGAACCTCCGACCACCTGGTTCGTAGCCAGGTACTCTGATCCAACTGAGCTACGGGCGCTCAAGGGTTGCGAATTATGTTGTTTTCAAACAAATTTGTCAACCAAAATCCTTCAATTTTTAATCTTGAATCCCGTACTTAATGAGAAGTGAATCAAAGCACCCGTAAAAAAGCAAGATATGCAAAATCAGTTCGCGCCATAAAAATACGAAAGTAAAAACGCTCTACTTTAGCTCTATTACAAAACAGCGACTATGGTTGTTGTTGATAAAAATTGGGTTTACCTCAACCAGAAACCGCAGGACAGCCGCACCTAAACATGAGGAACATGTACCCTTCAACATAAACCACAACCAAGTGTCACAAATAGATTACTTTATAGCCTCTTGGTTGAAGCACTTATGCAGAAGTTTTGGTAACTTAGATTGTTTTTCGTTAATCTCCATTTGTCAACCAGCGACATATAAAGTATAGAGTTTCGACTCTTCCATTTCCACTCGTTTGGTTAATGCTTCTCCAATTGCATTAAGTTCTTCAAAAAACATCTTTTTAACATCGGGAGTGAACACTTTCATTTGGTATTTTTTCACAAAGTTAACTACCACCCGAGCAATAGTATTCATCTCCTTCCTTACATCTCTAATGAATTCCGAATGAGTAGGATCACTTTTATGTAATTCCTCCACGTATACATAAAACTGTACATTCTCAACTAAGATATGAGCCTGTAATGCCAATTTAAATTCACCCAGTTTAGTTGGAACCTTAATAAATGCGTCATTATTAGCTAGCTCCACTAATTCCCCATAAATTTTAAACAATTCCTGATGATCATCTTTGAGAGAATCAATCAAATCACTTTTATACGTGATCTTATTAACAGGCATTTCCTGAATTGGTCTATTGACTCGGTTTTTAGTTTTATTTTTACCAAATAGTGTCGAAAAAAAGCCCACAGCTAAACTCCTAAATAAAGTAATTATATAATGAACAGGATACTTTCGGCATACACTATCCAATTATAAAGCATTAATAACAATGCCAGGTTCATTTGTCATGAGTATTAATTTCATTCATTTTTATCAGTTATCATTGAAGCTCTGTGAGAGGCCTTTTATTAAGTAAACAAAAGCTGTTTGCTGAATCAAACGACCTACTCCAAGCGTTCACCTGTCTTTTTACAATAATGTGTTTAAAAAACGACATTTAAACCAAATAAAACCGAGACATCAGCTTAAAATCTAGAAAATATTGTTCAAACATACCTACTGCTTTCTATTAGAACAACATACAAGGCCTATGTCCGATCACAAGACGAGTTACAACAATTAGCAAATACTGGCAATAAGCTCGCACATGGCCTTTATTCAAAAGAAACAACTACCAGAATATCACCAAGCATCAACCACATGTACCACGGCCCCTTCACACTGTTATGAAACTTATATCTCACGTTTCTGACACACAAGAAAGATATTTTTATACAAAAACTCAGTTTTTTTTGTGGACCGCATCACAAAAAATTAAAAAATGATAGAACGTTATTACAACCCTTATAAATCATTCAAACTTTATAATATAAATAACTTACAATATGCCTCAAGAAACATAAGTAATGACCTCTTCGACTAATTGCAAATATATCACAAAAGTTAACATAAGATCATGGCTCTGATTAACTGCCCTTCGTGCAACACAAAAATATCTTCAATAACAAAAACCTGTCCCAAATGTGGGCATTCAAAAGATCAAACTGATAAAAAATATCCAGAACCTGCAACGATGAAATTATCTTTAAGACGCCAATTGAGAAATCATACGTATCGACTGAGAATGTTCAGCTATGTTGCAATGAGTATTACTATGGCAGGTGCCTTGCCAATGTTATGGGATTACATTCGTGGAATTGAAATGAAAAATCCAATTATATTAAAAGAACATTGGGGTATGTCAGCAATTGGTATAGGCTTTGTTACTTATTTGATATTACGTGCATTAATGATTATCGTAAAAAACAACTACAAAAAAAATTTAAAAAATCTAGGGGACTAACACTCCCAATAACTTAACTAAGGACCTACATATTTAACCTTTTGGCCTTGATAAAATCAACAAACAGATTTTCTTATATTTAAGATGGGGATATATCTAAATCATGATAAAACAGAATGACAGGCCCTATTGACACATTACTGTTGGACACAATACCGATCTCTATAAATCCAATAAAAAACGAATCTTAAAAAGTCACAAGCACAATAAATCATTGCTGCGAAAAAATTATTTTGTTGCGGTCACCAAATGATTCAGTAAGTTGATGGCCACCATAATGGTTGGATAGTCAGCCTTTTTTTCAGCTTTGATACTCAACATCATGTCTTTGGCGTTCTTAACTTTTTGTCCGTGTTCTTCAGACCAAATATGAATGATTTCATCACTACTGCCTTTGTATTTCTTGAGCAAAGAGGCTGTTAATTCAGCGTGATGTTGGCTCAAATCATCCCTCAAACCGCCTCGAGCATAAACATGCCACTGATTATCTACAGTCAGTTTTTCCACCATTGATTGCAACCACAATAAATTCAAAAACTTACCTAAAGGGAAATAAACATCAGCAGTTTCTTGCACACCCAACTTGAGGTCATTGGCTATAGTAACCACATCAAGCGCCGCACTGAGAAAGGGTAAAGAAGCTATTTCTGATGACAGTTTGACAGCAAACCCTTTCCGTTTCCATAACTGTTGTTCACGCTTCTTAGTACTGGCATCTGTGTCAGTAATGAAACGAGAAAGGTGCAATTTGAATTCCTCTATGCCTGACTTGAGATTATGAATCTGATTAGCAATCTGAAACTGGTGTCCAAGATGGTTTAAAACCCAACGAGTAGCCTGTCTAACAAAATGCCAAATTGCAATAAAAGCCTCTGTCTGACTGGCTGTATCGACTTTTAAGTCATGTGATTCAATACCATGCCATAATTCATTTAAACCAAACAGTTCCACAACCACATAAAATGCCTTACAAATAGCTCCTACATCAGCACCTGTATCTTCATGCATGCGCTGTACAAATGTGGCTCCCATACGATCAACTACCTGAGATGTCAATATGGTACCAATGATTTCATTTTTAAGCCGGTGGTTATCCAAATACTTAGCATCAACTTGTTGCAATTTATCTGGGAAATAATGCACCATCAAAGCACGCAACCAAGGATCATTCAACGCATCTGATTTCATCACTTGATCATACAAATCCAGTTTAGCATACGACAATAATACACATAACTCAGGTCGAGACATCCGTTCACCATTTAAGCGACGACGTTCCAACTCAGCATCCGAAGGTAAAAATTCAATATCACGATCTAACAAACCCTTTTCTTCCAATAAACGGATCAAATGAGCCTTAGCTCCAATACGCTCAGCACTGAGGTGCTCCATAAATGTCAATGCTTGAGTTTGCTTATAATTATTCATCAGTACCAAATCACTGACATTATCAGTCATCGATGACAGTAATCGGTTACGTGACTCAGTATCATACAATCCATCTTCCATCATCGCTTTGAGCAAGATCTTGATATTCACTTCATGATCTGAACAATCAACTCCTGCGGAATTATCAATGAAGTCTGTATTAACTCGACCACCTTTTTCAGCAAATTCAATCCGACCTCGCTGGGTCATGCCCAAATTACCACCTTCTCCAAACACAAGACATTTTAATTGGTTACCATCAACCCGTAAGGCATTGTTGGCACTGTCACCTGCATCACCATGAGTTTCATCAGAAGACTTAACATAAGTGCCAATACCACCATTCCAAACTAAGTCAACTTCAGACAATAATAACCGCTTGATCAACTCCTGTGGAGTCAACTCATCATCTTTGATTTTCAACCATGTTTTGACCTCTTCCGAAATCGGTATAGATTTATCAAAACGAGAATATATACCACCACCTGTAGATATCAACTGACGATCATAGTCATCCCACGTTGATCTAGATAAATTAAAGAGTCGCTTGCGCTCTTTCCAGGACTGCGCAGCATCTGGATTAGGATCAAGGAAAATATGCATGTGATTGAATGCTGCCTTAAGACAAATATGTTTTGACAATAGCATACCATTACCAAAAACATCCCCCATCATGTCACCAATCCCAACTACAGAAAAATCTTCCCGTTGACAGTCAACACCCATCTCCCTGAAATGCCGCTTAACAGACTCCCAAGCACCTTTAGCTGTAATACCCATACCTTTATGATCGTAACCAGCTGACCCGCCTGAGGCAAAAGCATCTCCGAGCCAAAATCCCCTGCTTTCTGAAATAGTATTAGCAATGTCAGAAAATGTGGCTGTTCCTTTATCTGCAGCAACTACTAAGTATGGATCATCCTCATCATATCGAACCACATCAATCGGGGGGGTGATTAATTCACCTTCGATGTTATCAGTAATATCTAACATACTACCAATGAATGTTTTATAACATGCCACCACCTCAGCCATCACTTCATCTCGGTTACCTTTAGGCATTTTCTTTACTACAAAACCACCTTTAGAACCAACAGGCACAATGATTGAATTTTTAACATTCTGTGCTTTCATCAAACCTAAAACTTCTGTTCTGAAATCTTCATAACGGTCTGACCAGCGCAACCCACCTCGAGCCACTTTCCCCATACGTAAATGAATGGCTTCCACTCGAGGGGAATAAACAAAAATTTCCCTATATGGCACTGGTTTAGGTAGAAATGGAATGGCTGAAGAGTTAATCTTAAAACTAACTGCCGGCTGATGATTACCCTCACCATCTAATTGATAGTAATTCGTCCTCAATGTAGCTAATATCACCTCGGAAACTTGACGAATTATTCTGTCTTCATCTTGTGATTTAACAGACTCTAATAAGGCACCAATGATTTTGATGATTTTTTCACTAAAACCTTCTCGTGTGAATTTTCTACTTCGACAATATTTATCTACACAAGACTGCTGATATTCATTCAGTTCAATATCCAAATGTGATAATTGAGTTTCATATTTTTTTTGAATTATATCCAAATATCGTCTTAATCCTGAACTGTCAGAGTCATCCAGATCAGGTTGAAAACGAACACCAAACAATTCCACCAACCAACGAGTTATATGTGGTTGATTAACTAAAGCTTGCATGATGTAATCTTTACTATACGGCACACCAGTCTGAAGCAAATATTTAACCATCGCACGCAAAAGAAATACTTGTCTCCAGGTTAATCCACCCAAAATTACCAACTGGTTCAAAACATCTGAATCCATTTGTCCCTGAGTTACCTTTTCAAAGGTTTCATGGAAACGATCACGCACCAAGTCCAATTCTAAGGCTCTGCCAGTAGCCAATTTCAGATCAAAGTCTTGCACCCAAATTGATTGATTTTCAGAGGTTTTCAATTCATAAGGACGCTCACTGACCACAAGCAACCCTAAATTTTCCAAATCAGGCAACACTTCACTTAAGGGAATAGTGGCATTAAAATGAAACACCTTAAACCTGAACTCACCTTGTCGCTTTACATTCGGTTCATAAAGACTCATGCTGATATCACCTTCGGACTTAAGCTGAGCCGCGTTTTCAACATCATGTGAAGCTACCCAAGCACTTACTTCTTCAGTATATGCTGGAGGAAATGCATCTTTAAATTGTTGCCAATATTGGTGAGCAATCATTGGTTTAAAACGCTGTTTCAGAACTGTTTTAAATTGTTCATACCAAGATTTAACTGCCTCAACCACATCTTTTCTAATGTGCTCCAGCAACTCATTATTAAACTGCTGAATATCACGAACTACCACATACAGCCTAGCATAATGAGAATCGTCGATAGCTACAGCAAATTCAGTTTCAACTCCTCCCACCACATCTCTCAAAATCTGTTGGATCTTTTCACGATTCTTAGTGTTAAATAAGTCACGTGGAACAAATACCATAAATGAACAAAAACGACTAAACTTATCAAGACGTGCAATCACTTGTGTGGTGATTTTTTCCTGAATAACCAGTGCTTGATAAATAATATCAAATAGTTCCTGACTACTGCTTTGGAACACTTCATCTCTAGGCAATGTTCCAATAATATGGGTGACCATTTTGCCACTATGAGAGGCAGCATCAAAACCAAACTTACGGGTAACTTTTTTTACTTTACTTTTAATATAAGGAATATCCCAAGGAGGGGTATTCAAGGCAGATGATGTGAACAACCCAATAAAACGATGTTCAGCAATCACATCTCCTTTTTCATTTGTTTCCAACACCCCAATATAATCTAAGTTACCCTTTCTGTGAATATCAGAAATGACATTCACTTTTGAAATTAATAACAAGTCAGACTGTCTATCTACCCGGTATTGGTCGACTGACAACTCACTGACATCATAGCTGTGATCATTAAGAGAAGGATTGAACAAACCTAGCCCAGTTCTCCTTTGAGCAATTAGACTGTTTCCCTTAATTTGATAACGACGATACCCCATAAATGTGAAGTGATTATCCATCATCCAATGTAAAAAACGTATCTGTGAGGCCTTTACAGATAAATCATTAATTTCACCTAAAGCCTCTGAAGCATTATGCACACAACGCAGCATTGGCTGCCAATCAGAAACCACCTGATGAATTTTCCCAAGCAAATTTTCAAAGTGGACTTTTAGCTGCTCAATTTTTGCTTGGCTAACACGAGTAACTTCAAAATAAATAATAGACTTAACAAGGGCCTCTTTTTGATTATTTTTTTTCTTAATCACTCGCCCTGTTTGATCTTTTTCTATGTATATAATTGGGTGCGATAATAGTTTGATTTCTAAACCAAAATCTGAACAAGCTAAAGTGGTTGAATCTACTAAAAAAGGACTATTAGGATTAATCATCTGAATAACTGTGATACTGTCGTCAGTTTCTGGTGTATAAATATCAACAACAGGTTGACTTAAATCAGCATCCTTCATATTCTGGATAATACGCTCAGTGGCAACAGCCCAATAGAGTGCATCATGACTATTAACCTCATCAGCTGACATATGAGCTAATAACTGTTGAGTCAACTGTATCGCACTGTCTTCATATGAAGACTTGAGTAATTTAAACTGCTGGGTAACCGCCTTGATGTGTTTTTTATGCTCGCTTGTCAATAAGGATTGCATACTTTATCTCTGCAAATTTTAGATGTCATTATCTCTGGTGTATCACTCACACCACACAGGCGAAATTTTAACCAGTCTATGTCGTGATTTATAGTGTTATTCTGAGAGAAGCAGAAAAAAATCTTTTTCTTATGGACAAAAAATTAATGTGCAGCAATTGGACACATATAAACACACTATCGTTAAAGTCAAATATATTAAAACTTGCAAAAAAATCCATGATGCATAAAATTCTTATATCTTTTAATCAAGATATAAAGATATAATGAATCTAAACCAGCTGTTCAAAATGCTATCAGATGAATCTCGAGTAAGATTGATTTTGCTGTTACAACAAAAAGAATTGTCAGTGGCAGAATTAGCCGAAATCACACAACTGGCCCAACCCAGAGTATCAACCCATCTGTCGCTTTTACGAAAACACAAACTGGTTTTGGTCCGTAAGCAAGGTGTCAGTGCCTATTACCGATTCAATGAAGAGTTAATCAATGACCAATACCATGAATTATTACCACTGATACAAAAACACTACAAAACCAGTCCCTTAATTGAATCGGATAATCAGCGCCTTCATGAAGTGATGTACGCCCACGCTCAATCCAATAAATGGGTTGATTCTGTAGCTGGAGACATGGAGCGTCATTATTCACCTGGCCGTACTTGGGAAGCCACTACACGAGTGATCGCCCGTCTTGTTCAACAAGGCGATGTGTTAGATATTGGTGCTGGAGATGGTGTGTTAGCCGAACTGATGTCTGAACAATGTCAAAGTTACACCTGTGTGGATAACAACGCCAAAGCCATAGAAGCAGCAAAAAACCGATTAAAACACACCAATAACGTAACTTTTCAAACAGCTGATATGCATCAATTACCGTTCAGTGACAACCAATTTGACTGTGTTTTACTACTCCATGTACTGACCTACTCAAATAAACCACAAAAAGCTGTGACAGAAGCTGTGAGAGTTTGTAAACCAGGTGGAGAATTATTGATTTCCACCTTACTCAGCCATAAACACGATAATGTAATGGAAACTTATGGCCATGTTAATTTAGGGTTCGAAACTCAACAGCTAATACAATGGTGTCAACAAGCAGGTGCCCGCCAAACCACTGCTATTGTCTCTTCACAGGAACAAAAAACTCCACACTTTAAAATCATCACTGCAGAAGCACATATATGAACATGACAACAAGAAGACAAATCCTTGATCATTTGAACCAACGTGTATTGTTATTGGACTCCGCGATGGGCACCATGATTCAAACATACAAATTAGAAGAAGCCGATTATCGAGGCCAACATTTCATTGACCATCACTTACCATTAAAAGGCAACAATGACTTGCTGTCACTGACACAACCCAAGTTAATTCAGAACATACATGAAGCCAATTTGTCCGCTGGTTCTGATTTTGTAGAAACCAACACCTTCAATGCCACAACAATTGCTCAATCTGATTATGGCACCGAAGCATTCACCTATGAAATCAATAAAAGATCAGCCGAACTGGCCAAAGCTGCCTGTCAAAAATACAGTACAGCAACATATCCTCGGTGGGTTGTTGGTGTGCTGGGTCCAACCAATCGCACAGCTTCTTTATCTCCAGACATCAATAGACCCGAGTTCAGGAATATCAGTTTCGACGAACTAGTAGCTGCCTATACTGAAGCCGCTACAGGATTGATTGCAGGAGGTAGTGATGTATTGATGGTAGAAACCATTTTTGATACCCTAAATGCAAAAGCTGCTTTGTTTGCACTACAAAATGTTCTTGAAGATCAATCATTGGATATTCCTATAATGATTTCTGGCACTATTGTTGATGCAAGTGGACGTACCTTATCTGGACAAACACTGGCCGCATTCTATCATTCAATCAGACATGTCAAACCATTAGCAATCGGTCTCAACTGCGCACTCGGAGCTGATGATTTAATTCCTTACCTACGTGAGTTATCAGATATTTGTGAATGTCACGTCAGCATACATCCCAATGCAGGCCTGCCCAATGAGCTAGGCGAATACGATCATACACCAGAGATGATGGCCAATATTTTGGAAGGCATGTTACGTAATGGGCAAATCAATATTCTGGGGGGGTGCTGTGGCACCACACCAGAGCACATTACCGCAATGAAAACTATCGCTGATAATCATCCCCCTCGAGTAATTCCATCCATTGAAAAACACACACGGCTTTCCGGTTTGGAACCCTTAACAATAACACCTGATTTGAATTTCATCAATGTCGGTGAACGGACCAATGTCACAGGTTCACTCAAGTTCAAACGTCTCATTAAGGAGGAAAAGCTCGCTGAAGCACTAGAAATCGCTCAAGAACAAGTTGATAACGGAGCACAAATCATAGACATCAATATGGATGAAGGATTAATTGACTCTAAAGAGATGATGATCACTTTTCTTAACCTGATCGCATCAGAACCAGCCATTGCCCGGGTTCCAATCATGCTGGATTCATCTAAATGGGAGGTGCTTGAAGCCGGCCTGCAACACATCCAGGGTAAAGGCATCGTTAACTCAATCAGCCTCAAAGAAGGCGAGCAAACATTTGTCAAACAAGCAACACTGGTTAAAAAATATGGTGCAGCAGTCATTATCATGGCTTTTGATGAAACAGGTCAAGCAGATACTTTTCAAAGAAAAATAGAGATTTGTCAACGCAGTTACAATTTGCTAGTCAACAAACTCAATTTTCCCCCAGAAGACATCATTTTTGATCCCAATATCTTTGCCATTGGCACAGGAATCGAAGAACACAACAACTATGGTAAAAACTTTATTGAGGCCACTCGGTGGATCAAAAACAACCTGCCTCATTCACATATTTCTGGAGGTGTGTCCAATATTTCTTTCTCATTTCGGGGTAATAACCCATTGCGAGAAGCTATTCATTCAGTCTTCCTTTATCATGCCATCGCTGCTGGTATGGATATGGGCATTGTCAACGCTGGACAGTTAACTGTTTACGATGACATTCCCACCGACTTAAGAAACAAAATAGAAGACTTACTCTTCAATCGGGATGCCCATGCCACCGAAGATCTGATGGCGATGGCCCAGAATTTGCAATCTCAAACAAAAGATGACACTGATAAACTGGCTTGGAGAGGTTTACCAATTGGCGAGCGCATCAATCATGCATTGGTCCATGGCATCATTGACTTCATTGAAAATGACGCCGAAATCGCTATGCATGAACTAGGAGAACCTTTAGATGTCATTGAAGGCCCTTTGATGGATGGTATGAATATCGTTGGTGACCTGTTTGGTGATGGAAAAATGTTTTTGCCCCAGGTAGTGAAATCAGCTCGAGTGATGAAAAAAGCAGTGGCGTGGTTGACTCCATACATTGAAGCTCAAAAAGGCAAACAACAGACCAATGGAAAGATTATACTGGCAACGGTAAAAGGTGATGTTCATGATATCGGTAAGAACATCGTGGGTGTGGTTTTAGGATGTAACAATTACGAAATCATTGACCTCGGCGTGATGGTTCCTGCTGAAAACATCCTTAAAGCGGCTCATGATCATCAAGCTGATATCATTGGTTTATCCGGATTGATCACACCATCACTGGATGAAATGTGTGACGTGGCTGCATTGATGCAACAACGTAACATGAAACTCCCTTTGCTGATAGGAGGTGCCACTACTTCACGCACCCATACCGCTCTAAAAATCGAACCTCGATATGGTAATGACACAGTGTGGGTGAAAGATGCTTCACGAGCTGTCGGCGTTGTTCAACAACTATTATCATCAAAAAATAAATCCGCATACAGCGCAAAAATCAAATCTGAATACCAAGAAATAAGAGAGAGACGCAAAAACCGTGACAGTAAAAAAAGTCTCATCTCACTGAGCCAGGCTCGTAACAATGGCTTGAAGCTTGATTGGTCAATCGTGCCGACCCAACCTCAAATGACTGGCATCAAAGTTATTGACAACACACCACTGGAAACGTTAGTTGAGTACATTGACTGGACCCCTTTTTTCCAAACCTGGGAACTACATGGTCGCTTTCCTGATATTTTAACAGATGAACTGATAGGTGAATCAGCTAGTGAACTCTATAAAGATGCGCAACAAATGCTGAACCAAATCGTCTCAGAACAATGGCTCACACCCAAAGCAGTCATTGGCATTTTTCCAGCATATAGCGAAAATGATGATGTAGTCATTAGTGATCAGCAAAACACCTGGAGATTAATTAACCTACGTCAACAAGCTAACAAACCTAAAGCCAATCTGTGTTTAAGTGATTTTATTGCACCTAAAACAAATGCCTATCAAGATCACATCGGCGCCTTTGCGGTCACCGCTGGATTGGGCATTGAATCACATTTGAAGCGATTTGAAGCGGCACATGATGACTATAACAGCATATTGCTCAAAGCCTTGGCAGATCGATTAGCCGAAGCCTATGCTGAATACATGCATCAACAAATCAGAACAAAGTATTGGGGCTACTCCTGCAATGAATCGCTAAGTAATGATCAATTAATTGGTGAAAAATATCGTGGAATCAGACCAGCGCCTGGTTATCCGGCCTGTCCTGACCACAGTCAAAAAGAATTACTATTTGAACTACTGAATGTCACAAAAAACACCGGTATTAAACTCACTTCAGGGTTAACCATGTATCCAGCAGCCAGTGTCAGTGGTTTTTATTATGCGCACCCAGAATCACAATATTTTGTAATGGGTAAACTAAACAAAGATCAAGTCGCTGACTATGCCAAGCGCAAAGACATTGATTTAGCATTAGCAGAAAAAATTTTACAGAACAATCTGGCTTACTAAATAGTCGAGCCTAAAAAATGTTTAACTTATTGTTAAATATAAGAAATTAATTCAAATTAACACATTTTTCGACCAAAAATAGGTACTGCAGTGCATTTTTATTCGCAGCTTCCATGCGGCTCTCAGGCTAACGTGAAAAAGTTTTCCAGAAACTTTTTTCTGGTCGATGCTGTGGCACAAGGACTTGCTACCTTGAGCCGTCAGGCTCAAGTGAGGTCAAAAAACATCAGCAAAATCGCACTTTTGCGGTTAAGTGTTATTTGACCGATTCTGAAAAAGGCCAGGATGGATTTTTTCAGAACTGACTAAATAAGCTTGAAATGAGTCACCGCCATACCGAAAAAGTGGCATGGCGGTGACGAATATGCTACTGTCACGCTATAATCTGTATTCTTTTACCTATCGAAAACATGCCTTTTTATGAAATTGACGGTGTCAAACCCGTGGTCCACCCCAGTAGTTTTATTCACCCCAGTGCCTCTATTATAGGACTAGTTACCATTGGTAAAAACTGCTACATTGGCCCCCATGCCAGCTTAAGAGGCGACTACGGTGAAATCATTCTGGAAGACGGGGTCAACTTCCAAGACAACTGTATTGCTCATGGCTTTCCTGAAGGGTTAACACTTGTACGAAACAATGGTCACATTAGCCATGGTGCTGTTTTACATGGCTGCCAGATTGGTGAAAATACCATGGTTGGCATCCAATCTGTCATCATGGATCAAGCCATCATAGGTCCGGAATGTATGATCGCTGCATTGAGCTATGTCAAACCAAACTTTGAAGCACCTGCCCGATCTATCATTGCAGGCTGTCCTGCAAAAATCAAAAGAACAGTCACTGACAAAGAAATCCAATGGAAAAACCAAGGTACAGCTGTATACCAAAACTTAACCAAACGATCTCTGGCCACATTCAAATCCTGTCAACCACTAACAAAAAAAACCACCCAACCAAACAAATTAAACACTCCAAGTTTCAAACCAATAAAATAACGCCCTTTACTCATTTGATTATCAAAAAGAAGCGTCTACTTGCCAATGATACTTATTGAAACGCAGAGAAGCTGCGTGTAAAAACACCTGATGACCTTGATTGATAAGATGACCTCCATATTGAATGTCACCGACCACTGGATGGCCCATCGAGGCTGCATGCACCCTAATTTGATGGGTACGACCATATTCAAGCTGGCACTTGACTCGTGTTTGATTTTTTTCTACTGACAAAGGTATAAAGGTCGTTTTTGCTGGCTTCCCTGTGTCACAAACAATCACATGACGATAACCATCAATTCGATGATTAACATCAAGAGAATACGTGACCACCTGCTCTTTCCTCAACTCACCTTCCAAAAGAGCTATATAGTGTTTAATCACTTGATTATTCCTCATTGCCTGATGAAAACTGAGTAATGCTTTTCTATTCATAGCAAAAACAAGACAACCACTGGTTTGTACATCTAACCGATGGGCTAAATAAACATGTGAATACTCCGGAAGCTTTTTCAACGCCTCTATAACACCATATACATGGCCACTACCTGCATGACAAGGCACTCCAGCGGGTTTATCCAAAACCATGAAATCTGGATCCTTGAAGATAATACGTTCAACCAGAATTTCTATTAAATCACTTGGAATCGCTACTTGCTTATCTTCTACAAAATAAATGAAAGGAGGAACCCTCACTTGGTCACCCTCATATACTTTTACATCTGCTGTAACTCTTTTGCCATTTAACCTGACTTGCCCTTTGCGTATGAGTTTATACATAATGCTTTTATCAAACTGACGTCGCTGCTTTCGCAAAAAATTGTCTAACCGCATGTCTTCATCATGTAAAGTCACTTGAAATATTGGTTTTTTACTCATAATAAGTGATTTGTCAGCTATCTTAAAACTTAAAAAATGTTACAATACACCACCGGAGCGGCATTGAGGGCCTCTCCATTATTGTTGTAGAATTTATCATGCTGTTTATAACTACGAGTAGAACAAAGTTGATGACTACAGCAGTATGATAACAAATTTAATTTAGTGGTTTGTTAAACATCGGAAAGGGATGAAAATTCCAGTTTCCAGGTCATCGGAAAGACCGCAAACCCAATAACAGACAGGGTGAACAGTTCACTACTGGGAAAGACTGAATTTTGACACTCAAGAATCACATCAGTACCGAGTGTCATTAAAAGAGGAAAGCGATCAGTTACACATGATATATCATTCAAAATATCTAATTTGGATGATATCTCTAGGTCTGGTGCACAATTCACATTCTAGCAACTACTCTGCTCACAGTCTCAGACCAGAAACACTGGGTCGCACCTGTCCATAAGGAATCACAAAATGAAAAGAATGCTAATCAATGCAACACACGCTGATGAAATTCGTGTGGCGATTGCCGATGGCCAAAAACTTTACGATCTAGATATAGACTCTGCAGGTCATTATAGAAAAAAAAGCAACATATACAAAGCTAAAATAACCCGAATAGAACCCTCCTTAGAAGCCTGTTTCGTTAATTACGGTTCTGAAAGACATGGCTTTCTTCCTTACAAAGAAATCAGTTCAATTTATTGCAAACAGGCCCCCAAAGGCACTCCTAGACTACCCATCAATGAAGCCCTTAAAGAAGGCGATGAACTCATTGTCCAAGTTAATAAGGAAGAACGTGGCAACAAAGGCGCTGCTTTAACTACATATATCTCTCTCGCTGGCCGCTATCTAGTATATATGCCTGAGAATCAAAGAGCAGGTGGCATTTCTCGTCAGATTCGGGGAGAAAAAAGAGCACAATTGCAAGACATCATGCATCGTTTGGATATACCTGATAACGATGGCATCATTATTCGCACAGCGGGATTGGGACGCGCTTTTGAAGAGTTAGAATGGGATTTCCAATACCTAAAACAAGTCTGGCAAGCCATTCAGAATGCAGCCAATACAAAAAAAGCCCCTTTCTTCATCTATCAAGAAAGCGACTTATTTATTCGCGCGCTGAGAGATTACCTACAACCAGATATAGGTGAAATCTTAATTGACAATCATGAATCTTATGAAAAAGCACGTGAATTCATGCAGCAAGTGATGCCTCATAATTTAAAAAAGCTATCTTATTACAATGACAACACGCCCTTATTTTCACGCTATCAAATTGAACGACAAATTCAATCCGCATTTGAACGAGAAGTACGTTTACCCTCAGGCGGATCGATTGTTATTGATCATACAGAAGCATTGCTCAGTATAGATATTAACTCTGCCCGAGCTACCAAAGGCAGTGATGTTGAAACCACCGCACTGAATACCAACCTGGAAGCTGCAGATGAAATTGCCCGTCAGCTCCGCATACGTGATCTCGGTGGCTTAGTTGTGATTGACTTCATCGACATGCGCTATCACAAAAACCAAAGAGAAGTAGAAAATCGCATGCGGGCGGCGGCAGATCTAGATCGAGCGAGGGTTCAAGTCGGAAAAATTTCTAAATTTGGCTTGTTAGAAATGTCCAGACAACGGTTACGCTCTTCTATCAATGAATCCAGTCAAATAACCTGCCCTACTTGTTCAGGTCATGGCTCCATAAGAAGTATGGAGTCACTAATTATTTCAATTATACGATTGACTGAAGAGGAAATGATTAAACCTAAAACAGGTAAAGTCGTCATTCAAGCTCCAATGGAGATCACTAACAAAATTTTGAATGAAAAACGTGCGGAACTTTCTGAACTGGAAGAACGACACAAAGTACCTGTAGCTGTTATTTCAAATGAAAACTTATCTACACCTAGTTTTCATGTACAACGTTTCAATACCAACGAATCTCACATCCGAATTGAAGACATCGAATTAGTAACACCTGAAGATTGTCATAAAACTGCTATTCTAGACCCTCCACCATCGGAAAAAGAACAGCCAATGCTGCGCATGGTCAAACCGACAAGCCAAGCACCTAAAAGAACATTTGCTTTAATCCTATCTTCATGGCTGAAAGGCCTTTTCGCCAAAAAAAACGGTAAAAAGAAAAATACCCACTACAACAAAAGACCAAATAATAAAAAAGATCAAAGCAAAAGACACGCTATAAATAAACAGCAAAGCAAGCAACAACAAAGTAAGCAACAACAAAGTAAGCAACAACAAAGTAAGCAACAACAAAGTAAGCAACAACAAGGTAAGCAACAACAAGGTAAGCAACAACAAGGTAAGCAACAACAAGGTAAGCAACAACAAGGTAAGCAACAACAAGGTAAGCAACAACAAGGTAAGCAACAACAAG
>JAUIGR010000101.1 GCA_030430025.1 Gammaproteobacteria bacterium
TAAGTCCCCAGTCACCAACCGGATAAAAGGTGGGACCACCGGTTTTACACAGCATACCCTCATTGGCTTTATCAAAAACCGCTGTGCGATACCAAAACACCACATTTTCATCGGTTAAGGCTTCATTATTAACCAAATTACCTTCTTCCATGCTACAGTTACTCAGACTATTTGAGCCAGGAGTGTCAGAATACTCAGGTAATGTTCCGTTGATTAGCTTATATCGTGTTGCCATCACATCGGTCATGTGAAAGTTTCTGCCACTTGGATTGACAGTCAAGGCAAACTCATCAACAAATCCCAATTGCTGGTCTCCCTCAGTTTCAGGAACAACACGATAACCACGTCCAGTAACATTGTCTATTACTGTCCATGACAAGTTGGTTAATGGTATTGGCTCTTGCCCAGAGATATCATGACGCAAATCAGAAAACTCAACGCTTTGTAACACTGATGATTGTCCATCATTGATATAAATTTCATCATTATTAGGGCCATCAATATCAAAGTTCACTCGCCAATATCCGGTATGCCAATGATTGATACTGTTTGAATTACCGGTACTATTACCAAAACCAAAACGCGGCTGTATGCGTCCATCAGCATGGAAAATATATTTGGATGAATATTTGTACCAAGCTGCTGAATGGTTAGTAACGAGAACTAAGCGATCATCATACTTTTCTATTTGAACACCTGAAAAACAATCATTGGCATCTCCAATTGTTCCCGATCCATTGGGGTCATTGAAAGGACAATCATTAACCACTTCATTAGGTTCAGTAGAAGCATCACAAGTGGTGATGGCCGGACGAGTTGGATTTTCTACCTGATCAGCTCTGAGGAAAGGGGAATTGGTGTCTTTCCAATCACGATAACAGGTTGAAGTTTGATATGAAGCAAACAACATCGGCACATGCATACGCTCCATTACCAGTAACCCATTGAGGTGAACGTTTCTTACCTCAAGGCTGGAGCCATCAGCAGCAGAACTGTCTGCCGGTGAAAGGTAACACATTTCCCATACAGGGTTAACCGTTGGCCAAGCGACATAATTTTCACCGGGTTGATTACAAACCGGCGAGCCTGCTTGCAGTAAAGCACTGCACAGCAACAACATTGTAGTTAATATGAATTTCATTTGTTTTCCTCTTTTTTATTGTACAAACCATCAAAGTCCGGATAAGGAATACTCTGATCGGTTAACTTTACGATGGCATGTGCTATCAAGGGTTTACTGACAGTGTGTGCAAACACATGTACACACCTTTTGCCTTGATAACACGCTTTATCTGGTGAACTGTCTTGGTAGCCAAAACCTCCAAACAGCTTGATGGGTTCCTTTTCTTGAGCCAAAACCTGATTGATTTCAGGGTGTTTTTTAAATAACTCAAAAGACAACAGAATTTCTTCTCTGGAGGCCATTCCTCCACCTTCGGCATTTTTTACTTCGTTGACAAGCTCCATTTCAGGCGTGTAAGTACGCAAAAATCCAGTTTCTAATTGATAGTTAAAAGCTTGTTGATAAATGTATGACTTCTTTCCTTCTTCAGTTTGAACCTGATCATGCCACTGGTTGGTGGTTATCTCAACCCAGTTACCTTGAGCATCTTTGGTGATTTTAATTGCAGGTGCAGATAAGTCATAATCATAAATTTTATCAAATTCGATGGCTTGAGCCTGAAAAGCCACCAGTAGTATAGCTGTGGTTAATTTTTTCATTAATTCGCTCCAAATTGTTCAGTGTCCATAACCATGTCAGTAGGTGCTGATTTACCATGGTCTTGCCACAATTGCTTCATGTAGGCACCTCTACTTTGGTTTTGTGGCCCTACAGTCCAGCTTCGGTCGCACATGAGGTTTTCAGATGGGATGCTATTGGCTGTTGCTTCAGCATCTAAGAAGTCGACATATTCCTTGCTTGCCGTCTGATATTTTAAAGTGGCCGATACAGTGATTGGCATTTGAGCACCCGTTACTGGTATGGTGTAACGAGTCACATCATAATTAACCAATTGCCCAGGGTTTTGCGGGTCTTCTGGATAATTCAAACCTACAGGCTGTAAAGTGATGTCATCCCCCCCTTTGAATCCCAGAGGCGGGATTCGATTGTCTTTATAAATACAGTTATTTAAAACGAAATGAAACATTTTCTGGTTACTTCCGTCCTCAATGTCACAATTTTGTTCACCCTCATTCCAAATACCAGGTAAGGCCTCATAAACTTTGACTTGTGCATCTTCAGTTAACACACCCGTGGTTTCATCATAAGCACCCGATTCAAGCAATTGAATACCACCATCATCAACAGCCACCAAGTTTAACCACATCCGTCTGCCCTCTGGGTAACCGGTCGGCAACTTATGGCCGGTCAGATTAGTGACCTTTACGTCCACTACCATGGAAGTCCCATCATTGGAGACCAATTCAACATCGACCAATGCACTGTTTAGTTGCAACATGTTTTCTGCATAAGTAGTGGATAAGTCCAATAGCTCCTTAATTCCATTATCAACATGTTCCAAATCATCACCATAAACAGCTTTGATGACCTGTGGCATCCAAGTATTACCACCCGCAAACTGGTGTGTTCTCAAATTATTTTCTCGATCACCGGGGCTATTAAATACACAAGCACGAGCCGCCATGTTGTCGGTCTGAGGCATATGGCACCCCTGACAAGTTTCACCTTTTGTCAGAACCGGTAAGACTGAAGAATCTGCTTGGTTATAACCATCTCTATAAATCAGATCGGCAAAAAGTGAGCTTTTCCATTCTGAATAAGTACGCTCTATAGGCATGGCATGTGCTGTTTCAACACCATTTTCATCAATGAGTTTTTTGGCTATTGAGAGCACACCATTTTGTTCTATTTCAGGAGAAGATACATCATGACAGCTGCCACAAAACTCAGAAGATTGAATAAACGTTGAATACTCCCAGTCATGAGGAGGTTGACCCACTTGACTGTTATTCGTGTAATTGTAGGGTCCTTTGCGACACGGTCCAAAACCACCTTCACAAGCCTCATCATCCAACCAAACTTCAGTATTTCCTATACGCTGCGCCTCCTGATTGGGTCCTTGCTCATCAATCCGATGGCAAAAATGGCAGGTCACACCTGAAAAATCATTATTCCCAGTATTTCTGGCGACATAATCACCAGATAACTCACAGCCATTGGCACCATCCAATAGTGGCATCTGATCATCAATGGGTTTGACCACTCGGCCTTTAAACCAACCCGCAGGTGTGTGACATTTGAGACAAAAGTCCCCCACGCCAGGAATGTCATTATTCGCCACATCCAATGCAGCCCAAAACAGAGGGTCACGTGTCGCATGTGCTTTCATTGAACCGGCCCACGTGGTATAGGGCATAAAATGCTTGTCATTGTCATAATTGGCATCGTTGTAATAACCTGCATGGCAACTGTGACACTTGGATCCACCTTCCAAACCAAAATTCAAACCTGGTTGAGTACCATGCGGGGTAAAATCAATTGTACTGCCTGCATTGACAAATGGGACGAAAAAGAACAAGTAAAAAGTTAATAAACACGAGACTTTCATAAAAAAAAAGGATTTGTTCTGGGTAAAAATCGCAATGATTATAAAGAAAAAAATGATAAATTCCTACAAATCACTGTAATTTCATACAACTTCATCAGAATCTGACTATATGAGAGATTTGTTGCCCTCCTTACAATGGGCAGCAACTGGTGAATGTACTCGCCGGTTTTTAAAACTTTAATTTAAGGAGAATACAATGAAAACTTTGAAAACTTTATTAATCGCTGCTGCTTTATTCGCTCAAAC
>JAUIGR010000047.1 GCA_030430025.1 Gammaproteobacteria bacterium
TGTGAGAGTAGGACATCGCCAGGATCTTACAAAAGAGAAAGCCTCAACAGTTTGTTGGGGCTTTTTTATTTATAATGAATTATTTTACAATAATCACGTTTAGTACCCGAAACATCTGTGCTATCGTCACATCTAAAACCAAAGTTTGCTTAAAGCTTATCAGTATAGTAAATCCTAAGAATATCTTTTTCAATTTTACTGTTGTAGGTTTTATCCCGATTAGGCAAAGTAGTAGCCTATGGGATTCAGAATGGTGAGCGAGGGTTTTAGCCTGGACTGGATAATGTAATAAATTTCAGAATATATTATCCAGTCCTGATAGGGTTCAATTATACGTTATGCATACAAAGCATCTTTTTGTTGCTATTGTAGATCCATTATCCCTTCGCTGAAAAAGAGTGCACAAACAGTGTCATTAGGGTCAAAACATACTGGTCCGTTTTCAGAATACGGATCTTCTTTAATAACAAAATTCATATAGTACTCTATATTTGGGTCTAATACGCACACGCTATTTACATCATTATATGATTGTTTTGTTGTGATGATAAAAGTTCCTCCGTGAGTTCGAACCTTCTTAGAACATCCTACTGATGGTATTGCATTCTGAGGTGGTACTGATAAATCACCAGGACAATGGCTGATTGAAACCGTAGCAAATTGCCCCGGTTTGTTAACAGCAGGAGGATATACAAAATTAAGCCTTCTTGAAAACTCTGGATCATCAGGAGTAGTAAACTTCAAACTAGCAAAATCATTGATTTTTATGTTTAATAAAATGTTTCCATTTGTGGTTGTTCCGAATTCATTTCCATCCTTTAAAGTAGCATAGCTATAACTTTTCTTATTTAAACCCTCTGGCCACAGTGAAGAACATCCTTCTAACAGTACGGTATTTTCAGAATGGGCGATTGATAAGATTGTGTCATTAACCATAGTGTACTTGTGAGAGGCATAGCTACAATAAGTTATTATTAATAATGTTAGTTTCAATAAAAGTTTCATTCAAAACCTCCTTTATAAATTAAATCGAACAAACCACCAATACTGACACCGTTGTTACAATAAATATCTCCATCAAATGAAGAAAATTTAAAGTAAGTACTGCCTTCCCAGTTAAATATAGAGATTGGTTGATTGGGATTTAGGCCAATAACTTTTTGAGTGACATTTAATCCAGGGTTACTTATTGTAATTAGATTATTTGATATACGTGAGCAGTTGATAAGCTCTATATCACCATTAAAAAAATGCTGATCCGGATTGACTGGACTATACTCGTAATTAAATGTTGGAAGTTGATAAGCAAAGTCATCTATCACTAACCAGTGGTCGTTACAGCCTTTATTATCAACAATGACATCTTCTTGTATATTATTTCCTAGAATGTCAAAAGCAAATAAACAAGTATTTGAGCTATAGTCAATCGGAAAAACAATTGCACTAGATGTATCGCTGCCTTTATAAAAAGCATCGAAACTCCATTGCCCAAAAGACTCTAATGGAATAATACTTAATGCCAATATAAGATACCTCATAGCAATCTCCAAGCAGATTGGTTTTCTATATAATAAATTTTCACTATAAATTTCCTCATTTCGTAAATAGTAGCGAAACTATACAATAGTCATGCGTTAGCATCGGGTAAAGGGCATGTTAAAAAATAAGATAGTTGTGTAAGGTAGATTTTTCTGTTTGTGGAATGTTATCAACTAATAAAGGAGTTTTATGGCATTGGGACAACAAGAGATGGTAGTAGGTGTTTTGCCGATGAATTCGCCATCGGGCATTAATGGTATGGGTTGTTTTGTGGTGATGGTAATGATCCGTACCTGTCGTGTTTCAAACTCTGGGTAATTGATATGCTTTCCCGAGTAAATAGAGGGAAAAAGACGGAGAATCTTGGTCTTCGATATATTTTTAAGCATGATCACATCAAGCAGACCATCATCAATTTTTGCATCAGGGGCGATCAAAAAAGACGTGCCTGTATATCGACTATTGGCCACCTCAATAAAGACCATGTCATCTTCAAGGAGTTCGCTATCTATTTCGACATGGACAGCATGTTTTTTGAGTTTAATAGTTTCCCATAATGTAGCCAATGTATAAGAGATTTTGCCAAGTTTTTTTATTTTTAAGGTGGATTTACCACAATTGACAACAAAACCCATGCCAATGATATTAATAAAGTAAAATGATTCATCTACACACTTGACATGTCCAAGATCAACAGATTTGACTTGGCCTCTGAGTATGATGTTTAAGCCCTTTTTCCAATCAGAAGGTAATAAACCGAGTTCTCGAGAAAATGCATTACCTGTACCGACTGGAATGATACCCAAAGGAGGACGGTTCGACTCATCATGGTCCATCAGGCCATTAACTGTTTCAAATAGCGTTCCATCGCCGCCGCATGAAATCACTGCTTGATAGTCTGTTAAAGGAGTTGAGGTGACTAAGGACTGACCATGACCTGGATACTGAGTGATTAGCACATCGAAAGTTTGTTGTATTTGGTTAAGATGATTTTCGATCAGTCGAAATACTTTCTGTGCGCGGCCACTTCCAGCATTCGGGTTGAATATCAGTAATAATTTTGACATGGGGTTATTTTCTTCGAAAGTGAATCTGATGTCCAACTCAATGATTTTACTACTTATTACTCCAGACCTTGATAAAATACCCCTATTTTCTTAATGTAGCAACGATATGGAATTCATAACAGGACAACGATTCATTAACAGTGCTGATCTACAGTTGGGATTAGGTCGTGTGGTCGGTGAAAATAACAGAATGGTTAAAGTGGTTTTTGATGCGGTAGAAGAAGAGCGGATTTTTGCCAAAGATTCGGCACCGCTCAGCCGTTATTTACCGCAAATCGGTGATGTAATTCCACATAAAGACGGCTGGCAGCTGACCATTACAGAAATCAAGTCTTTAAATGGCTTAAATGTTTATTTTGGTGAAAAAGAAGGGGGTGAAGAGGATGTCATTCCAGAAACCGAATTGGCTAATAATATTTCTCTCGATCAACCATTTGAGCGACTAATGAATGGTCAGGTTGATAAAAACCAGTGGTTTGATTTGAGACAAGCAGCCAGGTTTCACCAACAGCGCTTACAACAGTTAGACTTGTATGGGCTAATTGGTTGTCGTACCGCATTGTTGCCACATCAGTTGTACATTGCTTATGCTGTGGCCCAACGTTATGCCCCACGAGTTTTGCTGGCTGATGAAGTTGGTTTAGGCAAAACCATTGAGGCTTGTCTGATTATTCACCAACAGCTATTAACAGGTCGTTCGCAAAGGGTGTTGATTGTGGTACCAGAGTCATTGATCCATCAGTGGATGGTTGAGATGTTGAGAAGATTTAACTTGCCTGTGACGGTGATGGATGAAGAAACGTGTGTTGAGACTGAAACCAGCAGTGGTATGGATAATCCTTTCGAGTCAGCACAAATAGTATTGTTATCACTAGAAATGTTATTGGCTAATCCAGCCCGAGAACTCCAGTTAGCCGAGGCTAATTTTAATTTGTTGGTGGTTGATGAAGCGCATCATTTGGTTTGGCCAGAACAGCCTGGTGCGATTATTGATAGTAAGGGTGTTCAAGCCTACCTGTTAATAGAACAACTTGCTGCAGTGGTTCCAGGTGTTTTATTGTTGACAGCAACACCAGAGCAATTGGGTCGAATGAGTCACTTTGCACGTTTACGATTGCTAGACCCTCACCGTTTTTCCTCTTATGAAAAGTTCATAGAAGAGGAATCTGGTTTTGAGCCAGTAGCCGATGCGGTCGAATTATTACTTGATATGGCAAATGGCATTCAAGCTTTGGACACAAAATCAGTAGCAAAACAACTTAAGGGTTGGGTCGATTTAAATCCTGATAACCTCAACTCGGCTGATGAAATTCTACATATCGTTAATGAATTACTTGATCAACATGGAACAGGTCGAATCTTGTATCGCAATACTCGACAGTCGGTGACTGGTTTTCCTGAACGACAATTACACAGCTATCCACTGGATTGTCCAGAAATTTATACGGATTGTAAAGACTTGTTGACACCGGAAAAAAACGTTGATGATTGGCTAGCCAGTGATCCGAGGGTGGATTGGTTAGTTAAATTATCGCAGGGTTTAAAACCTCAAAAACTATTGGTGATTGCTCACCATGGTTCAACAGTTTTGCAATTGGCTAATTATTTGCGTGAAAAATTTGGTATCCATGCAGCTGTTTTTCACGAGCAGATGAGCTTGCTTGAACGTGATCAAGCCGCGGCATGGTTTGCTGATTTTGAGCAAGGCACGCAGTTGTTATTGTGCTCAGAAATCGGATCAGAAGGTCGTAACTTCCAATTTGCGCAACATTTATTGTTTTTCGATTTACCAGCTGACCCAGACTTATTGGAACAACGCATTGGACGTTTAGATCGCATTGGTCAAAGTGACACCATTCACTTACATGTGCCTTATTTACAAGATACCGTTCAACAACGGTGGTTTGAGTGGTACCAAAATGGGTTGAACCTTTTTGAAAAAACCAATCCAGCAGCTCAACAAATATACGCTGAACTAAGAAACGAGTTGATCACTTTGTCGATTACCGAATTGATTGATCAAAGTCGACATCGTAGTCAACAGCTGTTAGCTCAAATGCAAAAGGGCCGAGATCGTTTGTTGGAATATAACTCTTGTCGTCCGCAAGTAGCACAGAGCCTATTTGAATCGGGCTGTGAAGCGGAACAGGCATATGTACTGAAAGATTTCATGCACCAAGTATTCGATACCTTTGGTGTTCATCATGAAGAACACGGTATTGGTAGTGAAGTGATCAGTCCGACTGATGAAATGCATGGTTATTTTCCCCGTTTGATGGAGGAAGGTATGACGGTCACGTACCATCGAGATATTGCTCTAGCCAATGAAAACATACATTATTTGACTTGGGAACACCCCATGGTCAGTGATGTTTTGGAAATGATTTTGTCTGAAGAAAAAGGCAATACTTGTTTTACGGCTTTGAAAGGATCAGGTATGAAACCTGGTTTACTATTTTTTGAGTGTCGTTATGTGGTCGCTGCCACTGGGAATGTAGACATGCAGCTGTCTCGTTATTTGCCGAGTCATACTGTACGGTTGTTATATTCTGAGACGGGTGCCGAAGTGGGTGGTAAACTGACAGAGAAGCTGGTTAATAAATTTAAAGTCAGTGTGCCGATAAATAACGCTATTGAGGTAATGAAGTTGAAACTGGATCTGATTAAACAATTGATGTTTCAAGCTGATCAAACCATTAAAAAACAGATGCCAGCATTGCTTGCTGATTCTGAGGCAAAAGCCAACAGTCAATTACTGCAAGAGATTGAACGATTGGCCCAACTGGCAAAAAGCAACGCACAAGTACGTCCTGAAGAAATCCAATACTTAAGGGACAATTTAGAAAAGGTCAAACAGACCATTACTCAAACTCAACCACAGCTGGATAGCATTCAGGTGATGGTGACGATATAAAATACAGGTTTTTTGGATTGTTCATCTATTGTTAATTTGGTACTAATACAATGATCCGAAAAATAGATAAAAAAATAATTATGATGAATCAACAAAACAATAAAGGCGGTGCTCTTATTTTGGGCTTACTGTTAGCAGCTGGATTGGTGGGAATGGCTTATTTCCTCGGAGAAGCTGCATTACGATACAAACAAATGGACCGCAGTGTCACAGTGAAGGGATTATCAGAACGAGAATTTATGGCAGATGTGGTGATCTGGCCTATTAAGTTCAATGTGGCCAGTAATGACCTGACTGAACTTTATGAATCGATTGATAAACAATCTGACCAAATTAAAGCTTTCTTGAAGGAACATGGCGTCAGGGATGATGAAATATCAATGTCCTCTCCGGCTATATTTGATAAATCAGGTCAACAGTACAGTAACAATGAGGTAGGTGCTTTTCGCTTCACTGCCAATCTAACAGTGACTGTTTATTCAAATCATATTGACAGGACACGCTCTGTTATGGCTAATTTATCCAACTTGGGTAAGCAGGGTATTGTTTTGACTGGTGATGATTATGATAGTCGAACTGAATATTTGTTTACCCGGCTGAATGAAGTTAAACCTGAAATGATCGAAGAAGCGACTCGAAAAGCACGTGAAGTAGCAGATAAGTTTGCTAAAGATTCAATCAGTCGCTTGGGTAAAATTAAAACAGCATCTCAAGGACAGTTTAGCATTTCAGATCGTGATAATAACAACCCACACATCAAAAAAGTCAGGGTAGTATCAACAGTCAGTTACTATTTGTCTGATTAACATTTAATTATGACATAAAAGCAAGACAGTGGGCTGTTGTTCTTGTACAATCCGTCCACTTTGTCTTAGCGCCAAGCGCACCTTTCTATGTCCATACCTTCTTTTGATAACTTAGGGTTATCAGCTCCTATCTTAAAAGCCGTACAGGAAAACGGCTATGAAGCACCTTCACCGATTCAGGCACAAAGTATTCCAGCGATATTATCAGGTAGTGATGTACTTGGCCAAGCACAAACCGGAACAGGTAAAACAGCTGCGTTTGCCTTACCGATTTTGTCCAATTTGAATTGTCAAGCGAAAGGAGTACAAGTATTGGTGTTGACACCTACTCGTGAACTGGCAATACAAGTGGCTGAAGCTTTCCAAAGTTATGCTAAATACCTGGATGGGTTTCATGTGTTACCAATATATGGAGGTCAAAGTTATGACATCCAATTGCGTCATTTGAAACGAGGTGTAAATGTGGTTGTTGGAACGCCTGGTCGGATTATGGATCACATGCGTCGCAAAACTTTGAAATTGGATTCAGTGAAAAATGTGGTGTTAGATGAAGCTGATGAAATGTTGAGAATGGGGTTTATTGATGATGTTGACTGGATTCTTAGTCACACGCCTGAGAACCGACAAGTGGCATTATTTTCGGCGACCATGCCGAAAGAAGTTAAAAAAATTGCAGTCAGTCATTTACATCAACCTGTTGACATTAAAATTCAGTCCAAAACAACCACTGCCAAAAATATTCATCAACGTTATTGGCTGGTCAGTGGTATTAAAAAACTTGAGGCTTTGACTCGGGTATTGGAAATGGAAGAAACTGACGGTGTCATTATTTTCGTGCGTACTAAAATGGCTACTGAAGAATTGGCAGAAAAACTACAAGCCCGTGGTTTTTCAGCAGAAGCTTTAAATGGTGATATGGTTCAAAAGCAGCGTGAACGTTTGGTTGCTAAATTGAAGTCAGGGATTGTTGATGTATTAATTGGCACTGATGTGGTGGCACGTGGACTCGATGTTGAGCGCATCAGTCATGTGATTAATTATGATGTCCCTTATGATGCTGAGTCTTATATACATCGGATTGGTCGAACTGGCCGAGCGGGCCGAGCAGGTGATGCCATATTGTTCATTACACGGCGAGAGCGCCGGTTGTTGGCTGTGATAGAAAAAACCACTAAACAACCGATTGAAGCGATGGAAATTCCAACAGTTGGTGACATTAATAACAGTCGAAAAGAGCGTTTCAAGACAGAAATTTTAGAGACGATGTCTAGTAAAGATCTGGATTTATATCAGCAACTCATTATGGAGCTGCAACATCAATCAGAAGTGGAATCAGGTCAAATAGCAGCAGCATTGGCTTACATGATATATGGTGACAAAGGTTTGTTGTTGAAAGAAAGTAAAGGAGAAATACATGCCCAGCAGCAGTCAAAACAGGAAGATTCTGAACCGCGCAGCGGTCAAAAACGCAAGGGAGTGTCAGCTAAAGTTGATCAACAACCGCAACCTCTGAAAGATCACCCAGAAATTTCAATGGAACGTTATCAGCTTGATGTGGGCAAAAGACACGGTGTTCGTCCAAATAACATTGTTGGAATGATTGCTAATGAGGCAGACTTAGATCGAGAGTATATCGGTCAAATTGATATATACGATGATATCTCAACAGTTGATTTACCATCAGATATGCCCAGAGAAATTTTACATATTCTGAAAAAAGCCCGTGTTTGTGGTCGAAAAAGCTTGATTATACCAGTCAATCAGAATTTATCTCCTGAAAAGCGAGGTACTGTACGTAAAAGGAAGAAGAAAAGGGTACCTAAACGTAGGAAATAAGTCTGAAACGTTGAACTTATTTTGATGCTAGAAGTGCTATGATATTCGATCAGGATAGGATTTAAAATGAGTCAGGTTAAAAAAATAAAGTTGGGTATCAGCAGTTGTTTGTTAGGCAATCATGTGCGTTATAACGGTTCTCATAAGCGTTCAAAATATTGTGTAGAGGCACTTTCTGAATGGTTTGACTACCGGCCTATCTGCCCAGAAGTCGAAACTGGCATGGGTATTCCAAGAGAACCTATTCGTTTGGTTGAAAGAAGTGGGCAGATCCGTGTTTTGAATGTCACTGATCACAGTCAAGACTACACCGATCAATTAACGGCATTGGCTGACCGACGAGCGCAAAATTTTGATGATCTTGATGGCTTTATTTTTATGCAAAAATCGCCCAGTTGTGGTTTATTTGGTGTCAAAGTATACAATGATAATGGCATGCCGGGGCCAGATCCAGATCAGGGTGCTTTTGCTAAACGGATGACTCAACTGTTTCCTGATTTGCCGATGGAGGAGGCGGGCCGTTTGAATGATGCTGGTTTGCGGGAGAATTTTTTGACTCGGGTGTTTGCCCATGCTGAATGGAGAAAAGAGATGTTTCCACCTTCAGCCAAAGCACTGGTTGCATTCCATACCCGATATAAATTTTTACTCCAAGTGCGTTCGGAAAAACATTACCGAGAGTTAGGTCAAATGGTTAGTCAAGCCGGTAAGGGTGATATCAATGAGTTGGCTGAACAATATTTTGGGTTGTTCATGTATTGCTTAAAACAGCGGGCCAATCCCAATGACCATGTCAATGTTATGTATCATTTGCTTGGTTTTATTAAGAATGATTTAGATCACACTTCAAAGCACAGCATTCTGAATTTAATCAAACTGTATCAGCAAGGGACGTTAGAGTTATTGGTTCCCTTGACTATGATTAAGCATTATGTTGAAAAATATAGGGTGGACTATCTGCTCAAGCAAAAATACCTCTCTCCTTACCCCCAGCAATTTGAACGCTATAATGAAGAACAATTTAAGAATAAATATTTTATCAGCTAGATTTTGAGGTCAATTGGTGCTTTGAACCAATGTTAAGCCACTGTTAGAGTGCTTCGCCAAGGCATGTTTAAAAATATTTCTTAATTTTCTAATGGCTGGTTTAGACCCTAACCAGATGTCAAAATAATGTTGGGCCAGTTCAGAATGATTCGATTGCCCAATCAAGTCTTGATTTTTAAAGAGTTTGAGGGTTCCAATCTCTTCGGTTATGATTAAATAGCTGTCTCCAGCCTCAATATTCTGATAATTTACATTAAAAAGCTGGGCCTGATGTAGAATTCCTTCAACGTTCTGTGAAGTTTTTATCTGTCGTATATTTTGTTCAAGGCTGGATTCTGCTTGCTGAATAAAATAATCTCGTTTGATGGTCCTGTGAAATTCAAAAAGGAGTGCTTTATTGGCACTTTGTCTGACAGAAGATAAACTCAAACATTGATCAGCATAAAGCGTGACAGTTGCTATTTTTAACCATCCAGCCCATTTCAGTTCTGTGGTGTGACAATGCGTCTTAGGTAATACTTGACTGGTTTCGCCTAAAATTGGCAAGAACAATAGTAAGGTCAATAGGTTGTTTTTTCTCATAAATTCGCTTTAATTTTCTTAACAAAACGACCTATTAATGGTAAGTGCTCATACAGATTCTCTGAGCCATCCCAATAATCTTGATGAAAGATTATTTTTCCTTCGTTGTTAAAACGAACTTGTGATACGCCCATTGAAACTGAATCCACCAATCGTCCCATAGTCTTGAATTTCATGTGCATGGTCCATTTAAGATAATAGTCTTCTTTACCTGCCACTACTTCATGAATATTGACTGTGGTGACATCAACATTGCCAGCAGTTTTCATCATGTGTGCGACTAAACTGTCAATGTCATTAAGTATCACAAAAGTATCATTAAAATAGAATTTTTCTGCATATAAGTTTCTTATGTTGTCTTCAGTAGCGCCTGATTTAAAATCTTTGAATACCAGTTCGAACCGCTGTTTGGCATCAACCTCAGCAGTGGCTGGTATAGTTGATATATGTTTTTTGTAAGTAGCTTCAGATCTGTTAAGTTTTAGCTGTGGGGAGCGAGTACAAGCATAGATCAAAAAAGTGCAAGTGATTAATATAACAATTGATTTCATGTATTTAAGATAGTAACAAGCGATAAGAATTGTAAGTTTTGAGGCGTCAATTATCTGTCGATTTTTGTTGTGTCGATCTTTCACATGCTTTTCACCATCGAGTTACTATCATTGCATTTATGATAAAAATAATTCTGAAATGGTTCGATAATGACTTTGCTAGCAAACAAAGCAACATTAATGATGATACAGCTATAGATTGGAAGCGCATTATTCCTTTTATATTGTTACATCTGGGATGTCTTTTTGTGCTTATTGTTGGTCAATCGACAACGGCGTGGCTTGTCATGGTCATTTCATATTTGGTTAGAATGTTTGCTATCACAGCGTTTTACCATCGTTATTTCGCTCATAAGACTTTTAAGACCAGTCGGCGCTTACAGACTGTATTTGCCGTATTGGGTGCAACAGCAACACAAAGAGGACCTTTATGGTGGGCAGCGCACCATCGCCATCATCACATTCACTCAGATACTGATAAAGACGCTCATTCGCCAACAAAAGGATTCTGGCATAGTCATATGGTTTGGTTTTTGCAGAGGAAGAACTTTGAAACAGATCTGAATAAGGTTCCTGATTTGGCACAATTTCCTGCACTCAGGTGGATAGATCGACATGACATGTTGTTTCCGGTACTTTATGCGCTGTTTTTGTTTATTCTGGGCACAGTGATAGATTTGTTTTTTCCAAGTCTTGGGACAAATGGTGCGCAGTTCTTGGTATGGGGATACTTTGTATCAACTGTCCTTCTCGCCCATGTGACCTACAGTATTAACTCATTGTCACATTTGATTGGTAAACGGGACTACGACACTCAAGATGGCAGCCGTAATCATTGGTTGTTGGCTATGCTTACCTTGGGCGAAGGTTGGCACAATAACCATCATTGTTGTCCTGGTTCTGTTAGGCAGGGGCTTACTTTTTGGCAAATTGATGTCAGTTATTATCTGTTACGTCTGTTAAATAAAATGGGTCTGATTTGGGATTTGAAGTATCCCAATCAGCTATTACTAGAGAAGAAAAAAGTAAAGGTACATGTATGAAAGTCGCGATTATAGGTGGAGGGATATCAGGATTGATGGCTGCGGCACGGTTAAATAATCAAGTTGACTATGTGTTATTTGAGCAAGGTCATCGCTTAGGTGGTCATGCTGACACACAAACTTTATTGATAGAAGGTAAAAAAATTGACGTCGATACTGGTTTCATTGTGTTTAATGAAGAAAATTACCCGCACTTCACTCAGATGATCAAACAATTGAATGTGGACTACGAAGACAGCGATATGAGTTTTGCTGTGTCCAACCGAGAGACAGGCTTGGAGTACAAAGCCAGTGACGTGATTGGACTGTTTGCACAGAAAAAGAATTTTTTTAATCCGAAGTTCTTTCGCATGATTTACGATATCATGCGTTTTTATAAGCAAGGACCAGCGTTATTAGATCCAAATGATCGTCAATCGGTCAGCAACTTCTTTAAAGAGAACAGATACAGTCATTACTTTGTGCAACAACATATTATGCCCATGATCAGTGCTTTATGGTCTGGGGATTTCGATGGTATTCAAAATTTCCCACTTCAGCACATGTTGAGTTTTATGAAGAACCATAATATGTTACAAATCACCGATAGACCGCAATGGAAAACAATTACTGGTGGTTCAAAATCATATGTGAAAGCCTTACAGGCCCAACTCAAAGGTGAGATTCGCTGTCAAGCCAAAGTGATACAGGTTACACGAGATCACACTGGCTGTTTCGTTCATACAAATCAAGCTACTGAACAGTTTGATAAGATTATCTTTGCTTGTCATTCTGACCAGGCTTTGGCTATGTTGAGTGAGCCTTCAGATGCTGAGTTGTTTGGTTTAGGTTATATCAAGTACAACAAAAATCAAGTCGATTTACACTGTGATGCACGGTTAATGCCAAAAAATAAAGACGCTTGGGCTAGTTGGCACGTCAACATCTATCCCAACGCGCAATCAGGGTGCACAGTGAACTATTATATGAATCAACTACAGAATATTGACATTAAGACACCACTCATCGTCAGTCTTAACCAAAAAAAATATATCCGTGATGGCGACATTTTTTATTCCACCAGCTATTGGCACCCTATTTATGATAATAATACTTTGGATGCTCAAGAAATAATTAACAGCATGCAAGGGCACAACAACAGTTATTATTGTGGTGCTTACTTGGGATGGGGATTTCATGAAGATGGTGCGCGCAGTGGTGTTCAAGCTGCGGAGAAACTGTTGAATGACTCTCGTTTGCAGAGGCAAGCTGCATGAGACCTGGTGTTTTATCAGGCAAGGTGACTCATCATCGGTACAAGCCGAAAGTTCACCGATTCACCTATAAAATGTTTTGGCATGTGATAGACCTCAGTGATATGAAAAAGTGGTCATCATTGAGTTTTTCTCATGCACTTAATCGTTGGTCACTATACAGTATCTATGATCGTGATTATGTTGATGATAAGCCTAAACCCATTTTGTTAAAGATTAATACTTTTCTTCAGCGTCAGGGAGTGGTTTGTTGTGATCGCGTCATGTTGGTGACTCACCCAAGGTTTCTCGGTTTTTCTTTTAATTCCGTTAGTTTTTACTTTTGTTACCAAAATGGAAAAATCAGGGCTTTGATTTCAGAAATCAATAATACACCTTGGGGTGAAAAAAACCTTTATTGTCATCCAATCAAAGATGCTGATTTGTGCTCATGGTCTTTTCGATTTGAAAAGGCTTTTCATATTTCACCTTTTGTCAGCATGGATGTGTTTTATGAATGGCATTTCAAACTCACTGATGATTCATTTCAAGTTGTGATGAGGTTGCAACAACAGAGCCAAAAACTAATGGATGTAAATTTATTTTGTCGGTGGCAGGACTATGACACACTCAGTCAAAGTCGTCAATGGATTGGACAATCCATGAAAATGTGGTTGGCTATCTATTGGCAAGCCTTTAAATTATGGTTTAAAAAGGTCCCTTTTCATGAACACCCTAAAGTTCAAGTGAGGAAAAAACATGAGTCAAAGTGATGTCATAACCGCAAAAAGAACAGTCAGTGGATGGTTGTCTGCTTTTATTAAAAAACAGCTGCTTTATAAACTACAACAAATAGAAAGAGGTCATTTAACCCTGTTTTTAGGTTCTGAGGTACACCAATTTGGTCATGTTGAGGCCCAACCTAAAGCAGAAATGACTGTCCATGATGACAAATTTTTTATGGACCTTGCCTTTAAGGGCAGTGTTGGTGCGGCCGAGTCTTATGCGCTGAAAAGATGGGATAGTTGTGATTTGTCCGCTGTGATCGAGTTGTTTGCTGTTAATCGGCCTTTAACGGACAGTATGGAAGGTGGCTTGGCTTGGTTTAAAAACCAATTAATGAAAGTGGGACACCTACTTAATAGAAATAGTAGGCAGGGTAGCCGTAAAAATATCGCTGAACATTACGATTTAGGTAATGAGCTGTTTTCACAGTTTCTTGATCAACATATGATGTATTCATCGGCTGTTTTTGTAAGTGCTGGTGAGACTTTAGATCATGCCAGTGAAAGAAAATTGTCAATCATTTGTCAGAAACTGGATTTAAAACCAGATGATCATTTACTTGAAATAGGTACCGGTTGGGGCGGGCTTGCTATTTATGCCGCTCGTCAATATGGTTGCCAAGTGACTACGACCACCATCAGCGAGGAACAATGCGCTTACGCTAGATCCCAGGTACAAAAAAATGCGTTAGACAGTCAAGTTGTTGTCTTGAAAGAAGACTACAGGACTCTAACAGGGCAATATGACAAAATAGTTTCTGTAGAAATGATAGAGGCTGTAGGTCATCATTATCTTGACACCTATACGCAAAAAATTGGCCAGTTATTAAAATCTGATGGACTGGCATTAATCCAAGCGATTACCATCGAAGATGCGCGTTATCATGATGCCCTGAAATCAGTTGATTTTATCAAGAAACATATTTTCCCCGGTAGCTTTATGCCTTGTATTTCTGTCATCATTCAATCATTCGCTACTACTGGTACTTTAAAGCTCGTTAATATGGAAGATTTTGGTGACAGTTATAGTCAGACTTTGAAGTGCTGGGATAAACGCTTTATGCAAGCCGCAGAAGACTTGGGTGAATTAGGTTACGATAGCTACTTTCAACGCATGTGGCATTATTATTTTCACTACTGCATCGGTGGCTTCAATGCCCGTTGTATTAGTGTTGTACATTTATTGTTAGCTGCTCCTGATAACAACAGAGATAACATCTTGGCTTACCGATGAAGTATTTCAATAAAATTGTTAATTTTATTTTGTTTGCTTTGTTATGGCCTGCTGCTGTTTTGGGGGCTGTTCATAACAACTTGACTTGGGCAATCATTACTTGGTTAGGGTTATTAATTCACTGTATATTAACGACCGATAATCAATATAGATTGGCTTTATTCATCACACTGACCACATTGTTTGGTTTCCTCTTTGAGGCAGCTATTCATTTGCTAGGTCTTGTTAGTTATCACGGTAATCTGATGACTCTCAATGTGCCATTGTGGATTTTGCTTTTGTGGAGTGGGCTGGGCATGAGTTTCGAGCTCTCTCATCGATGGTTACTCGTTGGTAAGAGGTTGTATTTATTGGTTTGGTTAATGTTGGTCCCGCTCAGTTATTTTACCGCAGCTAATATAGGTGCGATTGAAGTTAATTATTACCTCCAGTCTTTCCTGGTTATTGCCGTGGCTTGGGGGACTTTAATAATGTCACTAAGGTTGATGTTACAGACCTTAATGGTAAATCAATTGACTTCTTTGAAAATGGAGGATGGGTAAACATGCTGATTCATAGTTGGTTGGTAGCCCTGTCCATTGTGATCATCATGCAAGCTGTGGCTTGGAACTGGCAACGGAAAAATCGCAATGCAGATGTGGTCGATGTGACTTGGTCATTGGGTATTTTGGTTTTATGTGTTTACTATCTGATGTCTGTGCCTGCCGCAAATTACAACCAATGGTTGGTTGTAATGGTGCCTATACTCTGGAATGCCAGATTAAGTTGGTATTTGTGGCGACGCTTAGACCCTGGTCACGAAGATCGCCGATATCAAAACCTAAGAGCCCACTGGCATCATTTGGGTCAATCTAAATTTGCCCTATTTTTTGCATTTCAGGCATCATTGAGCTTACTGTTTTCCTTACCCGCTTATTGGGTTTTGTCATCATCTGCGATTTCTTATTGGCAACTGATAGTGGCATTATTCTGGGTTTTTGGATGCCTGATTGGTGTTTCGATTGCAGACAATCAATTACATCAATTCAAGTCACAATCAAAAAATGAAAACCGTGTTTGTAATCAGGGGTTGTGGCGATATTCAAGACACCCAAATTATTTTTTTGAGTGGTTGCATTGGTGGGTTTATCCGATTGTTCTTTGGGGACAACCCACCTTTTACTATGCTTTGGCTATCGTTGGTTTGATGCTGGTATTCTTATTAAAACTCACAGGCATACCTTTTGCTGAACAGCAAGCATTAAAGAAAAGGGGTAATGCTTACAAAAAATATCAGCAAACAACGTCAGCTTTTATTCTTTGGAAAAAATGATGAAACGAATTCTAAATTGGATAGAACGTGGTTTTGTGCCGGATTTTTTGATTCGCGCTGGTATCAGAAAACTACTGAGGCAAAGGTTGAGAGAGGAATTGATTGATCAGCTTGAGTTAAGTCATGAGCGTTATCAAACTTTTTTACAAGAGGTTGCTGGATCACCGATTGCTGTAGAGACTGATAAGGCCAATCAGCAGCACTATGAAATACCTTCAGCGTTTTTTCAATTGGTGCTGGGTCAGCATAAGAAGTACTCTTGTTGCTATTATCAAGCAGGTGATGATTTATCATCAGCTGAGACTCGAATGCTTGAAAAATATTTAAAGAGAGCCCAGCTTAAAGAGGGTCAGGATATCTTAGAATTGGGTTGTGGATGGGGTTCGTTGACATTGTTCATGGCATCAAATTTACCTGGTGCGCGTATTACGGCGATATCTAATTCTGCATCTCAGCGTGAATACATCTTGGCACAGGCTAAATCACGTGGATTAACTAATTTGACTATTGTTACTGAGGATATCAATCATTTTAAATCAGAAAAACAGTATGACCGAATTGTGTCAGTTGAAATGTTTGAACACGTTAGGAACTATCAACAGCTATTTAAACATATTGGGCAGTGGTTAAAAGAAGATGGCTTACTGTTTTTACATGTATTCTGTCACCGACATTTGATGTATCCGTATCAAACCGAAGGTGATCACAATTGGATGGGCAGGTATTTCTTTTCTGGGGGTCAAATGCCAGCTTTTGACACCTTTCTCAATTTTCAACAGCATGTCAGTATAGAGCACCGTTGGTTGGTTGGTGGTACTCACTATGAAAAAACAGCGAATGACTGGTTGTATAATATGGATCGACACAGTGCGTTGGTGATGGCTATTTTTCAGCAAGTGTACGGAAAACATGCGACAATCTGGTTTCAGCGTTGGCGGATTTTCTTCATGTCGTGTGCAGAGCTTTTTGGTTTTCAGAATGGTCAACAGTGGTTTGTTGGTCACTATTTATTTTCTAAACACAAAGGCATTCTGTGAACACACAAACAATAAGAAAAAGAGACACCAAAAGCAGTTTAGTTAAGGCCTTACTTATTCATCTGGTTTTGATCAGTTTGGTGACTGTTGCTGGTGTTTTTGGTGCAGCCAAAGTGGTTGAAAATGTTTTAATCAAAGAGGCTTTAAACGGTGAGGCTGAATTTTTTTGGCATGCTTATGAGCAGGATAATAATTTCCCCTTACCCAAAACCATGAATCTGACAGGATACTTCGAATCTTCTAGTGAACGTTTGCCTTCTGATTTATTAGAGATGACAGAAGATTTTCAGCGGGTGAAGCTGAATGCCAAAGAGCCGATTGTTTATCGCACAAAGAAGTATGGAAAAACGCTTTACCTGGTTTTTGAAGAGGCTCAAGTATCGAGACTGGCGCTTTATTTTGGTATTGCTCCTTTGGTCCTGGTGTTGCTGGTTATTTATCTACCAGCGTTTATATCTTATATGATGGCAAAAAGAGCTGTTTCACCACTGATTAAGATAGTTAGGAAAATTGAGCAAATCGATATTTCTAAGGCAGGCCTAGAGGAGATAAACTTTGATGATGTTGATGCCAAAGGTAATTTAGAGGTCATCTCTTTAGTTAAATCTTTCGAAGAGTTTTCTGCACGAATTGCACAGTTTGTAGAACGGGAACGTAACTTTTCTCGATATGCCAGTCATGAATTGAGAACACCATTGACTGTTTTTAAAATCTCTCTGTCATCATTGGAGAAGCAAGGTCTTGATCAAAAATCACAACGAATTGTTAATCGGTTGATACCAGTTGTTGATGAAATGAGTGAGCTGATTGATGCATTGTTGATGCTTTCTAGGGAGCAACAGTTTGAAATCTCAGAAGAGCCAATTGTTTTAAATGATGTATTGAAACATGTGGTAGACCAAATGACAGTCGCTTTTAGTGATAAACAAATCACTGTTAAATGGGAACTGAATCAACTGCTTGCGGCGCACGTACCAGAACAAGTGTTTCAAATTGTGATCAGCAATTTACTGCGCAATGCATTTTTATACAGTCATGAAAATGGTCAAGTGGTGATCACTATTGGAGAGGGCAAGATCAAAATCAGAGACCAAGGGATTGGAATGGATGAGAAACAATTGAGCCAAGTATTTCAACCCTTTTATCGTGCCAATGAATACACGGCATTCAAGGGGTTAGGTTTGGGGTTAACAATCGTTGATTGGTTATCTCAGCAATATGGTTGGGTTGTAACCTTTGAAAGTGAGCCTGGCGTAGGTACAGAGGTTACTTTAATGATTGATGGTGTGAGTGTATTAGCGAATAAGTCATGAATACAAAAATATTGTTGGTTGAAGATAATGCGGTATTAGCGGATACTGTGGTTGAGCATCTTGAAGATGCTGGTTTCATCGTTGATTATGCTGCTGATGGTATCACAGGACTGCATTTGGCTGTTACCGAGTCATTTGATGTCTTGGTGCTGGATGTGATGTTGCCAGGAATAGATGGTTTCGGTATCTGTCAGAAAATAAGAGACGAGGCCAAGTCTGATGTACCTATTATATTTTTAACTGCCCGTGATCAAATAGATGATAAGTTGATTGGTTTTGACTCTGGTGCAGATGATTATTTAGTTAAACCCTTTAATCCAGATGAGCTGATTGCTAGGGTAAATTCATTGGTCAAACGTTATCGTGGTGAATTCAATAAAAAGCAGCTGGTTGTTGATGATCTGATTTTGGATATGGATACCATGCAGGTTTATAGAGCCGGGAAGTTGTTGAAAGTATCTCCAACCGGTATTCGGATTTTAAAAATTTTAATGGGTCAGTCTCCTAAGGTCATTTCAAAAGAACGCCTTTCTGAAATGCTATGGGATGATTTATTACCAGAATCTGATGTGCTCCGTAGTCATTTATACTTATTAAGAAAAGCAGTTGATAAATCTTTTAAAAGGACATTAATACAGACTGTGCCGGGTTTAGGGGTCAAAATAGAGTGATTTTGGTTTGGTTGCGTAATGATTTAAGGTTAGCCGACAACCCTGCTTTGTGGCATGCTTGTGAACAAAAAAAACCGATAATTTTGTTATTTTGTCACTGTGATGAGCAAGATCAATTTCATCATGAATCAGAAATCAAAAGGGCTTTCAGGAAAGCACACGTCAGTGATTTGTCACACCGCGTGCAGCAAGCAGGTATTACTTGGATAGAGCACAAGACTCCCAAATACCATGACGTTGCTAAAATTTTGTTGTCGATTTGTTTGGAGCAGGATGTCACTGCGGTTTATCTCAACAAAAGTTATTTAGTCAATGAACAAATTCGGGACCGTGAGGTCAAGGCTTTGTTACAGTCGAATGAAATTACGATACATGAATATGATGCTAATTACCTGATGCCACCGGGTTCTGTACGCAAGGATGATGGCAGGATGTATCATGTCTTTACCCCCTATAAAAAACAAATGTTGGCTGTTTTATACAATCAATATCAAGGGCCTAAACCCATGCCTTCGATCTTTGTCGAATGTAAACAGAGATCAGCCAAGAGAGATCCTGTAACCATCAGCGAATGGATTGTTGGTGAGCGCCATGCTCATCAGTTATTAAAGCGCTTTGTTCAAGATAATCATTATGCTGCAGAACGTGACAGGCCTGATTTGAACAGCACTTCGCGACTGTCCCCCTATTTGTCGATTGGTGTATTGTCGGCTCGACATTGCTTAGCACATGCTCTGAAGCATCAAGGGGAGGGCGCTTTTGAGAGCACTTGGGTGAGTGAGTTGATCTGGCGTGATTTTTATGCTGATTTGTGTTTTGAATACCCTCATCTTGTTAAACATCAAACATTCAAACCAAGTGCTGTTGATGAATGGCAAAACAACGAAGCGTGGTTTGAGCAGTGGCAAGCCGGTCAAACAGGGTTTCCTATCATTGATGCAGGCATGAGACAACTGAAAAAAACAGGCTGGATGCATAATAGGGTGAGGATGTTGACAGCTTCTTTTTTGACCAAGCTATGTTTGATAGATTGGCGATGGGGTGAGCGGCACTTTATGGAACATTTGATTGATGGTGATTTTGCATCCAACAATGGAGGTTGGCAATGGTCCTCAGCAACAGGTTGTGATGCAGCACCTTATTTTCGTATTTTTAATCCCACACTACAGTCAAAAAAGTTTGATCCGGATGGTACTTATATCAAAAAATATGTACCAGAGCTCAGATCATTGAATTCAAAGGATATTCATGAGCCGAGTATTAGTCAGCGGTCTCATTGTCATTACCCAGAACCCATTATTGATTACCGAACACAAAGGTTGTTGTCTTTGGATTGGTTAAAAAAGTGAAAAAAATGCTTGCAAATTTGGAATTTATTCACAAGCTGTCATAATAAAGCCATATTCATATATTTAACAAAAAAATAAGATTTTAAACATTAAAAAAAATTCTTATCTTATTGATATTGATGGAAAATGTTTAATTGGTTAAAAATTAACCATTTCGTGACAAGTTCATAAGCTATAGGGTTTTATCTCTATTTTTTCTTAGTTTTCAACAAAGTTATCCACAGGTTATGTGGATAACAGTAATAAACCTCATTATTTCAATAGTTAAGAAGGTGGAACATGTCTTTTAAGTAGGTATTTTTATAGAATAAATAGCAATATGGTACAAAAGTATTCTGAGTGTCAGACTCATTTTTGAGGTGCTTCTGTCGCAGGATAGATATTAGTTAGCTCAGACAGCTATCAGCAACCAATTAATATAGTGTCAACAGCCCCCAGTATTGAAAACCCAATCAAACATGGGTTCTTACTAATACAGCAGGGGCATTATAATAACGGCTACAAAATCAATTGCCATCAACACCATCTTTGAAAATCAAGTCGTCATGATATGCATCGGCACCGAGGTCATAGATACCACCGTTATCAATACCAGGCTGATCAACACCTCGAACTTGACCATCAATGTCCGTTGGATAATTAGGGTCAATATTCGCTGTTGTCGAACAGTAATCG
>JAUIGR010000003.1 GCA_030430025.1 Gammaproteobacteria bacterium
AAAAGACATTTCAGAGAAGATGAAGCAGAGATCAACATCACTCCTATGTTGGATGTGGTATTTATTATGTTGATTTTCTTTATCGTAACCACTTCATTTGTGAAAGAAACGGGTGTTGATATTTCCAGACCCTCTAATTCAAATGCAAAACAAGTGAAAAAAGGTAACATTTTGGTTGCTATCAAAGATGATGGAGCGATCTGGATTAATAAGCAAGAAGTTGATCTCCGTGCAGTTCGTTCTCGTGTAGAAAAGATGCATGCTGAAAACCCTGAGGCCAGTGCTGTGATTATCGCTGATAGAGGTTCGCGAACAGGTGATTTAGTGCAAGTAATGGACCAAATCAAGTCTGCAGGAGTCGAAAGTATTTCAATAGCTGCCGAAAAAGATAAAGGTTAGTTTTATGAGTTTACCTCGTTACTTAATGGTTGGTGTTTTTGCGGCGTTGATAACGGTAGCGCTGTACATGGTTATGCATTATTTGGTTAGTCAAGCTGCCAATAACAGAAATATGGAGGATGATCTTCCATCTATTGACTTTACCAAGGTGAAGTTGGAAGAAGATGTTCGTCAACGTTCTCGTCGCATTCCTAAGAAGCCGCCTCCGCCTAAAGAACCGCCTCCCCCTCCGAAATTGAATGTATCTCAACAGCAGCAAGTGGTTAATAATATGCCAACTTTGAATGTTCCTAACTTGGATGTTCTTGCTGGCGGAGATGGTCCATTTTTAGGCCAACTTGGTTCTGTTGATATGAACCAAGAAGGTGGAGTGATACCTATCGTGAGGATTGCGCCTCAGTATCCTCGCAAAGCTTTGATGGCCAAGATTGAAGGATGGGTTAAGGTTCAATTTACTATTACTGCTGCAGGTACTGTTTCTAACCCGGTGGTTGTTGATGCTAAACCGAAACGAATTTTTGACCGGGAGGCCATCAGAGCTATTCTGAAATTTAAGTTCAAGCCTAAGGTTGTCGATGGTCAACCGGTCACACAAGTAGCTACCCAGACTATCGAATTTGAGTTGCCGGATGGTCAATAGGGAGTAATATTATGAGAAAAATCACTACAATCAGTGTTTTACTTTTGCTTTCAGCTATATCGCTGGCAGGTTCTTTGAAAACTGATAACCCGCCTCGTAAGCCGAAAACGCAGGTGTTAATGACCGAAGCTCAAAGTAATCGAATCACCAAGTTAAATGAATTTTTGGCAGATGAAAAATATACAGAAGCAAAGTCCGGTTTGGAGGCTATGTTAGCAAAAACCAATTCTCGTGATGCTTATGTGCAGTCAGTGATACATCAGTTATTGGGTTTTGTTGCATCAGGACGAGGTGACTATAAAGCCACTGCTTTTCATTTCCAAAAGTCTATAGATTTAGATGCCATGCCTAATCCGACTCATTTTGGAATGATGTTACAACTGGCTCAGATTAAGATGGCAGATCAGGATTATCGTGGAGCGCTAAAAGATTTGGACGAATATTTTTCTGTTGTTGATGAAATTCCAGATCGTGCTTTTGCTATCAAGGCCAATAGTCACGCACAATTAGAAGAGTATAGGGAGGCGCAAAAGGCAATTAAGCAGGCAATTGCATTGGCTGATAAGCCAAACGAGTCATGGTATCAGCTTTTATTATCCACTCATTCTGCCCTTTCAGAGTACACTGAGATGGTTGATGTGCTTAAAATTTTGATTGGTTTAGCACCAAATAAGAAAATTTATTGGAAACAGCTTTCTTCGGTTTATTTTACATTAAAGAAAGATAAAGATTCTTTAGCAGTATTGGTTTTAGCTGAAGAGAAGGGGTTGTTGACGGAAGAAAGTGAGCATATGCAATTGTTTAAAATGTATTCCTATAACAATGTTCCTTACAAAGCAGCTAAGTTCTTACAAACAGCACTAGAGAATAAGATTGTAGAGTCCAATTTTAAAAATTGGAAACAACTGGGGCAAACTTGGTATGCAGCTCGTGAATTAGAACAGTCCTTAGCGGCCTATGATAGAGCAAGTAACTATGCGACAGATGGGGAGATAGATTATACCAGGGCATATTTATATTTAGATCAGGAAGATTGGCAAAAGGCGATTACTTCTATTCAATCTGCGATCCAAAAGGGTGGGCTGTCTGATGATAAAGTTGGTAATGCTTGGTTAATGCTGGGTATGAGTCAGGCTAATGTCAAACAGTTTAAAAGTGCCCGTCAATCTTTGAACAATGCATTAAAATATGATAAGTCCAAAGCAAATGCCAGGCAGTGGTTGAATCATTTGACTACATTAGAGGAAAAAGAGTCAGCATAGAGAGACTTAAATGAACCTATATATTTAGGATGTGGTTTGGTTTAAGGTCTTGGCTAACTTGGATCTGCCGTTTAGTTTTGTTTAAATTTTGAACCTCTGCACAGTCAGGGAGTCGAAGTTAATTTTGAAGGAAAGATATAATGAATAAAGTAATGATTTCACTGTTGTTGGTAGTAACCCTGCAGGTGGCGGCGTCTGATATAGAAGAATATACTGAAGTTATGCGGAAGATATCTTCACCCTTAGCAGAAGTTAAGTCGGTGGCAGATACACCCATTGATGGGATCAAGGAGATTCTTGTGGATATGGGGCGAGGGTCAGAAGTAATGTATATTTCAACTGATGGTAAGTATCTAGTGAGTGGTTCTTTATTTGATATTGAGAATCGTGTTGATCTTACCGAAGCTAAGAAGACAGAAATGCGGACTGAAGTCATGAAACAATTTGGAGAGGGTCAGCGCATTAACTTTTATCCAGAAAAAGATAAAATGAAGCATCATGTGACCGTGTTTACTGATATTGATTGTGGTTATTGCCGCAAGTTGCATTCAGAGGTGGAACAATACAATGAGAAGGGTATTGGCATATCTTATTTGTTTTTCCCACGAGCTGGTTTGAAGTCAGGTTCATTTGATAAAGCAGTTAATGTATGGTGTGCTGATGATCAGCAAGAGGCCATGACTTTAGCAAAAGCTGGAGAAACTGTACCACCTAAACAATGTGATAACCCGATTGAATCTCAGTATAAAGCAGGTATTGCAGCGGGTGTTAATGGAACACCTGCTTTAGTGTTAGATGATGGGACGATGATGCCAGGATATGTTTCACCTGATCAATTGAGCCAAAGGTTAGAATTGATTGCTTCAAAAAAATAAGTCAAACTTAGACTAATGTATAAAAGCCGCTTTGTAAGCGGCTTTTTTGTATATATGAAAAACGGTTATTGTTAGATTTGATGTAAAATGTTGTCTCTTTGATACCTTGTGACCAGATAACTTATGGCTGTAAAAAAATATACGTTTTTAGGCGCAGAAAGCCATTCAGTATTTCGTCTAGGTAAGATCAATGAGTATTTAAAAAATCATGTCGCATCAGCACATCATGTGTATGTACTTGAGGCACCGCCATTATCAAGTGAAAGTATAATCATGATTGAAAAATTGTTGCGTGCGAAAAGGAAAGGCATTCCATTTGATCAAAAGCATGTCGTTATTTTTCCTCGTATGGGTACTATTTCTCCTTGGTCAACTAAGGCAGTGGATATATTTCATCATTGTGGATTGGATGAAGTGAAAAGGGTTGAGGCTGGTGTGTTATTTACATTAGCTCAGGGCAGTACAGAGGTGCCACCGATATTGTATGATCGGATGACGGAGCAAGTTTTGGTGTCTGATAGTCAATTAAATTCTTTGTTCGATCATGCTAAACCGAAGCCATTAATAACAATTGATCTATCGTCTGGGAAATCTAAATTGGTGACACTCAATGTTGAAATGGGTTTAGCCTTATCAGAAGATGAAATAGATTATTTGTTTGATGCCTATAAAAAGCTCGATAAATCTCCGACTGATGCTGAGTTGATGATGTTTGCACAAGCTAATTCAGAGCATTGTCGTCATAAGATATTTAATGCCGAGTGGATAATTGATGGTCACTTTCAGACCAGAAGCTTGTTCCAAATGATCAAAAACACAGAAAGCCAGGCATCGTTACCAGCTAAATCAGCTTACAAAGATAATGCGGCTGTTTTTTCTGGAGGAGATGGTATGCGTTTAATAAATGAAAATGAACGAAATATATACCAATATGAACAGCAGAAAATTGATGTATTGATAAAAGTAGAAACGCATAACCATCCCACAGGAATTGAACCTTTTGCTGGAGCTGCTACCGGCTCAGGAGGTGAAATAAGAGATGAGGCAGCAACTGGCCAAGGAGCTAAGCCCAAGGCTGGATTATGTGGTTTCTCAGTCAGTCATTTGCATATACCCGGCGCTTCACAAGTGTGGGAAAGTGAATCTCCAGGCACACCAGCGAGAATGGCCAGTTCATTTGAGATTATGCAAAAAGGACCCATTGGCGCTGCCGCATTCAATAATGAATTTGGTCGTCCAAACATATGCGGTTATTTTAGGAGTTTTGAAATGCCGTCTGGTGACAATCAATGGCGAGGATATCATAAACCTATCATGTTGGCAGGCGGTTTGGGCAATATCAACAGTGTACATGTTGCTAAGCAAGATACCCAAACGGGAGATTTTATAGTGATACTGGGTGGCCCGGCCATGTTGATAGGTCTGGGTGGTGGTGCTGCTAGTTCGATTACCAGTGGTGATGGCCAAGTAGATCTCGATTATGCTTCAGTGCAAAGAGGCAATCCTGAAATGGAGCGCCGATGTCAGGAAGTGATTGATCGTTGTTGGCAGCAGCGTCTGAATAGTCCAATACGTTCAATCCACGATGTTGGTGCAGGCGGACTGTCCAATGCCATTCCAGAAATTTTGGATGATGCAGCCAAAGGGGGGAAAATAGAATTGAGACGGTTGCAGATTGATCATGTATCTATGTCACCAATGGAAATATGGTGTAATGAATCTCAAGAACGGTATGTGTTGTCGATCAAACCAGAAAGATTAGAAGCGTTTAAGTCACTGTGTCAGCGAGAGCGTTGCCCTTATGCAATCATGGGTCGTGCCACACAGTCTCAATATTTGAAGGTAAATGATGAGTTGTTTGGCAATGCGCCAATTGACATTCCTATGAACCTGTTATTTGGTAAAACACCAAAAACAGAAATAAAAATCAAGCGTCAACAACCGATGACAAAGGCATTTGTCAATCAAATAAATGATTTGAAAATAGCGGCAGAACAGGTACTGTCTTTTCCCACAGTGGCATCAAAGAAATACCTCATTACCATTGGGGACAGAACAGTTTCTGGTCTGATACACAGAGATCAAATGGTGGGTCCCTGGCAAGTGCCCGTCGCAGACTGCGGGATTACTTTAAGAGATTATGAGGGTGTGGCTGGTGAAGTTATGAGTATGGGTGAGAGAACACCTGTGGCGCTGATTAATCCGGCAGCATCAGCGCGCTTGGCAGTCACTGAAGCCATCACTAACATGGCTTCAGTCTGTGTTGATACTATGAGTGAGATTAAATTGTCAGCTAACTGGATGGCAGCTAGCGCTCAACCAGGTGAATATCAAGCTTTGTATGAAGCTGTGGAGGCTATTGGGATGTCATTATGCCCCAAAATAGATGTTGGAATCCCTGTTGGCAAAGACTCAATGTCAATGCATACTCAATGGGATGATGAAGGTGTTGAAAAATCTGTGACTGCACCGATGTCATTGATTATTTCAGCCTTTGCACCAGTGACTGATGTGACTCGACATGTAACACCACAGTTGTCAGGGAGAAATGGTAACAGCTTGTTTTTGATTGATTTGTCAATGGGTAAAAACAGACTAGGGGGATCAATTTATTACCAAACTCAAAAACAAATGGGTGTTGAGTCAGCTGATTTAGATATTCCGGAACTGTTAATAAGTTTTTTCCAGTTGATACAAAGAGCACATCAAAATAAAGCATTGATTGCCTATCATGATCGTTCAGATGGTGGTTTATTCACAACATTAGCTGAGATGGCTTTTGCTGGTCACTGTGGGTTGGATATTTATTTAACAGGTGATGATGTTAGGGGACAATTGTTTGCAGAGGAACCAGGTGCGGTGATCGAGCTGGATGCATGTCAAGTAGAAGTATTTAAGCAGTGGGTTGATGAGTTTGGACTCAAAAGTTGTTTTACTGAAGTAGCTACCATCAATAACAGAGACACCTTAACACTAAAAACATCAGAGGATACTATTGTCTGGAGGTTATCGGAGTTAGAAAAAATTTGGTCCAAGCCTAGTTATTTGATGGCCCGTCATCGGGATAACCCACAGTTAGCCGATAAAGAGTTTGAGCTGCTATCTAATGACAACCCAGGTATCAAACCATTAACTAAGTTTGATTATAGTCCGTTACAAATCAAACCCTATATTAACAAGAGTAAACCTCAATTAGCTGTTATACGTGAACAAGGTGTCAATGGGCAAAATGAAATGGCAGCAGCATTTATGCGAGCTGGCTTTGACTGTGTTGATGTCCATATGTCTGATTTGTTAAGCGGTCAAAAAGACTTAGTTAATTATCAGGGTTTGGTAGCTTGTGGTGGTTTTTCATACGGTGATGTTTTGGGTGCAGGTCTCGGTTGGGCTAAAACAATCCTATACAATGCTGTTCTAAGAAAACAATTTTCTGCGTTTTTTGAAGCTGACAGCAAATTTGCATTGGGTGTTTGTAATGGTTGCCAAATGCTTTCAGGGCTAAGGGAGTTGATTCCTGGAACTGCGCATTGGCCAGATTTTGTGCGCAATCAATCCGAACAGTTTGAGGCCCGATTTTCTCAACTAGAGATAGTTGCAGGAAACAGTTTGTTTTTTGAAGGTATGGCCGGTGCTCGTATACCTGTAGCCATCGCTCATGGTGAAGGATGTGCCGATTTTGGGGGAAGATCAGTCAGTCCGACGGTGATTGCAGCACAGTATATTGATAATCATGGGCAAGCCACACAGAACTACCCTTACAACCCCAATGGTTCACAACAAGCCGTTGCAGCTGTTGTCAGTGATTCAGGTCGAGTGATGGCCATGATGCCACATCCTGAACGTGTGTTTAGGACAGTCCAAATGTCATGGGCTCCAGCTGAATGGGGTGAAAACTCTCCATGGATGCGAATGTTTTATAACGCCAGAAAATTTATCGGATGATACAATCTAAAATTAAACAATTAATTATCAGTGCATTGTTTTATTTGCCGCTGTGTTTTTTTGTCTGGTTTTATTGTGCAACGGTTTTCGTCATACCTGTCAAATGGCTAGTTAATATGGCGTTGCAATGGTGGCAACCCGACTTGTTTAATGGCATTGTTCAGCAGGGTTTTTTACTTAATGTTGAAACATTAATATTATTGTCTCAGGTGATCCCTGCTGCTGAAGATAAAGTTGCTGTACTAGATTTGGTTATCAACCCAATGATTTATGGTTACGGTTTGGCTGTTTTTTCTGGACTGGTGTTGTCTGTACCTGATTTGCGTTGGCAGCAAAGGTTATTACAACTCATCGTCTGTTACGCATTTGTTGTGTTGATTCAGGCCTTCGGTTGTTTCTGGAGTATCATCAAGATTTTGATGGTGGATGCTGGTCAGAATGCACAACAGGCGATTTTGGAGACAGGAATGACTGCTGATTTGGTGGCAGTAATGTATCAACTGTCCTATTTGATATTACCGGCAGTGATACCTATTATATTGTGGATACTTATGAACAGAAAATTTGTAGAAGCATTGACCCATTTAACCGAACAGAGAGAAAATAAAGAACTTTCATCAGACGATTCGGTCTGAAAGGCTGAAGTTTTAGGAAATGATATGTCGGAAATGACTGAGAATACAACTAAAGAAAATATGATGCAAGACGAGGTGGTTTTGATGCCTCAAAGTTTTGAAAGTCACTTGTGTGAGTATTTAGTTGAAAAATCACGAATCAAAGAAGAGGACTTGCAACGTGGAGTGCGTTTGCATAAAGAGAGTTTTGGAGGTTCTTTGATTCCTCTTTTGGTGCGATTAGGCTTGGCGTCAGAACGTGATGTGGCATTAAGTTTGCATGAGCTCCTGGAGCTGCCATTAATGGACATCAAAGACATGCCAGAAACAGTGGTTGTTGGCACCGAGTTTCCTATTCGATTTATGCGAGAAAGTCAATTTGTACCTATAGGTGAAGATGATGATAGCTTGTCAGTGGTGATGGTATATCCTTATGAGGAATATACTACCAAAGCCATCAGAATGGCTTCACAAAAAGAGCTGAAAATCAAGATAGGTATGCCTTCTGATGTTGAGAATGCCATTGAGAAATTTTTCGGTGGAGGTAAGTCAGCAATGGGTCAGATTGTTGAAGGTCTGACAGATCAAGGTGGTCAAGAAGAAGATGTTGAACATTTAAAAGACTTAGCATCTGAGGCGCCAGTAATTCGATTGGTCAATATGATCATGCAACGTGCTGTTGAATCCAGAGCTTCAGACATACATATTGAGCCATTTGAGAACAGGCTGAAAGTACGATATCGTGTTGATGGCGTTTTACATGAGGTGGAATCACCACCAGCACGGTCTACAGCTGCTGTGATCTCAAGGCTTAAAATCATGGCTAAATTGAATATTGCCGAACGTCGACTTCCACAGGATGGTCGAATCATGTTGCGCGTTCAAGGTAAGGAACTGGATTTACGTGTGTCAACAGTGCCTACTTCGTATGGTGAAAGTGTAGTAATGCGTATTCTTGATCGTGAGAGTATTGTATTTGACTTTCATCAACTAGGCTTCCGTGATAATACATTGAAACCTTTTTTGAAGGTGTTAGAAATGCCGCATGGTATTTTATTGGTAACGGGTCCAACGGGGAGTGGTAAGACCACCACTTTATATACGGCATTGCAACGCCTCAATACTGAGGATCGAAAAATCATCACAGTTGAAGATCCTGTTGAATACCAGCTCACAGGAATCAACCAAATTCAGGCTAAGGCATCGATTGGTTTGGATTTTTCAAGCGCTTTACGGGCTATTGTTCGTCAAGACCCAGATATTATCATGATCGGTGAGATGCGTGATTTGGAAACAGCAAGAATTGCTATTCAGTCTGCCCTGACTGGTCACTTGGTGTTATCAACAATACATACTAATTCCGCTGCTGGGGGTATCACGCGTTTGATTGATATGGGGGTTGAGGATTATTTATTGACATCGACCATTAATGGTTTACTGGCTCAACGATTGACCCGGCGTTTGGATAAAAGCAGTATGGAGCGTTATCAGGTGATGCCAGAGATGGCTGAAGAATTGAAGTTGCATGAAATTTGCGGTGATCAAGAATTTTTCTTTTATCGGCCACAACCTTCGGATGAAAATCCCACTGGTTATTCTGGTCGTTTATCAATTTTGGAATGTTTAACGATGAGTGAAGAAATCAGACGATTGGTGATGAAAGGTGCTACAGCAGGGGAACTTCAGCGTCAAGCGCAGTCCGAAGGAATGTTAACTATGTATCAAGATGGTTTATTGAAATGTTTGGCTGGTGATACCAGCTTTGAAGAAGTCATTAGGGTGTCACACGAGTAATGGCTCAATTTATTTACAAAGCAATCACCCCAACAGGTGAGCAATTGGAAGGACATATTGAAGCCAACTCCGAGGCTGAAGTCATCGCTAGAATTCAGGAGGCTGGTAATATTCCGGTTCAAGCTAAGCAACTGAAAGCTGGTTTTTCATTTGAAAATTTGATGGCTCGTCGCAACAAAATTTCTCAGAAACAAGTAGGTTTCTTTACTGACCAATTAGCTACTTTATTGAACTCAGGTATGCCTTTGGATCGTTCCTTATCTGTGATGATTGACTTGTCTGATGATGAGCGGATTAGAAATATGGTGGAGCAGGTCCGTGATAAAGTTCGTGGTGGTGGCTCTCTTTCAGATGCGCTAGAAGACCAGCATGGTGTTTTTTCCACCATGTACACCAATATGGTGCGTGCCGGTGAAATGGGAGGTACTTTAGAACTATCATTACAGCGACTGAGTGACTATTTGCAATCTTCTAAAGAGTTGCGAGACTCAGTCATTTCAGCAATGATTTATCCGGCTATTTTGTTGGTGTTGGCGGTGGGATCATTGTTTATTTTGTTGGGTAAGGTAGTGCCTAAATTTAAACCACTGTTTGAGGATGCTGATATTGAACTACCAATTATCACTCAGGTTGTGTTTGCTGGTGCTGAATTGGTACAAAGTTTCTGGTGGATCTTTATCTTATTGATTATTGCCACAGTGGCAGTATTTAAACAACAGTTGAAAGATCCAAAATTTAGATATAAGTTTGATCAAAAACTGTTAAGTTTACCTCTTTTTGGTGAGCTTATTACTCGCGTGGAAACAGCCAAATTTACCCGTACTCTGGGGACGTTGGCAGACAGTGGAGTACCACTGTTAGCTGGATTGGGTGTGGCTAAAAAAGTGATTAATAACTCGGTGTTACTGAAAGCTATCAGCAATGCATCTGAAGCGGTCAAGCACGGCACGCCATTGTCAGAGGCTTTAGCGAAAGAGGAGTCATTCCCCCGTTTGGCACAGCAGTTGTTGAGTGTAGGTGAAGAAACAGGTAATCTCGATGAGATGCTGGTTAGAACATCAGATACTTATGATGGTGAAGTGAAAAACACCATTGATCGTATGTTGTCAGTTTTGGTACCGGTGTTGGTACTGGTGCTGGCTTCATTAATATTTGTTATTGTGTTTGCCATCCTGATGCCGATGATGAACATGAGTGAAATTGTAGGATGATAGGTGAAAATATGAATAACCGAAAAAAACAACAAGGTTTTAGTTTAATTGAGGTTTTAGTGGTGATGACCATTTTAGCCATTATTTTTGGCATGGTGGTTCGTAATGTTACTGGCGGTCAAGATAAAGCAAAGTATAAAGAAGCTCAAATTATGGTTAAAAAAATTGACCAGGCTGTTCAGGAGTTTAATCTCGATACGGGTAATTTGCCTGACTCTTTAGAAGAGTTGGTTAGCGATAATGGTGATTCTATGTGGATGGGACCTTATTTAAAAGAAAAAGAACTGAAGGATCCATGGGGTGAACCTTACCAATACTCGACTAATTCACAACATGGCATGAGCTATGATATCTATTCGTATGCCAAAGATAAAAATCCTGGCGGCGAAAAATTAGCTGCTGATGTGGGTAATTGGCAGTAACTGAATGAAACGTGATGGTTTTACATTGATAGAGGTATTGGTTGTGATGGTGATGTTGGCAATCATTGCTGGTACCGTTGCGTTTAATATGTCAGGATCTTTGAAGGCCAGTAAAATTCGAGCCGCCAGTAAAGACTTGGTGGCAGCTTTGCGTTACACTCGGTCACAAGCGGTTGTTAAGCACAAAGAGCAGCGTTTATTTATTGATGTTGAAAAAAAAGCATACCAAGCGCCAGGTAAAGAAAAAGTGATGTTTCCAGAGGGCATGGAACTGAAGGTGTTTGCAGCGGAATCTGAAATACCTTCAGATACACAGGCCGGTTTCCGTTTTTTTTCCGATGGTTCATCAACAGGTGGTCGAGTCACATTGATTTATGGGGAGCGATTCTGGCGAATTAATGTCGCCTGGCTGACAGGTGAAATACGCTTATTTCAGGACACTGAAATCTGATGCGTGTGGAGAGTCAACAGGGTTTCACTTTAATCGAGGTGATTGCTTCATTCACCATTCTGGCTATGACTTTTGCGGTGATTTTAGAAATATTGTCACATTCGTCAAGAAACACATTAAAGTCTTCTGAGCAAACTCAAATAGCCTTGTTAGCGCAAAGTAAAATGGATGAAGTGGGTATCTTAATTCCGATTGAAGAAAGTACCCTCAGTGGTGAATTTGATGATAAAAATAGCTGGTCAATCACTATTGCACCTTATGAGCTGGCTTATGAAGGTGACGTGAAGATGGGATTTGCGCCAGTTGAGCTATTTAAGGTTGATTTGGTGGTCAGTTGGTTTGATGGTCGTGGTCAGAGTAGAGAGGCTGTGTTCACGACATTGAAAGCCATGAGCCCTGATTTTGAAAGAGGTCCGGGTGGTTAATCAAAGACAACAAGGTTTTACATTGTTAGAAGTGATTGTTGTTTTCACTTTACTGGCGATGATTTTTGCAATGATTTTTTCGGGACTGGACTCAGGTCGGCGTACAGCTGAAAAAGGGGAAAAACGTATTACTTCGATTAATGAAATGAGGGTGATCCAGAATTTGATACGACGACAAGTTTCGCGAGCAATGGCCATTGGTATAGAGGAAAATGATAAAGGACAGATAGCCAAATTTTATGGAGACAGTAATGGCATCACCTTTATTTCGATGATGCCGGGCTATCTAGGCAACTCTGGACCTCATATACAACGGATAGAACTGGCTGATGATAAAGATGGAAGGTTTTTGCAATATAAGCATGGCGTGTACAGCAATTTTGATGATGAAGATGAACATAATGGTTTTGATGATGCTGAACCTATTGTGTTAATGGAACATATTGAAGATGGCCAATTTGCTTTTGTTGAAATGGGTGAAGATGGAGAGCCCACTGAGTGGGTAAGTGAAATAGAAAACACTCAAACTATGCCACTGATGGTTCAGCTTGATATAAAAATGGATCAAGAGGCGAAGGAATCTTGGCCATTACTGCAAATAGCTTTGCAGGTAGATGCTGATAGTTCTTATGGTAGAAGGCGAGGTGTTCGTAACTTGATTAATAACAGCAGGGAAATCCAGGGTAAGGAGAAACAGTGAGTAGAGGACTATACTATCAAAAGGGTGTTGCTCTGGTATTGGTGTTGTGGATTGCACTATTGATGAGTGTTATTGCAGGTAGCTATGCATTGTCTGCCAGAACCGAATATGTGCAAGCACGAATGGAATTTGGTAGAGCGCAAGCACGATTTATGGCTGAAGCGGGGTTGAACCGTGCGGTGTTTGAAATGAGAAATCCAGATCCTGAAACACGCTGGATTGCAGACGGACGACCCTACAAAATGCAGTTAGATGAAGCCGAAATAGAGATTAAAATTACTGATGAGTCTGGAAAAATAGACCTCAATCAGGCGTCCGAGGAACTTTTGGTTGGATTATTTGCCTCAGTTGGCATAGAGTTTGATGAGGCATTTGAGTTTGTTGATAAAATCATGGACTGGAAAGATGCTGATGAAGAAGTGAGGCTCAATGGTGCAGAAGATGGTGATTATTTTTCCGCCGGATATGCATATGGTGCCAAAGACGCACCTTTTGATACGGTACCTGAATTGGTTCAGGTTATGGACATTGACTATGACTTGTATTTAAAATTAGAGCCTGCCATCACAGTTTATTCTGGACGGAACAACATCAATTTAGCATTTGCTCCCAAACAGGCTTTGATGGCTATAGAGGGTGTTTCAGAAGAAATCGCTGATGACTATATCAATCAAAGACGTGACATCGATGATGTCAGTACCGAGCTCCCTTTTTTGGCGGAAGGATATTCAGGACAATTACGGGGTGGTGGTACTACCTTCTCAATAGTAAGTACAGCGACTCTTAGCAATGGCCAAACGGCACAGTTAGATGCAACCATAAGAATGGGTGGCAGTTTGAATGGTAAACCCTTCCGGGTTGTCCGTTGGAGAGATAACGAACACAAATGACAACATTTGCAGAAAAAATCATCAATCCATTAAGTGAATGGTATCGGACTTCCGTTGTTAAGTCGTTTTGGGAGTGGTGGACAAGTTCGCTTTTAGAGTGGGTGCCAGAAAATAAAAGGAAGTTATTGTTTCCAAACACAGAACAAATTTATATTTTACCTGATGGTGATGATGCCAAGTTATGGATAAAACAGGACTCTAAAGTCACAATTTTGCCTAATAATGAGGTTGTTGAATCGCATTGGTGGCATCAGTTAAATCACCATGTTCGGTCGACTGATATCAAGTCAATGGTTAGTTATTTACTTTCACCAGAAGATGTGCTGATTAGAGAAATTACATTGCCGGCTGCTGCTGCTGGAAACATTGGTTCTGTATTGCAATATGAGCTGGATAAATACATTCCCTTTAATAAAGAAGACGTGATTTTTTCATATCAAAGTTTGTCCGATGCAGAAAATGCTGAAAAAATTCCAGTTACTTTGGTAGTTGTCCAAAAATCGTTAATAGAAAAAATTGAGCAAGAGATTAGCAATAAAAGTTTACAGTTGGCGGCTATTGATGTGAATGTCAGTGATGAAAAGACTCCAAAAGCCATGGGTGTGAATTTATTGACGGAATCTTTGCGGATAAAAAAAGATTGGACCAAAGTCAAAGTCAATTTGGTGTTTTTTATTGTCCTTTGTTTAATGGTATGGTTTGTGATGTTCAACTCGTTGGAAAATAAAAATCAGAAAATTGAACGCTTAGAGGTGCTTGCTGATCAGTTAAGAGGTCAGGCACGAAGGGCTAAGCTATTAGAAACGGAATTAGAGCAGTCAATCAGTGCGGCTAATTTTTTAGGTCACAAAAAAACTGATACTGTCAGTCCAGTAATTATTATCAATGAATTGACACGGCTTATACCAAAAAACAGTTATTTAACCAGAATTATATTAGATGATGAGAAGGTGGAAATAGTAGGTCAGTCAGATAATGCCAATGCTTTGGTACCCATTTTGAACCAATCCAAACTGTGGTTTGAGCCAAGCATTGTTGGTCAAGTCATGCCAGATGCCCGAACAGGTAAAGAAAAATTTACCATCAAGGCTGACCTTAAACTGTCAGAAGAGGTCAATGATGAAGCTTGATCAAAGGCTCAACCGTTGGACTGCACTTATGGTCTTGGTACTGATACTGGTAATAGTGTACTTTTTGATGTTTCATCAGTTTTTTGTATCTCATTCTGGTTTGAATGAGACAATTAATGACTTGGATGTTTCAAGACAAAAATATATTAATCAAGCAGTAAAAACGCCAGATCTTAAAGAGAAGCTTCGTAAGGTCAAGGCGATGGTTGGTGATAATGAAGAGTTCTTGAAAGCAGAAACTACAAACCTTGGTAATGCAGAGATTACCTCGATACTTAAGCAGATTGTTAATGAACAGATTGTTAATGAACAGGGTGTGGAGAGTTCTGAGTGTCAAATCGTTAGTCAACAGCCATCCCAAGATCGTAACCCTGATCAATTTGAAAAAGTATTACTGCGTGTTAGAATGCGCTGCCAATTCGAAATTTTCTCAAAAATACTGTCTCGAATTGAAGAAAACATACCTTTATTGTTTGTTAAAGATTTGCGTATCGAGGCGCAAAATATCAGCCGATATAGACGCAACAAAAACAAAGATGCTAAACAGGCTCCTGGTAATTTGGAAATTAGGTTTGAACTTTATGCATACTTAAAGAATGCGATAGAGAAAGAGGATGAAAAATAATTTCATTGCAAATGTGTTGTTTACATTGATTGGACTGTTTATGTTGGTTGCTGCTGGGCAATTGATGGGTTTGGGTCAGTCAATCAGTGAGTTAAGCGCGGAAACTTTTGATGTTGATGAATTGTCAATATTAACTGAGCAGTCTGAGCAAGTGGTTATTGATTCTGATGTTCGAGAACAGAAGATAGAAGAAATGATTGCTGCTCCACTTTTTAACAGCACCCGAGAGCCTTATATTGCTGATGAAGAACCTGAGGATCAAGAAATAATTGAAGAGCCAGCTTCGCCTTTGAATGCTCAAGTAACGAGTATCGTCATTACTGACGAAAGCAGTTATGTGATGATTAAGGATAATGTCAGCAAAGAACGATTGACATTATCTCAAGGTATGCCATTGGTTGGTGAACAAGGGATTTGGGTTGTGGCGGCTATTGAGCCAAGAAAGGTCAGATTTGAAGCAGAAGGAATGGAGTCAGTTGAGTTGGAGTTAGAAGTTTTTGGTGGAGAGTTAAGAGGCGGTGGAGTCAGCGAGAGTAGCAAAAAAGCGCAGCGGAATAAAGCTGAAAGTCGACTAACCAGGGAGCTAAAAAACGAACAAGATGAGCGTAACAATAGTGCGGAAGAAATACGCAAAAAAATAGCTGAACGGCGTGCAGAGATGCGCAAAAAAGAAGCCGAAAAAAACCAAGAGAAATAATGAACATATATAGTTTTAAAAAAATTGCCGTTGGTGCAGCCCTTGCCTCATTATTGGCATGTGCTAGCAATCGGTCAGATTTGCATAAACAACTAGAAAACTCTGATTATCTGGATGGTCTTGATTCTGGTAATTATTCTGGTAATGTTTATAAGGTTGATGACCAAGATGATGTCCAAAAAGAGCATGAAATCTATCCGGGTAGCGGCGAATTCATCAACATGGAGGCGGCCAAAAAGATTACCAAGGCGATGACAGAGGATGGTGAAGTGACTTTCAACTTTGAAGGCGAACCCTTGCAAGCAGTCGTTCATCTGATTTTGGGAGAAATACTTAAAGAAAACTATGTGGTTGCTCCTGGGATATCTGGAGAAGTGTCATTTGCTACAGCTAGACCAGTAGCTAAAGATCAAGTATTGCCTATTTTAGAAATGCTACTGAGTTGGAATAAAGCTGCATTGGTTGAAGTCGATGGTCGTTTTCATGTGCTCCCACAAGAGCAAGCGATCAAGGGACATTTGACACCAAGAGTGGGTACGGTTGATGCGAAACAGGGATACCAGGTACTGGCTGTGCCATTGACTTATGTTTCTCCAACCGAAATGGAAAAAATATTGGAACCATACGCTAAAGATGGCGCCATCGTGAAAGCTGATAACGCACGCAATATCTTATTTCTTTCAGGTACTAACCGTGAATTAAATAATTATATTGATACCATCAATATATTTGATGTGGATTGGTTGGCGGGCATGTCAACCGGTATTTTTTACTTGGAGAGAACTGATACGGCAGATATTATTGTCGAACTTGAAGCTTTGTTTGGTGACAGTGCGGAAACACCATTGGCCGGTATGTTTCGTTTTGTTCCATTGGAACGGTTGAATGGTATTTTAGTGATTACGCCCCAAGAAGATTATCTATATCAAGCAAGGCAATGGATAGAACGTTTGGATCGTGCTGATCTTGAAGGTGGTGCTAATTTATACGTATATAGTGTTAAAAATATCAAAGCTGTTGATTTGGCAGATTATCTGAATGATGTTTTTGGTGGTGGCAGTGGTTCTTCTTCTCGGAAAGCATCATCGAGTAGTACGGCACCTGGTGCTAATGGGAGAGAAGTCTCATCTCAAGGTGCAAAAAACACAAAAACCAATCAGCGCAGAACAAGCAACAATAATAACAATGATATTCAAATTACTGCTATAGAAGAATCTAACCAGCTACTTATTAAGGCCGATGTGGGTGATTATGATAAGATCATGTCAGCTATTAAGCGTTTAGATATTGTGCCTTTACAAGTGTTAGTTGAGTTGAAGATTATTGAGGTGACTCTGAATGATAGTTTGGAGTATGGGATGGAGTTATTTTTTGGTTCAGCAGTAGGTAGTGATTCAGGTGACAATGGAGGAAGTGGTGATACAGGAGATGGTGATACAGGAACAACAAAAGGTTACAATTGGTTTACTGATGCGGCTAGTTCTGGTGCGGGTGGGCTTAATTATAATTTTTTTGGCAGAGAGGCTGAAGCTCGATTGAGCCTTTTAGAAGGTGAAGGTCGTGTGTCTTTGTTGTCAGCGCCTAGCGTCATGGTCATGAACAATAAAAATGCCACCATAAATGTAGGTAATCAAGAACCTACAGTGTCGACTCAAGTTGGAGCTATCAACAATAGCGATTTAAGAACAAACACTGTGCGTTACATACAAACAGGTGTCCAAGTGGATATCACTCCTAGAGTGAATCCTGGAGGATTGGTTTTTATGGAGATTACACAAGATGTTAGCGAAGCAGGGGAACCTCGAGCAGGCAGTGATAACCCACCCATTTCAAAACGCGAAATTACCACTGAGATTGCAGTAAAAAGTGGTCAGACCATCATTATGGGTGGTTTAATTAGGGATAGTAACAAGCAAGGAAGGGATGGTGTGCCATTTTTAAGTCGTATCCCATTGATTGGTGGTGCGTTTGGCAAAAAGACTAAAAGCAGTTCAAAAACTGAGTTAATGGTGTTGATCACCCCGACAGTGATAGAAAACCCAGAACAAGCGCGCAGAGCCACTTTAGAATATGCTAAGAAATTTGAAGGACTGAGACCTATTGAACAAAAAGAAAAAGACAGTGGAGAGGAAAAGGAATGAGGTTTTTAATTATTATTTTGCTGGTTACCAGTCTTGTTGCTTGCCAATCAGAAAAGCCCATTGAAGAAAGTGCTGTTGATCGTTGGCAGGCCATTATAGATGGAGATTATGAAACAGCTTATGATTATTTGGTTCCTTCTTATCAGGAGATAGAAACTTTACAGTCATATTCTATTAGATTGGAAACTGCAAAAATCCATACACAATGGAAGAAAGCTGAATTTGTTTCGAAAGATTGTGAAAAAGAAGTGTGTGATGTGACATTGAAAATTCATTTTGAGTATAGCTTTCCTAGGAAGAGTATGGGGAAGACTGAAATGTTTTCACGTCTGCATGAAAAGTGGTTAAATAAAGACGGTAGCTGGTATCATGTGCCTGATAAGCTTTAAACAAGTAGAAGGCTTGATGTTCTTTTTTAAGATTTAGGGCTTGTTTATTTGAGAGTTATGAGATAAGATTTGCCGTGCTATCTTGGATAGCTTCGTTCATATGAGCGGGGATATTAGAAAATAGCCCTGATATTTAATTAAATTGGAGTTAGAAATGAAAAAAAATAAACTAACTACTGCAGTTGTTGCGGGTTTAGCCGGTGTTGCTGGCATGTCCAATGCGGCTGTACACCTTAGTGATGAGGGTGTTGGTCAAGTTTTGATCTTCCCTTATTACACTGTGAATAATGGTTTGGTTACCGGTTATTCTATTGTTAATACGACTCGTGATTCTAAAGCAGTTAAAGTTCGTTTCTTAGAGGGTGATCACTCTTTAGAGGTGCTTGACTTTAACGTCTATATGTCTCCTTTTGACGTATGGACTGGCGGTATTATCTCTGTTGATTCAACTATTAAAAACGGTGAGCTTGATCATACTGGTGAGCCTTCTGGTGCTCATATCTCTTTTGATACGACTTGTGCTCCAGGTTTGAGTAAAGATGGTCAGGAGTTCTTGCCTTACGAGATTGAGCTTGATTTGGCTGATACTAATAAGAGTATGGAGCGTGCGACTCAAGGACACTTTGAGGTGCTTGAAATGGGTACACTGACCGATGGTGGTTTGTATGACACTGCTGCTGACCATGGCAACGATGGCATCCCTGCTGACTGCGGTGCTTTTCAAGAAGCTTGGGTTGGTAATGGTGACTGGGTTGTAGATCCATCTTTTGAAATTGAAGACGTAACTGGTGGTCTATTTGGTTCTGCGAGTTTAGTGAATGTTGCTGAAGGTTTGGCGATGACTTATGATGCAGTTGCAATTGATGATTTTTGGACACTGAATGCAGGTAATCACACTGATCCAGGTTCTCTGGCGCCTTCTTTGTCTGAAGCTGACTTGTTGAGTTCTGTGTTTGTTGATGGTGAAGCAGAATTTTCTATATGGCCGTCTGGCTTCGAATCTGTGTCTGCTCTGTTCATGAGAAAGTCTATTTATAATGAATATGCTTTTGATTCAGGTATTGCTGCTAAGTCAGAGTGGGTTGTTACTTTCCCAACAAAGAATTTCCACGTGTCTCCTGATCCAGCAGTTCAACCTTTTGTAAACTCTTGGAATGGTCTTACTGCATGTGAAGATGTTTTGATCACTATTTGGGATCGTGAAGAACAAGTCGATGGTCCAGGGGATTTGCTGATTTCTCCACAGCCACCACAAGGTTCTAGCCCTCAAATTTGTCAAGAAGCTAATGTCATTCAGTTTCTTGCTCCAGGTGAAGCGGCAGGCGGTGCTTCTGAGATCTTAGGTTCTACTAACCTGACTACTATCTCTGGTGTGCAAGTTCCTCATGCGACTGAAAATGGTTGGGCTCGTATGACGTTTAATGGAACCGAAGTTAATAATGTACTATATGATCATATCATGGTTCCTGATTTGGGTACAGCTTTTGAAGGTTTGCCTGTGACTGGTTTCATGGTGCAGCAGTACACTAATGCACAGGCTCAGCCTGGTTTGTTAGCACAGTATGCTGGCTTGTTCCAACATAAAGGTGATATCTTAGTTTCTGTTCTTGGACCTTAATAAATATCCATTTTTTTAGGAAGATAGAAACAAAAAGGGCAAGACTTTGTAGTCTTGCCCTTTTTTTTAAAGAAAATTTAACGAAAATAAGCGTATAATTGGACTTAACCAGTTTTAATGAGAAAGACAAGTGAAAAAGATATTGTTAATTAGCGTTCTAGTGGCCACTGTTGGCTATGCTGAAAAAGTTAGGTTTGAATATGGTAATCCTGTGAAGGATCAATCTGTGGAAATTACGGGGGTGTCTTCTATAGATATTTTATCTGGAGATATTAAGGTTGTTCCTGCAGATGATGTGTTCATTGTACCGAGTCAGCCTGCTGTCATTGGTATCAATGCAGACAGTTATCAAGCTGAAGTTGGTGATACAATCAATGTTAATTGGGAAGTAGCGTTTGCTGATTCTTGCACAGGAACTGTGTCACAAGGTTCAGTATCGGGTTGGGCCGGCACACTTTCCCATTCGATTGGCTTGCATTCGAAAAATGTAGTGGTGAATAGTTTGCCAGCTACTTTACGGATAAGTTGTAGTAATTTGGATGCTTATACTGCAGGTCAGGTTGTTATTAAAGATCTAGACATTGAGCTTGTTCAGGAAGTTGTTCAAAATCCGCCTGACGACCCTTACATTAACTATTTTAAAGCCAATGGAGCGAGCAACTCAACTTCGATTCAGAGTCCGGGTGCTGTTTCTATAACATGGAGTGTAAGTAATGCGGATAGCTGTACAGCTACATCTTCTCCAGTTAATGGGGCTTGGAATCATACCTTTAATCCGAATAACTCCAGTTCTAAGCAAGTGAACATATCGCAAACTACAACGCTGAGTTTATTGTGTGGTAATTCCAGCAGAAATGTGCAGGTGATTTTGAATGAAAATAATGATCCTGATCCACCACCAGGTTGTACGACAAATGTATATCCAGGCCCAGGCCTTGCGATTAAGAATTATAATTATGCAACTTTGAAAGATGGTAACGAATTTGGTACGACAACCAGTGGTAATGTGGCAATAACTATAAATAATACTAACTTTGCAAGCGTAGAGTTTACTACACCAAATATACAACCATTCAGTAGGCGAATAAATTTTGTTACTGCGCCTCTTCATATAGGTAATAAGGCTGATAAGACCTCGTTTTCTATTAGTAGTTGTCCTGGCGATTATTCTCAGAATGCTGAATGTGTCGTGACTGTTAATAACAATGGTGGTAATGTCAAAATCACTACACTTTCTGGTTATGATGGTGTAGCTGGTTATTGTGTGTTGGATCCAAACACAACTTACTATATGAATTTTGTCAATAAGGAAAATCCATATGTGGGTTCACCGCAATGTTTAGATCCAGGTGATGCTGTTTGTACGCCCTTTTTCTCAGAGGGTGAACTAGAATTAGTACCATTTTAATTAAATGTTAAAACTATTTCTTTTATTTGTGGTACTACTGTTCGACCAGGATACTTCCCTGGTCGAACAGCATAATGTTCAGGCTTATTTATATGACTTGGATTCTTATGTACATGGATTGAGTCCTGAGAAAAGATATGGCTTTGCAGAAGATAAGGTTCAAATAGAAAAAAATATTCTTACTATTTTAAATATGAACTTTGTTTATGATTATATTACCCAAAACAAGCTTGATGAGGATCAAGCTTTTGTTAATGGAAAGATAGCCATTGATGAATTGGACTTGGATATTGATCAAAATTTTATTGGTACGTTAAATCTTGATCATGCTGTCTTTGAAAAGCATTTAAAACATTTTTTGCTGAAAAAAGAATTTTTTGCGAGGATGCGTTATTGGCTAAAGGATGAGGCGAGACAAAGTTTAGAAAAAGATTTTGCCTACGATTATTTTTTAGCTCATCGTTCACAGTATGAGGTTCCTGAAAAAAGACATCTCGGGATGATCACCCTAGATCAAGCACAGACATCAAGTGATGAGGCGATCGCTTTATTAGAAAGACTACTGGATGGTGCGTCTTTTTCCAAAATGGCTGTTCAGCATTCGATAGATCAATCAGTAAATCTGAATTTGGGTGATATAAAAACCTATTCGGAAAAACAATTCAAATATCCATTTTCTGACAAGGTTTTTGCAAGTGATGTAGGAATTATTCCCACACTGTTTAGCTATGATGATAAGTACTACTTAGTCGAAGTTAAAAAAATAATACCAAAAAGAGGGGCGGACTTTAAAGATCATAAAGATCGCATTATTGATGAATTGGTTGAAGAGGTTGCACAAGAAAAAATGCAGACAATTATTGACTCATATGTTTCTGCTGATTCTATTAGTATGAATAAGGATGCCATAGAGATGGTTATGGACCGTTATTTGGTTTTTGAAAAAGACAAATAAATGTATAAATATTTCCTGAGGCGGGAAGTTTCCGATCGGTTTATTGGAAACTCTTCCGCCTTTTTTTGGCTATTGTTTCAGCCCATTGCCACACTGGCTGTTTATTACTTGGTTTTTGGAATGATCTTTAAAGCCAGAGTACCTGACCTACCTTCAGAGTTATTTGTTGTCTACTTGTCCGCTGGACTTTGGCCTTGGATGGCATTTTCAGAATCAGTACTCAGTGCCGCACAGCTGATCATTAATAAGAAGGATTTGATTGGAAAAGTTAAAGTAGATCTTAAAGTGTTACTAGTTAGTCACGTATTGGTATCATTCGCGCTACATTTTATTGGACTTATTGCTGTTACGATAATCTTAATCCTGTTGGGACTTGTAGAGATCAATTGGATGTTGTTAATATTGCCCATTCCCATGTTAACTTTGTTTTTCTTGACATTGACATTGTCATTTATATTTTCTGCTTTACAAGTTTTTAACAGGGATATAAAAAATATTCTGTATGCCGTATTTCCTCTGTGGTTTTTTCTCACTCCTATCATATATGACGATGGCTTGTTGCCTGATAATCTACATGGTTTTTTGTCATATAACCCAATCTTTTGGGTCATTGAATCTACACAAAGTATTATGTTGTCAACAAATTCTGTTCCTTGGACCTCATTGGGGATATTAAGTGTTATGGTATTTGTGCTGTTGTATTTTTCTATCCGTTTTTTTGACAAATTATCCACAGTTTTTGATGATTATTTATGACCAAACCTTTGTTAAAGATCAGTGGTTTAAAAAAATCTTTCCCCTATATTGAAAATAATCGTGATCGGATGAGAGGGATGTGGGCTACGTTGAGAGGTCGTGTCAATGATGGTGGCCATGTGGTTTTGAATGGTATTGATTTTACTATTAATAGAGGTGAATCACTTGCCATTGTTGGCAAGAATGGTGCTGGGAAAAGTACGCTGCTTAAAATTATATCTGGTGTTTTACAACCCACTGAGGGCGTAGTTCAAGTCAATGGAAGTATAGGAGCTTTACTTGAATTAGGGTCGGGCTTTGATCCTGAATATACTGGGTATGAGAACTTAAAAATGGCGGCAGCTTTGGCTGGCATAAAAGATAATTTGATTGATAAGTTGAATCGAATGGTTCAGTTTGCCGATATTGGTGATTATTTGCATGAACCAGTTAAAACATATTCATCAGGCATGGTGGTTCGATTAGGATTTTCTGTGATCACTGAAACACGGCCAGATTTGTTGATTACAGATGAGATTTTGGCGGTTGGTGATGAAGCTTTCCAAATTAAATGCTTAGCATGGGTTGACAATTACCTTAAAACAGGTGGGACATTATTACTGGTGTCTCATAGCATGTATCATATTCAAACCATATGTAAACATGCACTTTGGTTGGAAAAAGGGACCGTCAAGCTGCAGGGTGATGCACATAAAGTATCTAAAGCTTATCAACATGAAATTTTAGGTCAACTGGAAAAACTCCAGTATCATCAAGATGTTAACACATACCATGTGGCAGGTGTTCAAATCTTGGTTGCTGGGGAGGTGGTGACTGATAATAAAATTAAGATGGGACAGTCATTTGATATCAGCGTTAAAATCTTTACTCCTGATGGACTTAAACCGGGTTTAAGTATGGGTATAGCAGAATACGATGATCGTGGTATATATGGAACATACTCCAGCGAGTATCAATGTCAGCCTCAATGGCTTGACGATCATCATGTTGTTTTTAACATTAAAGTGTTAAAAAATCCGTTGTTACCTGGAGAGTATCGATTGAAACTACACACGATGACTCCTGATCAATTACAAATGGTTGATACATTTTTAATTGAACTCCGTGTCGAAGGGAAAACTCGTGAGATGGGTTATTGCCGGATAGAAACAGAGTGGTCTTAAATGCAAATCATTGTTCCTGTATATAACGCTTATGATGCGCTGAAAGATTGTGTTCAGTCTCTATTAAAACATAACGCACATGATAAGGTGACATTCATTAATGATGGATCAACAGACTCAAAGGTGTCATTACTTTTGCAAAATATTTGTGAAAGAGTGACTACTTGGGATTTGCTAACAAATAAAACCAATTTGGGTTTTGTCAAAACGGCAAACAGAGGTTTACTCCTTACTGATCAAGATACAGTTTTATTGAATTCTGACACTCTGGTTACAACGGGATGGTTTGATGGATTGAAGTGGGCAGCTAAAGAGGTCAAAGAATTGGGAACGGCAACACCATGGTCCAATCATGCAGAAATTTGTTCGTTTCCTGAGACGCTAAAGGAAAATAATTTGCCGCTAAATATCGATGCTTTTGCAAAACAATTACAAGAAAAACATCGAGCCACTTACCCAGATATTCCAACAGCAGTTGGTTTTTGTATGCTGATTACAGCGGCAGCAAAAAATCGCGTGGGTGTATTTGATGAGCAGACTTTTGGACATGGATATGGAGAAGAAAATGATTTCTCACTTCGAGTCACAGAGGCAGGGTTACGTAATGTGTTATGTGATAATGTTTATGTTGGACATGTTGGAAACCAGTCATTTCAGGATTTGAACTTGAGACCCAGTGAAGCGACAATGAAAAGGCTGTTGGTTAAGCACCCTAATTATGATCATCTAGTTGCTCAATTTATTGAAAACGACCCTTTGGCTTCACTCAGACAATCAATCATTGATAAAATACCGGGTTTTTAGTGACACTTTGCTATGTCAAATGATCAATCTTTAGTATTCACAGGTGAGCGTTTTTTGCCTGAATGTCAGCGTGAAATATGGTATGAACATTATCATAGATATCAAATGGTTGCTGATTGGGTAAACAATAAGGTAGTACTTGATGCAGCATGTGGTGAAGGTTATGGCAGTTTTTTGATGGCAAAGAGTGCTGCGCGAGTATTGGGCGTGGATATTGCTGATGAAGCAATAGAACATGCGAAAAAAACATATCAAAGAAGTAATTTACGTTTTATGCAAGGTGATGTGTTGAATCTTGATTTGCCGGATAACAGTGTTGATGTAGTGGTTTCTTTTGAAACCATTGAACATTTGGCTGATCACCAATTGTTATTGAAACAATTCAAACGTGTACTAAAAACGGATGGTTTATTAATTATCAGTACACCTGATAAAGCAGAATACAGCGACAAGACTGGATTTGAGAATGAATATCATGTCAGAGAGTTGTATCAAAATGAGTTTGCTGAATTGATTGGTAAAGCATTCAAATATACCGAATGGATGGGTCAAAAATTAATGTTTCAATCGGCCATATGGCGAATAAACAAAGATTTGCATGAAATGAAAATCCATGCTCAAGTCTCCAATCAAGAGACGATGGTCAATAGAATGCCATTTCCACCCTTGTATTTTATTGTTTTGGCTTCAAATCAACCCATTGAGACTACACATATCAAAGATTGCTATGGTTTCACAGATAAGGCAGAAGCAGTTTATGACCATTACAATGAAATGATTCGAGAATATATATCAGTAGCGAAAAAATTCATGAAACTTAATGACCAACGGGATAAGTGGCAAAAACATCCGGTGATTGGTCGCGTTATTCGTTGGTTTGATAAGGAGGCATAATGGAATTTGAATTCAATTTCGGTAATCAAACCATTGCACATCCAGAACCTCAGGACATGACACTCTATGCCTCAGTTGAGGGTATTGCTTTACCTTTGTCTGAAGAAGAGTTGGTGTTTTTACAGTCTGACACTGGATTGAATCATATGATGAGTATGCAAGTTCTTCAAGCCATGAGTTTAACCCAGGTATTTCAGCCGATGCATCAGCATATTGCAGCGATAGAACATGCCATTCCACAATTGAGAGGACAACGTCAAGCAATTGAAAAAGTCTTGAGTTTCATGAAAAACAAAGGTTTGTTACGCAGTGCTGATGAGTGGTTGGAAACGCTTAAGAGCAGCCAGCATAACTCGGACAGTAAGTATGGTGGAATGGTGGTAAGAACCTGTCATAGACCAGATCAACTGAGTCGTTTACTTGAGTCTGTTGAACAATATCAATCGCTTCATGATTTGAAAGAAGAAGTTTCGGTGTTTGATGATTCGTCAGATGATAAAGCACAGAAGGAAAATGAGCGTATATGTCAACAGTCTCCTCTAAAAGTCACATATTATGGTCAAAGTTGGCAACAGCAGTTTGTCGCTATGTTAATAGAAGAGTTTCCACAGTATCAACAGGAAATTAGATGGCTGTTGTCTGCCAGAGAAGGGTTTACAGGTGGACGTGTATGGAATTTAGCTTTATTGGCGTTAGCAGGTAAAAAATTCAGTTTTTTTGATGATGATTTTTTAATACAGCCACGTATTAAAAGTGATAGTAGCTTAAACGACATTGAGCTATTGACAAAAGGTGAGCTAGGCGTAGGTTTTGGTTTGAATGTTCGCGAAATCAAATCAAATTCCGAGGTTTATTCGGATGATATGCTTAGCCAGTTAAAAGAAGCTTGTGGTATGAGTTTGGGTGCTTGGTTGACAGTACACCCAGAAATCAGTGCCAGTAGCCTAGCCGGTGTCAAGTTGAGGGATTTGATTCGTTTGGGCCCAAAAACTCGAATCAAATGCACCAATAACGGTACTTGGGGCAGCCCAAGAGCTGAGAGTAACTATTGGCTGTATCAGTTAAAAGGAGAACAAAGACACGCATTCTGGCAAGATCGAGAGACCTACCTGGACAATATCGAGGCCTCACATTTATTGCATTATCCCAGCCAATATCAAGCTTTGACTTTGGGTTATTTTGCGCCATCAATGATAGATAATGGTCAGATGACACCATTCGCTATGCCCATCAATAAAAATGAAGATCATTTTTTTAACTCTGCAGTGGCAGGTTGTTACCCTGATGATGTGGTGTTGCATTTTCCGATGATGATGGGTCATCTGCAAGACAGCAAGCGAGATAGAAGCTCAACCAATCACATAGCCCAACGTCCTAATTTCAATCGATTCTTAGGAGATTATGTACAGTCGGTAGCAGGTCGTTTGCTTTCCAAAGAACCCGCTGCACGACTGAAGGCATTTTCTGCGTTGGTTGAAGATCTGGCGACAACAGATGATCAATCTTTAGAGAATTGTCTAAGGGAGTATATGACAAAAATTCGGTCTGATTTGGTGAATCAGTTACAAGCCATTTTAGCTGAGGAGCCGGAAGCGCCAATTTACTGGCAAGCTGATGTCAGAGAATTGCTTCAAACCAATGGTAAGGCGGTCAAAGAAAACGAGGTACCTGTATTAAATGGCTGGCCGGAAGATATGGATATACAAGCTTGTTTAGCAAAAGCGCGTTTCGATTTACAAGAAGTGGCGAGCGCAATGCGTGTTTGGCCTGAGTTATGGCAGTTTTGTCAAACGCAGTAAAGAAAATTGATGTGGTGGTGGTCAACTATAATGGTGGAGACTACATCAAATCCTTAGTGACGTCGTTGGTCCAAGATCAAAATATTTACATGACTGTTGTTGATAATGCCTCTTCAGACCACTCAATGGCAAAAATAGACGCTTTATCTAACAAGTGTATCTATAATAATGAGAATGTTGGGTTTGCGACAGCTTGCAACCAGGGAGCAGCCTGTGGCCATGCTGATGTCATTGCGTTCATCAACCCTGATTGTCAAATTGATATTCAACAGCTGTACCAGCTTTATGATCAGTTGATACGATCACAGCATGTATTAATGGGTTGTCATGTGACCAATTTTGATGGTGGATTGCAGCGTGGTACTTGGCGCAGGTTACCCAATTTGTTGAGAGTTTTAGTTACTGTAACTGGTCTCGAACGTTTGGGTTTGCAAGGGGTGAATTTAACATCTCCAGCAAATCACATTACAGCAGTCAATGGGGCGTGTTTTATTGTTAAGAGATCAGCATTTGAATCGGTCAATGGTTATGATTCGGCTTTTCCATTACATTTTGAAGATTTAGACTTGTTTCAACGACTGCTCAACCAGGGGTATACATTAGGCTATGCAGCTGATGTCAAGGTCAAGCATATAAAAGGCCAGGCCAGTAGTGATGACCAGCAAGTGACGCTATGGAAGCGTCAAGGATTGATTCGATATTTTGAAAAACATCGACCTCGTTGGGAACAATTTATTTTACGTCTTTTGTTAAAGCTAAAATAAATTGGTATATAGTTTTTTTCTCACAACAATGGTGTTCAGCAACAATTTTGGCAGCTTGTTTAGGTGGTAATACAGGCTGCAGCATCACTGCCAGTGACTGAGCTTCAACAGAAAGCTCCGTGTTCTGGATTTCCGAGACAGCATCAATGGCTATCACAAACTCACCTTTTTGCTCTACTGGGTTATCATGTAACTGGGTTGATACAGATTCAATAGTGCTATGGTAGATAGTTTCGAAAGTCTTGGTTAGTTCACGGCCAACGACAATGAGATGGTCACCACCCCAGATATCAGCCATGTCATCCAAACAGGCTAAAATTCTATGGGAAGATTCGTAGAGCACTGTTGTTTGCTTGTTTGGGTGAAGCTTGGATAACGCTTTGTGTCTTTGAGTTGACTTATTCGGTAAAAAACCATAGAAACAAAACTGACTGGTATCAAGACCAGCTACTGAAAGCAAGGTGATGATAGCGGATGGTCCAGGAATAGGTATCACTCGAATTCCTGCTTTATGTGCTTTTTCTACCAGTACATATCCTGGGTCACTGATTAGTGGTGTGCCTGCGTCTGACACGAGGGCTACACAAGCCCCTGATTGTAATTGTTCAATAATTTGTCTACCAGCACTTTGTTCATTATGCTGGTGGTATGATGTCAGTGTTGTATCTATATTGTGGTGTTGACACAATCGTTTACTGTGTCTTGTGTCTTCACAAGCAATGATGTCACATTGTTTTAATGTGTCGATTGCTCGAAAACAGATGTCATCAAGATTGCCGATGGGTGTGGCGACAACGTATAGGGTGCCAAAGTCAGCGGAGTGGGGCATGGTATATCACGAGATCAGAATTGTTGACATTTTACTTCATTTTAGAACACTGATTCGGGTTACAATTTGACTCATGAATATCAATGTAATGAAAAATATATGGGTTACCATTATATGTCTTGGTATGCTAGTTGCTTGTGGTGGGACAGTGAACCAGCGTCCTGGGGTGGCCAGTAAAGGTCTGGATTTGTATGATCAGCGGTTGTATTTCAAAGCCATACCTTTGCTGGAACAGGAAGTAGATGTTAAGCCAACAGTGGAAGTATTGTTAGCTTTGGCTGATGCCTATCATCAAGTAGGGGAAGTGGTTAAAAATTATTCGTTGATTAACCATCCATTATTAGAAGGTGTTCCAGAGCGTGTTGTGATTAGCGCCCGTCTTTACCAAAATGCGGATGATTGTCAAACCTCGTTGAAAGAGCTCGAAGGTATCAATGCGAAGGAACTGAGAGATGGTTGGTATGCCGGGTTGTGGCAATTGCGAGTTGAATGTGGCAAAGCCACAGGAAGATTTCTGGTTGTTGCGCATGCTTATATGAAAATGAGTCAGCTCAGCGAGGATCCTGTGCCATTCTGGGATGACATGGTTGGTGCCTTGTTACAGGTCGAGGATACAGCATTAATTCAACATTTGGCGGAGGCTGAAGAAGCAGAGTGGCGTGGGTGGCTAGAGGCAGCTTTCATTCAATTTGGAGCTGATGGTGAATCTGGGGAGTTGTGGCTGAATCAGTGGGGGCAACATCCAGCGGCAGCTTATTTCTTGAATAACAATCCCGTTAGCAGAAAATTTAAGGTGGCGGTTTTATTACCTTTCAGTGGCCGGTTTGAGGCGGTAGCAAAAGCTGTTCAGAAAGGATTGTTGGCTGCTGCTTTGAGCCAAAGACAAGCTGTTGAGTTGGTTTTTTATGACACAGGCAGTGATGGAGAGAGGCTGTTAGATGCTTGGTACGATATCCAGGAAATGGGAGCAGACTTTATTATCGGTCCGATTGATAAACAGTCCATATCTGCTCTCGAGTTATTGCCAGAGTCAACCATACCTATGTTGTTGTTGAACCAATCTGAGACTAATAGGCCTCAGTTTACTTTATCCCCAGAAGGAGAGGCAACTGATATCGCAGAGACTATTTATAGCAAGGGGCACAGACAAGTCATGATTATGGCTGAGAACAATCCTTGGGGTGAACGCATGACTATGGCTTTTGCTCAACGTTTTGTTGATTTGGGGGGCAGTGTCATTAAAAATCAATATTTTGATACTGATCAGCATGACTTCTCAGATCAGTTGCGACAGATGTTGGGTTTGGTAGAAAGTACGCTGCGAGCGAAAAATTTGCAGAGTTATTTAAAGCTTCCAATTAACGCAGAAGAGGTGGTGCGAGCTGACATAGATGCCATCTTTTTGGTTGCTCAACCTGCTTTTGCAAGACTGATGGTGCCACAGTTGAAATTTCATCATGCAGCTAAAGTACCTGTTTATGCCAGTTCAGATGTTTTTGTTGGGCTATTCAATGAACAACATAACAAGGACCTGGAGGGCGTTCAGTTTTCACTGGCGCCATTGCAGTTACAAACAAGTGAATTGCTTGAACTATTGCCGTTTGATGTGACGAATTTGAAAGATGTTGATTTGAAATTATTTGCTTTAGGCTATGATGCCATAGGGCTGTCAACGAGATTGGAGTGGATGAGCCGGTTCAGCAGTGGCCGAATGTCAGGACTTTCTGGTGAACTTTATATGGATGCTTTGGGTCACATTAAAAGAAAGATGCAATGGGCATTTTATACTGGTGGCGAAATTTACGCCGTAGAAGATTAACACCCGGCGAATACTGGGAACGTCAAGCTGAGAGGTATTTAAAGGCTTTCGGCCTAAAGACGTTATATAGAAATCATCGCACGATCGCTGGCGAGATTGATCTTGTGATGCGTGATGGTAAGTCAACGGTGGTGTTTGTCGAAGTCAGGTATCGACACCATGGCCAGAGGGCCAATGCACTGGAGTCAGTGACTTGGCATAAACAACAAAAAATCATTAAAGCAACCAAGCAATTAATGTGTCAAAAAAAATGGCACAATCGCTATCATGCACGCTTTGATGTGGTTGCCATTCAGGGCACCAAAGAAAATCCCACCATTGAGTGGATAAAAAATGCATTTGATTGAGGCTTTGATATGAAAAAAATTGGATCAATACTGTTATTTATTTTGCTGTTGTCTGCCTGTGCTCCGGTAATTGTGGGTGGTGCTTTGGTAACAGCTGTGAATGTAGTCCATGACAGGCGTTCATCAGGCCAAGTGATGGATGATGGGGTCATTACTGTTAGTGTAAAAAATGAAATACGTAAGAGTTTGCAAGATGACAGTCGCATTAAGGTAAAAACCTATAATGGTGTTGTTTTGCTGGCAGGCGAAGTGAAAAGTCAACAGGACAAAATACTTGCAGAGGATGCTGCAGCCATTAAAGAAGGAGTCATGAAGGTTGTTAATGAATTGAAATTAGTTGATGAAGTATCTTTGTTGGCTAGAAGAACGAAAGATAAATACATCAGCAGCAAGGCAAAAGCCAGTTTATTTAACATCGATGTTAAAGGTTTTGATCCAACACGTGTTTCCATTACCACTGCCAATCATGAGGTGTTCTTGATGGGGCTAGTCACTCGAGAAGAGGCACATAGTGTAGTTGAGCGTATTCGCCGCTTAAAACATGTTGAGCGAGTCGTCAAAATATTTGAATACATAGACTGACCTGTCCAATAACTGATAACAAAGCAGAGACCTCTTGTCTATCAATCGATAAGGCAATAATTTTTCGTGTTGTTGTAATGAATGAACACAACAGGCATTGAATCAGCTTACTGTTCTGGTGCTCAAGTCACTTCACGTTAACTGATCCAGTTTGTTAATTAAGTATTGTAGCTGCTTTTGTTCTTCATCGCTGAGTTGCTTGAGTAACTTTTTTTCGTAACGTATGGCATCAGGAATAACAATATCCATCAGTTCTTCACCTTTTTTTTCTAGTTCATAGATACGGGACCGGGCGTCAGTTGGATCCTTGATTTGTGAGATGTAGCTTTTTTGTAATAATGATTTGACAGTGCGACTGATACGCACTTTGTCCATTTGGCTAAGATGGGCAATTTCAGTGGCATTAATTCTTGGGTTTTTATAGAGAATAACCAATATTCGCCATTCGGATATACTGATGCCAAATCGGTTTTCATAATGTTTGGCGATGCCTTTGGACACCTTCAAACTCAGAATGGATAGGCGGTAGGGTAGAAAATTGTTCAATTCCATGGCGCTATTTTAACTGTATTTTCGATGAAATTTCATTTTATTTGTTTCAAATGAAACTAAATGTCGTTAAAATGTTCTGCAATCAATAATTGATATAAGAGGATTGCTATGCCAGTCAGCATCAATGGTTTTGGTTTCATTGAGTTTGCCGCCAATAACAACGCTTCAGGTTTGCATCAACTGTTCAGAAAAATGGGCTTTGCTGCTATAAAGAAACACAAAGAAAAACCCATTACTCTGTACCGACAAAATAGTATTGATTTGTTTGTTAATGAGGGTAGGAAAGGCTTTGCCTATGACTTCAGTGATGTCCATGGGCCATGTGCCTGCGGGTTTTCAATTTTTTTTGATGATGCTGAAAAAGCCTTGGAGCATTCTTTGCAAGGAGGTTCGGAACAAATCACTGTTGAGAATGGTTTAAATTTTCCAGCTATTAAGGGTATTGGTGATGCCGCTTTGTATTTATTGACAACTGAAAGTTATGCTGATGGTTTGGTGGCTGAATTTGATGACATTGTAGGAGCAAATCAAAATCCAACTGGTTTTGGTTTGACCTTTATTGATCATCTGACCCACAATGTCTATTTCGGTAATATGGAAAAATGGAGCAAATATTATGAAGATTTGTTTGATTTTTCTGAAATTCGCTACTTTGACATCAAGGGTCAACAAACTGGTTTGGTTTCCAAAGCGATGACAAGCCCTAATGGCTCGGTTAAAATTCCTTTAAACGAGTCGGGAGATCCCAAATCTCAAATTAATGAGTATCTTGATGAATATCAAGGTGAAGGTATTCAGCATATCGCTTTATATACCGAAAATATTTATGAGTCAGTAGAGTCTATGCGTGCTTGTGGTGTTGAGTTTTTAGAAACGCCTGAAACCTATTACAGCATTATAGATCGTCGTGTTCCCAAGCATAATGAAGATGTTGAGCGGATGCAAAAAAATCATATTTTGATTGATGCTGATCAGGAAACAGGTGAACAACAGTTACTACAGATTTTTACCCAAACTAATATCGGGCCAATTTTTTTTGAAGTCATTCAACGTAAGGGTAATGAAGGTTTTGGTGAAGGTAATTTTCAAGCATTATTTGAATCCATTGAACTGGACCAGAAAAAACGTGGATATTTATGATGAACGGACAGTGGTTCAAATTATTTAAAAAACAGGGCAAGGTCGCTAAACAGGCTCATTTTGGCTTTCCTGAAGGAAGCTACGAGCGAGAGATGGGTAAAGAAGGTTTTTTTGGTCCGGTGACACACTTTTATCATCGGCACAAGCATACTGGCTGGACACATTTTGAAGGTGATAACAGACCACGGGCTTTTGATACTAATGAACTGAAAACATCACATCATATGCCATGGGATGCTGCTGTTTTGTTAAAGAATAACAATGTCAAGATTCGTTTTTATGAGATCAATGAGTCAATGAATCATTTGGTGCGAAATGCCGATGGTGATGATTTGTTGTTTTTTCATAAAGGTACGGCTGATTTGTATTGTGACTTTGGTCATTTGATCGTTGGTGAAGGTGATTATTTGATGTTACCCAAAGGTACGATGTGGCGGTTAGCAGTTCAAAATCCTTGCCGGGTACTGATGATTGAAGCCACTAATGGTCATTATACCTCCCCAGATAAAGGTTTATTAGGCCCTAATGCAATTGTTGATACTGCAGTGTATCGTGTGCCTGAAATCAATGAGGCATTTAAGGCACAATATAGTGAAGATGAAACCACCGTTGTGGTGAAACGCTTACAGAAATTATCCCATATTGTTTATCCGTTTAATCCACTGGATGCTATGGGCTGGCAAGGTGATTTGATGCCAGTTGCTTTGAATTGGCGTGATATATCCCCTGTGATGAGTCATAAGTATCACGTGCCACCATCAGCTCATACCACTTTTTTGGGGCACCGTTTTGTGGTTTGTACTTTCGTTCCACGCTTGTTTGAAACCCATCCAGACGCATTGAAAGTGCCGTTCTATCATAATAATGATGACTATGATGAGGTGTTGTTTTATCATGCAGGAAACTTTTTTTCTCGTGATAACATTCACCCAGGCATGATTACATTACATCCAACTGGTTTTACTCACGGACCACACCCTAAGGCAATGAGTGCCGCTTTTGAACAGAAAAATGCCATGACCGAAGAGGTTGCGGTGATGATTGATACCAGAGACCCATTGGAAGTATGTCAAGCTTCCAAAGAGCTTGAGTGGACTGATTATGTTAATTCTTGGCAAGAAGGATAATCATTCAGATAACCTGCCTGGGCGATAATAATGTGAGAGACAAGCTCCCTGAATAATGGGGCTTTGTATTTGAAGGAAAACAATATGAAACTAGCAACGATAAATAACCAAACACGTGATGGCCATTTGATTGTGGTTAATCAAAGGGGTACACAAGCTGTGAAAGTACCACAAATTGCAACAACTATGCAGGCCGCTTTGGATGATTGGAATAATTTAGCACCTCAGTTAAATACAGTTTACCAACATTTAAATGAGGGTGGTTTGAATGATGCCTTTGATTTGGATTTGAATGATGTGTTGGCTCCTTTACCCCGTGCTTTTCAGTTTCTCGATTGCAGTGCTTATTTGGCTCATGTTGAACGTGTTCGAAAGGCAAGGGGTGCTCAAATGCCACCGAGCTTTTTGGAAGATCCTTTGATGTACCAGGCGGTCAGTGATGGTTTTTTAGCTCATAATCAGGACATTGAAGTGGTTAGTGAAGATTATGGTATTGATTTTGAAGCTGAAGCAGCAGTGATTACGTCAGATGTGCCCATGCATGTTTCTGCCGAAGAAGCGGGTCAATACATTCAATTGGTTTGTATTTTAAACGATGTGTCACTGAGGAATTTAATCCCTGCAGAGCTAGCTAAGGGTTTTGGTTTCATGCAGTCTAAACCACGGACTGCGCTTTCTCCATTTTTTGTTACCCCAGATGAGCTAGGAGATGCTTGGAAAGACAATAAAATTCATTTGCCGATGAGAACCTGGCTGAATGATCAGTGGTTTGGTGAACCAAATTGTGGTATTGATATGCAGTTTGATTTTGCTCAATTGATTGCTCATGCTGCGAAAACTCGGCCGTTGGCGGCTGGGACCATTATTGGTTCAGGCACCATTGCCAACCATGACATCTCCAAGGGTTCGACCTGTTTGGCAGAGAAGCGAGTGTTGGAAGTGATAGCTGATGGTACACCCTCAACGCCTTTTATGAGTTTTGATGACGATGTGAAAATTGAAATCATTGATAAAAATGGTCACAATATTTTTGGTACCATTCACCAAAAAGTAGTGAAATACTGAGCGCCATTACCTGCTATTAAAAAGTCAAACCTAAGTCGGACTTTTTAATGTCTTAAATCAATGGCATAATGCATGTCTTTTGTAATTATTATCTTCCATGAGTGAACATTTTTCCAGTCAATCAACAGAATCATTTCAACAACTGCTCACTCTTGGTCAATGTAATTTATTGGTTACTACCTACCAGGCAGGTCAACTGGTTATGGTGCGACCTCAACAGAAAGGAATAAACACTCACTTTATGGCCTTTGAAAGGCCAATGGGTATTGCCAAAAGAGCGAACGAGTTTGCTGTCGGTGGAGCGGCTTCAATTACCACATTTAGAAATTTAGCAGCTGTTGGCCCTAAAACGGGTCAAGGAGATCAGGTAGATGCCTGCTATTTGCCGAGGAAAAATCACATTACAGGTGCTATAGATATTCATGAAATGGGGTATGATAAATCAGATAAACTGTGGTTTATTAATACCAAAATGTCTTGTTTGTGTATTTTGGACCAAGACCATAGCTTCAAACCGGTTTGGCGACCTCCTTTCATTACCGCCTATGATTTAACCGATCGGTGTCACTTGAATGGATTGGGTTTTCGAGATGGCTTGCCCCGCTATGTGACGATGTTAGGTGCTACGGATGAACCCGGTGGCTGGCGTAACAATAAAATATCCGGTGGCCAAATCATGGATATCAACACCGATGATGTCTTGGTAGATGGTTTATGTATGCCGCATTCACCCAGATGGTATAAAGATACTTTGTGGTTTTTGTCATCTGGCTCAGGTCAATTGATGAAAATGGAGCTGGGTAAGTCACCAGAAGTGGTCGCTGAATTGCCTGGCTTTTGTCGAGGATTGGATTTCATTGATCGTTATGCCATCATCGGATTATCACAAGTACGAGAGTCGGCGGTATTTGCCGGTTTACCATTGACTAAGCGTGTTGATGATCGACAAAGTGGTGTTTGGGTTGTCGATACCACTAACGGTGAGGTTGTTGCTTTTCTGGTGTTTACTGGTAATGTTCAGGAAGTCTTTGAGGTCAAAGTGTTACCGCATCGCTTTGCAGCCATTTTGGATCAGCAAAGCCCATTTTTAGCGCAGTCTTATGAACTGTCTAGTGAAGTATTGTCTAATTTAGCACCCGTGGATCCTGCTCAAGGTATTATTGATGAGGCAACCCGAGCACATGTTAATGGTGATTTAGATGCGGCCTTAGAGTTTTATCAGCAAGGCGTCAAGCAGTTCCTTGACCACCCTCAACTCAATCACCAGTATGGTTTGTGTTTAGTCGATGCTAAAAAATGGCAGCCAGCCATTGTTCAACTTGAAAAAGCTTTGACTATTAACCCGGACAATGCCGAAACGATGAACAGTTTGGGTATTGTTCATATGCATTTGGGTGATGATGTTCATGCCATGGACTGGTTTGACCAATCATTAGAAAAAGACAGTCAGTTTGCAATGGCACATATGAACAAAGGTGTGTTATTGCTCAAACAAAAACAATATAAAGCGGGTTGGAAAGAATATGCTTGGCGTTGGCAGACACCGCAATTTGTTCCCTTTCAGTGCCAAAAGCCACAATGGCAGGGTGAGGATATTTCTGACAAGGTTTTGTTGGTACATTCGGAGCAGGGTATGGGTGATCAAATGATGTTTTGGCAGTTCCTGCCAAAATTGGCGGAACGTTGTCAGAAACTCATTTATTTTGGTCCCGAAACATTGGCTCCATTAGTGGCAGAAGTTGATGGTGTTGCAGAAAGTCGGATCCCAGGTTCTTTGAGTAGTGACTTATTTGATGTTTATGTGCCATTGATGGATGTGGCAATGCATTTGTCGGTAGAAGTGGATCAATTGCCAATGGCCCGTAACTACATTAAAGTACCTAAACAGGTAGTGGTCAGTGAATTGTCAGGTGATTTCAAGATTGGTTTGTCTTGGACGGGATCTCCTGCTCATCATAACAACACCGCCCGCTCTGTCTCATTGGACGAAATGCTTAAAATAGTGGACGGTGTGGATGCTTCGTTTTATAGTTTGCAAATGCCGCTTTCTGCTGAGGAGCGAGAGCAGTTACAACAGGCTGGTGTGACGGACTTGGAAGCTGAATTACCAGGCTTCGCCAGAACGGCTGCTCTGGTTGACCAACTGGATTTAGTGATCACTATTGACTCCGCTACAGCTCACCTTGCTGGTGCGATGGGTAAAAAGACATGGGTGTTGTTAGGAGATCACCCTGATTGGAGATGGCATGGTGAAGGCCTGGAAAGTGAATGGTACCCGACGGTGAAGCTTTTCAGGAAGAAAGATTACGCAAACTGGCAACAGTTATTAGTTGATGTGAAAAAACAGATACCTCATTAACGAATCTAAATAGTCAACCCTGAAAAAGTCCATCCTGGCCTTTTCCAGCATTGGCCAAAAAAACACTTAAGCGCAAAAGTGTGATTTTGCTGATGTTTTTTGACCTCACTTGAGCCTGATGGCTCAAGGTGGCACCTCCATGTGCCGCACCATCGACCATAAAAAAGTTTCTGGAAAACTTTTTCACGTTAGCCTGAGAGCCGCATGGAAGCGGCGAGTAAAAAAGCATTGAAACACTTGTTTTCTGGTCGAAAAAATGTGCAAAATTGAAATAACTCTGTATATTTAACAATAAGTTATGCATTTTTCAGGTTCGACTAAGTATGAAGTTGGATGAAAGACTTGTTAGTATATCTGTGTTACCTTTTTTGTCATTGAACTTCGATCATAAGCACAGTATTTTTCTAAAAAAACGATTCACCAATCACTGATAGCACATCAGTAAAGGTGGCAATAGAGATTCTTTATAGCATTTGGTGCTTGGATCTCATTTATATATTGGTTCGGATGAATAACTCAATAGTGCTGTTGGTCTAGTAGGAGTTACTCTGGGTGCCTCTGATATGGTACCTGAAGCCAATTTATCTGCTATTATCGATGTCAATTTGGCTGATCATGGAGGGTCGACAATGACCCATGCTTTATATCTGTTGGGTCCAGCAGTGGATGCGATAGCTGGTGTTGATTGTCTCTTGTCTACAGACCAAACTGGAAAATCCAGACCAATTGATGGCGATTCAGATGGTAATGCAGATTGTGATATCGGTGCTTATGAAAATAATGAATTTGTTGATGTTATTTTTGAAGATGGATTTGATATGTAAAATTGATCATTCCGGTCATAACAAAGGCCCGGCCAGTTCTGGGCTTTTGATATTTGTCAGTAAAAGTAAAACATTGAATTCAGAAGATCTGATCGCTTAGATTATACACTTAAAGGCACCTCTATTAATGAGGTGCCTTTAAGGTATTGCTTGTCGTTAGTTTGTTTTTGTGTTATTTTGTCCAAGCTTAATTAACCGAGATTTCTATATAGCTCACCATTCAAGTTATTAAGATTAGCGTACTTTTTTGTGATCGAAGGATGTCGTAATCGATGATTTTTTTCATTTTCGGGATTTTAAGCATCTCGTTTAATGTTCTGAATCTATTGGTCGGATGTTTTTCAGTTCCTTCAATTCAAAGAGGTGGCTTAGATTTTTCTTATGCTCTGGGCTTATGTTGGAGTCTCTTCTAACCAAGGGGAGTCGAATGAAAGACAAACAATTGAAAAAAACGGCCTTAATTTCTGCTTTGTTGCTTGAAATGGGGTTTTCCGCACACGCAGCAACCATTAATGTTGATGGTAATACTTGTACACTAGCAGATGCGATCACTGCTGCCAATTCTGATGCAGTGGCTGGTGGGTGCGCAGCTGGATCAGGTGATGACGTACTTGAGCTGGATAGTAATGGCAGTCCATTTACACAAGTGACACAACTTCCTACGCTGTCATCAAATATAACCATTAATGGTAATGGCTCGATTGTAGAAAGAGATTTAAATGCACCCGAGTTCCGAGTACTTTATATTGACGGAGGTACCACAGTCCTCAACGATTTGACGGTTACTGGTGGTAGTATCAGTCCTAACAATTTTGGAGCAGGTGTTGTTGTAAGAGCTGGAACTAGTTTAGTAATGAATCGCTGCATTGTTTCAGGAAATAAGGGTGGTGCTGTTTGGTTTTATAACTCTGCTCCATCAAATATCAATGATTCGGTTATTGAGAATAATACCAGTAACGCAGGGCAATATTATAATGGTGGTGTGTCTATCAATGGTGGCATTTTAGATATTAACAATACCACGATCGCTGGTAATAGCAATATTGCTACATCTGCTGGGGGTGGTGGTTTGTATGTCACCGACTTTGCTGCTGCTGTTACAGTGGGTGTGACCAATTCGACTATTACCGGTAATGATGCTCAACTTTCAGGTGGGGGGATCGCCAGTATTGCTTTTGGTAATGGTATAGAGCTTAATTTAAACAACACTACCGTCACTTTGAATACAACAGCAGAGAGTGGGGGAGGAATGGCAAATTCTGGAGTCACTACTAATGTTGCTGTATCACAATCATTACTATCTGGTAATACGGCAGTGATTTTAGCTAGTCAATGGATTGTTAATGGTTCTAATGTTACCGTCGATAATTACAATATGTTTGGTGAAAGTTCAAATGCAGGTTTATCCGGTGTTGTGCCAGGAGCCAGTGACCTTGTTCCAAAAGAGACAGCAGCTGGTATTTTTGATGCTACTCTGGCAAACAATGGTGGATTGACACCGACACATGCATTGGTATCAGGGGGTCCAGCTGTTGATGCTGTTCCTGCCGGTTCTTGCTTATTGGTAACGGATCAAACAGGTAAATCCAGACCGATTGATGGTAATGTAGACGGCTCTGCTGATTGTGATGTGGGTGCATTTGAGAACATCAACCCAGATATCATCTTTGAGGATGGATTCGAATGACAAATTAATCAACTTAACGTTTCAAAGCCCGGCCAGTTCCGGGCTTTTTTGTATACAATAAAAGTGAATGTTATTGATTCCATCAGATGTTGTGGGTTGGATTATGTTCTTACAATAATACTTGTTGTTGCATTATTATTATGCTATTTTGCCTATATTCAATTAACCGAGATTTCTATAATTGCTCACCAGTCAGATTTAAAAGATTAACGTACTTTTTTTGTGGTCGAAGGATGTTGATAATCGATAGTTTCTTTCATTTTCATGTGGTGTAAATTTCTCGTTAGTGATCTGAATCTATTGGTTCGACAATTCGGTTCGCAAAGGTGGTTTATTTTTTTCTTATGACCTGCGGTTATCCGGGAATCTCTTCTAACCAAGAGGAGTCTAATGAAAAGTAGTCAATTAAAAAGAACAACCCTAATTTCTGCTTTATTGCTTGAGATGGGTTTTTCCGCACACGCGGCCACTATTAATGTTGATGGTAATATTTGTAACTTTAATGATGCCGTTGATGCAGCAAATACAGATTTAGTGGTTGGTGGTTGCGCAGCAGGATCTGGTGCTGATATTCTTGAATTACCGCAAGGTGTTGTACTTAGTTTAACCAATACAGCTGAAATCACATCAGAAATCACTATTAACGGTAATGACAGTACTTTAGATGGCGGTGGGTCATTTAGGGTCTTAAGAGTCATTGCCCCAGGCAGATTATCACTCAATAATTCAACTGTCAGCTACGGTTACGAATCGGATAATTTCGGTGGCGGAATTCGTGTGTATGACAGCGATTTGAAAATTAACAATTGTACATTCACCAATAATATCGGAGGGGCTATCATTTTCACTCGTTCAACGGGTAACATCTATGATAGTGTCATAGATAGCAATATTGGTGCTTCTGGTAACTATTATGGTGGTGGTGTTTCTGTGGCATCAAGTGATGTGGTCATTGCTAATTCGACCATTAGCAATAACTCCACGCAGTCTGCTAATGTTGGTGGCGGCGGGATCTATGTTGGAAATTATTTCGCTGTCTCAGAACTGACGATCAGCAACACAACACTTTCAGGTAATTCATCTACTTTGAGAGGGGGCGGGTTGTCAGCCTGGGATTATGGTCCAGGAAATATCGTGACTTTGACTAACACAACCATCGTTAATAACAGTACGAGTGATGTCGGTGGCGGGATAGCCACCGACAGTACTGCCATCACTTTGTCCCAATCGTTGATCTCAGGTAATATTGGAAATGGTGGCCCTGAAGTCAACACATCAGGTGGCACAGTTACAGTTGACGACTACAATTTATTTGGTCTGAACAATAACCCTGGTGTTGCTGGTGTGACCGTAGGAGGCTCAGATATAACACCGACAGAAGCCAATTTGGCTGACATTATTAACATCAATTTAGTGGGTAATGGAGGTCTTACACCTACCCACGCTTTAAATCCAACTGGACCTGCTGTTGATGCCATACCTTTCGGGAGTTGTGCAATTCTGGAAGACCAAACAGGTAAGTCCAGGCCTATTGATGGTAATGTAGATGGAATTGCTGACTGTGACATTGGCGCATTCGAAAATCCAAATCCAGACATCATTTTTGAAGATGATTTTGATGGTTGATTTAGTGTTACATTAGCGTGTCAAAGCCCGGCCAGTTCCGGGCTTTTTTAATGGGATTTTAGCTTTAAAAACGTTAAAATCCCTGAAAGTTTAAGTCATCCATAGGGAATCAACATGAACTCGCAACATCGCAAGCCATTACCTGGTACCAACCTTGAATTTTATGATGCCCGAGGGGTGATTGATGGCATTCAACCTAATACTTATGATCAGTTACCATACACCTCAAAGGTATTGGCTGAAAACCTGGTACGTCGTTGCCCACCAGAAAATTTAACAGCTTCATTACAACAAATCATAGAGCGCAAGCGTGACTTGGATTTTCCCTGGTTTCCAGCGCGGGTGGTTTGTCATGATATTTTGGGTCAAACAGCTTTTGTTGATTTGGCTGGTTTACGCGATGCGATTGCTGACAAAGGAGGAGATCCTTCACAGATCAATCCTGTGGTACCCACTCAATTGATTGTTGACCATTCGTTGGCTGTTGAACATGCTGGTTTTGAGAAAGATGCATTTGAAAAAAATCGTGAAATTGAAGACCGTCGCAATGCCGATCGTTTTCGCTTCATCAATTGGTGCAAAAACGCATTCAAAAACGTCAATGTGGTGCCACCAGGTAACGGCATCATGCACCAAATCAATCTTGAGCGTATGTCACCCGTGGTGCAAAAAGTCGATGGTGTGGCCTTTCCTGACACCTTAGTGGGTACCGATTCACATACGCCCATGGTCGATGCTTTGGGTGTGATTTCTGTTGGTGTGGGTGGTTTGGAAGCCGAAAGTGTTATGTTGGGACGTGCATCTTACATGCGCCTGCCAGATATCATTGGTGTTGAAATGATGGGTACACCGCAAGCGGGCATCACCAGTACCGATATTGTATTGGCTTTGACTGAGTTTTTACGCAAGGAGCGTGTGGTATCCAGTTATTTAGAATTCTACGGTGAAGGTGCCAATGCACTGACTTTGGGCGATCGTGCCACCATTTCAAACATGACCCCGGAATTTGGTGCGACGGCAGCGATGTTTTATATCGATCAACAAACCCTGGACTATTTAACCCTGACTGGGCGTGATGCCGATCAGGTTAAGTTGGTTGAACAGTATGCCAAACAAACCGGTTTGTGGGCCGATGATATGACCGGTGCTGAATATGAACGGGTATTGAAGTTTGATTTGGGTGCAGTGGGTCGTAATATTGCCGGTCCATCCAATCCTCATGCGCGAGTTTCTGTCAATGACTTACAAGCCAAAGGATTAACCGGAGATTACCAGTCTCATGATGGTTTGATGCCAGATGGCGCTTGTATCATCGCCGCCATTACCTCGTGTACTAACACGTCTAATCCGAAAAACATGATTGCCGCTGGGTTGATTGCGCGCAATGCCAACAAGCTTGGATTAACCCGCAAGCCCTGGGTTAAAACCTCATTGGCACCGGGCTCCAAAGCCGTGACTTTGTATTTAGAAGAGTCTGGATTGTTGCCTGAATTGGAAAACCTGGGTTTTGGTGTGGTCGCCTATGCCTGTACCTCATGTAACGGTATGAGTGGTGCTTTGAAACCTGAAATCAAACAGGAAATCCTGGACAGAAAGCTCTATGCCACCGCTGTATTGTCAGGTAACCGCAATTTTGATGGTCGTATTCACCCACATGCCAGTGAAGCCTTTTTGGCCTCACCGCCATTGGTGGTGGCTTATGCCATTGCCGGTTCAATTCGATTTGATATTGAAAAAGATGTCTTAGGTCTCGATAAAGACGGTAACGAAATACGCTTGAAAGATATTTGGCCGACTGATGAAGAAATCAATCAAGTCATTGCAGAAAGCGTTAAACCTGAACATTTCAAACAGGTTTATGAGCCGATGTTCAATATTCAGGACATCATCGCCAAACACACCAGTCCGCTGTATGATTGGGATCCAAAATCAACCTATATTCAACGTCCACCCTATTGGGAAGGGGCTTTAGCCAAACCTCGCACCATGCAAGGCATGCGACCATTGGCTGTGTTGGGTGATAACATCACTACCGACCACTTGTCGCCATCCAATGCAATTCAAGCCTCCAGCGCTGCTGGTGAATACCTGGCCAAAATGGGCTTGCCGGAAGAAGACTTTAACTCTTACGCCACACACCGTGGTGATCACTTAACGGCACAACGTGCCACCTTTGCCAATCCAAAATTGCTCAATGAAATGGTCTTGGATGAGAAAGGTGAAATCATTCAGGGCTCTTTGGCCCGCCTTGAACCAGAAGGCAAGCAAATGCGTATGTGGGAAACCATTGAAACTTACATGAACCGAGAACAACCTTTAATCATCATCGCTGGTGCTGATTATGGCCAGGGCTCTTCACGTGACTGGGCCGCTAAAGGCGTGCGCTTGGCCGGTGTTGAAGTGATTGTGGCCGAAGGCTTTGAACGCATTCACCGCACCAATTTAATTGGCATGGGTGTCTTACCTTTGGAGTTCACCAACGGTGAAACCCGCAAAACATACAACATCGATGGCACCGAAACTTATGATGTTCAAGGAGACATCGCACCAGGCGCTGACATGCAAGTGGTGATGACCCGTAAAAACGGCGAACAAGTCACCATTCCAGTGAAGTCCAGACTGGATACTGCTGAAGAAGTGTCCATTTATGAAGCGGGCGGGGTGCTGCAGCGTTTTGCCAATGATTTTTTGGCCGGAAACTAAAAAGATGGAAGAACCATCATTTATTACTACTCCAGTAAAACTTTTCAAACTCGGAGAATTAGTTTCAACTGGCACTGGTTTTTTTGTTGGTCACAAATATGGTAGTAAAGGAATAATATTTCTTGTAACAAATTATCATGTAATTACTGGTAACAGTCCTCAAGATGGTAAAACACCAATAGGAGATAATATTGAAATATTTATGCACGAATCTAAAAGTCATCCAGGGAAAGTTAGAAGTTTATTAATTCCATTATATGATGAAAGGATGATTCCATTATGGATTCAAAGTAAGGATGATAAAGAAGCTGACCTGGCGATAATTCCCCTTGAAATTGATATGTTGAAGGGGCTAAAAGAGTTTTTCGCTATTAATCAAAATTGGTCAACTAATGAATTAAAAGTTAGTGTTTCATCAAAAGTCTCAGTAATTGGATATCCTTATAACTTTAGAGATGAGGTTAATTTCCTACCTATCTGGAAAACAGGTAGTATTGCAAGTGAGCCAAGCACCTCTTTTAATGGTAAAGATTTAATAATTATAGATATTTCTGCATTTCCTGGAATGTCTGGAGCTCCTGTATTTGCGAATGCTAATGGCTCATATGAAACATTAAATGGAGAGGTGAAATTTGGAAATGTAAAAAAATTGGTTGGGATTTATGCAAGTATGCAAATGTTCAATGAATTCAAATATTTGGAACAGATAAACAATAATTCAAATTATGGAATTTTACAGTCTCAATCACTCCAATTAGGACATGTATGGAAAGCTTCAATCATATTTGAATTATTAAATAATTTTAATGTTAATCAGTATGAAAAGTTACATAACAAGAAACTAATGGTAAATCTTTTCTAGACTTTTCATATTATGAAAAAAACTTAAACTTTATATTCATATTGATAATGACACACAAACCACAAATTAAAATCCTCGCCACTTATATGCGGGGTGGTGCGTCCAAGGGCGTGTTTTTTTAAGCTCACTGATTTTCTTGAATAGGCTCAGGTGCTTGGTGAATACCGGGATAAGCTGTTGCTGCTGATGATTGTCAGTGCTGATTCCTATGGTTATCAACCATTTATGGGTTGAGGGGATTACCGTTAAATCTCACTTTGACACGAAAATCCAAGAAACAACATTTGTTGTATGATATCTTCAGTTCCAACTGGTATTTTACTGTGCGACTCTCTATCGAAATTACACCCGAACAACACCAATTACTGAAAGTGGCAGCGGCTTTGCAAGGCGAGTCCATTAAAAACTATGTGCTCAAAAGGGCTTTGCCAGATATTGATGAAAATGAAGCTTTGGCACATTTGGAATCATTTCTGAAGCCAAGAGTCACTGCGGCGAAAGAAGGCAAATTCAGCAATAAAACGGTCTCTGAAATTTTTAAAACGGTATTAGATGGAACAAAATAAAAGCTTTTATTTGCTGACCAGCGATGCAGAAAGTGACTTGTTTGAAATTGCCGAATATACCTTGAAGAACTGGGGAATAGATGCGCTGCATCGATACCAAAAAGAATTAACTTTTGCTTTTGAGTCAATTGCAAATGGTACGGCCTTGAATCGACAGCCTTTCACTCAGTTGCCTGAAGTGCATATCAGTAAAAGTCAGAAGCATTTTATTTTTTATATTTTTTAAGAGAAGATTCCTGTCATTATTGCTGTTATTCATGAGCAAAGGGACGTGGTAGCTCTTTTAACCTCAAAATTAACATCATGACAAACAAACCACAAATAAAGATCCTCGCCACATATATGCGGGGTGGTACGTCCAAGGGCGTTTTTTTTAAATTGACTGATTTACCTGAAAAGGCGCAAGTGCCTGGTGAATGCCGCGATAAGCTATTGCTACGGGTGATTGGCAGCCCTGATCCTTATGGTAAGCAGACCGATGGCATGGGTGGGGCGACTTCTAGTACGTCTAAAACAGTGATTTTATCGAAAAGTGATGAAGCTGGGCATGATGTCGATTATTTGTTTGGGCAAGTGGCTATTGATAAAGTCTTTGTTGATTGGAGTGGTGATTGTCAGATTAAGTCTGAACTTCTACAGGTAATTTAACCACAGCGGTGGGTTGCCAATGGTGGCTAGTCCATATGAGCTTTTAGAAACGCTCTGGCTGTCCTTAAAGATCTTTTGATGGAGCTTTCTGAGCATCCATAACTATTAGCTAATTCTTGTAGTTCGAACCCACCATAAAAGCGCATGACAATCAGTTCACTCAATGCAGGATCCATTGCGGTCAATGCTTCTATGGCATTATCCATCGCAAGGATTTCAGATGCGCTCATTGCAGAAGATGAATCTTCGCTTGCATCTAGCTGAGTGATGTTAACTTGTTGTAAATGACCACCGTTTTTATCATTATGATATTTTCGTAAATGATCGATAACCATATGACGCATGATCCTTGACATCAGTGAGTAAAAATGGCTTCTACTAGCAAAGTGGAGAGATTTTTTTTGGTAGATTTTAATGATTGCTTCATGCACAACAGCACTGGTATCCAGTGTTGCACTTCTTGATGATGCTTGTAATGCTGATCGTGCAAGCTTGGTGAGTTCCTGATAGAGTTCTTCAGGTAGTTCATTGACTAAATTGTTGTTAATTATCTCTGTTAGATTGTTTGGTTCCACCCACCCACCTTTAATATACACCTATACAACTCCCGGGTTTTGCCATCTTAACATAAGTACACAAGATGCTTGTTGTAGGTCTCTACTCATTTGTTTGTCAATGTATCAAAAATATGATGTATCTTTCTATATTTTTACAAGCTTGACATAACTAGTATTAAAAAAGTGTTTTTTTAGAAAGAAATACAGCTGTTCAGGTAATCTGTATGCGAATTTAGCAATCAAATTGGCCATCTAACAAGAATGTTGGTGCGGCTGCCCAATAATGGGCAATTCTGACATAAGTTATTAGACACAGGTTCAGTCTTTTATTGTCTGGTGTTTTTTGCTTACAAATATCTAACTCAATTAAGTCTTTGAAGATTCTTTTTGAGAGAAGCTTCAATTTTCGCTGTTTCTTCATATGGGCGAGCAATGATAGCAGCAGAACCTTTGTCCAGTGCGATCACTTTACCCTTATAACCTTTCATTTGCAGTTGAATGCTTTTTTCTATGGGAGAGTTGGGCATGTATAAAACAGTGATAGGTTGGCTATAATCGTTCATAAACACCATGCGTGCACCGGTTCCATCAAGTGTTGAACATAGTTTCATGAAATGAATATTCCCCAATTGTTCATTGGCTTGAGCGCCCAAACTGGTGAATAAGGGTTGTAACTCCTGGTATGGTATTTCATCTTCAGACATATATACTGCTGGCTCTAGAATTAGGGCCTCATTGATAAAATCTTCGAGGTCTGAAGTGGGCCGTGGACCAAAGAACAGTAAACTAATGGTTGTGATAACAAATACAGTAGCAGCTAGGCTCCAATATTGTTTTTTACTGATTTTATCGTTACTAAAGTTTTGGCTGAATATAATGGCTGACTTTTGTAATTCTGGTACGGGAATATTGATGGCTTCGAGTAACAGTTTTTCTTGCTTCATCGCTTTTTTATAGGCAGCACAGCAGATGGGGTCATTTTTTTTAGCTTCCAGAAATTGAGGGTCTTTAGAGTATGGATTGGTATCAAGCAATCGTTTGAAATCTTCGAAGTTCATGCTTTGGCCCCTATTTGGCTGGTCTTTTTGAGTTTGTTTTTGAGTTGTTCCCTCGCTCGAAACAGTTGTGTCATCACTGCATTTGTTGAAATGCCTAATTGTGTCGCAATTTCTTCGCAACTGAACCCACCAATGATTTGCAGCAATAACGGTTCTGCATATTTAGGTTCCAGAGACATCATGGCTTGTCGAGTGATTTTAATCTCCATGATTTGGTCTGGTGTTCGATGCTTGATGTCTTCGATATCGACTTCCATTTCATCGAGACTTTGTGTGTTGAGTTTCTTTTTCTCGAATTGACGTGCAAACTCTCTTCTTAATATAGTAAATATCCAGCTTTTGGCGGCTTTCTCATCTTTCAGTTTTGTGATTGAACGCCAGGCTCTTAAATAGGTTTCTTGAACTAAATCACCTGCTATCTGTTCATCTTTACTTAACCAGTAAGCGAATCGATACAAATCCTCGTAGAGGTGGCTGATCAATGCATCGAATTTTCTTTGTTTGGTGCTCATGTGATATAAAGACCTGAATATCTCAATTTTATTTCAAAATGCAGAGAATTGTTGTAATCTCTGCTTTTTTTATATTCAGTCCAGACTATGAAACTTGTTTTAGCCAGTTTGGTTATCATGTCATTATTGGCTTGTAATGGAGATAATCAAGCCATACCTGGAGTGATTGAACGAATTCAAACCAGTAAAGATAATATCCTTATGAAACCTTTTGATGGCAGTATTGTTGAACCCAAAGCAAAAAAAATTGAACATGTTTGGAAACAACATGGTCACCAGCGCGTTGACCATTATCACTGGCTCAGGGACGACACCAGAAAAGATGAAGAAGTGCTCGGTTATTTGAATACTGAAAACGATTATTACCAGGCACAATTATCAAATCAGGATCATTTAACAGATAAAATTTTCAAGGAAATCACTGGGCGAATTGTTCAGAATGATGAGTCAGTGCCTTACCGGTTGGGTGAATATTGGTATTATTCACGTTTTATGGCAGGTCAAGAATATCCAGTTTATGCTCGTAAAAAAGGAAGTTTGGAAGACAGTGAAGAAGTGATTTTGGACGTTAACTTGTTGGCCAGTGGGCATGCTTATTATCAAAGTAATAATCAAAAGGTCAGCCCCAATCATCAGATTCTGGCGTATTCTGAAGATACTGTGTCAAGGCGTCAGTACAAGTTATTCTTTAAAAATTTGACTACAGGTGAGTTGCTGCCTGATGTGATTGAAAACACCACGGGCTCTGTGGCATGGGCTAAAGACAATAAAACAATGTTTTATACTCGTAAACACCCCACCACCTTGTTGCCGTATCAGGTTTATCGACATGTTTTGGGTACACCTATCAGTGATGATGTGCTGGTGTATGAAGAGCCTGATAACACATTTTATATTGCCTGTTATACCTCACGTTCTGGTGATTACATCATGATTCAATCTAGTGCGACCACCCTGTCAGAGGTTCGTTATTTGGCTGCAGACAATCCAAGTGGCGAATTTAAACCGGTGTTATTAAGAGAAAAAGATCACGAATATGAAGTGGAAGATTTCAATGGCGATTTTATTATGACTACCAATTGGAACGCCAAAAACTTTCGCATCATGAAAGTATCTATTGGAGAGAGTGCTAATAAAGACAACTGGCAGGAAGTGGTTGCCCATGACGATGAAACTCTGATTTATGGTGTTGAGACTTTTAAAGACTGGTTGGTGGTTGATCAGCGCGCTGGTGGTTTGAAACATATTAAGGCTGTTAATTGGAAAACGGGTGAAAGTAAGGTGCTGGATTCGGATGAAGCAGCCTATACCATGTGGACTGGTTATAATCCAGAGCAAAATCACAATAAACTGAGATATACCTATGACAGTTTAACTCAGTTAGGAAGTGATTATGAAATAGACTTGAATACTGATGAAAGAACATTACTCAAACAGGATAAAATTAATGGTCAATATGATCCATCTCAGTACCGATCTGAGCGTTTTGAAATTGTAGCCAGAGATGGTGCTTTGGTTCCTGTTTCATTGGTTTATCGGAAGGATGCGGGTGAGTTGAATAAACTGCCACTGTTGGTTTATGGCTATGGCTCTTATGGAGCATCAATTGACCCGAGATTTTCATTCAGTCGATTGTCTTTGCTTGATCGAGGGTTTATTTTCGCCATTGCCCATATTCGTGGTTCCCAGGCCAAGGGACGTGGTTGGTATGAAGACGGTAAAATGTTCAATAAGAAAAATACCTTTACTGATTTCATAGATGTGACAAAGGGGTTGTTGATTAAGGGTTATGGTGACGATCAACGTGTTTATGGTTGGGGTGGTTCGGCCGGAGGCCTGTTGATTGGTGCTGTGGCTAATATGAATGGTATGTTGTATCACGGCTTAATTGCTGATGTACCTTTTGTTGATGTGGTGACCACTATGTTGGATGAAGACATTCCACTCACTACCGGTGAATTTGATGAGTGGGGTAACCCCCAAAATAAAGATTCTTATGATTATATGTTGTCTTATTCTCCTTATGACCAGGTGAAAGCACAGGATTATCCTCATATGTTGATCACCACTGGTTTACATGATTCGCAGGTACAGTATTGGGAACCAGCCAAATGGGCGGCCAAGCTGCGTGAATTGAAGACCGACAACAATGTATTGTTGCTTCGTACCAATATGGAGACTGGGCATGGGGGGGCTTCGGGACGATTTGCGATTCATAAAGAAACGGCTCAGGATTATACTTTCCTATTGAAATTGGCTGGTATCACCGAATAAACAAAACGGTTCCGTAGGGTGCAAAAAACCTAGCCCAAATATTTCATCAATCAACGAAATTTTGGACTAGGGTTTTTATTATCTGGGGCGAACAGGTTCGGAGGAAAATCGCATCAAGGGAACATCATTGAGCTGCCAGCTACCGGACAATGGTGCTGGCCAGTTAATCATGCTGTCCCAATCACCGCTGGCACTGAAGTTCATATCCATAAAGCCAGTTGTTGTGATATCGAAACTAGATACATCACCACAACCAGGACATAAGGTGTCGCTGGTCACGTAGAGCATATTGAAATGCAAAGGTGATGCGCCAATGACAGGTTCACTGGCGATCCAGCGAGGTATGCCATTGTTGTCGTAAAGAAAAGCGATGGCGACAGATGTTTCGCCCACTGTGGCCAGGCTGATTCCCCAACCAGGACCATCAGCTCGACCCCATAGACCAGTATAATTATTGATTTCAGGGTCACCGTTGAAGGGGTGCCATTGAATCAATTCTTCACCGCTGACATTATTAATTGTCCAGAACACTTGAGCTTGTCTTTCATTGAGGAAATTAATATTGAGTGTGCCGACTTCGGTAATAACAACCGAATCAATATTTATCTGTGTTGTTTTTAGTAATATCGACTGGTATTGAAAACCATTTAAATCACCGGAACTGCCATACCAAGTAGGAAGGCCATGATCATCAAAAGTGTACCAGATAATGTTCAATCTATTGCCCACAATTTCTATATCAAAGCCACGGCCAATGGTTTCGCTGGCATACCACTGTCCTGCATTGGGCTGCATAACTTTCGCCTCATCGTGGTGAAAGCGGTCTTGAAGACTGGGAATGGCCAATAGCTTATGGGGCTGATTCAAACCCTGACCATCGATGAGAACACCTGTGTATGCTCCTGTGACTGAATCAAATTTGTGAATTTTATCATCATTTTGTGTCGCTACGTAAAGGTGTTCGTCGATGAGTGTCATGCCAGTGGGGTTACCGAGGTTCAGCAATCTGAGGTCAACAAATATAGATTGAAAATGTCCAGAAGCATCATATTTCAGTAATTGCTTTCTTTGGTAGTCAGAAATCAAAATGGAATCATCTGCTAATATTTGCATGTCCAATGCTTCCTTCAATCCAGGATTTCCTGGTTGACTGATGGATGTGAAACCACCCTCAAAGTCGCCGCGATACAGTCGCCCATTTAATCCTAATAGCAGATAGTCATCTGAATATTCAATGTCAATTAATGATTCTATCAGGTCTTCATCTACTGTTACTTGGATGTCTCCAGTATGTATGATCTTTAATGGATTTTGGTCATCAAAAAGACTGAGTTTTCCTTGATCAAATATTGAAACAACTAATTCTGCTGAATGTCTTTTAAATATTGCGGTAGGAAATCCAGTACCCAAAACCGTTTGGTCTGAGTGAAAAGGAGGTTCTGCATAGGGCGGAATTAGCATCCTTGAACCATTCCTTTGCATCATGTTTTTACGTTTTACCCCACTGCTTGATGTGTAATACAGCAAGTGCCGGTCTTTATCGTAACTGAGATCAGTTTGGAAAGTAATGAGTCCATCACTGGGTAATACTTCCATACCCAATGAACGACCTGTTTGTGCATCAAAACGCAAAATGCGATTGTCTCCTGTATTGACCACCAAAAGGTCATAAGCTTGGCTGACATCAGTATAGCCGTCATTGTCATCGTCTTGATCACTGAAATCACCCATGCCATCGCCATCATAGTCTTGCTGTTCACTGGCATCATCAGGAAAGGCATCAGTATGATCACCTACCCCATCAAAATCTCCATCTGCATATTCACTTTGATCATATGGAAATGCATCATTTTCATCTGAAACAAGGTCATCGTCGTCGTCGTTGTCCGTGTTGTTACCCACACCATCTGAATCATGATCAAATTGTTCATTTGGGTTGTTAGGGAAGGCATCTGTGTTATCACCGACACCATCACCATCACTATCTTGTTGTTCATTGGCATCAAATGGGAAGGCATCCTCCCAATCAATGACGCCATCATCATCAAAGTCACGCTGGCTGCGTTGATAACTGTCAGGGTGGGGCGCAGAACTGATACTCGGTTGGTAAGCTGAGACAATGGGTATAACTGACTGAATGACGAAAGTATTGTTGCTGGGCTCATCACCTGTGGCAGTGCCGCAGGCGTAACCACCACAGGTTAATGATGGATTAGAAAACATAGGTAGACGTTTGCTGCGGTTATCTTGTCCTGTTCCAAAAGAACCCATCACTGTATTGAATTGATACAGTTTAACAAATGCAGATCCTTGAGATAGGAATGAGCCACCTCCTTGTCCATATTGATGTGCAGCACCTAAATTATGGCCGATTTCGTGCACAAAAACCTGATCAGAGCATAAAGACCAACTACTCATCCCATCAGAAACCATATTGATGCCGTACGATGAATCAAAACCTTGTTCAGCAGCTGGATAGTAAGCTAAGCCGCAGTTACCGCGTGTCTCAATGTCATGTGGACGAATGGCTATGACGAGGTCAGCACCCAGTTCTGCTCTGAGTTGTGGTAAATTTTGTAAGCCTGAAATGGTTTCTATTCCTGACAGTGTCGATTGGATATGACCTAACATTTCGCTGTTGGCGTTATTCAAATTGTAGGAAACTTCATCTATGCCTACTATGCGAACAGCCAGATCTAATCCAGAATTGGCGAAAGTTTGGTTGGCAACGTGAGCGTAATGGTCCATTCGATCAGTCATCAAGGTGCCAGGATAACGCAGGGCCAAAGCCCGGTCATGGATGATCAGGACATTAAGGGTGTTGCTTGCTGATTTGGTATTCGGCTGCGTGTTAAATGGGGTAATTGAGTTGGCATGATTGGTTCCACAGCGATCAGTTATCAAGTGCTCTTTGGGCAACTCGATCAACCACATGCCACTGGCTTCAGTTGTTAAACGGTAGTGTTTGCCTTGATGATGCCAGTCACCAAAAATACTGTTTTGGCCCAAGGTGACATTCAAGTAACCATAGTCATTCTGGGTTTCAAAGCTGATGTTTTGAGGTGTTTTTTTTGCGGTCGTAGGAATGTCAAATACCGCTTGGTTAATCGGCAGCGATAGCTGTTGTGGTGACGACTTAAGTGAGTTAATCGATAATGAATGGTATGAGGTTTCGGGTAAACCTGGATACGATTGGAGTTTCAGTCCCCAAGCACTCCCAGGAACAAGTACTAACATAATCAACAATATTAACATGCAGTGAACTCCGAATTTTTAATCATTTTATCAAAACTCAAGACTGAATTCATCGCAATGGTTCCTATAGCCATAGGGCTTTTGTATAATCGCAGCTTTTATCTGCCGGTTGATTATGGATAACGATGACAAACTGCTCACATTTCAAGAGCTGATATTAAAATTACAACAATTTTGGGCCGAAAATGGCTGTGTCATTATTCAACCTCTTGATTTGGAAGTCGGTGCTGGTACCTTCCATCCTGCTACTTTTCTTCGTTCTATTGGCCCTGAACCCTGGAACAGTGCTTATGTACAGCCATGCCGTAGACCCACTGATGGTAGATATGGCGAGAATCCTAACCGCTTGCAACATTATTATCAGTTTCAAGTGGTACTGAAACCTTCACCAGATAACATCCAGCAGTTGTACCTGGAATCCCTGAGAGCCATCGGTATTGATACCCTTGAGCATGACGTTCGATTCATCGAGGACAACTGGGAATCACCAACCCTCGGTGCCTGGGGACTGGGTTGGGAAGTGTGGCTGAATGGTATGGAAGTGACGCAATTTACTTACTTTCAGCAAGTTGGCGGTTTGGAATGCAAACCGGTGATGGGTGAGATCACTTACGGTTTGGAGCGTTTAGCGATGTATTTACAGAATAAGGACAGTATTTTTGATTTGGTATGGGCTGAAACCCCTAATGGTATAGTTACTTATGGTGATGTTTATCACCAAAATGAAGTGGAGCAGTCGGCTTATAACTTTGAACATGCCAATTTACCCGAATTATTCAGAGCGTTTAATGAAGCCGAGCAAGATTGTTTGGATTTGATTGACAAAAAATTACCTTTGCCAGCTTATGAAAAAGCGTTGAAAGCATCACATTTATTTAACTTGCTTGATGCTCGTAAAGCCATCAGTGTAACAGAGCGTCAACAGTTTATCCTGAAGGTCAGAAATATGTCTAAGTTGGTGGCAGATATGTATTATCAATCACGAGAAGCGCTGGGTTTTCCAGGTTGTCAGGAGTCGGAGTAAAGCATGGCAGATATATTATTTGAATTGGGCTGTGAAGAGCTACCTCCCAAAGCATTGTACGGATTATCTAAAGCCTTGTTTGATGAGGTTTGTGCTCAACTGAGTGAAAAAGGCTTTGCTTTTGCTGAAGATTCTCGTTGGTATGCTTCACCACGACGTTTGGCTTTCATATTGCGTGATATTAGTGAGCAACTGCCCGATCAGCAGGTGGAGAAACGCGGACCCTCAGTTCAAGCAGCTTTTGATGATTTAGGCCAGCCGAAACCAGCGGCCATTGGTTTTGCTCGTTCAGTGGGTGCCGAAGTTGGCGATTTACAAACACTCAGCACAGAAAAAGGAGATTATCTGGTTTATCAGGTTGTCGAGAAAGGGCTGAATATTAATGCCTTGTTACCTGAAATTATTGGTCGGTCAATCAAAAAAATGCCCATTCCCAAGCCAATGCGCTGGGGGCGCAATGAATTTGCTTTTATCAGACCTGTCCATTGGTTGGTGTTGATGAATGGTGATGTTGTAATACCTATGGGCCTGTTTGGTCATGACAGTGGCCGACGCACTCGAGGACATAGGTTTCACAATAATAATTGGCATGATATCCCGACAGCACTGGATTATCAGATTGTGTTACAGCAGGCCGATATCATGGTTGATCATTTAGAACGAGAGTTATTGATAAAAGAACAAGTACAGACCGCTGCAGCCCAAGTAGGAGGTAAGGCTTTGATCAATTCAGATCTGTTACAGGAAGTGGCCAGCATCACTGAAAAACCTGTGGCTGTTTTAGGTGATTTCTCAACTGATTTCTTGGAGGTGCCGAGAGAAGCCTTGATTTCCTCGATGGAAAAACATCAAAAATACTTTGCTATTGAAAATGAGCAAGGTCAATTGATGCCGCATTTTGTGGCTATGGCTAATATCAATTCATCGAACCCCAGTGCGGTGAAACAAGGTTTCGAAAAAGTCATCACGCCACGCCTGGCTGATGCCCGTTTTTTCTGGGACAAAGATCGGGCCAGAAGTTTAGAGAAAAATATTCCCTTGTTGGAAAAAATGATCTTTGAAAAATCATTGGGAACCATTGCTGATAAGACCAAACGCATCGCCAAATTGATGCAATGGCTGCAGCCCCAACTGGGTTTTGATGTTGATGAGGCTGAGCGTGCTGCCAAGTTGATGAAGTCAGATTTGATGAGTGATATGGTCGATGAATTTCCGGATTTGCAGGGCTTGATGGGTGGTTATTATGCTGCAGCACAAGGGGAATCTGAAGAAGTGGCCATTGCCATTCGCGATCAGTATTTACCGAAGTTTGTTGGTGATGCATTACCAGAAACTGTATTAGGTCAGGCGCTGTCAATTGCCGACAAAATGGATACCTTGTGTGGTATTTTCGCGGTAGGTAAGAAGCCCTCGGGTTCGAAAGACCCTTTTGCCTTACGCCGAGCTGCTTTGGGTGTGATTCATATTCTTAAAGATAAATCACTGCCTTTGAATTATGATGATCTGATTGAAAAAGCCATTGAAGGTATCGAAAAAAATTGCAATATGACAATTGCGGATGAAGTAAGGGTAGATGTGCGTATGTTTTTTACTGAAAGGCTGCGCAACCAGTTTATCAAGATGGGGTATTCACATGATGTATTCAGTGCTGTAAAGACATTGGCTGTCAGAATCATAGCTGATATTGAACCACGTTTGTTAGCTACGGAAAAGTTTAAAAAACAACCGTATGCCAGATCTTTGATTGAAGCTGAAAAACGAGCCATGAATATTGTCGGAAAGGCTAATCTTGAGCACAACCCATGTGAAATGAATGTTGATCCTGAGTTGTTTACGTCAGATTATGAACATAATTTATATCAGCAACTGACACAAATTTCAGATCAGTTTGCTCAATTGGTTAAAAATCAAGAATATGATGAAGGATATCGTTTATTGTCGAGATTGGCAGCACCTTTGGATGAGTATTTTGAAAATGTAATGGTTAACACTGATGATGAGAACATTCGTCTCAACAGGCTTGTTCAGCTGGCGAATTTCAGTAAATTAACAGCTTCGATTGCTGAATTATCTAATTTAGTTATAAACTGACAAATACTGTATTTACCGAGTTGGTTTTGAAAGATTATCCTGAGTGTCCGGCGACATCATCAAAATCTCTCACATCGTATGGTTTTGTGGTTTTTAGTTCGCTATATCATATAGAGTGACTTTTCGCTCATCATTTAAGCTCTCATGATTCTGGTGCGTTTTTGTCATTTTTTCCTAAATGCACCAAGGGTTAGGTAATATAAATTTATTACAGGTTATATCAGTTGTCGGCCAGAAAACACCAGCAAAATCGCACTTTTGCGGTTAAGTTTTATTTGACCGAATCTGAAAAAGGCCAGGATGGACTTTTTCAGGATTGATTAAATATTTTTTGTTGTCCAGTAGTGTTTAATTTCCTTTTAATATCAGTTATTTAAGTAATTTCATTTATAGATGGGCCAAATTTTAGTTAATTTTTTTTAATTTTTTTGAACCATTTCACAAAAAAAATACGATTGTATAAATAACAGGGGGAAAAATATGATTATGCTACAAAAAAACAAACTAACATTTGACGATTTTATTTTCCAGAAGATTGTTAACTTTCAAGGTGAGCAAGACTGGGTGGAAATGCTTTATCGCCCAGTAAATAAGGAAAATTTTTCAGCTGAAACTTTTTTCAAAAAAATGTCCAGTAATGATCAATTACTTTTTGATATCGCAGCGCTAAAAATTGTAGCGAAGAAACAAAAAGCATCACCCGAAGTCCTGGTCAGTGTTAATATTTCACCAGAAACGCTAAGCAATAACTTATTTTGGAATAAGGCTTATGAGTTGGTTTCCTGTGGGGATCTCAATCCAAGTAAATTATGTGTAGAAGTATTAGAAAGTGGTAGTTTGAGGGATCTAACTTCTTATCAAATCAAAGCCATTTCGTCATTAAGAGCTCAAGGTATGAAACTAGCCCTTGATGATTTTGGTAATGGTGTTGCTCACTGGGAATTGTTGAAGCATGATTTAGTTGACATTGTTAAAATTCCCAACAACAAAGTTAATAATGAGACTGCTTTAACCTCAAGTCCACAGAAATTTTTGACATCGTTGGTTACTTTTGCTGATTCGTTGGGTCTGACCACTGTTCTGGAAGGGATAGAAACCCATGATGACTTGGAAGAGGGAGTACAGTTTGGTTGTCACAATTTCCAAGGTTTTTTGTTTTCAGGATCATCTGAGAGGCAATCGGTAGACAGTTTTTAATTTACTAAATAATTGAATAGAACTTGATTTCATTGATTACCATCTTCAATAACCGATCAGTCGTCAGTAAAGATTTCTGATAATCGGTAAAGGTTTGCCCCATCCACCTTCGCAAAGTATAGCCCCTTTAATAAAGAACAAGAAAGGTATTCTTTTTTTATTCAGCAATCTGTTTAATTTTTTTAATGACTTAGGACGATGTAAAAGGTTGATGCTGTTTTTATAACCATCAGTACATTTCTTGACTATTATTGTTGACCTTTACCCTAAAAACAGCCTGATGACAAGGATGAGATTTCTAGGAGTCGAAAACAGCATCTAAGCTATAAATCTTGATGACTTTCACATTTTTGCATTTCATATGTTCAGTAAAAGTAAATCACAAGCCACTATCATATGACGCACACTTTAATAATTTATTTAGGAGAATACAGTGTTAGGTATTATTATTTCGATCATCGGCGGGATTGCCGCTTCTGCGTCATTAATCATTAAATTCAAGCCAGAGAGTAAGGAATTAATTGAAAAATTAACGCCTTTTCAAGGTGTCATTGGTTTGGTGCTTTTAGGTTGGGGAGTATATAACCTGATTGATTTAATCAGAATACTCGTGCATGGTGTTTTTGATGTGGTTTCTATTGCTACCGTAGCGGCTCAATTGGTCGTTGGATTTTTATTAAGTTTTGGTCTTCTAAGTCAGTTTCTTTTTTCAAAATCGAAAGAAGCGCAGGAAAAAGGTGAAGCCATCAGGTCTAAGCTTGCTGGATATCAAGGTATCTTAGGTTTGGCGCTGATTGGTTTGAGTATTTGGACTTTGATCAGATATCTATCAATTTAAGACTTAGGATAAGCTATATCTATATTTTAGGAGAAAATAAATGAATACAAAAATGAAACTTTTTGGTTTTTTGGTTGTTAGCTTAACAATGACTGCTTGTTCAGACGAAGCGGGAAAACTTAAAAAGCAAGCATTAGAAGCTTGTGAGGTTTCGGCGCAGCAAATGCCAGAAAATATGAGAGAAGAGACTTTGAAGGTATGCCAATGTACTGTTGAAAAAACAGATTACCAAGCTGCTGTCGCTGGCGATGCAGCTAAATTACAAGCTGATGCCATTAAAAACGCTGAAGCATGTGCTAAAGAATTAGGAAGCATGTGACTTTGGCAAGAGGTTAGTAAGATAGCCAGGGACGGCACTTTTAACAATGGTACTGATGTTTTAAGTATTTTTGAATATCCGAAAAGTCTATCCATGGCTTTGATTCTGATTAGATCAATGATGAATTTGTTTTGGTGAAGTGACGATAAAATTCTTATATGTTCACCAATACATCAAACCCACCATATATCAAACGTTTGGCGTCAAAAGGCATGGGGTTGAGTGCTTCGCTACAGCGTGGGTCTTTCATCACTTTTGGCATGGCTTCATCTCTGGTAGTTTTATCTGGCCATATGATCCATGAAAACACGACGGTTTCATCTGCTTGACAGCGAACAGCTTGAGGCATTGATGTCAGTTTGCCTTCTGGTACTTCATTGCCCCAGCATTCAACAACAGCCAAGGCGCCGAATTCTTTAAAAACTTCACCTGCCTGTTCGGCATGTATTCGATATTTTTCTTTATTGGCAGTAGGCACAGCTGCCACAAAGCCATCTACAAATGACATCAGAACACCATTTATTTGCTTGAGAATAAACCAATCATATTTTCTTCACTGTCAAAGGCGAGGACAATGAAACCATATTCTCCCACTGCCATTTTAGGTTGCTGGATTGTGCCACCATTTTGCTCTATACGTTGAGCCTCAACTGCACAGTCTTCACAATTAAAATAGACCAATGTACCACCACCGGGATTAGGCATGCCTTCAGTTTTGATCAGTGCGCCGGATGCTCCAGGACCCTCCATGTCTTGAGGAAATTGCCACATTTCTATGGGTGCATCTGGCATAATGATTTCATTCAATTCAATTTGAAAAACCGTTTGATAAAAGTTTTTAGCACGTGGCATGTCTTTGACATAAATTTCAAACCAGCCAATAGGATTAATTTGATTCATATGGAACCTCTTTAGTTGGGTTAGTTGTTAAGATACCTCATTAATAGAGGTGCTCTTCAGATAATCTCTGGCAGTTTATCATATTCGTTTTCATTGCGAGTTCATGTTTTTCCCATTTTTTGTAATCCTTGGTAATAGGAACGGAGTGCTTTAGTATCTGCTTTGTCGCTGTATTTTTTGATCATCGATTGCAGAATTTTGACAGCTTGTTCAGTTTGCTTGTTTTGATAAAGCGCTTGGGCCGCTAGATAAAAGCAATCAACAATCAATTGAGGTTCATTGGGATACTGTTTATCCAGACCTTTGATCAGCGTTAACATGGGTTTTTGTTGTTTCTTTTGGTGACAGTACATGATCAACTGTTGTATATGTTCTGGTTTTGGTGTCAGTCGGTGACCATCATCATAGTAATCCAGCCAAAATTTTAATGCACTGGACATATCCTGACGTGTAATCATTTGGCACAGTTGATCTTTGGGGCTCATTCTTTGTGAAATTTGCAAGGCATTTTGAGCTTGGTGTGCCAATGCTTGTAAATCATCACGGCCTTCTTTTTGTAAATCAGTGATCATCGCCATGGCTGTTTGTGCATCACCTTCAGCCAACAGTGTTTCGATTCTTTTGCGAATGGGGTCATCATGATCTAAAGGGTCTTTTCCCCGTATGTCCTCGATGTCATGCGGTGTATGATCAAGTTCATCGGCATGATGATAAATGACATAGCCCATGGCTAGAAAAGAAAAAATCAGCAGATAATACAAAATAAATGAAAGTACCACGTTTTCTAACCACAGTGGCATGGTATTTACCAGGACATTCTGCAATAGCATATTAAGCCCGCCTAGCATAGCCATGAATATGAACAATAGCCAATAATCCACTCCCAATCGTTTAACAATTTCAAGCAAATCAATAGGATTCAGTGCTGATAAGACATGATCTGTTTGTGATAGTAACATCAAAAAAGCAGGAGTCAAAAACAGTGTGACCAATAACAATGATGTTGATAAGGCAGGCTCGCTTTTACTGAGAAAAATGACAATCAATAATTGAATGATGGGCATGGTCATGGCCTTGAAGCCAATCATTTCACTCAGCCCAAAACTGTATTTGTCTTGATATGCAAAGTGTCCGTCTGCTACATCCAGCATCACTTCAAATGCGACCTTATAAGCGGCTAAAAATAACAGGACAGCAATCAAATAACTCAAAATAGCTGAGGGCAGCATTTCTAGAATGCTGGCGACTGCCAATCCCGTAATCAAGAAAAACAGCTTGTTACTGCCCATATAACTGATAAAGAAGGGTATTTCAAAAATAAATCGCCGGTTTTGGTGGGGTAGTTGACTCATGTGTTTCTCGAGATTTTCATTAGAGACTCAATGCTTTCCATTAGTTCGATCTGGTCAATTAAATCATTAACATAATCAAGCCGATCAGTTTCTATGGTCAGGACTTTACTGGCAGTGTAGTGATTAATCCAAGTGGCATATAGTTTTTCCAATCTTTTTAGATAAGCCAGCGGAATGTCTTGCTCCATCGATCGTCCACGGAGCTTAATGCGTTTTCTCATGGTGCGAACAGAGCATTTAAGGTAAATCATTAGGTCAGGTGGTTTAATGGCTTTTTTGATGCTTTGGTACAGACCTTGGTAAGTTTGCCAGTCACGCGCATTGATTTTACCCATTTGTTGTAACGCAGTGGCAAAAATTTCGACATCTTCGAATAGCGTCCTATCCTGAATGACCACACCGGGTGTATTGTCCAGTTGCTGATGAATTTTAAATTTGCTGCTGAGAAAATACAGTTGTGAGTGAAAGCCCCAGGCAGTCATGTCCTGATAAAAATCATCAAGATATGGGTTATCATCATTGGGTTCATAAAATGGCGTGATGTCATAGGTGCAGGTTAAAAACTCTACTAATGAAGTTTTGCCGACGCCGATGTTACCGGCGATACCAATGATCTTTTGTTCAGTCATGCGTCATGGCATGTCCTGTCCAAGATTCGAAAATGGCTTTTTGTTTCTTAGAGGGCTTATTGATCGGTTCTATGCTCACCGCTGGCAACTGTTTTTCACCTACAGTGATGGTGGTTTCTTTGATGACACTGCCACTGGCAAATAATACAACCAAGTCAGTATTATTAACAGCTGATTCCAGTTGTTTCGACCACTGATGTGGTTTCAATCTCAGTCCATTCAGTGCAATCAATTCATCACCAGCACTGATCCCTGCCTGCCAGGCAGGACTGTTTTTATCAACCGTGCTAACATGTTCATTATCCACAACTAACCCAATCCAGGGTTTGGGATCTTTGTTTTCAGCTTTTTGTAAACCGTAGTACTTCAGCATATCATCGAATGGTAAACTTTCAGTACCTTCAATGTATTGTTCCCATTGTTTACTGAAGTCATGACCAGTGATGTCTTTAATCAGATTCACGACATCAGATTGATCATACCCTTGGTCACTGTTGCGATGGTTTTTGTACAACGCACGTTGTAAGTCATCGAAACTTTTTTCATTGTCAGTCCACAGACGAATTTGATGATCGATATACCAACTGGCCATGGCTCCTTCAAGATAAATGCTGACCCCGGCGTTGTGGTTTCTCTGATTGTCTTCATTCTGCCAAGTATTGAAGCTGGCCTCCGCCAGACTTCTTTCGGTTCGTCCTGGCTTATTAAGGTGTTTAGTCAGGTTTTCGCTGATTCTTTCTAGAAACTCCGATTGACTGTAAATATCAGCTCTCCTTAAAAATAAGTCATCGTAATAGCTGGTGCTCCCTTCTACCATCCAGAACAGTTTTGAATAATTTTCCTCATCATAATTATAAGGTGCGATGTCGCTGGGCCGATAAGCTTTAACATTCCAAGTATGGATCAGTTCATGAGCAGCAGTAGCTAAGAAACGATGATAGGTTTTGGGATCCCCAAAGCCAAAACGATCAAACTGCATGATGGTTGAGTTGACATGTTCAGTAGCACCTCTCAAACCATCGCCTGAATGAATCATATAAAGGTATCGTTGATAAGGAAAATCTCCCCATAAATCTTTGGCAACATAGTGTAGCGCAGTGGTTTTTTGTTGCCAGTCTTTAATATCATGATTTCCTTGACCCCAAATCAGAATTTCATAGCTTAAACCATCAACCTCAAATGATGTTAATTGATGATGACCGGATTCTATTGGTGAGTCGACCAGTTGATCATAGTTATTGGCTTTGAATTGATGGTCAGCTAAGGACACCATACCCGAACGACTTTCCCACCCTTGTGGCACATGTAAGGTGACGGTCAATGCCTGATCACGAAAAGCCGGTGAATAAACGAACACGCCGCTGGCATCGAGGAAAGCATGAGTTTCATCTATATGAGCTACTCTTTGTTTTAATGCATTGGCATAAATTTCATATTGTACGGTCACTGCTCCCTTTTGTTTTAAAAACGCTCGCCAAGTATTTTTATCGATTTGTTCGACTTTCAGACCCTGATCGCCTTGACTGGCCTGGAGATGTCGAATATTTTTACTTAAGTTGAGAATTTCGTAACGTCCTGAACGCCAAACTGGCAGTTTAATATCCAGTGTCTTTGTCGCTACTGGCTCAAAAGTCACTTCCACGGTTGCCAGATGGTGAGCTGGATCGGTAATAGTCAAGTGATAGTTGACTGTCGATGCGTTTGTCAGTGATTGGGTAATTATCAATGTCATAGTTAAAAAGAATCTCATCATAAAATCTGTCGAACCAGAGTTTTTAATTGTGGCAAAACCTGTTCAATAAACCAAGGGTTTTTCTTTTGCCAAATGTTATTTCTTGGAGATGGATGAGGTAAGACAAAGAAATCAGGTTGGAATAAATGATAATTTCTCACTGTTTCTGTTAACTTGCGTTTATTTTCGGGTAAATAATGTTTCATAGCATATTGGCCGATTAATAAGGTCAGTTCAATATCAGGCATACAGTTCAGGAGTGGCGGATGCCATAAGGGAGCGCATACTTTCATCGGAGGATAATCACCGTTCGGTCCAGTGCCAGGGTAGCAAAACCCCATGGGCATGATAGCGAATAGGGTAGGATCATAGAATTGATTGGTGTTGACCCCGAGCCAGTCTCTTAAACGATCGCCACTGGCATCATCCCAGGGTATACCAGAGGCATGTACTTTGCGTCCAGGTGCCTGACCAATGACCAGAATTCGACTGGATTGACTGACGCGCACTACAGGTCTCGGTTCATGAGTTAATTGGGATTGACATCTTGTGCACTGGGTAATGCGATTGAGCAGATGATTGATGCTGGAGTCGGTCATGTGATAATGGTATCATAATGTCAATTTGAATGAGCTTCGCTGACTTTCATCTGAGTGTTGAATAAAGAGGGGCAAGCAGCTTAAATGTGGGAGTATCTAAATGAAAGACAGCACCAGTCACTACGGAAAAATTTCGCGTTTCAATCATTGGGTTGGCGGATTGATTGTTATCGCCATGTTAGCCGTGGGGTTATATTTCAATGACATGCCTCGGGGCGAAGAAAAACTTTATTGGTTGAGAATGCACATCAGTTTTGGTGGTTTGTTTTTTATTTTCCTACTCTTTCGGGTATTTTGGCGTGTGGTGGCCACTTCTCCTCAACCTGTTGAGCAAGCACAGGCCCTACAAATGGCGACAAAATTAGTCCACTGGGTGTTATTAATCACTGTTTTGATCATGGCTGTTTCAGGTCCCTTGTTGATTTGGACTCGTGGTTCTGGAATCAACGTTTTTGAATGGTTCACCATTCCTTCCCCTATGGGTAAAATGCCTGAGTTACACGAATGGTGTGAAACCATTCACGCCATCACGGCCAAGGTATTACTGGTGGCATTGATTGTACACGTACTGGCAGCGCTTAAACATCAATTGATCGATAAAGACAACCTCATGGCCCGTATGATCAAACGATTGCGTTAGCGTTATAATAAAAAATAGTATGTCATTTCTCCATTTTCAGTACCTTTATAATAGGGAAATGCTACTTGGGATTCGAGCGCTTGTATTTGGGCAGATCAAGAAGCAAGAAAGAGAATGCAAGAGGGCATAAGAGAATAAAAATGATGGTCTGTATAAGCGTTTTAAATTTATCGGATGTGACTGTAAACTAATGATCATATCTATCAGGTTCACACGGATCTAAAGTTCTTTTATTTAGTGTATCAGTCCTCATTATTTTTAAAAAAACTCGAGAATTATATTTTGAGTCGTTAACATTCATAACAGTTGAAAATAAGGATAAGATGTGAAATTCATTAAGAAATTATTTAGACCCAAAGAACCACAAGAACAATTGAAAAACTCTATAGATTTCCCTTTTGAAGTCATTATAGTAAAAGGCACTGATGCGCCAGCAAAACTTTTTGAACTGAGGAAAAGTGAGAATATTACTCCTGTCATTATGGGTAAACCGAGTGATTTAGAATTATTAGTCGATAATTTTGAGATGAGTGAAGAAACAGTGGCTGAAATACTTTCTTCGGCGAAAAAAATAAATTTTTCTAATTGGTTTAAAGAAAGGGTTTCTGAAGATGAAGAATATTATCAAATCCCTCATGGAGATTGGCCAGAAGCTTATGGTCAGGAAACGGAATTGTCGGCACATTTGAATATTCTGACAAAAAAGCCATTAAAACAAACGATCATTGGTCTTATTCAAACCAAAGACTCATGGGCTGTGCCTGCCCACCTGAAATTTGGAGGTTGGAATGAATGCCCATCTCCCCATGAACATGTGGCTTTGTTTAAAAAATGGGAAGAAGAATATTCAGCAAAAGTTGCGAGTGTAACCAGTGATGTCATTGAACTGACTGTTGATCATCCACCTACAACTAAAGAACAAGCTTTAAAACTTGCAGAGGAACAGTTTGTTTATTGTTCGGATATTGTGTTTCAGGGTGTTGAAACCATAGAAAACTTAGCATCGACTCTTTTAAACAGTAAAGTTTGGTATTTTTGGTGGGATTAACGAGGTACCTAACAAGCTGCCAACTGTTTTGTTTTTCAATGCAATACGTTGCTGGCGTCGCTATCTGAATTAGGTGTTGGTATCAGTGCCATGCATGGTGTCAACAAGATAATATTAAGGGATTTGAATTCCATTTGTAAGTGCAACAATTTAGAAGTTGCATGAAAAAATAGGATGCGTACCGTTGCACTTGCTTAATTTACAAAGGAGTTCATCGTGTCGAATCACTCCTATACGCACCTTATCTGCTGGTTATTGGATGTTTATGCTAAAATACAGTTACCGATGTGAATGTCAAAATACCTGCTTGGTAAATTAATATGTGTCGTTACGCTCTCAATAATTATAAACAAACTTGGTCATGTTTTTCATGTCGCAAATCGTTCAAAAAAACGAACTTGAGTGACTATTTGCGACAAACAGGTGATCTGGAAAAGTATCGAAAGTTGGCCCATTGTCGTCTTGCCAAAAATAAACAAGCAGCCGAAGCCAGATATCAAACGACCGCCTTTGAAATTGAAAAAGAGTACTTTTCGAAAGTTTCTGTGTGTCCTGATTGTGGTGATCTAATGGCCAATATGGGTATGGATTTCAAATCACCCAAAATGACTGATTTAAAATCTTGGAAGATAATTGAAGGTATGTATAGAGTTGGGGCGATATATCAAACATGCGGTTGCGAGGGGTTAGGTTTCGTTCCATCGAATAGTTCTGATTACATTAGGTATTTGAATGAACGTATTGTGTTGTTCGAAGAACGAAAACACGATTCTTTAAATAACTCAGACCTCAATGCTTATCAGCGTGGTGAAAGAGCATCCTACTGGGCATCAAAAATTGAACGACTTAAAGTTGAACTCCAAAAAAACGCAGCAAAAAGACAAACAATATAGAATGTTAATATTGCACAAACTATTTTTTCTGCTCTAGATAAATCTGTATCATTTACTTGCCAACTTACTTAGAGTGGCAGGAAAAATATAAGTAATTACCATTTCCTAGGAAGAAATAATATGTTTGATCTCATCACGTGCTCTGGCCACGCGACTTTTTATTGTGCCAATGGCACAATTGCATATGTGGGCAGCTTCTTCGTATGAAAAACCACAAGCACCTACCAAGGTCAGTGCTTCTCTTTGATCACTTGGCAATTTTTCCAATGCCGATCTAACTTCATCAACTTGTATTCTAGATAGTTGCGTACAGTCTTTGGTAAGTTGCAATGATGTTTGTTCCTTATCTAGATCAATCATTCGCCATGCATTGCGCTTACTGGTATAAAAGTGATTACGTAAAATAGTGAATAACCAAGCCTTCATGTTAGTGCTAGGATCAAAACGCTGTTTGGCTTTTAGTGCTTTGAGCATGGTTTCTTGTACAAGATCATCTGCAGCTGTTTGCTGATGACACAACGAGCGGGCAAAAGCCCTCAGATGCGGAATCATTTTTGTCAGTTCTGAAGTAAAATCAAATTCAGCCATAGTCGCTTTATTGAAACCGCCTGTGTTGATCGCATTGGTAGTTTGTTGTTGATTATTCATCATCTCTTAAAATCGCTAATAGTTCATCAGGGATGGGTTCATTTAAGACGTTGTCATACATGTCTGTTAACGATTTTTTGATTTTATCTTCCAATGCCTCATCATCGTATTTTTTACCATGATTTGAAATTAATTCATGATCTTTGATACTGTTTTTGTCTGTTGTCTTTTTCATAGTCGTGCTGCAAACATTTGCTTTGCTACTAATTAAACTCATGAGTTAGAAATAAGTTCCAAACTTTTTTCATACCTTATTTCTAAATCCAATCGCGCAATGAATCTGGCTATTATTTTGTCTAAATACCCCTGAGTCAAATTGGTTCATGGTGTTGATGGTTTGGATCAGTTTGATGGCGAACTGATTGTCATAATGAGTCAATTGTTGAGTACCTTGGCAATTCTCTGACCAAGTCATTATGCTTAAACCATCCTTTTGCTGCCACTCAATGGCTACATTGCCTTTGGTATGAGATAACGCACCGCTGGCATTTGATATGTGAATTAATTCATTGAACACCAAACCGACATTGTTAATTTCATCGGCACTGATGTTGATGTCATTATCTTTATAGCTCACTTGCTCGGGATCTACAGTTGTTAGTATTTGTGAGTGATAGAAGTGTATGACATCAAAACCTAGATTATCTTCTTGAAAAAAGTAGTTGTGAGCGAAGGCATTGGCTTTAGCTAATGCATCCAAACGATCAAATAACATATTTTTAAAAGTTGTAGAATTGATGCCATCAGGGGATGAATTTCTTACCACACTGATCATCACTGAAAACATATTGCGTAATCTATGCTGTAACTCACGTATGGTTTTACTGCGCTCATGTTGTAACTTGACTTGAGTGGTAACGTCTCTTTGTAAAGAAACATAATGAGTGATTAGACCTGATGCATCACGAACCGGTGAGAGTTCAATCTCGTTCCAAAATGCGGTACCGTCTTTGCGATAATTGAGTAGGGTTACCTGTCCATTGTGTCCACTTTTTATGATTTTTCTGATTTCTTCAATCGATGTGGGATCTGTATCTGCACCTTGCAATATTCGACAATTTTTACCAATGATATCAGCTGCTTGATAGCCGGTTTGAGTCTCAAATGCTTTGTTGACACATACCACAGGCATATCAGATTGTGAACAGTCACAATAAATAATTGATGTGGAAACAGTATTTAGTTTAAGCCAGTCACTCATTTATTTAACAGCAATTCTGTCAGTTAACCACTGACAACGGTAGTCTAAACCACCAACCACCCAATCTAACTGCGGTTTACCGCCAAATGTGGCTCTTGGCATCGATTTAAGCACCGTCATACCAAAACCTTCTGATTGTGGAATGTCTTTGAGTTGACTATCACGCTCTAACCAAATCAGTGATGAAATACCATCTTTATTATGACTCACTTCAAAGGTGAGCTCTACTTCCCCTTGTTTCGATCTCAAGGCACCATACTTCATTGAGTTGGTTATCAACTCACTGGTCACCAAGTACAAGGTTTGTGCGGTTAGACGGTTGATCTTGAGTTGGTCTGTTTGCTTATTGATTTGTACTTCTCCACCACAGACCGATATTGCTAAGTCAAATACATCCTGACTAGAAAATGTGCCCTCTTTGTCATCAAACAATAATTCATTAAATTGGGTTAACGCTTGTAAACGTTCAGAGAAAGTCTGTTCAAGTTGTGATAATGACTCTGCTTCAGAACATGACATCCGAAATAATCCGGAAACCACTGCCATTTGGTTGCGTAATTTGTGTGCCATTTCTCGTGAGACTAGATGGGCATGTTTTTCCTTTATCTTCAATGGTGTGATGTCGTAGTTTACGCCAATTAAATAACGTAGACCATGTTCAGATTGATATACTTTACCGCTTCCAATCAACCATAACTCACGGTTTTGTGGTGTAATAAATCGAAAATCTGCGTGAAATGTATCAGTGTTATCCATCACTGCTTGGATTTTTTTTGCTGTACGCTCCTGGTCTTCTTCATGGACATGTTGAATAAAAAAGTCGATATTGAAGGGCTTGGGTACATCCTTGAAGTCAAGCATCTCCTCTAAGATCGGATCCTGATTGATTAAGTCTCCCTCAATATTCCAGATCCAGCGCCCAACTTCTGCCGCCTGATTGGCCAAGTTATGCCATACTTCTTCAGGAATGATAGTGTCTTTCATTAAAGGTGCCAACAATTAATCTTTAAAAAAGTACAAAGCTTGACTGATCGCTGCTTTGACATTACCGGCAGTAAACGGTTTACTGATCAGGTAGGTAGGTTCCAGGCGCTCACCAGTAAGTAATAATTCTGGAAATGCCGTGATGAAAATAACGGGTACCGAGAATGACTGTAGGATTTCATCAACAGCTTCAATGCCAGAACTATCATCTGCTAAATGCACATCAGTCAGGATTAAACCGGGTTGTTCCTGTTCTGCCTGAACCACTGCATCGGTATGAGTGGCTGCAATCCCTGATACTGTATGTCCCAGAGATTCCACAATACTTGCAATGTCGGCAGCCACCATCGGCTCATCTTCAATGATTAATACGCTGGTCTTTAATTCATTGGCGATTTCCGCATTAACTTGTTCAAGATGTTGATTGATTTGATCAGTAGAAAGACCGCAAATCCCTTCCAACTGCTCATCAGAGAAACTTTCCAGTGTGTTTAATAAAAAGATCAAGCGGTTGTGGCTCGATACTTTTAGCAGTTTGTGGTCGTCTGTAGATGTGTTTTTTAGCGCATGTCGCGCTGGATTTTGCCACAGTTTAAACAATAAATGATAGAGATGACTTTTAGGGTCAGGTTGGTTGCTGCTAGTTGTTTGGTTGTGTTGAATCAGCACCTGTTTGACTAGGTTATCTCCCGAACTTTGGGAACCGGTCAGTGCCCGGGTGAAACGCCTGAGATAAGGTAGATAGGGTAACAACTCATTGGCATTGTACATAAAATCCTTTAATTCCATGATTAAATATTAATGATAAACGAACTTAAATTATATTCTGTAAATATTTACAAAAATACCAATATTTTATTTATGGCCTCACTTAAACGCCGTTTAGTAGTAGTGGAATAATTATTTGAAATAGCATCATTTAGATAAATTTGAATATTTTTGGTGAGTGATTTTTAAAGTGTATGAAACGGAAAAACTTGATCCAATTTTATATTGGATCAAGTTGATAGCTATTGTGACAAGTCAAGGGTTATGTTGCGGCTCGAAATAAGTGCATCAATACAGATATGATCAATAGTACCAAAAAGATTCCGAATATAATTTTAGCAAGCCCTGCTGCTGCTCCGGCTATGCCAGAAAATCCGAAAATGGCTGCCACTATAGCGATGATAAAAAAGATTAAAGCATATGAAAGCATGGTTATCTCCTGGTTGGTTTAAGATTTGCTTCTGAGCCAATAATGATATTATTTATCGGCTCAGAAGTAATGAGTCGCTGAACAAGTATTATGATTTTTTAGCTACCACTAGATTATTTTCAACATCACGAACACCATCTGTGTTTTTAGCAATTTGAACAATCAAGTCTTTTTCAGCTGAACCATCTACTGTTCCAGTTAAAGTGACCACGCCGTAATGGGTGTCAACATTAACATCTAAACCACTGGTTTCGCTATTCCAAAGCAATTTAGACTTAACAACAGCCGTAGTGGTAGAGTCATCGTACCACTGGCCAACTGTACGATCTTTATCATCCTTTGATTTACCATGTGATTTATCTTCATAATCAGGCTTAACAATCAAATTATTTTCAACCTGTTCTACACCACCAATGCCTTTGGCAATTTCTTGAGCCAAATCTTTATCAACATCAGATTTAACTGAACCAGATAAAGTCACTACACCATCATTGACATGGGTATCAATGGTGAAGTTATTCAAATGTCTGTTAACCAATAAAGCTGATTCTACTTTGCCGTCAATCCAGGCATCTTTTAAACCACTATTTTTTTCGTAATGATCATTACCACCAGCCATTGTCATTTGTGCCATTGTCAATGAAGCGGTTAATACTGAAGTTTTAAAAATGGTTCTCAAGTTTTTGTTTGATTTCTTCATTTTATTTCTCCTGGTTAATGAATTTCTAAGTTCTGTTTAAGTTATTCAGGTTGGTATTATTGATTTCTGATCTCAAGGTGGCGTTCTGCAAATCGCTCGCCTTCACAAGAATCCCTATGTGCAGTTTTAAGTAATTGACGTGTGTTATAAGTCAATTCTTCGTTGTCTTCTAACTTGTCTTGAATATACTCTGACAAGTAGTCTTCGCCATCATTAATGGCTGAAAGTGCTGCTTTATCGTCATCTTTAAATAAACCTGTAAACTTTTTGAAGTTTTGATAGACCTTTCCGCGCAAACTGCCATCAGTTTCAGGTTCGCCACCCAAATTTCTAACTTCTTGTTGGAAAGACTGAACCAACCGATTACGTTGTATGGCTCTGGTAGATAATTCACCTTTTAACAATAAGTACTGACTATCTAACTGATTTGCTGATTCACGAAAACCACGTTCGCTGTCAATCAAAATCTTGGTTACATCGTTTAATACTTCTATATTGTTTTGCATTGTTAAACTCCTTATGTTTGTGAGAAATTAAATTTACATGCCATGTACCCTTAACAACACACAACTACCGATGTTGTTCCAAAAAAATAAAAAAATATTTGTGATTTGGCTCAATTTGAGCAGTAAACAACCCGTTTCCATTTGTCAAATAGTTAGATCATGTCATTGATAATATTTATAACAAAAACAATATCTTATGTGTTTTAAATAGATTGTTATTGGGTCAATGGAACAATGCGCTGATTTTTTTTTGAAATTAATCAAAGAATTGGTGAAACGAGCCTGGCAGTTTTCTCAAGCAGTGTTTGCAAAGCCGATTTTTTATTGATTGAATTGGCATCAAGTGGAATCGAATCGGTCAAGTCTTGTTCGAATGTGGTTTTGAGTTGATTAGCAAAATCTTGATCATAAATTAGTGCATTGACCTCAAAGTTAAGTTCAAAACTGCGCTCATCAAAGTTAGATGTTCCTAATACGCTAAGCAAGCCATCGACAACCATGGTTTTGGCATGAACAAAACCGCGAGTGTATTTGAAAATTTTCACGTCGACTAACAACAATTCGTCATAAAACGAACCCGCTGCGGTATCCGCCATCCAAGAATCTGACTGTTCAGGGACCAATAATTTAACGCTAACACCTGCCAATGCCATGATTTTAAGGGCTTTCATGGTTGCAGGATTTGGCACAAAATACGGCGTGGTGATCAGTATTTCCTTCCGTGCCTGATGGATTGCTTGCAAAATGGCGAACTGAATAGTTGGTTGAGGTGAATCAGGGCCACTCCCCATTATTTGAACCCATTGGGGTGAACTTTGGTCATAGCTAAACTCTTCATCTAATGATTTGTGTTCAATGTCTTCACCGATACAAAACTTCCAATCATTGGTGAAAATGTGATTTAGCTGTGTTACCGCCGAACCTGTTATCTTTAGATGAGTATCTCTCCAGTAGGTGTCATTGTATTCATTGTGATATTCATTGCCAACATTGATGCCGCCTATATAGCCAGTGGTTCCATCAATAATGACAATTTTTCGGTGGTTGCGATAGTTCAAACGTTCAGTGAACGCCAGCAGCTTAATTTTAGCAAAGATTGCCACATCAATACCGCCATCACGAAGTTTCTGAAGAATCTTTTTGTTTAGCCTCAAACAGCCATAATCATCTAACAACAATCTTATTTTGACGCCTTCTTTCGCCTTATTCAGTAGTTGATCAACTATCAACTGTCCTACTTCATCGGCTCTGAAAATATAGTATTCCAAATGGATAAAAGTTTTTGCTTGAGCTATATCCTCAAGTAATTGATCGAATTTTTCTTCACCATTATGCAACAGTTTCAGGTTATTGCCTGTGGTGATCGTATGGCCAGACTCATGCCTGACCATATTGGCTAAAGCATTAAATGGCTGATATTGTGGGGTCATTTTCGAAAACGGCTGCTCAGCTTGTTCATCAATGTTTTTAGAAACTTGATTGATTTCAAGTTGTTCAGATTGCAACTTTTTCTGATAATGCTTTCTTTTACGTCGTTTGGAACCAAATGTGTAATACAACAACACCCCAAAAACCGGAATCACAAAAATGGTGAATAACCAGGCAGAAGCCCTGGAACTGATTGTGTATTGTTGAATGATTTGTAAACTAACAAATATTAACACGAGCCAATATAAGATATTGATGATATCATGCCAGGTCATACAAGGCCCTCGTTAAAACAAGTCTTTTAAAGTACATCATTTGCTTAGGTTTTCAATGGGGGCGATTGTTAATTCACCCAAAGATCAATCGCATTCAAATCAAAAAAATCATCATACCATGTGCACTTGAGCTTACGTTTAAAAAATTCTTAGCGTTACTGAAATTTTAAGACTAGGGAGAGGTTCTAGGTATCGTGATATTTCAGTATATTTGAACAATATGAGTTCCTTTGGCAATATATACAGTTGTCTTTTTGTTAATTCTCTTTTTATTGGATATCTTATCCTTAATCATGGTGCTGTTTTTACGGCAAAGGTCAAATTGGCAAGTGATACAATTACTATACCTACTGGTCATTTTGGTGTTTTATTTTTTTCAGCAAAAACTCGTATTCTAGCTGGCGCTCCAGAAGATGATGACATGGTTGTTAAACTTGGAATAAAAATTGATGGTGTACCAGTTGGTTCGGTGGGTGTTCAACAACTGTATACCCCTTATGAGGCTTCTAGTCGCTCTCTTACCGCCTCATATTTATCTGCTGTTGGTGATCACAGTTCACCTTTAACAGCTGGTCAACACACTGTTGAGGCGTATATTATTGTCGAAACAACGGGTGCAAAACATCCCTCTGTTCCTGAGGAATTGACTTTGACTTATTTTGATTTTGATTAAATCAATTTTTCACCAAAGATAACGGCACGACCAAACCCAAATAATTCATTTGGATTTGGTCTCGTTATCTCACAGTTAGAAAAACCTGCGCTTTTTAACCTATCAACAATATCCAAACCATAATTGCGATAACAAAAAACCTTACCCACACCCCTTAAATTGTCTGAATGATACTCAGGGGGCAATATTTGTTCTCTTTGACCGTTAACCAGCTTTGTCCTTTCTACTGTGTTATCGTTAAGATTCATTGGAACAGTAAAGATGATTTTTCCTGCTGGCTTCAAGACCCTGTAAACCTCTTTAAAACCCTTCATGTCATCTTCCACATGCTCAAAGACTTCCAAAGATGTGCAAATATCAAATGATTCATCATCAAAAGTTAAACACTGAACATCCTGACACATCACCCCGTCTTTATAGGAACCCAAAGGCACATCATCAAGATATTCACTTAAAGTGATTTCATGATGGGTTGATTGTAAATATCGCACGAACGCACCGCGTGAAGACAGCTCATAAATTTTTAATTGTTGCTCCGTTTGTATAAAAGGATTTATGACCTGACCTAACGACTGAGTGACTGCGGATGAACCACATCTGGTACATCTCACCCCCATTTCATCATCATAGGTTTTTATATGAAATTTCCACCCACAAAGCTTGCATGAATGGAAATTCATGGAAAATTCTTTGAGTTTTATTTGCTTTAGCTGGTTAAGTAATTTGGAAATCATTTTGTAAGTTTAATCAATTTAATGACCTATTAGAACAGATGGTATTAGACGTTTTATGAATGATAATTTTCATTGATTAAAATCTGCCACAGAATGTCGTTTGAGCCATTGGGTAAATTGATCTTCGCTAATTTCACTTGATGCCAATCCCACGACCATAGCTGTGGCCTCTGGTTCTGGTGCCACCAAAGTGATGCCATTAATTTCAAGAAAGGTGTAAGCTGCCAACAGAGCGATGCGCTTGTTGCCATCAGCGAAAGGATGATTGCGTACCAGGCTTGATGCGTAGGCAGTAGCCAGCTGGTACAAATCAGCCCCCTCGTATTCATACAGGTTCTGTGGACGGGCCAATGCAGAACTCAATAAACCCTCATCCCTGATACCAGACAAGCCTCCATGTTCAGCTATTTGCATGTCATGAATAACTTCTATGACATATTGCACCAGCCATTTAGGCTCGGTCATTTTGCCAACTGTCTCAGAGTATTTCGGTACTTACTCATGCCCTTAAGTGCCGCTTCCATTTGTTCCTCAAATTCAGGGTCATAAGGGGTCAGGCGTAACGCTCCATCTGCGCCTTGCGTTAGATGAATTTTATCGCCATCATTGACTTTTAACAGTGCAATGGCTTCTTTGGGCAATACCACACCCAATGAATTACCGATACGTCTTACTTTTAAATCAAGCATATTAACCTCCTTGATGTTATAACTTTAATAATAACATTTTAGAGGGTGTAACTCAAGGAAAAAGCCCAAAGAGCATTTGAAGAAATGTTTGAACCCGTTATGGGTTTCCTCTGAAATCCATGCCATCTCTGGGTTTTAGAGAAAATAAGTGACAAAAGAACGGTGTTAAAACTCACCTTTGGAGATAAATTGGCTTACACCAGACAAACAGGTCATCGATCACCTAATAATGTCGTTTTTCTGAAGTTAAGTGGATTTTAAAAATCTTGGAAACGGAGATATGGTGCCGACACGAGGAGTCGAACCCCGGACCTACTGATTACAAGTCAGTTGCTCTACCAACTGAGCTATGTCGGCACTTTTTATGATTTTTCACATGAATAGTGAGGGTGCGAAGTATAGCAAAAAAAATCAGTTGTTCAATGCTTTTTTTTAAAATTGGCCATTACCTTAATTTTTCTGACAAATCACTTCGTTGATACTGATATTGGGGTGATCTGTTGTTAAATCAGGCAGTTGAGTGCGTTGTTCCTCTGTGATACTGTAGTCCAACCAGTATTCTGGCCATTGTTCAATACGCACCTCTTTTTGTGCTTTGAAACCTTTTCGGGACAGTTCGGCGATGCGGTTATCTGCATTGAAAGATTCTCTGTAAAGGCCCAAAGACACTGTATTTTCGTGGTTGCCTGCAGTGACTACATAATAGTCTTTGATTTTGGCAGATGCCAGTTCACGGCCTTTTGCTAAAGCGTCTGCTCGTGTAGGTAAGGCAGGTAGATAGATCCAATAGCCGGCCTCTTGTGAGGTGGTTAGTGCTCGGATGTTGGTTTTCAGCACCAGTGGCTTGAGTTGTTCTTGTAATGTTTGAATGGCTGCTTCGTTATCAAATGGTCCAACGGAAAAGCAATTTTGTTGCATCACTGGTGTGTTGTTTTGATTTGATTGCTGTGGCTTGTGGATAGTCGGTTCAATTTCAGAAAGTAGCTTGATTTTAGAGATGCCGGGGTCGCTTGCTGGTAAAGGTTTTGTTATTGGTACGGTTAGACGATGACTCCAGACAAAAAAGCCAATGTTGGTGATTACTAGTAGTAAAAAAATATACCGCACCATGCGTTCCTTAAATTTGATGGTTGGAATTATACTCAAGCTGTCCTTATTATGAAGACTTGTTTGACGATAATATGGTGCCACTGGTAAATGAGTGTATGCCACTGCCTGTTTGTAGCAGTAACTTGCCTTGTTCGTCAATGCCGATGTATTGTCCTGTGTGCGAATGTGTTCTGTCTTGTAAAGTGATAATTTGATTGACTAAGTGATCATGTTGCGACCAGTCATCGATGAAAGAAGTAAAGCCGAATTGGCAGAAAGTCTCACAGCTGTTTTTGATGTCTTTGAGTAGTTGGATAATAAATGTTGTGCGACTGATCGATTGAGTGTCTAAAGGTATATTGGTGGCTGGCTGGCTGATGATGTTCAATTGTTTGGCCGAGAGCTGCCAGTTGATACCTATGCCCAGAGTGACTTCAACTTGATGTTTATTCAATGTTTTGGCCTCTGTCAGTATGCCGGCAAACTTATTGTTATGGTTATATAAGTCATTGGGCCATTTAATGGTCACAGAGGTGTGAGCAAAATGTTTTATGGTTTTGATTACAGCCAGTGCGATTGCCAGAGTAAAACCAGACATAGAAGTCATTGATAGCGGTAATATGAAGCGGTGAGATAGGCAGACTGATCTGGCCAACGGTGTTAACCAAGAACGGTTGTTTTGGCCAACTCCTGCGCTTTGGTGTTCTGCAATAAGTGTGCTGTTAGGTTTGACCTGTTTTTGAGTAGACGGTGTTGTGCACACTACTTCAATGATTGAAAAGTCGATGGCTTGTTGTAACGCTTGTTTATCGATGGGAATGATGATTTGATTCGGATCTAAGCCAGCCTTTGTGAGGATTTCTAGTTGATCCGAATTGAGACTTTCCTGGTTATGGCACCACTGATAGAACAGTGTTGATAAGGTTGAACTCATTCAGCTGAGGTATCTTTTTTCTTGAGTCTCAGAATGAATTGTTTGATGTCTTCCAGTTCATCCATAGAAACGCCATGTTGTAGTGGATACTGGTGCCATGACACTTGATATCCAGTAGCTTTTAGATGGTCAGCAGATGCTTTGCCTAGTGCAAAGGGGACAACCGGATCATATTGTCCGTGACCAATAAAATAGGATGTTCTCATGTTCATTTGACTGTGTTCATTAACCAGCAATTCTTGCATCGGCAAGTAGCAGGAAAGTGCTATTACACCAGCGAGCCTTTCTTTAAAACGTGTGGATATGTGTAGTGACATAGCACCACCTTGTGAAAAGCCCGCCAAAACGATTTGATCGCTGCGCCAGCCTTTTGCTTTCTGTGCCTCTATCAGCGCCAGTATTTTTTGCTCAGATTCTCTGATGCCTTGTTCGTCTGGCATTTTGCCGATGTCCATTATTTTAATATCATACCAAGAGCGCATGGCCATACCACCATTGATAGTGACTGGTTGTATTGGTGCGTGAGGAAAAATAAATTCAATATCAACGTTGGGATTTTTGAATTGAGGTACTACTGGTTCAAAATCATGGCCATCAGCACCCAGCCCGTGTAGCCATATGATCAGTAAATCGGGGGCGTTGCCAGTTTGTCTAGTGATGTATTCAAGCATGAAATCTCTGTGAGATGCTAAAGGTCTCATATTATAATGCGTGGTTCTATGAATTGGGTTTGAATATGATAAAAACCAAATCAATGTGGTTATCGGTGTTTTGTTTGATTGTCAGTGGATGCGGTAACAGAGGTGATTTGTATGTCCCTCAAGATGACAATCATCAGCAAAAACAAGAGCAAACTGAACAAAAGAATGACTGATGTTTTTCATAAAATGCAGGGTTTAGGTAATGATTTCATGTTGATAGATGCAACTTTAGGCTGGTCATTGCCTGATGCTCATATAATCAGACAATGGGCTGACCGCCGCACAGGTATTGGGTTTGATCAGTTAATATATGTCAGTGGACAGCCCAATAATTGGCGATATCAATTTTTTAATGCAGACGGTAGTGAAGCTGAACAATGTGGCAATGGACAGCGTGCTTTGGCACTATATTTGTCACGACAATACCAGGCTACATGGCCACAGGTAGTTGATGGTTTGGGCGGAAAGGTTTCCTTATCAGTAATAGATGAAGACCATATCAAAGTGATTATTCAAGGTGCCATTGAATGCCATTCAGTTGGAGCAGGTATGCATGTTAACGTAGGTAATCCGCATTGGGTGCTGGTAGTTGATGATGTTCAAGCAGAAGGATTTAAACATTGGAGGGAACAAGCAAAGTTGTTCTTTCCCCAAGGAGTTAATATAGAGCTAGTTGAGCAGTCTGAACCTGGAGAAATAGTCATCCGTATATGGGAACGAGGGACTGGAGAAACACAAGCATGTGGCAGTGGTGCCTGTGCGGCTGCTTGGGCATTAACTATGGATAATCAGCAGTCTACATATAAAGTGAGTATGCATGGCGGTATTTTACAAGTAATATGTGATCGTAATCAGGGTACAATTTGCATGACTGGCTCAGCTAGGCATGTGTTTCAGGGAGTTATTACTGGATGAGTGAAATGACAGAAAGACAAGTGATACAATATTTACAGACTCATTCAGAGTTTTTCGCAAATAACCCGAAATTATTAAATGCATTAACTGTTGCTAATCCGCAGGGAGAGGTGGTTAATCTGGCAGACCGGAAAATGCTGCAATTGCAAGAGAAGAACAAGCAATTAACAGTTCAACTTAAACAACTGGTAAACAATGCGCAACGAAATGAAGGATTGATGAATCGGTTATTCCAGCTGTTAATCGAGTTATCTATGAATGCACCAAAAGAACTATTTGTTACTGCATTGGTGTCCTTTATTAAAAAAGATTTTCCAAGTGATTATTTTCAATTATTATTAGCCGATATTAGCTTCGGTGAAGATGATTCTCAAATCAGCTTATATACCGCTGAACAAAGACAACTTTTTGCGGGTTTTGTGAATAACAGCACTCCATTGTCTGGTAGATTGCCTGAATTAAAGATGCGTGCTATTTTTGGTAATGGTAGTCAGGTCAGGTCAGCCATTGTGCTGCCTATTGGTACAGCTGCAGAACATGGCTTGATGGCATTTGGCAGTGATGATGAACATAAGTTTCATCCCGATTTAGCCAGTGATGTGTTACAAAAGTTAGTCCACATTCTGGCGGCATATATTGATGGGCAAATCAATGGTTTTAGTGACCAACAATTATCCTAACTTTTCAGGTGTTTAAATAGTTGCACCTGAAAAATGCATAACGTATTGTTAACTATCAAGAGTTACTTCAATTTTGCACATTTTTTCGACCAGGAAACACAGGTGTCACGATGCATTTTTATTCGCCGCTTCCATGTGACTCTCAGGCTAACGTGAAAAAGTTTTCCAGAAACTTTTTTATGGTCGATGGTGTGGCACAGGGATTTGCCACCTTGAGCCATCAGGCTCAAGTAAGGTCAAAAAACATCAGCAAAATCACACTTTTGCGCTTAAGTGTTTTTTTGGCCAATGCTGGAAAAGGCCAGGGACTTTTTCAGGACTGACTAAATACCTAATCATTTGAACTATCCGATGGCGATTTGATATAGACCGGCGGAGGTTTCCAAAGGTTTCTGATTACAATACTTGGATTTGTTTTAAGATGATGAGACTAAGAGATCGTTTAAGTTGTTATGGTTGAATGACATGCGACTATGGAATCGCAGTTATTTGTCATGAAAATATTGCTTATCTATTTATCAGCAATTATAATGCAGGCGCTTTTACAAGGGCAAGCAGTTTGATAGGTTGGAAGAGTCTCACAAAAAGGGTTTGTGAGCGCTAAGTATGAGTGCTGAATTATCTTTTAAAGACATCAAGAAAACGGTATTTAAAATTCCTGTTTATCAAATGTTGATTGGCATTTTAATTGCCGCTATGTTTTATGTTTGGCAAGGAGAACAAGCAACTAGATCTGCTTTAACGGGCGCTATGATCAGTACCCTGGGGTCATTGGTTTTCGCTTTGATTGTGGCTTGGCCATTTGGTGATAAGCAGACTTTAGTTGGAAGGATGTTTAAGGGCGAAATCATGAAATTTGTAATAATTGGTCTGCTCTTTTATCTAGCTATAACCAATTATAGTTTCCAATTGATGCCTTTATTGATTGGTTTCATCGCCACCCTATTGGCATTTTGGGTGGCATTATTAACATCTTTTAAGTGAGAGTAAATCGATGGCAAGTGGCGAAGGCGGCGGCGCTGGTGATTACATCAGTCACCATTTAATCAATCACACAACTGAGTTGGTAGAAGGCAACTCTTTCTGGACCATCAACACGGACAGTGTTTTCTACACCATTTTATTGGCTGTATTGTATCTGTGGTTTTTCCGCAGAGTGGCAAAAAAAGCCTCAGCGGGTGTTCCCAGCAAAACCCAGAACTTCCTGGAAATGATCATTGGGTTCATTGACACTCAGGTTAAAGATATTTTTCATGGTACCAGCAAAATTGTTGCTCCATTGGCTTTGAGCATCTTTATTTGGGTGTTTTTGATGAACTTCATGGATTTGATTCCGGTTGATTTGTTGCCATGGTTGGGAACGTTGGTAGGAATTCATTACATGAAGGTAGTACCATCTACTGATCTGAACATCACTTTTGGTATGTCTTTTGGTGTGATGTTGATTGTGTTCTACTACAGCTTTACAGTTAAGAAGCCATTTGTTTTGGGTTACTTGAAAGAGTTTGCAACTCACCCATTCGAAAGTCCAAATCTATTGGTACAAAGTATTTTGGCCATTCCAAATATTTTCCTGAACATTGTTGAAACCATCGCTAAACCTGTTTCATTGGGTTTGCGACTATTCGGCAACATGTATGCCGGGGAATTGATTTTCATTTTGATTGCTGTACTGACCTTAAATTACGGTTGGTCAGATGCATTCAGTTTTTCAGGCGCCACCATGGGCTTTGTACAGTTTTTGCTTGCTTTGGCATGGGCTTTGTTCCACATACTGATCATTACATTGCAAGCCTATATTTTCATGATGTTAAGTGTGGTTTATCTGAATATGTCACACGAAACACATGATTCACATTAATTTTTTAATTTTAACCATAAGGTAAATCGGAGAAAACGATGGAAAATTTAGCATTAGTAGCTGATATTCAAGGCATGACAGCCATTGCAGTGGCATTGATTTTGGGCTTGAGTGCGATTGGTACCGGTATTGGTTTGGGTATCTTGGGTGGTCGCTTGTTAGAAGCTTCAGCTCGTCAGCCTGAATTAGCACCTATGTTGCAAGGTAAATACTTCTTGCTAATGGGTCTGGTTGATGCGGTAGCAATGATTGGTGTTGGTATTGCTTTGTTCTTTACTTTCAACAACCCATTCTTAGCAGCTGTTACAGGTTAATTTTTAGCACCAATCCAATGGATTAAGGCGGAGTACAAACATGAATATTAATGCAACTCTTATCATTCAAGCACTTGTGTTCTTTGTTGTGATAGTGATCACCATGAAGTACATCTGGCCGCAAATCTTGGGTGCTATGGAAGAGCGTGAGAAAAAGATTGCTGACGGTTTGGCCGCTGGTGATCGTGCTGAAAAAGAATTGAATCAAGCCAAAGCCAAAGTGGAAACTTTGATTGTAGAAGCCAAGGAGCAAGCCAGTCACATTAAAGACCAGGCCACACAAATGGCAACCAAGATCAAAGACCAGGCCAAATCTGATGCACTTGCAGAAAAAGAGCGCCAGCTGACAGCAGCTAAAGTTGAGATTGAGCAGGAAACTAACCGAGCCAAAGAAGCCTTGCGTCAGCAAGTGTCCGCTTTGGCCATCGCAGGTACTGAGCGGTTGATTTCTAAAGAAGTTGACGCTAAGAAACATGCAGATTTGCTAGACGATTTAATTAAAGAGATCTAACAATGAGTGAATTAATCACATTAGCAAGACCTTATGCCAAAGCGGCATTTGAGTTCGCCAAAAGCGAGTCAGTTGTTGACCAATGGTCAAAAGACTTGATGGTGGCTGCGGGATTAGCTCAAGATGACAAGATTCTCAATTACTTCAGTCAGCCAGATGTTCCGGACGAAGATTTGGTTCAATTGGTATGCGGTGACAATGCCAGCGAACATTACAAAAATTTTGTAAGGTTGCTGGTTGATAATGACCGTTTAAGCTTGTTACCCGAAGTGGCTGAATTGTATCAGTACTATCTTGAGCAAGATTCACAGGCATTAACTGTTGATGTGTACTCAGCTGTCGAATTGACAGAAGCTCAAAAACAAGCGATGACAGCAGCTCTCAGCAAAAGAACCGGTAAACAGATCAGCTTGAATGCACAAATTGATGAAACCTTAATGGGCGGTGCCCGCATTCACTGTGGAGATTTGGTGATTGACGGTACATTGCGCGGCAAGGTTGATCGATTGAAAACACAGCTTTTTAATTAATTTATGTCAACAGACTTAATAGAATACGAGGAAATGCAATGCAAACGACATTGAATCCATCAGAAATCAGTGAACTGATTAAAGATCGAATTAAGGACTTTAAAGTTCAGTCAGAGGCCCGCACAGAAGGTACTGTAGTCAGTACATCTGACGGTATTGTACGTATCCATGGCTTGGCCGATGCGATGCAAGGTGAAATGATTGAATTGCCTGGCGACACCTATGCTTTGGCATTGAATCTGGAACGAGATTCTGTGGGTGCGGTAATTTTGGGTGATTATGGCCACATTTCAGAAGGCGATAAAGCCAAATGTACCAGTCGTATTCTTGAAGTCCCTGTTGGCCCTGAATTGATTGGACGTGTGGTAGATTCATTGGGTAACCCGATAGATGGTAACGGTCCTATTGAAGCCAAATTAACTTCACCTATTGAAAAAATTGCTCCGGGCGTAATTGACCGTAAATCGGTTGATCAACCTGTACAAACAGGCTTGAAATCAATTGATGCTATGGTTCCCATTGGACGTGGTCAACGTGAGTTGATTATTGGAGACCGTCAAACAGGTAAAACAGCCGTGGCCATTGACGCCATCATTAACCAAAAAGGCACGGGTGTTGTTTGTATCTACGTAGCCATTGGTCAAAAACGTTCTTCGGTATCTGCTTTGGTACGTAAATTAGAAGAGCATGGTGCCATGGATCACACCATCATCGTTGCTGCTACAGCTTCTGATTCTGCTGCGATGCAATACATTGCACCTTACTCAGGTTGTGCCATGGGAGAGTACTACCGTGACCGCGGACAAGATGCATTGATTATTTATGATGATTTGACTAAACAAGCATGGGCTTACCGTCAAGTATCATTGTTGTTGAAACGTCCTCCAGGTCGTGAAGCGTATCCTGGTGATGTATTCTACTTACACTCACGTTTGTTAGAGCGTGCAGCGCGTGTTAACGCTGATTATGTTGAGCGTTTTACTAACGGTGAAGTAAAAGGGAAAACCGGTTCTTTAACTGCATTGCCTATCATTGAAACACAAGCTGGTGACGTATCTGCGTTCGTACCAACCAATGTAATTTCGATTACTGACGGACAAATCTTCTTGGGTACTGATTTATTCAACTCAGGTATCCGTCCTGCGATTGATGCGGGTTTGTCGGTATCTCGTGTAGGTGGTGCTGCGCAAACTAAAGTGGTTAAGAAATTGGGTGGTGGTGTTCGTTTGGCTCTGGCTCAATACCGTGAATTGGCCGCTTTTGCTCAGTTCGCTTCTGATTTGGACGAAGCCACTCGAGCGCAATTGGAACGTGGTCAACGTGTAACTGAATTGATGAAACAAAAACAATACTCACCAATGAGTGTGGCTGAAATGGCCGTTTCATTGTTCGCCATTGATCGTGGTTACATGGATGATGTGGCGATGAATGAAATCGGTGCCTTTGAGTCTGCCTTGATTGACCACATGAACAACACCAAAGCTGATTTTATGGACTCACTGAACAAAACTGGTGATTTTAATGACGAAATCGAAGCGAAATTGAAAGATGGTGTTGAAGATTTCAAAAAAACAGGCAGCTGGTAAATACTAAGTAATACCCAATAACAGGTAAATAATATGGCAGTCGGTAGTGAAATTGTAACCAAAATCAAAAGCGTAACCTCGACACGTAAAGTGACCACCGCTTTGGAGATGGTTTCAGCAAGTAAAATTAAAAAGGCACAGGACCAAATGAATGCATCTCGACCTTATACTCATAAGATCAAACAGATGATTGGACATTTGGCCAAAGCCACACCGGAATACAAGCATCCGTTCATGCATGACCAACAGGCTGATCGCGTTGGTTACATCATCATCTCAACCGATCGTGGTTTGTGTGGTGGCTTGAACTCTATGTTGTTCAAAAAATGCGTGATGCACATGCGTGAGTGGCAACAAAAAGGTGCCGGTATTGATGTGGTTACCATTGGTAACAAAGCCGCATCACAATTCAGAAAAACCAATGTTGAATTAAAGGGAAATATTTCAGCATTGGGTGACACACCTGAATTAGTTAAATTGATTGGTGTGGTTAAAGTGATGTTGGATGCTTACGTTAAAGGTGAGCTAAGCCATGTTTATTTGGTTTACAACGACTTTATCAACACCATGACGCAAAAGCCGATGGTTGATCAATTGTTGCCATTGCCTCCCACAGATGAGGAAGCGATCTCAGATAATTGGGACTACATTTATGAGCCAGAAGCCAAAGATGTGTTGGATCAGCTAATGAACCGCTACATTGAGTCTTTGGTTTATCAGGGTGTTTTAGAAAACTTGGCATCCGAGCATGCCTCCAGAATGGTTGCGATGAAATCTGCATCTGATAATGCTTCAGATTTGATTAAAGAGTTGCAGTTGATTTATAACAAAGCCAGACAGGCAGCCATTACACAAGAAATTTCAGAAATTGTCGGCGGTGCGGCCGCAGTATAGGAGAAGTCAGATATGAGTTCAGGTAACATAGTACAAATCATTGGCGCGGTTGTTGACGTTGAGTTTCCTCGGGATTCAGTGCCAAAACTGTATGATGCTTTAAAGATTGCTGAAACCGGCACTACTTTAGAAGTACAACAACAACTGGGTGATGGTGTAGTCAGAACCATTGCATTGGGTTCAACTGACGGCTTGAAACGTGGTTTGAATGTAACCAATACAGGTAGAGCGATTACTGTTCCTGTTGGTAAGAAAACATTGGGTCGCATCATGAATGTATTGGGTGAGCCCATCGATATGTGTGGCGATGTCAATGCAGATGAAGAATGGGAAATCCATCGCGATGCACCTAGCTATGAAGAGCAAGCGGCTTCTGATGAAATTCTGGAAACAGGTATTAAAGTAATTGACTTGGTTTGCCCATTTGCTAAAGGTGGTAAAATTGGTCTGTTCGGTGGTGCCGGTGTAGGTAAAACCGTTAACATGATGGAGTTGATTAACAACATTGCGACTAAACACTCGGGTTTATCGGTATTTGCTGGTGTAGGTGAGCGTACTCGTGAAGGTAATGACTTCTATTTCGAGATGCAAGAAGCTGGTGTTGTTGATGTAGACAATTTTGAAAATTCAAAAGTGGCCATGGTTTACGGTCAGATGAATGAGCCTCCAGGAAACAGATTGCGTGTGGCTTTGACTGGTTTGACCATTGCTGAGTACTTCCGTGACGAAGGTCGTGACGTACTGTTGTTCATTGATAACATTTATCGTTACACATTAGCAGGAACTGAGGTATCTGCACTGTTGGGTCGTATGCCTTCGGCGGTAGGTTATCAGCCTACTCTGGCTGAAGAAATGGGTAAATTACAAGAGCGTATTACCTCTACCAAGAAAGGTTCTATTACCTCGATTCAAGCAGTTTACGTACCAGCTGATGACTTGACTGACCCTTCACCTGCGACTACCTTTGCTCACTTGGATGCGACTGTTGTATTGTCTCGTTCGATTGCTGAGTTGGGTATTTATCCAGCTGTAGATCCATTGGATTCAACTTCACGTCAATTAGATCCGTTGGTGGTTGGTGAAGAACACTACAACACAGCACGTGCGGTACAAGGTACTTTGCAACGTTATAAAGAGTTGAAAGACATCATCGCGATTTTGGGTATGGACGAACTGTCTGATGAAGATCGTCAAGTGGTATATCGTGCGCGTAAAGTTGAAAAATTCTTCTCTCAACCTTTTACCGTGGCAGAAGTCTTTACCGGTACACCAGGTACCTATGTGTCTTTGAGTGAAACCATCCGTGGCTTCAAAGGCATCATCGAAGGTGAATATGACCACATTCCAGAGCAAGCATTCTACATGGCTGGTACCATTGATGAAGTTTTGGAAAAAGCCAAGAAATTGGAAGAAAAAGCAGCTTGAGGTAATTAATCATGTCAACCATTAAGTGTGATATTGTCAGTGCAGAAAAAGCCATCTTTTCGGGAGAAGTCTCAATGGTGGTTGCCAGTGGTATAGCCGGTGAGTTGGGTATTGCCCCAAGACACGCGCCTTTGATCACACAATTAAAGCCAGGCCAAGTTCGCGTTCATCACACTGATGGCAGCGAAGAAGACTTTTACGTATCAGGTGGTATTCTTGAAGTACAACCTTATCTGGTTTCGGTTTTGGCAGATACTGCTTTACGCGCTGATGACATTGACGAAGCAGCTGCTATCAAAGCTAAAGAAGATGCTGAAAACTTATTAAAAGACAAAGCTAAGAAACAAGATTTAGCTAAAGTTCAGGCAGAACTAGCCAAAGCAGTTGCTCAGATTCAGGCAGTTGCACGATTGAAGAAAAATCTCAAGCGTTGATCGTTGTGATGTTATCAGTATAAAAAAAGCCGGCATTATGTCGGCTTTTTATCAGTTATAAAGTTATTAGCTCGACTAAATCACGGTGAAATTACTGCCTCGGAAACCTGTTCTTTTGGCATCACGACGGCGGCGTCTTTTGAGTCTATCTCTTAATTCCTTTTTTCGCCCCTTCACCCAGTCATCCTTGGTGAGTTCCTGTCCTTTGTAGAAGGGTGATTTTTTGTATGCTTTGACAAAACTTCTGAAATCTTGGTAAGCATCTCGTTCATGGGTGAGCTTTTCAGCTACCAAATCAATCATCATCGCATCAAACATTACACCCAACTCAGGCATGAAATTTGGGATGTATTCTTTGGAGCCAGTAAAATAAGACAATACAGCCATGACATAGTTTTTATTGTTTGTTCGCATATCCCACATTGGATCATCAACCATTTCAATCAAACAACGTAACTTCCTGATGGCATCTTTAATAGTGTCAGATGGATTAGTTTGTTCAAGATTATTGAGCAATTTTTTAGCGGAATCAATAGTTTCTTTAGCGTTGATGGCTTGTGTTTTTTTGATCTCGAGAACTTCTTCTAAGTGATTTCTTAAGCCGTCTGTTAGACTCAGTTGATATGCTTTTTCCATAGGTCAATTCGCTCAAATTTATTTATAAAATACAGTGGTTAAGGAAACCAATCACTACGCTTTATGCCTTGATGTTAGCAGATCAAGATTAACCTGTAACAGTTTGCTTTCTTGTTTACAAATTCCTTATTACTTGTCCAGTCCCTGAAGTTCACTTGTGAGTGAAACGATATAGATCTATGCCCTGGGGCTTATCAATCATTAATATAAGCTAATAATAGACACGAAAGGCGGTATTTTGATAGAAATACCAAAATAACCAGTGCGTATGTGTAACTTAGATCGTATTTATAACATAATATGACTGGTATTGCATCAGATAGATGCTTGATGCGATTTTTTTAGATCTATCCGTGGGGGTTCAGCAGTATTGTTCACATTCATTGTCATGAGGGTTTTGTTGACTTTGTTGTGAATCAACTGCTCTGTGATTTGCTCTTTAAAGGCTTCTATGATTTCTCGTTTTGTATGATTTATAATGCTGTTTTTTATTTGGTAAATTGATGATTCGCGCTCTTCATGTAGTGATACTGGCAGCTGGTGTTGGTACCCGAATGAAATCCAAAAAACTCAAAGTGTTACACTCGATAGCGGGTGTGCCGATGGTTGAGCATGTTTATCGGTTGGCATTGTCTTTGTCTCCAAGACAAATAACATTGGTATATGGTCATCAGGGTGAACAGTTAAAGAGTCACTTCGAGGGCCAGTCTGTGAACTGGGCAAAACAAGATCAGCAGTTGGGGACAGGGCATGCGTTGCAACAGGCTGTTCCTTTTTTTAATGATGATGAGCAGGTTTTGGTGTTGTATGGTGATGTGCCTTTGGTGCAAAGTAGTGATTTGGTCGATAGAAGTACTGATCAGTTTGTACTGACAGCAGAGGTGATTGATCCTACCGGTTATGGCCGAATTATCAAGTCAGCACATGGCATAGACGCTATTATAGAAGAGAAAGATGCGACAACAGAACAAAAGAGGATCAAGGAAATCAATTCTGGGATTATTCAGGCTCCTGCTCATTCTTTAAAGAAATGGTTGTCACAAATATCAAATGATAACCAACAAAAAGAATATTATTTAACTGATGTGATTGCCTTGGCTGCAAAGGATGGACAGCCTTTTGAAACCATATGTTTAACCGATGCTCAAGTAGTGAAAGGAGCCAATGATATGGTTCAGTTAGCCGAACTTGAGTCGATCATGCAACAACGCCTGCGTCGACAGTTGATGATTAGTGGTGTTCGTTTACTAGAACCTGAGAGCATCGACATTCGTGGTCATTTGGAATGTGGGCAGGATGTTGTGATCGACAAAGGAGTGGTGTTAGAAGGGAGTAATTACTTTGCTGATGATGTCAGAATAGGTGCTCACAGTGTGTTGGTAGATTGTTGTTTAGCTAAGGGGACCGTAGTTAAACCACACTCTGTTTTGGAGGGTGTTACCACGACTGGTGCTTGCGAAATTGGCCCATTTGCTCGTTTGAGAACAGGAACTGAGTTGGCAGCCGGTGCTAAGATCGGCAATTTTGTTGAAACCAAAAAAACCCGATTGGGTCAAAACAGTAAAGTAAATCACTTAAGTTATTTGGGTGATACTGAAGTTGGTCAGAATGTGAATGTTGGTGCAGGTACCATTACTTGTAATTATGATGGTGTTAACAAATTCAAAACGATCATAGGTGATGGTGCATTTATTGGTTCTGATTCACAATTGGTTGCTCCGGTGTCTATTGGACCTGGTGCGACCATTGGAGCGGGGTCAACCATCACCAAAAATGCACCTGCGGGTGAACTGACGCTTTCAAGAACAGAACAACACACCATTCAAGGGTGGAAAAAACCAAAGAAAAAATGACATGTGTGGAATAGTAGCAGCAAGTGCCAGACGGAATGTGGTTGAGTTAATCATGAATGGCTTAAAAACTTTAGAGTACCGAGGCTATGATTCTGCTGGTATTGCAATAATAGAAGGCAGTGGCATTACCATTAAAAAACAGGCAGGTAAATTAGCCAAATTGCAGACCCAGTTGAATGAAGAGCCAGTATCGGGAAACAGCGGTATAGGCCATACCCGCTGGGCAACGCACGGAGAACCGACATCAGCCAATGCCCATCCGCATGATTCTAATAATGCCATTGCAGTTGTTCACAATGGAATCATCGAAAACCACATGCCATTGAAAAAGCATTTGGAAGACCGAGGGTATCAATTTAAATCTGAGACAGATACAGAAACGCTGGTACATTTGATTCATGACTATCAAAATCAGGGTATGTCCTTTTCACAAGCCAGTCATCAGGCAATCAGGCAGTTGGATGGAGCCTATGCAGTGGCGATAACCAGCATGTCTGATCCTGATCGTATCATTGCAGCACGAATGGGTAGTCCTTTGGTGGTGGGTTATGGTGATGGGGAGCATTATGTGGCATCTGATGTTCAGGCATTGATTAATGAGACTCGACAGTTCAGCTACCTTGAAGAAGGCGACATTGTGGAAATCACAGCTGATGAGTGTATCATTTATAATGCCAATGATGATTGTGTCGAAAGACCGGTCAAAATAGTTAACCTGTCAGCAGAGTCTTTGAGTAAGGATGGTTATGACCATTACATGCTCAAAGAAATTCATGAGCAACCCACAGCCGTTGCCAATTCCATTGCTGATAGGTTAATAGGTGGTCATGTCAATGATGAATTCATTGATTCACAACTCTGTGAGTTATTAAAAAAAGTTGAACATATTCACATCATCGCATGTGGTACATCCTATCATGCAGGTATGGTAGCCAGGCATTGGCTAGAAGCATTCGTGGGTTTGCCAACACAAATAGAAATCGCCAGTGAATACCGTTATCGGTCACCGGTGGTTCCGAAGAACAGCTTATTCTTGACGATATCACAGTCGGGTGAAACCGCTGACTCATTGGCCGCATTGCGATTTGCAAAACAAAGTGGTTATTTATCTACTTTGGCTGTCTGTAATGTCGCCAATTCGACACTGGACAGAGAAACCGATCATTGTTTGTTAACACATGCGGGACCTGAAATAGGTGTGGCTTCAACCAAAGCACTGACCACTCAGTTGGCTGTGTTGGCATTATTGGTCTTGAAAATGATGGAAATTCATCAAAAGGATCCAGCCCGTCGCAGAAGATTGGTAGCTCAATTAAGAACTATGCCTGGTATCATTAATCAAGCATTATTATTGAATGATAAGATCAAAACGATAGCAGAAAAAATAGCCAAACGTAACAGTGCGTTGTTTCTTGGACGTGGTTTGCATTACCCAATAGCACTGGAAGGGGCTTTGAAGCTCAAAGAAATATCTTACATTCATGCTGAAGGTTACCCAGCTGGTGAACTCAAACATGGTCCATTGGCTTTGGTTGATGAAAACATGCCGGTTATCGCGGTTTGTCCTAATGATGAATTATTAGAAAAACTCAAGTCGAATATTGAGGAAGTGCGAGCACGGGGTGGAGAACTGTATGTTTTTGTTGATCATAAAAGTGACCACGGTTTGGATGATCGTATTGAGCATGTAATCACTTTGGAAGCCAGTGGATCGTTCACTTCACCGATAGTTTTCAATGTCCCGTTGCAATTACTTGCCTATCATGTCGCGGTATTGCGTGGAACAGATGTTGATCAACCCCGTAATTTGGCGAAATCGGTAACAGTTGAATAATGGACGAAACGCTAAAAAAAGAATTGTCGGTAGGTAATATAGTTTCACCCTGTAAAATAGAGATTCACATTGTGTAATAGAGTTTCACCCTCAGCACTAATTAGTCCTACTTTTGACGAATAATTATGATTTGAATTTAATGATCGTTCTCATTAATAAAAGTCATAACGTAGAAGATGGGTGTTTTAAATCCTTATGTGGCTTTGTCTGATTTCCTGTCTCATTGTTGGATAATTTTGTGAGAGGATGACTAACACCACATTCATCTGCCTTGAACTTGAAAATCAAATAAAGCCAGAGAAACCTTCTATTCTTCAAAGCTTCCTTAAGAGACTATATTTGAGATTGTGGATACACGAATTGTTTACAGTCTCCTACATGTACACCTATCATCTATGTCACTTCCAGAAGTAGGTGCGAATATCCACAAGTAAATGCATATGCCCGATTTCCAATGGTCCTTTGGGAGAATGAGTTGATTAGTTGAATTTACATACATTTTCACTAACGCATTTCGATTTCATAGCCCATCGATTTATATCCCTTTTCACGTTTGCGAAACATTCGCTGTAGCATTGGCAGAGATGCATCAATATAATCATGTATTGAGACCTGTTCTTTGCCGTCAGATTCACGGTGAATTCGCCCTGCGTACTGTGCTAATGACCCTTTCCATGAAATAGGCATTGCAAGGAAAAGGCAATCTAGTTTAGGTAAGTCGAAACCTTCGCCTACATATTTACCTGTTGCAACAATTACCTGCGCATGTGGCAATTGTGCATTAGCATCTTTAAAATCTTGGGCTTTCATTGCCCCTCTTAGAATTACTGTAGTTATACCTGCATCTATCAACATTTGATTAATGGATTCTGCATGTTGCCTCCGCTCTGTTAAAACAAGTGGATGTTTTCCAGCATTGGTTTGAGTAATTACGTCTGCAACAATCTTTTTGGAGCGAGCTTCGTTTTCCATAAGCCATTTATATACATCCGTAATTTTGGGGCGGGCATCAGATTCTGTGAATTCGGCTGGGGGCTGATCATCCAGTTCCTTAGCGATGACCTGCTGCTTGAAGTGATCAGAATGACTTGCTTTTACACTGTGTCGAACTGGACCGGCAGTCATAAAAATAATTTTCTCATGACCATCTTGTCGATAAGGGGTGGCAGTAAGGCCTAATACATATCTTGCTCTCACTTCATTCAATACCATCTCGAAACTAGGCGCCGATATATGGTGGCATTCATCAATGATTACTTGCCCATAGTCCTGAACCAGTTGATTGATGGTATTATCTTTTTTATTGACTAAGCTCTGGTAAGTTGCAATATCTATGATCTTACTTGGTTTTTTCTTTCCACCACAATAAACTCCGATTTGGGCATCGGGAAGGAACGCCTTTAAACGTTCTTGCCACTGACTAAGAAGTTGTCTGTTGTGAGTCAATATCAATGTGTTTGTCTTACGTTTTGCAATAATACCAATCGCAGTGACCGTCTTACCAAAGGCAGTAGGAGCATGCAATATTCCGGTATCATGTTCAGTCATTGCTTTAACTGCTTTAGATTGGTCTTTATGAAGTTTGCCAATAAAATGTAACGACTTAAGCGGAACCCCATGATTACGTTTGTCTTCAACTTCAGTAACTATACTATGTTCCTTCAGAAGTGTAACTGCATCATCGAAGCATCCTCTGGGAATGGATAACCATTTAGTTTTTGAGGGCCCTGTCTCGACCTTTGCGCAGGTTATATATCTGGGTATTCCATGAGTAGAAAACCGCATTGCTTGTGTCTTAAAGAATACTGGGTTTGAGAAACTTGCTAGTCTTTTAAGTCTTGTGATTAGCGGGGGAGGCAATTCATCAATACTTATGTATATGGAGTTTGCCAGTGTGAGAGTTATGTTATCAGGACAGTTTTCAATTTTTTCATGAACCAATTTGGCACTTTTTTCCCATGGTAATTGTTCGTTAACTTCTTGGGCATCAACTGAACATAATGCATTGGACTTCATCTTTGTAATAAGTTCACGCAGCTGTTTTTTTGAAAGCTTCTCTAATTGATTAAGGAATTTCCACTGATCTTCATAGGGTTGTAAGTTGATATTGACAAACAGGCTATTGCCTTGCTTTCTTACTCCATGCTGTAACGGCAAAGCAATAAGGTTTCCAAACCCACCATCAGGCATAGTGTCTTGATTTGGGAAAAATCGATCATAGGACTCAAAGGAAAGATCAGGATAACTTTCCATTGCCTTGTCCAGCAGGTTAAACCCTAATAATCGAGCGTCTTTGGCAGATACTACATCTGAGAAAAACACCCAAAGATGGGCGCCATTACCGGATCTTGAAATTTCAATAGCATGAGGAACCTTTAGCTCATAACAGACTTTAGCTACTGCACCCACAGCTTCCTGCCAATCAGTTTTGTCAAAGTCAATTGCGAGTATGTAACAGGTGCTGTCTGATAATAAAGGGTAAAGACCAATAACTTGTTTACCTGTTAGGTGTTGATAGATTTGCTGATCATCAAGGCGTTTGAATTTCTGGTGAGAACAGTCCATGCATTTAACTTTAGGTTTTCTGCAGATTCGTGGCGCCCACTCATTGTGACAAGCAACGGAATATCCACTTAACCCTTTGGTATTTTGCCATCTGTTGGCAAATACATCTGTACGACCTTTGAACAGCTGTTTGAATAGAGCAATTTTTTGATTGACTGAAACTGGTATAGAGTCTTGTGTTTCAATCTTTGAATGGTTACTAGTCTCTAATAAGGCATTTCTTTCAGTTAACAACTTTTCTCTTTTGTTGTTTATCTGCTTTAGCTCGTGGTCAATTTTTTGAAGTTTATTCTGTAGCTCTGGATCTAACATCTTATATACCTTGATTGTTAACGACTGATGTCCACTTGTAATTTTAACCAATCAAGCACATTGTAGATTTTAATTGAAACATAGAGTTTACTATCCACAATGGCCTGATTAGATCAGCTTGACTAAGTGATTTAGAAGATTATCAATTGAAAATTTAGGTGTCAAATGGCACCAAGACATTCTTATAGCTGATTCAATAACATCGTTATTCAAACCCATTTCGACTAAAACATGAGACTTTTCATACTTACCTGAATTACAGGCTGACCCATTTGAAATAGCGACAAAATCTTTGAGTACTAGAATAGCTGCTTGTGAGTTCACTCCTGGTATCGAAAAGTTTACAGTATAAGGGGATGTATTTTTGCCGTTTATTACGGCTCCAAACTTTTTTAAACCAGCAAGGACACTTTCTTTTATTTTTGAAGCTTGACTTATCCAAGAGTTTTGATTTTCAAGTGAAATTTTACAAGCAAGGCCAAAACCAGCAATTAGATGTGATGGAACTGTGCCTGGCCGCAACCTCCCTTCATGATCTCCGCCAAAAATTATAGGCTTAAGGGGTGGCGTTACATACTTTCTCTTTCTCGTTATTAATGCACCTACACCTTTGGGAGCGTACATTTTATGGCCACTTACGCTCATCAAATCAATGCGAGTATTTTCAAGCCCTAAATTGAATTTACCAAAGCTTTGCGCTGCATCAACATGAAAATAGGCATCATGGACTGACAACAGTTCACAAATTTGTTTTAGAGGACTGATACAACCAGTTTCGTTGTTCACATGCATAATAGATACAAGAAATGTGTCACCTCGTAATGATGATTTTAGTTCTTCTAGGTTTATCTCACCGAATTTATTTACTTCCAAATAAGTTACCAAGAACCCTTTCTTTTCTAAATGCTTAATCGGCTCTAAAACTGACTTGTGTTCAACTTTAGTCGTGATAATATGTTTTTTGTTTGAGTCTCTAGCATATTCAGCAAGGCCCAAAATTGCTATATTGTTACTTTCTGTTGCCCCACTTGTGAATACCACATCATTCTTATTGGAGTTTGCCAGTTCTGCTACAGCTGATCTTGCATCAGTTACATACTTTTTAGCGTTAACTCCGTAAGAATGTGTATTACTACTGGCGTTTCCAAATTCTTCCGTCATTAACTTATAAACAAGGTCAGCTACGTCCTTGCTTACTGGTGTGGTTGAATTGCAGTCAAGATAAATCATTAATAAATAAGTTTGTAATAGCGTGAATAATAAATAAGATTTAATATATAATATTCTACATTATTTGTTCTTACGAACAAAGAGATATAGCCACGAACAATCATAAAATTATCAGGGGTCATGAAACAAATTATTTCAGGAAATCTATTTGCGGCAATCAAGGGATACCAGGCAGACTGTGAATATTATGTGGTGATGTGCCCATTAAAACGTCTGCAAAAGATATTTACTTTTGATGAGGGGTTGCTTGCTGTAGAAAATAGAGCACAAAGAACAATTAATTTATCTAGAATTCCTGAAATAACGAACTACATTCTATCTAGAAGAAATGAATATGTGTTTTCTTCAATTACTGCATGTATAAGTGGTGGTTGTGAATTTCATGCAATTGGCGAAAGTGGTCAAGAGAAGAAAATAGGAACTCTAGTCATCGATGAAGATGCTGATGTTTTTATAACCGATGGACAGCATAGAAATGCAGCAATAAGAGAAGCACTTATTCAAGATTCCTCTCTCAGTAACGAGACAATATCTGTAGTTTTCTTTATTGATAAAAGCTTAGAGGACAGGCAACGAATTTTTAAAGACTTAAATTTGTACCCAGTAAAAACTGATAGATCTTTAAGTATCACTTATGATGACTCTCCATCAGCCAAGCTATCAAAATCTGTAATTTTTAACAGTGAAGTTTTAACAAAACTTGTTCATATGGAAGAAAGCAACCTTGGCCCAAGATCCAAGAAATTGTTTTCGCACAGCGCATTTAATAAAGCAAATGGTGAATTATTCAAAGAAATTACTGAGGATAATTATAAAGGGCTAATTGAAAAGGCATCTGAATTTTGGACATCGATTTCAAAGAACCTTACATTTTGGGACTTTGTATTCAAGGATAAAATATCAGCAGGAGAAGTTAGACAGGATTCAATACAGGCTCATTCTGTGACGTTGCAAGCAATTGGGCTGGTTGGGAGCCAACTTCTAAATGAAAGCAAAAACTGGAAATCAAAGTTGAGGAAACTAAAAAATATAAACTGGGAAAAGTCAAATGTAACTGACTGGGAAGGAAGGTGTGTTCATCTTGGAAGAATGCGCAATTCAAAACTAAATGTTGTTTTGACATCAATAAGAATAAAACAATTGATTGGTTTAGATTTATCAGACGAGGAAGTCTCTCAGGAAAAACAATTTCAAGAGTGTAAAAATGCAAACTAAGATAGAAAGCCAATCAATTTTTAACTCAAATGGCTATAAAAATACTGTAAAGGAGTCTATCGCTCATATTAAAGAATTATATATGGCAGATGAAATTCCATGGGTGATTGGTTACAGTGGAGGAAAAGACTCTACAGCAGTATTGCAGCTTGTATGGAATGCTTTATTAGAGCTGAAGAATGAAGATAAATGTAAAAAAGATGTACATGTAATTAGCACTGATACATTAGTTGAAAACCCAATAGTTTCTTTATGGGTTGAAAAGTCATTGGATAGAATGATTGAGGCGAAAACAAAACAAAAAATTCCAATTGTTCCTCATAGGCTGACACCTGAAGTTAAAGATCGTTTTTGGGTAAACTTGATCGGTAAAGGTTATCCTGCACCAAGACATAAGTTTAGGTGGTGTACTTCAAGATTAAAAATTAATCCTTCAAATAAGTTTATAAATGGTTTGGTTGATAAAAACGGCGAAGCAATTCTTGTCTTAGGAACCAGAAAAGCTGAGAGTGATAAAAGGTCAAAAAATATGGACTATTATGAGAATCACTCATCAAATACTAGATTGAAAGACAAACTGGTTATAAGTGGTTCGCTAGATCGAGTATGGGTTTACTCTCCAATTTCAGACTGGACAAACGATGATGTTTGGATATTTTTAAATTCCAGTAAAAACCCATGGGACTTCCCTAATGAGGATCTAATGAGCATGTACCAAGGTGCAACTGACGGTGGTGAGTGTCCACTGGTAGTAGATACAAGTACTCAAAGTTGCGGCTCTAGTAGATTTGGTTGTTATGTCTGTACGCTTGTTTCAGAAGATAAGTCAATGGCAGCGATGATAAGCAATGATAGAGAGAAGGAATGGATGCTTCCTCTTTTATCACTTAGAAATGAAATTGATGTTAATGATCCGGTCAGACACAAAAGACTTGATAAATTGAGGCGTGATAAAAGCAATAGAGATTTTCGAAGAATGAATGGGTCATTGAGCGTTCATATCTCAAAACATGGTGCTGATTTAATTCCAGGTCCGTATAAGCAATTTTTCAGAGAGCACTTGTTGTCAAAAGTACTGGAGGCACAAAAAGTTGTTCAGGAAATCGGGCCTGATGAAGTTAAAGACCTTGAGCTCTTGCCAATCGATGAGCTTGAGGCCATACGTGACATTTGGATTAATGAAAAGCATGAAGCTGAAGATAGGTTGCCTGAAGTTTATGAAGATATCATGGGTAAACCTTATCCTGGTAGGAAAAGATTTAAGCATACAATTTTGAGTTCAGAAAATTTGAAGGTGCTAAAAGATCACTGCCAAAATGTCTATAAAGATGAAGGTCACTTATATGATCAAATTAGGTCCCTTTTATCAATTTCTGCTAAACATCACAGCAAATTAAGAAGAGCAAATTTGCCAGCTGAATTAAGTAAGTCAATTCAGAAAGGTGTTTTTGGAGACATGAATGAAGCCAAACGATTTGCCCTTGAGCGAAAAAAGAATGAGCTAAACATTAAATTACAAAACTCATCAGTATTGACGACAGAGGATAAGAGGGAAGTCAATGAGAAAATCCACATGCTGACTAAATCAATCTCACAGGAAGGCTATAGCTCATTAATTGAGGATAGTGTTATAGAGAGTAACGATGAAATTTAAGGAGTTGGCTTTACAAAATTTTGGCATATTTAAAGGGAAACATGTAATTGATTTTGAGACTGATGAACAAAAGCCAATTATACTGTGTGGAGGTTTAAACGGTTCAGGAAAAACTACTATACTTGAAGCACTTCAATTAATTTTATTTGGAAAAAACGCACACTGTTTTAATCATAGAACTCAAGCCTACTCATCATACTTAAGACAAAAGCAAAACAAGTATATTGATAGTGATTCAAAAGTATCAATACAATTAACATTTATACATAGTGAAGAATTTGAGGAGAGTGAGTATAAAGTTGACCGCTCTTGGAGAGCAAATGAAGGCTCTAATTTCACTGATATTCTTACAGTGTCATGTAATGGAGAGATAGACAAACATTTAACCAGTAATTGGGAGAGCTTTGTTAATAAATTTATCCCAATTTCACTGTCTGATTTATTCTTTTTTGATGGTGAAAAAATAGAACATTTAGCTGATCCAAAAAGATCAAGAGAACTTATAAAAACTGGCATAGAAAATTTATTGGGTATTGACTTAATCAATCAACTTAATACGGATTTAGGGTTAATAAAAAACAATAATCAAAAGTCTCTATTAAAGCAATCTGATATAAGCCTCATTGAAAATTTAGAAGCAGAGATAGCTAGTCAAAATGAAATCATTTCTTCGCTAAAAGATGAACTTGAAATGCTTGAAGAGGAAGTTGTTGAAAGAAAAGACTTAATCATTAAATCAAGAAGAGAGGTTAGAAATGCGGGTGCTCATTTATTAGAAAAGAGAGACGACTTAACTTTCGAATTGGGTTCAGTGGAATCAAAACTAGAAAGTATTCAAAAGGAACAAATAGTACTAGCATCTGGAGTCGGGCCCTTGAGTCTAGTTGAAGATTTATTGAATAGTGCTATAGATGAAATAGATGATGACAAAGATGCAAATAAAGTACAGATTCTTAAAGAGGAATTACCCAACTACAACAAGCAAATACTTAATGAAATAAAGCTATCAAAATTACCCGTTACTGCTAAAAATAAAGTCAATGAAATATTGAGCGGGCTTATTGATAAAATTCAACTTAAACCAGGGCATGGTAAATTCATGAGGTTTGACAAAAGTGATTTCATTGCTGTTGGATATGAAATACCTTTGGATAAATTCAAGTCACTAGAGTTGATTTCAACAAGGAATGATTTACTTGAAAAAAAATATTTGCTTGAAAATAAAATTCAATCAATTCCAACATATGAAAAAGTAAAGCCATTGCTGGATGAGTTAACTACGCATGAAGTTTATCTAAAACTGTGTATAGAAAAGATATCTAAAAAAAATGAGGAATTGGAAAGTTCTATTGTTGGATTGAATATTTTGATGTCGAGGCACTCAAATCAACTTGAAAAACAAAACCTTATTGAGTTTGAGAAAAAGAAAACAGCTAAAGTAGTTAAACATATTGATAAAGTATCAACTGTTTTAAGCTCCTACAGGGATGAATTAATCCAGTCAAATTTAGAACAGCTGGAAAAATTAGTAAAATTGAAATTAGACAACTTGAATAGAAAGGACAACTTAATTGATCGAATAAAAATTTGTCAACAGACATTCGAGTTGGAGCTTTTTGACAATCATAACAATCAAATTCAATCGAGCAGTTTATCAGCAGGTGAAAGGCAGTTATTGTCCATTGCTGTTTTGTGGGCATTCGCTGAGGCATCAGGAAGAGAGATACCTACAATTATTGATACGCCACTTGGACGGCTTGATAGCACCCATCGGTCAAATTTAGTTCGAAACTATTTTCCTCAAGCAAGTAAACAAGTGATTTTATTATCGACAGATGAAGAATTAAGAGAAGAACATCAGAGTCTTTTAAGTGACAAGATAAGTAAAGAATATCTGATCAGTTTCGACAATGAAATTAATTCCTCCATAATTGAAGAAAGGTATTTTTAAAATGCACGAAATTAATTCAATAAAATTATCAGATAAAGAAAAGAAACAACTTATATATGTAAAGAGTAAAACGGGAGTTCAGAATTGGAATGTATTGTGTAGATGGGCACTGTGTTTGTCCCTAAAAGAAAAGTCGGTTCCCCCAGTTGAGGATATATCTTCAGAAAGTAATGTTGAAATGAGCTGGAAAACCTTAGGCGGTAATCACGCCGATATTTATCAGGCAATTATATTAAAACATTATTTTGAACAAAAAAAAGATTTAGGTGATATTGAGTTCCATAAATTCTTTAAACTACATTTGGCCCGGGGAATTTCATACCTTACTAAACAGTATGAAGTAATGTTCAATTTTCATTAGTTTTGTTCGAACTCCCAAAGTTTATTGTCCTCATCATATTTTGCACCCATGTTTATAAGCATCCCAGTAACTGTTCCTTCTAATGGTAGCCCCGTTAAACTCTCAACTCTTGAGTGGATATCACTTAGTTTCATTGGTGATTTTGCACTGTTAGAAATCTCTCTTAGTGCCTGAGCAAAGTTGAGCCTTCTGGTATCATCTCCCCACTTGCTCAAACCTAAAAACATTGATCTACCAAGATAAAACCTATCGTCTCTTTGGGCCAAATTGAAAATTGCATAACAGGATATTCTTTCAGTATTAATTCTATATTTATCAAATACAGCTTGAGCTTCACTAACATGAATTCCTTTGTTTTTAATTTTTAAGTATTTTTCTAGAAAATTTAGGCATTTGTTAATGCAGGTTTGTGAAGCATTTATGTCTCTATCAATAAGCCCCCAATAGTCAGGGCCAATTTGTATCATTTCCTCAGTTGGCTGGATTTGTAGATTGGTAGCCACACCCCTTATGTCTTTTAAAATGCGTTTCAATTCCACTCCTTTCAATGGCCCATCATTGTCTTTAAGAATCTTTGTGAATGCATCTGCTTGATCGATCCGATCATTCCCTGTTTGACCAGAATCGGATCTAGCCCATACCATTCTATTCAAATATGATAACTTACTTGATTTTTTGAGAATAATGTTTGCCAAATATAAATCAAGTTCATCAGCAAGATTATTGTCATCCTTTTCAAGGCATTCCATAATTTCAGAGGTGTGCCATTGTTTTTTTAGTGGTCCTTGATAAAGTAATTCCTCTACGTATTCTATAAGCTTTATTTGAGTCTCAGGCTGAACCTTAATGAACTTTTCTAGCCCGTAGGTTCCTCTTCCAAATAGCATTGCATTTGACTGACAGCTACCCTGAGCTCTTCTTTCTTCAACATGCTTGCCTAGTATTTTAGTTGCTCTTTTAGCAACCTCAGTGTAGTGTAAGGGCTTCTCTGCGCTGTTTAACACAGCAAGAATAGAAGATTCTGCTGATCTTCCAAATGAAACCAACAAAGCCTCATCCGATTCCCCATGAAAATTAAGGTCTTTTTCTAATATATTCCAAGCTAACGATGATAGCTCTGATGCATTTATTGCTGATAATTTTGACTTAATTATTAGTTTCACTTCAATCTTACTTAACTTTTGACTAACGGTGTTGTGAGAAAAAGTACCTTTAAATTCTTTAATGCAGTTACTCCACTGGTTTTTATTAATTCGTGAAATGATATTCTGCCCGGCTACCCTTAATTCTTTGAATTCTTTTTTAGTCAAAGTTTGTACTAATTGCCCCAGCAACCCAATGTTTTCATTGAATCCTTTGAACCATTCATCTTCTACTTCTAAAGTTTCTAAAATAAGTGGAGATTCAGCAACGGAAATAAGCGAATCAATTTTTAAACCAATAATGCCTACCCATTTGTTTTTTTCAAATAGGTTTTTCAAACACTTTTCTTGAATTTGTCTTACTCTTTCTCTTGTAACACCAAGCATATTTCCACATTCTTCAAGTGTTGAAATTTTGCCAAATACTCCCAGTCTACTTTCAATTACTGTTTTCTCTGCCTCATTCAGGCTCTTTAAAAATGTATCAAAGTGATCTTTAAGAGTGATTGACGTTAAGAGCTGTTCCTTATATTCTTCATCATCTTTATTCTGTTTTTTTTTATCTACTCCGGAAACAAATCTATTCAACTTATCTATTTCATTGATTATGCACTTGGCCATGTCTTTAACACTTTTTTTGCCAAAGTTTTTCCAACCTAAGAGGTCCGTAAGTGAGTGTTTTTTAAGTGGCCTAAGTGTAAAAATGTTTTTTTCTTTTAGAACATTTGTAACTCTAACCGACAACTTCATGTTATTTATATTCTTATCAAGGATCGATTCAGGTGCAATATCTATAATTGCTAGTGGATTAGAATTATCAGTTTCGTTTAATAGCTGTTTAAAGCGGAATAATCCAATTTGATCATTATCCAGTCCCTGGATATTTTGAATATTATTCAAGTATGAAGTTTCGTCAGAAATACCATTTTTGATAAGGATGTTTTCCCATTTTCCTTCTTCATTTAAAAGTTTATTGACCCATCCATGAAACTCAAATTGGCTTGAACCAGAGAAATAATATTTTCTATGATCCGCTTCTAAAGAAGCTATATCATTCTGGCTCAAGAGTTCATCTAGCTTTGCTTCGATATACCTAAGGGTTTCAGGTGATGTATTGTCTAATGATGCGGATCTGACTAGTTCTGCAAAAACTTCGTCAGATGTAATCGGCTTTTTTGAGGTTTTCAATACATTCAATATGTCATCTAATATATTTATGCCTGTATGAGTTGAATCTATTGATGTGGCTTTCAATTGTTCCACAGGATTACTTTCATATCCAAAACCTTCTGTAATTAAATAGTAAGGTACCTCATAGCCACTGATTACTATAGTTCCTTGATAGTGATCAGTGATTTTATATTTTGCTGGCAGTATCCATTTCAGTGTAGCTGTAACAACGATTGTTCCAGGGTATTTTGTGAATGTTTTTTTATTAAGGTTTGGTCGAGAATATCCCGCATGTATAACTCCAGTTTTTCTTTGTGAGGAATTTAAATTCCAAAGCACTTCTATCGTTTTGAACTCTCTATGAACGCTCACAGTAGGGGTTTCATTTTCATCAATAAGGAAAAAGTAAAGTTTTAGTCCTTCCATCTTAATTGGTTGGTTTTGGTTTTAGATATTTATCAAAAGAAATACTATTTTGCTGAATATAATCATCATACATTTTGTTAATGCCATCATCAGCCAGCCATTCTACATAGTCATAAACCGAAACTTCTTTTGGCCTGTGTTTATATGTTTCTAGAACGTCATAAATAATTCCATCTGGATCAAATCCAAAATACCTATGCGGTTGTTCTTTTTTCCCAACAATTGGTTCTGGGGAAATACTATCTTGGATAGCAATTGCTATTACGAATCTAAGTATATCGAATTGTTCTAATGGACTCGAGGCGTCGCCTGTAGACTCATTTAGCCAAGTTAATAGTTCTCGGAGTTTTTTACCTGCTTCAAGTGAATAACCAAAACGCTTTTTTATATCTTTACTCATTTCTTTTCTTCTTAATTTTTGATTGTGAAGAGGAAATACGTTCAATTATGTATTCACAGCCAACATGTGCAGAAATATCTTCTAAGTCATTTGCTGGATTAATTTCTCCTTCGTGAACTAATAGAATTATTTGATCAGCCATTTTAGGAAGGTATTTCAGCACATTGCTTCTGTGCTTAAGATCTAATCTTCCAAAAGGTGTATCCATTATAATTGGGCCGGAATTTCTGGCAGTTTTATTTAATCCATCAATTAAAGCCAGGGCAACAATTTGTTCAGCACCGGCACTTCTTTCATTTACATTTCTGCCTTCTTGGTCTCTTATGGATAAGCCATAATTTTCATTGATTTTTAACCCCTTGTAAGTAGTCTCGGTTGTTAACTGTTTGAAGGCGCTAGTAGCTAAATCAGCTACGGTTGTTTTGAGGGAGTCTCTGAGTTTAACTATACTGTGGTCAAAAACTTTAACAAGGCTTTGATACATTCTTACTCTTATAGAGCTTAATTCACCTTTATTAGATTTATCATTTGAGATGAGTTGAGTAAATGTGTCGTATTCCTTTTGTTTTTTGTCAATTGATTCCTGGTTAGTGTTGATGCTCTGATTCAATCTGTCTTCTTCAACTCTCAAATTGACTAATTTATCTCTTTTCTGAGTAAGGGTGGTTGTATCCTCATCTTTTATTTTACTGTGAATATCATCAATTTTTGTTTCAATTCCAATCCTGTCAAACTTCAAGGAATTAATTTCTTTGATGTTTTTTAAAATTCGTTCTGACTCATCAGCGCTGTCGATACTACCTAATCTCTCAATTTTTTCCGATATATTGTACAGTTTATCTGATGAGTCTTTAACATTGAGAACAGAATTTTGAAGCAGTTTTGCTTTTGTCCTCAGTTCGCTTATGGTATCGACTTGGATACTTTGCTCACAATTAATGCACTCATTTTTATCAATACTTTCCAGCAAGCTTGAAACTCTAAATTGAGAGTAATTATTGTTCTCTATTTCAGATTTAAGCTCTTCTCTTTTTTCTTTTAAATCAGATATCGAGCTTTTCACCGAGTTTTTAATGATGTCTTTCCAGACTGTTTGAAACAGTAAAATATTGTCATTGATAAATGCTGATATTTTCTGATTGATCGTGTTTTTTTTATTTTTAAGTTCATCTAAAGCATCCTTCTGATTCAAAAAAGATTCACTATTCTTAAGTTCCTCGTCAATACGAGTGATCTCGTCGTTAAGCTTGTCTAATTCGGACATCAATTCATGATTGTCAGATTCTATTAATTGTATTTCTTCCTCGAGTTTGTTTTGAGCTTTACCGTAGTCCTCTAATTTTTTGTTTTTATTGAGTTCCTTTCTTTGAATTTTACTCGCATCGTTAAGTAGTTCAGTAAATTGAGTTTTTCCTTTAGTCAGAGCAGGAACACCCAATACCTGTTCGATTTTATCTTTGATGCTTTTACCCTGGATGTTTACATCTTGAAGAAGTAAGTTTTCATATTCTTGAAGCAACTCACCATCAAAAAGAAAAAACCTAGAAATTTCTTCTGGAATAATCTGATTAATTTCATTTTGTATCATTCCAGCATTCAATGGTTTACCGTCCCTTTTAAGCAAATGAATTTCAGTAAAGTTTGCATCTATAGTAGGAGTTGAAACGAACTCTTTTTTTTCAAGTCTTCTAATAAGTTCGTAGGAATGGTCGTTATGGGTAAAGTTAATTTTTATTTCGACATTCCAATCATCTTCGGCAGCAGCATCAATGTTAACCAGATCTATTGTGGAAATAGTCCTCAAGTGCCTTCCTATGGCCTTTCCATAAAAGCACCAACGTATTGCATTTAGAAAGCTTGTTTTACCTCTCATGTTGTCGCCATAAACAAGCATAACATTCTGAATTTGATGGTTTGGAAATTCAATTATTTGCTCGCCTTTGTAAGGCATGAAATTGTTTATAGTCAACTTATTCAATTTCATTATTTAAGCTCCACTCTTTTTTGATTTCCGCTTCGACAAGAGTCTTGATTTCACTCTCAATGTCCTTGAACTCTTCAAATTGATTTTTCTTTTGAAGTTTGTAACAGGCGGTAATTAATTCCTCACTGATTTGATTATCCTGTTCTTTGTTCACTTGAAGCAATAATTCAAGTGCATCTACTTCTCTGCTCATCTTATTTCCTCTTCTTCAATTCCTGCTGTCTCATAAAGATTTAATTCATTTGGGTCAATGCCCAAATCAATTGCGATTTTAACCAATGAGTGACCACCAGATTTGTTGATTGCATTCCCAGAAAACTCTATGCTTCGTTGCAATTCACTTTTAAGAAGTGATAATTGACCAGGTTCATTATCAATATCAGTCGGGACTACAATTGCATCATATATTGTTGCATAATGTTTATTTTTGCAAACCCTTAAAACTCGCCCTCGCCTTTGGATGAATTGCCTGGGATTTTGAGATGAAGCGAGAATAATTGCATTAGATATTTTGGGGATATCTACACCCTGATCAAGACATCTAATTGATACCATAATTCCGCCTACCGTCTTGAACCAATATAGTGAGGCGTTGGCATCCCCAGTCATATTTATATGATACTCCAAAGGGTCATACCCATTGTTTTTGAGTGCTTGCATGACTTGATTGAGTTGGTATTGATCTTCACAATAGATCAACCAACTTTGACCATTTTGATAATTATCTTTTATTACGGACAGTGCATATGGAACTTTCTCAGCAGCTTTTTTTGCTATTCTTGACCGTTGAATCAACATGATCTGGATTTTAGAATTAATTATCGGTTTATTATTATCATCTCTTTGAGCCTTAGCAAATTCAACCAATATTTCATTTGTGGCTTTCTCCCACTCATCAGACTCTTCTTCATTTAAATTAATTGCACTTGGGTAATATTGATATTTAACTAGCCTGTTGCTGTTTATTGCGTCAATTAATGTAAAAGGTGGTTTAACAATGCCGCCGAAATATTCAAGTATTTTTTTAGTACCCGCTTCATCTCCATATCTTTTGGGAGTGGCACTCAAACCCAGCCTTGGACCAGAGTTAATTTTCATAATATTTGAGTTTATTTTACTGCCAATCTCATGAACTTCATCAGCTACTATCATCAAATGATTACCACCAGTGATGAAATTGATAAAATCATCACTGCGGGCGGAGTGCACGGTTGCAAGAATGACTCGTTTATGCGGACTATTTTGGTCAATAGAAAAGTCCTTTAGTCTTCCATCTTTCTTCCACAAAGTGTTACCGGCACCAACCTTTAGCAAGCTTATGTTTTCAATATGGAATTTAATCTCTTTAGACCATTGTTCATGTAATAGTTTGTCTGGGACAAGTACAAGTACCACTCCTCCATCGGATAAGTGCTCTTTAATTGCAATCATTGCAGTGAATGTTTTTCCACTTCCTGTCGCATGTTCAAGTATTCCTCTTTTATTTTGTTTTTTCCAATTCTCAATTGCTTCAGATTGGTGCTCAAAAGGCTTCCAGCCTTTATCAGCATTAGAGTTTGATTCTCGAGAGAGTTTAAAATAATTTGACACATCGTTTGGACTCAGGCTGTCAACTGAATCCTTGGCAATGGCTTGAAGTTTCTCTATTGAAACTTTGGGAAAATCAATTACCTCAAGCCCTTGGACTTCGTTGTCCCATAATGAACCAAAGTAACTTAGCGACTTTTGAGTTTGCCTTCGGTCTCTCCCTTCACGCCAACTACAAAATACATCCATAGATTCATAATTTCCTCTTTCATGCCAGCCATTCCATGTTTCATTAACAGAGCCTTTAAAAACTACGCATGAGTCATCACTGGAACAAAACAACCCCAGTTTTTCATGATACATGCCAGAAGCATTTCGATTAAATGCGATTTTTACTTCTAGTGCCCCACAGACAATTAAAGTGGCCAGGGCTTCTGTGTTATTAAGTATTTGCTTTTGTGATATCAAAGATTCAATTTCTTCACATATGCTCTGAGTAACAGTCTCAGTATTATTGGATTTACCCTGGTTGTAACCTTGCTCTATGGCCTCAATATCTTGAGGTGATAACTTAGGTGAACATACTAATTTGAATCTACCACCTCTTTGAGCAAACCTGATAAATTCGGGGCCAACAAGTAAAAAAACAGAGGAGCTAAAGTAACCAACAGACCGAAAATAGTAATTACTTGACTCCAGGCATGGTCTATAGAATTCTTCGACCAAGTTGTTAAACCCAGTTCTATAATCTTCTTCCAGTGTCAGTTGATTTAGTTTCATTTCCTGTTCGGCGTTCCCCTTTTATTATTGTAAGAATCATACATTAATACATTTCTTATACATAATTATTTCAATAATTATGTGCTCTAACCAACAAGTTTAATCACATGTTTGATTAGTAATGAATTTTGATACTCAAAACTAACTTCAAAAAATGGCTTGTCCTATTGCGATGATCTTATAATAGTTCCTTCATCTAGCTGGTCTATATCCTAAGGCTTAAGAGCCATTACCGACGCCTTGAGTCTGAGCATTAATTTTCTTCACAGATGGTCTTGACCCCATCGATATCATTGACTCTACATGCTCATCAACAATTTCCTCGAGAGCAAAGACTCTATAGTCCATCGAGAGCAAATTAATTTCAATATCATCCTTGTTCATAAAAACAATTTTGTTTTTTTTGTTGTTAAAAACAAATAAGCGTTTTTGCAATACAGAACGATGTTTGTTGCACTCTCTAAAAATAACTTCCGTACCAGCTTCTTGTAGCTTCCTTGCATTAATACCTTGTTTGTTAATACAAACATCAATAATTCTATAGGCAAGTATGGTTGATCCATCAAAATCACTTCTATTATTTATTGGGTCTAAATTGGATTTCCAGTACCTTAATGTTTGACGCGTAACGCCAAGCAAATCACATACCGCATATGACTTAAGACCTTTGTTCATTAATAGTTTTTGGTTTGATAATACGTGAATTTTAATACTACTATGAGATTTAAGCGGTTGTCAACAACACGTTATAGTGTTCTTAGGGCGCTTATAAGCACTCTTGTGAACACTTTTTCTGGGTAAATTGTTGACTTTGATGTATTATCTACATGAATATTAACGAGTAGATCTGATTCTAATTAGGTTTTATTCAGGCACTCGACAATCAAAAACAATGAAATGTGATGAAAAGAAAAATACATTTATCTAAATTTGATTTGTTTAGATGACTTCTGAAATGAGAGGGAAAGATTCAGAATAAAGAATTAAAGCTGTGGTAGAACTTTTATGAAAGCCACCACACACTGTAAAGATCAAGTAAAGAGTTGAGGAATAAAAGATGAACTAAAAATCTTGCAAAGGCAAAATTGAAAAAACCCGTTGGTTGCAGCCTTCAGGTTTTTCGGGTGTTCTAAAATGTTGTTAACATAGTATCCCCGATTATATTTCAAACTTCAATTAAAACAAGCTTTTTTACTAAAGATTGACCGTATGCCTTTGTCTCAAAAAAAATGGTTTTTTTACAAATCTTAATTAAAAAGCGAGTGACATGAAAAAAAATAATTTAACAGAAAGTCCAAACTCGGTATTGATTAACAATGCCTAAGTTCCTATCAGAAGCACAAATAACCAAACGGTTCAAAGAAGGAAGAGGTCAAGGAACTGGCTCTGAATATATCCCATTCATTAAAATTCAAGATGTATCATCTAAGGGGCGATCACATAGGGTATACAGCACAAAGACGAATAGAATTCACCATTTTTTGTCAGATTTAGAGCTTTCAATATTCTTGATTTTTCAATGGCTGCCAAACGTCTCCGATATACGAGAACAGTTTCCATTAATAAGAGATGATACCGATCGCATTCATGAAGAACTTGGTATTTTAAATAAACAACCTAGGGGGTAAGCCAGGTACTGAGTTCAGATCTGTTTATTGATTTCAATGATGGGAGTTCACCGATAGCAATTCAAGCCAAATACAGTTCAGATCTTCAAAAGACAGCAACAGTTGAAAGATTGATGATAGAAAAGAAATATTGGGATGAGAAACAGATTTCTTGGTACATTGTTACAGAAAAAGAAATTCCAAGAGTTGCTTTATTGAACATTCAATGGATTTTTGACGTTAAGATCAAAACAGAAGAGTTCAGCAAGCTAAATCATCATTACGAAGTTTTCAGTCACGCTTTTAAAAAGTTTAGCAATAAAAAAATCACTGAAATAGCACAGTCACTAGACATTGCCTATAACTTGGAACCTGGTGACTCAATGTCTTGGTTGCGCAAATTAATGTCTCAGCAATATTTTATATTCGATATAAATAAAATCTACACGGATATCGAAGGTGGTGAAATTTCACAAAATAATTTTGAATATCTTAAGAATGAGTACAGAAATGTTTCAAGTTAATCAGGTTTTATCGAATGGTTCAAATCAATTCAGAATAGTCTGGTCGAGTGCTGAAATTACTTACCTGATAGATATAGAGGCTAAAAAAGGCTTGCCAGTACCAATTGATTCTAGTGAAGTTCAAGACATGTTAATTGATGGGACATTTAAGAAAGTTGAAGATCCATTCTTGAAGTCTAATCTTAGAGATATTTTACCAAATTCACCATATTGGGTGAAACGTGAAAAAGCCTGGAATATTATAAAAGGTATAGTTAATAATCCAAGGGTACTTGAAGCCAAACAAAGGGGCATTGAAATTAGATCATTAACTGAAACCTATAGGGTAAGACGCCAAACAATCTACAGATATTTACGTAGGTATTGGCAAAGAGGTTTGTGTAAAAATTCACTAATACCAGATTATTCAAACTCTGGGAACCGAGGTAGAAAAGATAACCCCACAGGTAAAAAACTGGGTCGTCCAAGAAAGCTTAAAAAGGGGACCGGGATCAATGTAACAGAAGAGATCAGGAAAGTCTTTAGACGAGTAATAGAACAAAGATTATTAAATGAGAACAACACTTCAATAAATGATGCTTATGTGATTAGTCTTAACATCTTGCGCACCATGTTACCTGATAACTCTCCACATGAGATGCCAACTTTGGACCAGTTTAAATATTTTTACAGAACCGAATATAACCAAGTTGACGTTATAGAGAGTCAAACCTCTGCGATAGAGTTTGAAAAAGATATCAGGCCTCTAAAAAGTACATCCACTACCGAGTCTGTTGGCCCAGGATTTAGATGTCAGATTGATGCAACTATCGCCGATATTTATTTATTATCAGATCACGACAGAAGTAGGATTGTAGGCAGGCCTGTTATCTATATGGTAGTAGATGTTTTCAGTAGAATGATCCTTGGTATGTATATTGGTTTTGAAGGACCATCTTGGATAAGTGGAATGATGGCTGTAACCAATGTTGTTGAAAGCAAAGTTGACTACTGTAAAAAATATGGTGTAGAAATCAATAGTGATGATTGGCCAATACAAGGATTGCCAAATATAATTCTGGCGGACAAAGGTGAATTTTTAGGGTCAAAAGTTGAAGTTTTTGTAGAAGCCTTTGGTGTTCGTATTGAAAATGCTCCAGCCAGAAGAGGTGATGCTAAAGGAATAGTTGAGCGATATTTCGACACCCTTCAATGTACATTTAAACCTTACACACCTGGAATTGTATTGCCAATAAGAAGTCAAAAGAGAGGTGGAAAAGATTATCGAAAAGACGCGACATTAACTGTATCAGAATTTACTAAAATCATAATTTTATGTGTTTTATATCACAACAATTCGCATAACATATCTAAATATGACAGGTGTGCAGGCATGCCCACATCAATTCCAAATGTACCTATTAAATTATGGAATTGGGGTGTAAGCAACTTAACAGGGAAATTAAGAGCAGCTGAACTGGATCTTGTAAAAATAAATTTGATGCCACATGGAATGGCGACAATTTCTGATAATGGAATTAAGTTTTTTGGTTGTTATTTTATATGTGCACAGGCAATGAAACTTGGTTGGTACCACAGAAAAAAAAGTAAACGTCCATCCAAAATATCTGTTGCTTATGACTTACGATCAGCGGACAAAATTTATGTTAGACCCAGCGATGACTTAACACAATACTGGATATGTGAGCTCAGTGATCGGAGCAGAAGGTTTAGAGGTATGACTTTTTGGGAAGTTATGCAAATTACTGCTGACGAAAAAAAATCAAATTATGAAAGTAAATCAGAATCCCTGTACCTAAAAGGTGAGTTACTCGCAGAGATAGAGTCAATCGTAGCACAATCAGAAAAAATTAATCAGAACTATAACGCCTCAAGCCTAAAAGGTAACGTTATTCACAAAAACAAACAAGATGAAAAAGCTAATGAGAGAAAGTTATCAGCTTTTAGAGTTGGAGATGAGGTTAGTGGCGAGCCTTTGAAGGAGAATGTAGTTTCATTGAATGAAAATGATTCGTTCAAATATCCAAATTTGGACGAAATTTTGTTTGAGGGTTTAGATGAATGACTTAAAAAATAATTTTGAGAAATGTACAGCTGTATATAGGAATACTGGAATAAGTGAGTATGATGACAACCCGTTAATTAAAGCATTGCCACCTCTATATGATGCACGACAAGTGGCATCAAAACTTAAGCAGCTACCGGCATTTGATATTAAAGAAATTGAGTTGAATTCAGTGCTTCGCACACATATGGCCTATAGATTGACATATTCATTTTTCCAGCCCTTAAGTCAACACCTTAATTTAGAAAGTAAAATTTCACTGATGATACGCAAAGGTTATATTGCAAGAAACCCTGATAATGGACTTTATTATTCACAATTACAAAATGGATATGAAAGAGTAATAACAGGCGATCTAAATTCGTTTGTGTTTAAAGGAATCGAGACAACTGCGGAAGGTTTATCTTTATTTGGTTGTTCTGGTTGTGGGAAAAGTAAAACCATAGAAAGGGTTTTGGGAATGTATCCTCCTGTAATATGCCACCCAAAATATAACATTGTTCAATTACCATATTTAAAACTTGAGTGCCCATCAGACGGCGATTTAATATCATTATGCATAGATTTTTTCGAAAAAGTGGATATGGTTTTAGGAACTGATTACAAGATCAGCCATGGCAGAAAAAAAATGGGTGTTTCAGGGCTCGTTGCAGGTATGTGTCAAATTGCAAATTTCCACGCTTTAGGGATTTTAATAATTGATGAAGTTCAAAACTTAAATGAGGCTAAATCAGGTGGAGCCAAGAAGATGCACAATTTCTTTGTTTCATTAGTTAATACTATAGGTGTGCCAATCATACAAATTGGCACACACAAAGCAAGAAGTTTTTTTCAGCAAACATTTAGGGCAGCCAGAAGAATCACTGGCATGGGAAGTTTGTTATGGGATAGGCTTCCCAAGAATGAGCAATGGGAACGATTTCTAAAAACTTTATGGAAATATCAGTGGCTTAAAGATGCAAAACCTCTAGATAAAGAAATATCGGATTTGATGTATGATCGTACACAAGGGGTGATGGATATATTAATAAACTTATTTGTTTTATCTCAATCAAGGGCCATTGTTACAGGTAAAGAGACAATTTCTCCCGGAATTATTAGTAGTGTCTATGAAGATGAATTCAAACCTGTCCATCCAATGCTTGAAGCATTAAGAAAAAATGATGTGAAAATGATCAAAAATTTTGATGATTTGATGATGCCAAATATTCAACAAACAATTGTCAATACAACTAATAGTTTGATTAGAGAAATACAGCAAAAACAATCCACAAAATCGAAAGATTCTATATTTTACAGCAAAGCAAAATTGAAAGGTCTTGATCAAGATATGGCGACTACTTTACTCAACGAACTAAGAAATCTTCAGCCAGATATTAGTCTCGAGGAAGCAGTCAGCTTCTTAGAAAAAGAGCCGTTGGTAAAAGAAAAACAAAAACCAAATAAAGTGTCAGTCAAGGACTGGAACAAACTTGACCACGATGATCTGAGATATCTTTTTAGTAAGAAAAAGGGTAGTGAGTTTTATCAAGAGCTATTAAAAAATAGAATTATTTTGGATTTGAATGCATTGGTGTCATAGGGAAAAAATTCCCAGAAATATATTTGGTTTCCCCGATCCGTATCCTAATGAGTTATTGTACAGTTGCCTTGCAAGATACAATGTTCATCTTGGAATGAATGATGACCGTTTTGCAGAAAGACTTTTTAATGATCGAAATATACGGCCCTTTATAGATGTCCCGGATGTTATTCCTATTTTGAGTCAGAAATTGCTTCCTTTTAAAGAGTTTAATATTTTAAAAATTTTATATGAAAATACTTTTTTTCCACTGTATTCACCATTTGAACCAGAGTCGAGAAAAGAGAGATTAATATTTTCAATGGTAGATAACCCAGCCCCCTATAGATGGCATGGCGCTAATTTTATAACCCCTTCTAAAATTTTTAATTTAGACTTTATGTTTTGTAAGAAATGCAATCAGGAAAACTTTGCAAAATATGGTGAGTACTATTGGGTCAGAGACCATCAAGTTAAAGGTGTTAATGTTTGTGTTTTTCATAATTGTTATTTATTCAAGTCAAAGATAAGAAAATACAGGTTTGCTAATGATGGCTCACAGAAATATCACCCTTGCACACCTCAGACATGCAATGAAGATAGTCTTCAAAAATCAGATGGAAAAAATCTTGATTTTGACATGAGGCTAGCTACTTATGCACATGAGCTGTTAAAAATGCCACAACAGATTAGTCCAACTTACTGGCAATGGACGCATTTTTATAGAGATCTAGCTTTAAAATTTGGAGCAAAAAAAGGAAAGTACTTTAATCAAGATCTAATACTTCGACAGTTGAAGAAAAATTTACCAGTCAATTACATAGTTAACAATCAAAAACTTGACTACAGTAATTTAAGTAAGACCTTTGTGTCTATGTTCAGAAAGCATAGAAGACCGTTCAGTTTCCTAAACCATATAATTATATGGAATGCCATGTGCAGTGAGTTAAGTGTTAATAACATATTTGAAAATGTCTTAAGTTTTCCTACAACAAAAATGTACGTTAAGCCAAAAATACAGACAAAGAATTTTACAGATGAGGAATTATATAGATACAGAATTGAATGGAGAGAGTTGCTAAATAAACATTATAAACAAGGTGTAAAATACGTTAGAGAGTCAATAAATGGTGGATTATACGCTCGATTGTATAAATATGACAGGGATTGGCTATTAAAGACGAACCATGAATATCATTTGGAAAGAAAAAATTATTATAAAATTAATTGGCCGTTAAGAGATGCTTACTATGCCAACAAATTGAAATTTTTATTATATTATCTTCAACTAGAATTCCAAAACTGCAGATTCAGTAAGAAGTTCATAATTTCCAGAAGTGAATGGCCAAGTTGTATTGAAAAAAATTTGTATCGTTTGCCGCTGTGTAAAGAATTCTTAGAAAAACACTCTGAATCAGTAGCTTCATTTCAAATTAGAAGGGTGATGAGAGTAATCATTTGTTCCAAAATCACATTCCTTGAGAATGATGAGAATAGTTTTTTGATGCGATCAGCGGGGCTTAATAAAAAAACCATAACAAAAGAAGCTGCTGAACTCATCCATTGGTTAAAAAGATTTTATCTGAGATATACAAATAGAGACGATCTATTTAGTAAAATTTTATACAGACCAGACATAAAAGCAAGCCTTCTAAATTATCGCAATCTTAAAAAGTTATTAGTTTCCTGGGATGAAAAGTGGCTTAATTATGTATTTGATGGAGCTAGGGTTCTACCTCCAAAATTAGGGCAAGTTGAATAGATGTAATGGTTGATAGCCTATTTCAGGCTATTTTCAGCTTATATTAAGTGCTATTATTAGAGTATGAGGGTGATACTATATTACTTGAGAAAAGCATGAATTATTGTTTTTCACAAAATTCAGGGTGAAACTATGCGATCAATTGATGATCAATTTATACCCTTAATAGCCAATTTTTAATATTATCAGAGTGAAACTATATTACATGACGACAAGAATTGAAAAAGCGTCTGGATAGTGACAGTTATCATGTGATTGTTGAAAAAGGAACCGAACGACCTTTTACCGGGCAATATAACCTCCATTTCGAGGCTGGAACCTACCACTGTAAAGCGTGTGGTGAAGCTTTGTTCAGCGATACTTCGAAATTCGACTCAGGTTGTGGTTGGCCGAGTTTTGATCAGCAAGTTGGTGCAGGCAAAATCAAAGAAATTTTTGATGATTCACATGGCATGCGCCGGATTGAAATTATATGTGCCAATTGCGAAGGTCACTTAGGCCATGTTTTCAATGACGGACCGACCGAAACGGGGTTGCGTTATTGTGTTAACTCTTTATCGATTGATTTCAAGCCCGAAGATTGAATGCCATTGTCTGGCAATGGATTGATCATCAAAAATGTCTCGATAAGCTACTTCAGGTAATTGATCAAGCCATTGTTTTAGTTGTGTAATGATGGCATCAATGTCATGGCCATCGATCAAGGGGTTATTAGGATGTAATATTTCTTTGGCCGAACCGATGTTATGAGCCAGAACTGCTGTGCCAACGGCATTGGCTTCAGCGTAGATTAAACCGAAAGTCTCAGCAAAAGTGGTTTGCGGATAAAATACACAAAGGCTTTTGGCCACTTTCTCCAACAGTTCCTTTTGAGGCAATGCGCCCAGCCATACCACTCCTTCCATATTCATCTGTTTGTCTTCACGGTAACCAGGATTGGCCACTAACAGCGTCATATCAGGTAGTTGTTCTTTGATGGTTTTGAAGTAATCCAAGACTTGTGAAAGTCCCTTGTTGGGTGCTGAGATGAATATCAATTGGTGGTTGTTTTTTGCATTGACACGTAATGTGGTCCAAAAACGTGGAATTGGATTGTAAGCAAAGGTGATTTTAATTTTTTTAATTCCCACCATTGACAAAAACCTACCAATGAAATGGTAGTGTAAACAATCATCCAAATGCTGTTGGTGGGTAGCAGAATTGCCAATCAAGGTTACTGACTTGGGTAAATTAAACAAGCGTTTGAGCGCAAACTCAGGTTTTTTATAAGTATGAAGCCAAAGATAAAATTGGGCTAGGGGATAATGTTTCTGATACGTTTTCAGGGCAGGCCATTTGCGCAATATGATGACATGCGTAGGAGTCACCTCTTGGCTTTGTTCTGGACCCAAGAAAGAAATGCCTTTTTGTGTCAGCTTTTGTTGACGGCTGTGTTGAAGGATGAACACTTGGTGCTTTTGCTGGGATAAAATCAGGGCCGTACGCAGGATACTTGATTCAGTCCCACCCATAGCTTGGTTCGATAAAGTGTCAAAGTCATAAGGTATAGGAAAAGTGGTGTCGATGAACAAGGTACAGAGCATCGACACATTATCCTTTATCTGTTTGCAATTTGCCATGTATTGACGATAATGGGTGCTTTTGTGTAAAGAGATGACGCCAATTAAACTGACACTGCTGTCTCGCCTTGATCTGAATGAAAACACTGCTCATTTGCATTTTGCTGTTAACTGTGAAGGTGAGTTTGAGGTCCAAGCCGGTCAATTTGTACGGTTACATTTCACCCAGATTGATGGTAAAGAAACCTTCCGCAGTTATTCCATTGCCAGCATTTTTGAAAAAGAAAAAATGGTGATGACAGAAATCAGTATGGCGGTTTCTTGGGTTGAAGGCGGTTTAGCAACAGGCGTATTGTCGAAGTTAGAACCAGGGAATCAGTTGGACGCCAGTGGCCCGTTTGGACGTTTTTGTTTATTGCCAGAACGCCACCAGCGTTATTTTCTGATTGCTACTGGTACGGGTGTTACTCCCTATCGGGCGATGATCAATGTTCTCAAGGAGCGATTGGCCGCTGGTTCAGAAATATATGTCATCATGGGTGCCCAAAATGAAAGTGCATTGCTATATGCCGATGACTTTGAAGTACTGGACAATGAATTTGAGCATTTTCACTACATTCCTTGCTTGTCTCGCCAACAACGTAATGAACCCAAAGCCAATGACCAGAAAGGCTATGTGCAACATTACTTAGCGACCTATGATTTTGATTCAGAAACGGATATTGCCTACCTCTGTGGTAACCCAGATATGGTTGATCAAGCCTTTTCATTATTAAAAGAAAAAGGCCTGCCAATACCTCAAATCAAACGGGAAAAATACATCAGCCCCAAGCCAAGAGGAGTCAGCACAATATAGACAAACCTGCTAGATTTGCTTGGTTGTCCAAATCCAGTGTCAAAGACACAGCTTTGAAACACATTGGTCACATGCATGCTCTTGGTATTATTCTTGATAATTATGGTACATTCTGAGAGAAGATTCGCACAGAGCTTGCTAGTTTTATTGTTGATGAAGATGAATTCCAAGTTGATGTGGGGTTGTTTAGTGAGATAAACACTTAACCACCGTACCCTTTGTTGTCGGAATTTGACCTGTAACGTCTCTTTGCTGATGCAAAGCAGGCAGAAAGTGAAGAGTTGTGTTCAGAATTATATAATTTTATAGGTTAGAATGTGTAATTAGTGGAATTTGAATAATCCATGATTTGTTGTTAAATATAAAGAGTTACTTCAATCTTGTACATTTTTTCGACCAGAAGATAGGTATAACGATACATTTTTCAGGGTTGACTAATTAATATATCTTTATGTTATAGAGAATGATGAAGCAATATAAGGATGCATCCAATCGCCTGTCGTTGACCCTAAGTGGTGTGTCAAACGACTTAGGATTGTTTATTATCAAGATGATACGATTCTATGGGGATCCCTTGCAGAAGGTTATTGGTTTGGACCAAGCGTATTTGGATTTTAACATAAACGGCGTTATTGTTGTCCTTCATGCTGAACATTATCTTGGTGTCTCAATTCATGTTAAAGACGGAACACATGATGCATTGTTGCATGATATTGCATCGGAATTAATAAATGAGGAATAGTTACAGAACCAAATTGCATTATGATAGCCCTAATAAAGAGTCATTGCAAAAGTAGGTGCTAGCGATATAGGTGTTAATAAGAAGCAGCCAATATTGTTATTAAACAACTGAAAAAAGAGCCGGAGCTTCAAACTAATATAAATAAACAATCCACTTTCATGGTAAAACGGTTCATGAAATGGCAACAGCACATAAAAAAAATATACTGGCTTCAGCTTTTATCCTATGGCAAACTTGTGATAAGTAATAAGTTTAGACACCACCGCGCTCACTTATTTTGGACAAGGTCGCCCGCTGGTGATAAAGCCACTGAACTTCATCATGATTAAAGACATTACCCAATTTTGGCAAAGCCAGTTCAATGGTTTCGTTCCTGAAGCTGACAATTTGAAATATGAGTTTAAAAACCGTTGGGTTCGATTCCACTCGTTGCCAGAATCAAAAAGATACCCAGAAAATGAACAGGAATACCTAGAAATTTTACGAAGACACAATGTTGTACTTCAAGATTTATGTGGCCAAGGTAATGTTCTTGTTGTTTTGCCCGAATATTCCGATTCAAGTGTGCCGACCAAACCTCAAAACTAAACAGTTTATTTCCTAGTACAGAGCACTGGTGTTCTTTAGTGCAACACAAAGAAGATGATTACGAGCTTTATTGGCACCTTCACGTTTCAGAGCTTAAGTATACAGGCAGTGAACTGAATGACCTGTTTCGTTTTGTGGCCAACGATGAAGTAGTTAATATCATGGTTATTAGTTTGAGCAAAGCTGTGGTATTCCACCCCTATGACGGTGGTGTTGATATAGTGTTGGCATCAACAAAACAACGAAACCTGCTCAAAGAAAAGTATCATCAATGGCTATCGGCGCATCCTGAAGGATTCTAAATTTAATAAGAGATCAGCTTTGACTATCACCCTAATTAAAAAATTAGATGATTTTTTTGAAAAGAATAATTACCAATCGATGGATTGGTGTGATGGTATAGCGTCTCATCTTGCTGAGGGTATCATAGCGAAGTTTAACGAACGAGATTGGAGCGTACTCAGTGAAATCTGGTCAACCAGGAGTATTCAGTGGCAACTCTGCTTAGTCAGCATATTGGATACTCAGTATGGAAATGTCGCTCAAGATATTTTTATTCAAATGGCTGGAAGTGATAATCCCGAAGTTGTGTTTGAAGCAATGTACTCATTCTCTTTCTATTGTGATCAATGAAAATTCTGACGGCCAATTTGTTGATGATTCTATCGCACACAGTGAATTTAAAGCGAAACTCAGTGCAAATTCGAAGTTCTTGGAATCCATTCCAAGAATTGGTACTTTGGTTGGGAGGAAATATGAAATGTTGCAGCGCATTTTGGATAGTAAGCCTAAGTCATAGGGTTAAATAAAAGGTGGATTCCATTCATCAAACCTTTTGTTGCTTGGATTGCTGCTGGTGTATTACATGGTCAGTGTGATGGGGCGGTTTGTCTTCAGAGTACTCCTTCGATATGTGGTACTGCATCGGTTGTGACAATCTTAAAACAGTTTGAGGTCGATATAACGGAGTTAGAACTGGTTGCAGAAGCTTATTCTTACTCAAGAGGTACTAAAGTCTGGCATCTAGCAAGAGCGGTGAGATCCCGTGGATTTGAAGTTGAATTTGAGCCCACTGCAGGATTCACTCCAGAAGGAGGGCTTCCAGCAGTGGTAGGTGTTCGACTAGGGGCAATAGATCATTTTATTGCTATTCTCGGTCAGAAAAGGGATAAATTTATTGTTGGCGATCCGCTGCGCGGAGAAGAACTATTATCATTTGCCGAGCTTGAACAGCGTTACAATTTTACAGGTTTTCACATGAGAGTCAAAAAAACAAGGCCTTGAACCTAACGGCTTACCCATAGTGATTTAACCGGCTTGATGGCAATAAAATCTTCTATTTTTAGGGTCGTTTCAAGGTGAGGAGGTTATAATATGACTTATACTAAGATTAATGTTTTATCAACATCCCTGATATTTTTCGGAAGGGTTGTGTGCTCTGTGCTTTAGCTTATGAAGCTTTACTACCGTTGGAGATGTGCTAAAGAGATGCCCTTCTTGGAAGAACATGTGTGGAAAATTATCGGTCCACTTTTAGATGCTGGAAAAAAAGAAATACAAGCATATCGGCTTCGCACTGGCTTTGATTTAAAAACAGCGAGAGAAAATATTAAGCCTGAAGTCACTCAAGAGTTTCATCGGTTAACTAATATACCTGGTATACACTTTGATATTATCAGTCACCATAGGCTAAGTAATTGGGGCCCTGAATGTAAAAATTGTGGTCATTTACTTCGTACGGCCAAAGCCAAATATTGCGCTCATTGTGGTAAAAGTCGAATATGTGAGGCTCATGTCTAATGAAAAAAAACATGATGCGGGATAAACAACTAGATGGATTGCGTGGAGTGGCTGCTTGTGGCGTGATGCTGTTTCATGCCCATTATTCGCAGGCGTTACATTGGCTTTGGACTTTTGTTGATCTATTTTTCGTTTTATCAGGTTTTTTGATTACACGAATTATTCTGGATGGTCTTAAGAATGATTCATTTTCACTCAGAAATTTCATGATTCGTCGGATCTTACGAATATGGCCTGTTTATTATTTGACATTGATCCTTTGTTTGTTGGCTGTGATTAGCAATTATTTTTTATTGGGTCAGTGGCAATATACAAGTGGTGTTCTCTCTGTACCATTTTTTCTTCAATATACGCATCATTACCTGCATCCAGATTTTAATGCAGGGCATGAAGAATTCATTTTGTGGTTCCAGCACAGTTGGTCCATTGCAGTTGAGGAGCAGTTTTATTTGTTGATGCCGTTACTGATGCTTGTTTTAAGGCGGCAGTTATTTTTGGTATTTGCAATCATTATGTTACTGATTCCTGTTGCAGTCTATTTCCGCATTATGGAAGTTTATCATTGGTTATTGATTTATAGGATGGATGCTTTGTGTGTCGGTGTCTTATTGGCATTTTATTGGACATTCAGGAAGCCGAGCACGATTGTGCCAGTTGTAGTTCAGCAGTTGATTGTGGGGTTGGTGGCGGTGTTGAGTATTGGATTGATTTTTTTGGATAAGCTGCCAATTGAGCTATCACCTCAGTACTTAACAGCATTGTCATTACTGGGTTTCAACTTGATTTATGGTGTCATTTTATGGGTTTTAATGGAAGGTTGGTTACCCAAACTTAACACAGTCATGTCAGCCAGCCCAATGGTTTTTCTGGGATCGATCAGTTATGCCCTTTATTTATTTCATGTTCCTATTCGTGGCGCTTTATTGGCCATCATTGATGAGCAAACCATTGCTGATAGTCCACTTTGGGTAGACATTGCTTATTATGGTTTATCTGTATTAGCAGCATACTTGTCAAAAATCCTGCTTGAAGATCGAATTAACATGCTCAAACACAAATTTCCAGTCAATGGTATCAATCGCCAAAGGAATGTTGCTACCGAATGAACTTCTGTAGATAACGTTCTATTACAAGTACTTCAACCACCAGTGTTGATGGGTTGATTTGTAACGATCGTACCATTTGCATATAAAGTAGAAGCACACGATAGTGCCTAGCCAAGCCAGATAAAGTCTTAGCAAGGATGGCTCATAAAACGCTGGCCAATTTTTGCTTTGGGTGCTGACTAAATCAAACCACTGGCCATGCACCAATTTGAAATAAACTAGAGACGTTAAATGGATAAAAATAAAATGTAAAACATAAAAGAAAAAAGGTACACGACCGAAAACTCGAAGTATTTCAAAAATCTTGGTCGACCTTTTTTCGAATAGAATCAGTAATAAAAATGAAGGACCCAAGGTCATCAACAAGTACAGTAGTGAAGGTGGATATTTCTGGGTATTGATAAAAGACATCAAAGTGAACAAACCAGTTTTCTGACTTTGCCAGTCAGTCGTATCGCCATACCAGTTAGTGAAGCGCAGTACAATAAACAACACAATGGCAGCGATGCTAAGGCGTAATAACCACCTGGTTCTTTTCTGTTTTTCAAACAACATAATATGACCAAAAACATAACCAACAGCCATCACACCAATCCAGGGAATGATTGGATAGGCAAAATACACCCCCCAATCACCTTGTTCGTTTAGACTTTGCCAACCACGTTCATGCAGCATTTTCCAAATCCAACCGAAAGAGCCTAAATCTTCTGGCACGACTGGATTGAGTAAGTTGTGTCCAAAGAGTATCAACAAGCCAATGATTAAAATGACTTTATCGGAAAAATATACCAATCCAGCCATCACAATCATACCAATACCTAAGGCCCATATCACTTGAAGGGTAAAACCCCATTCGCTCCAAAAAAATCCTAAAGCCCAGCTGGAGTTAACGACCATGATTTCTATAAAAATCAACCACAAACCGCGAACTAATAGGAATTTGCTTAGCGCTTTTGTGTCCTTGATTTTATGATGATATAAAAATGCTGAAGTGCCTGCCAGAAATACAAATACCGGTGCACAAAAGTGTGTGATCCAGCGGGTAAAAAAGTATTCAGGGTAAGTTTGAGTTAAATCTAATGGTGAAAAAGATTCAACTGACCAAAAATCCCGCACATGATCAAGGGCCATTAAAATAATGACCAGACCACGCATGATATCCAATGAATAAATACGTTCACGTTGTTCTTTTTTTATCATCTTTGACCTCGTTTCTATGGATTTTAGTATCACTACAGCCAGCAACCAATTAAATAGTGTCAACAGGCCCTAATATTAGCGTGGGTTTTTCTCTCTAGTGAAAGCAATTGAGTAATCTAAACTAAGGAGACCATTGCCTAAACCGTGATTCAAGATAAAAAGTCTAAAATCTTAAATTTCTGTGTCAGCACACTTTGCAATAGCTGACGGCCTATACGGTTTTTATTCTTTGGCTTCTTGCCTGTAGCAAACCGCCAAAGAAACAAACTTGGCCTATTACATTCATTTGCTTCCTTGAACTTTAAGATTTTATCTCTTTTTCTCAATGAATTTAATTGGTTGCTGTTATGACTGTTTCAAATAGTAGGAATTATTTATTAGCTGACTTGAAAAATATACGCTACATAAGAGACTGTCATATAAATGTCGTCAATTGAGAAATTAAATCAATGATGTACTTTTACTTTTTTAGACTGTTCGTATAAAAAGCAAAGAGCTTGGAATGACTGTATTACAAGTTTTTTTCTCAATTTTGACCTTATTTTCATAGTAATAACGATGGTTAGTTAAGTTAAACGACATTGATAGAGTCGATAAACTAAATTTTAGAGGTTTTATAGATGTTTTTTGGGTTAACTAGGCTGGTGAATTTTGTTGTTAACAGTCTAGATTGGTTATTTTTTGAACTGGTTGAACGTTTTGTAGGTTAATTTGACTGACATTGAATAGACTGGTGTGTGTGTTTTAATGAAATTTAGTAATTTTTATGGAGGGTAAAATGAAAATTTCTATATTGATATTATGTGT
>JAUIGR010000048.1 GCA_030430025.1 Gammaproteobacteria bacterium
GAGGAAAGAACCATTAAACTGATGGAGGTTTGTCGCCTGCGTACCACTCCGATTTTTACTTTTATTAACAAACTGGACAGAGAAGGTAAAGAACCAATCGAACTACTGGATGAAGTTGAAGATGTATTAAAAATCGATTGTGCTCCCATCACCTGGCCCATTGGTATGGGTAAACGACTAAAGGGTGTCTATCATTTTTTACGTGACGAGGTACTTCTTTATGAAGCTGGTAAAAACTATGAAACACAAAAAGCAGAGGTTATTAAAGGCTTATATTCTGAGGCTTTGGATACCGCACTGGGAAGTGCAGCGACTGAACTCAGAGATGAAATAGAGTTGGTTCAGGGTGCTTCACATGAATTTGACCTTGAAGCTTATCTATCAGGAAAGTTGACACCTGTTTTTTTTGGTTCAGCTATTAATAATTTTGGTGTAGAGCCACTGTTGGATGCCTTTGTTGAAAACGCACCAGCACCACAACCCAGAGCTGCTGTACAAAGAATCATTGACCCCAGTGAGAATGAGTGTACAGGTTTTGTTTTTAAAATTCAGGCTAATATGGATCCCAATCACCGTGATCGTGTGGCATTTATGCGGATATGTTCTGGTATCTTTAAACAAGGGATGAAGTTAAAAAATGCCAGAAGCGGCAAAGAGATTAAAATTCCCAATGCACTGACCTTTTTAGCAGAGCAACGAGAACATATAGAAACAGCCTACCCCGGTGACATCATCGGTATTCATAACCATGGTACCATTTCGATTGGAGATTCATTTTCAGAAAGAGAAAGCTTGCAATTCACTGGTATTCCTTCATTCGCACCTGAACTATTCAGGCGCGCCCGTTTAAAGGATCCTTTAAAATTAAAAGCACTGCAAAAAGGCTTAGCACAACTATCAGAAGAAGGTGCTACCCAGTTCTTTAAACCTTTAATCGGCAATGATTTGATATTAGGGGCCGTTGGCGTATTACAATTTGATGTCGTGGCTTATCGACTAGAACGAGAATATAATGTAAAGGCTACATTTGAAGCCGTACAAACCAGAATTGCTTATTGGGTTGATTCTGATAACGGCAAACAATTACAACAATTCATCAACAAGAATGAATCGAATCTGGCACGAGATGCGCACGGTTATCTGGTTTATTTAGCTCCTTCAATGGTCAATTTACAACTTGTTCAAGAACGCCACCCTGAAATTAAATTTCATAACACCACAGAAGGATTGTCAACTCAACCATAGGCAAATAAGTCACCTTCCGGTTTTTTAGAAAATTACTTGACGATTTTGACTTATTTATAGATAATTCGCATCCACTTTGTGGCTATATAGCTCAGTTGGTTAGAGCACAGCATTCATAATGCTGGGGTCCCAGGTTCAAGTCCCGGTATAGCCACCATTTTTTCCCATATGTATCAATCATTTAACAACTAATCGAATTTTTACAAGTTCACCCTTCGGAAACTTTTAATTATGTTTTCGGAAACTTTTTCTATAAATCAATTCGACAATTTTCTCAATTTATTTACTATATTCTCTTGACGTACCGACCAGTAAAGGAAATAACATCACCTCTAACTATTCAACATTGACTGTCTCTGAAGTATTGATATCAGTATTTCTTGGTTTATCACTCGCTCTTCTGAATAAGCGTTTGACAATTTTTTGTATATCTATACCAATACCATATAACGCAGGTACCATAAATAAAGTAACAAAAAACGCCATAAATACACCAAACGCTAAAGAGACGACAATAGGTTTTAAAAATGCGGCCTGAATTGAACGTTCCAACATCATCGGTACCAGACCAATAATAGTTGTTAATGATGTCAGCAAAATGGGTCTAAATCGTTGCACACCCGCTTCGATGATTGCATCTTTGGCCGCCATACCTTTATCGCGCAAACGGTTACAATAATCCATCAACACCAAATTGTCGTTGACCACCACACCCGCAGCTGCGGCAATACCGAAATAACTGAATATGGCCATAGTCATATCCAAAGCCGCGTGACCGACAATTGCTCCAATAAAGGCAAACGGTATAGCAACTAATATCAAAATGGGCTGAGCATAACTTCTAAATGCTACAGCTAATAATGCATACATGGCAAAGAATGCCATAAAATACAGACCTGTTACTTCTTTAATGAAACGTTTTTGACCCTCAGCTTGCCCAATTGAACCCCTCATAATCCCTGGATATTTAGCTTCCCAAGCAGGAAAAAAACTTTCATCCAAGTCTTTATTAATATCTTCCGAAACATCCTCTTTGAGCTCAGCACTGATCCGAGCTGCCCTATTACCATTCCAACGCTGAATGGACTTGATTCCTGGTGCATATTCTAACTCTGCCACCGCCAATAAAGGCAGTGCGCGTCCATCCTGTGTACGAACATAAAAGTTTTTTAAACTTTCGATAGACCTTCGAGATTCAAGTGGATAACGTACCTTAACCCGAACATCCTGCCCATCGCGGGGTAATCTTTGCACTTCCTCACCAAAATAAGCCTGACGAACCTGCCTATTGACTTCAGCAAGTGTCAATCCCATCTTGATCGCTCCAGGTTTTAAGGTTAAGCGAATTTCCTCTGAGGCACCTTCCAGATTATTTCTGACATCATAAAGAGAATCGTAGCTCCTCAATTGATTTTCTAACTCTTGTGTGGCTGCTCTTAAGACTTCAAGATCAGGATGACGAATGGATAGTTCAAAACTAGGATCATTATTTCCTTGTGTATACTGAACTGTCACCTCTTTAGCATCTGGCACATCCCCCATCAATTCGCGCAAACGAATGGCAGCATCTTTAGCAGACATATCACGGATTTCTGGTGGTGCCAGTTTGACAATAGCTAACACTGAATCACGTCTTGACCGAGTATACCAATTTTCAATTAATTCACCTGAGCCCTCATTTTTCTCTTTCACTTCATCAACCAAAGCCTGTTCTGCAGATTGCAACTGCGCCAAAACCTCTAAAGCACGACTGTAAGGAGCTCCTTCAGGCATCACTACATTAACAATGATTTCATCTGATTCAATTTCAGGCATGAAACTTTTTTTAACCAAGCCAGCGCCAAACATTCCAAAACCGATCACTAACAAGCCAATAAAGAAGCTGGTAGTCAAATACCGATTACGCAAACTCCATTGACCCATACCACGATAATAGTTTTGTGCAAAAACACTGATACCTGATGCAATACGCTTTTGGAAACGGCCAAACCGACCAACCTCAGTCCGAGGCTTCATGCTGGATAAATGGGCAGGTAATATCAATAGCGATTCGATTAATGAAAAAGCAAGCGCCAAAATCACCACCCAGGTAATATGTCGGGTAAATTCACTAGTAGAACCACCTAAAAACAGCCACGGCATGAAGGCCATTATGGTGGTAATGACACCAAAAATAACCGGTTTAGCCACTAATTGCGCACCAGAAATTGCTGACTTAAGCCCACCTCCTAATCGACCTGACTCGCTGTGTATACCTTCACCAACAACAATCGCATCGTCAACAACAATACCAAGAACTAATAAAAAGGCAAAAGTAGACAACATATTCAATGATACCCCAACAGTCGGCATTAAAACAAAAGCGCCTGCATAAGCAGTAGCAATACCTACAGCCACCCAAAAAGCCACTTTAGGACGCAGGGTTAACATCAAAATAAGTAACACTAAAATCAAACCCAAAAATGCTGAACTACCAATGGTTTGCATGCGTCCCTTAAAATCTTCAGCCTGATCAGTCCACAAAGTTAATGAAGCACCAGCTGGCAACGTTTCCTGCCGCTTTTCAATCCAATCACGTATAGAATCCGAAGCAGTTACAATATCCATAAATTCTGTTGTCATTACTTGAATCAAAACTGCCGGTTCACCATTCAATGTGGCGAGAATAGGATTATCTTCAAAACCATCGATGACAGTAGCCACATCTTTGACACGAATGGTACCTCCATCCGCTGTCTGTTTAATGATGATGTCTTCAAAGTCTGATTGAGTATCTGCTTGTGAACGAACTTTCAGTTGATATGTACCCACTTCTGTTCTCACAGAACCAGCCGATTGATTAAGCGATGTATTCCGTATGGCATCTGCTACTTGTGAAAAAGTCAATCCATAACGTTTCAATGCTGCCTCACCCACTTCGATGGATACCTCTTCATTACGCACACCAAATAACTGCACAATTGAAACAGCAGGTAACTGGGCAGCCTCCCTTCTTAAAGTTTCCGCCAAGCGCTTCAACTCACGCTCACCTAAATCACCACTGACAGCAACACGAATGAACTCATCCCTGTTTACCCACTGCTGAACCTGCGGTGGCTCAATATCTCTGGGTAATGTTGAAATAGAATCGATTCGAATTTTGACATCATTCATGAACTGAGTAAAATCTACGTCATGCTCTGCTAGAATATAAACGCCTCCATAGCCTTCTCCAGAGGTTGATCGAACCCATTCAATCGAATCCAAATCCCTAACTGATTCCTCAATACGGGCAACAATTTGTTGTTCTACTTCTTCAGGTGAAGCGCCAGGCCAAGAAACATTAATTTCCAGCCCAGGAAAACGAACCTGAGGGTCCATTTCACGTTCTAACTGTGAGAAACCAATCATACCTGCTATAAAAATACCAATCATCATCAGATTGGCCGCTACATTGTTTTTGGCCCACCAGGCTATCAAACCATTCATCTTATAACCCCTTTATTTAGTTACAGCTGAGAGATTAGCTGAGCATCTCTTTTTATTGGTTGAACTTCAATACCATCAACAACACCAGGAGAAGAGGATGTCACTGCCCATTCGCCAGCAACAACACCGCTCTTAATTAACACTTGCTCTGTATTGGTAGCCAATACTTCTACCGTGCGGACTTCCAAACGATTATCATCATTAATAACAAAAACTTTGTTTTTATTTCTCAGCGCATCACGTGGCAACACCAGTGCTGACTGAGTTTGCTGGCTATCGATTTCAGCCATGACAAACATACCCACAGCCAGAGGTGTACCTTGATCTGCACCTGCACCATATGGGTCATCAACCACTGCTGTGGCATCTATCAAACGTGTGTCCTTATTAACAGCTGCTTGCGTCCTGACAATATGACCTTGCCATTGGTGCCAGACACCACCAACTTCTGCACTCAACTTCACTGTAGGCCCACTTTGCTGCTGTGTCATAAATCCCATAGGTAGTTGTAACTCCTGCAGCTGTTTATCAGTCAGCGCCAACGACACTTCTACCTGATCAATAGAAAAAACTTCTCCTAATGACTGACCAGTAGTGATGTACTGACCCATACCAATATCTTCATTCAAGACACGACCTCTAAAAGGTACAGTAATGCGAGTTTTGGCAAGATCACGTTTAGCTTGGGCCAATAATGCTTCAGCTGCTTTTAACTTGGTTTCTGCATCTTTTACTTGAGGAATATTCAAAGCATATTCGCTGGGCTCTTGCCCTGGGTTTTTATATTTCCATTGTTCCTTTTTATATTGAGCATTAGCCAACTCTCTGGCAACAGCCACATTGGCTTCTGCCACTTGAGACTCAGCTTGTGTAACAGCCAGTTGATATGCTGTATCATCAATGACAGCCAAAACTTCATGGGCCTCAAACTCAGCTCCTGCTGCCAATTTTTTATTGACTGAAACCACCCTGCCGCTCACCTCTGCAATTAATTTAATTTGATTAGTCGATTTCACTTCTCCTTGTGATGATACTTGCAAGTTCAATTGCTCCAATTTGACCTGATCTACGTATAATGAAATAGGACGAGCGGGTTCTTCTGTTTTCTCTGGTTGTTTTTTTCCTGCCGCTAGTGCATTGACAATCATTACACTGGATACCAAGACTAAAATTGGTGTCAATATCTTCACTACTTTGTTCATGGTTAATTCCCACTCAAATTGGTTATAGTTGGATGAACGCCTGAAATCAATAATAGTTACAAAGTAAAACAACTATTTATTAAATGACACTCAAACCCGGAAATTTCTGTATGATCCTGAAAACTTGATTAATCATTTTTCAATCTGCATGAATCGAACAAAACTCTCTTCTATTTATTTGAGCACAGAAAGAAATGAAATTTCATGGGTAAAAAGTCAGGAATTTAATCTTAAGGTATAAAGTAGTCTGACTGAAGAAAACAGAATTGTTTTGATACTGATTATATTAAGCATCAAATAACAGTTGGTGAACCCTAATAAACAAAGATTATGTTTTTCTTGATAAAGAGCCTTTCATTCCAACAATTCTGGATGAACCTCACCATCCCAAGGGTGTAGCATGATCACTTCTTTGAGCAATAAAAACTGCATAGGAAACTTTTCAATCACTTTATGTGGTTGCGGCACTAAATTCTTATCAACTATTAAGCCAAACTCAACTTTACTATTGTAAGAGAGGATACTGATACCCATTCCAATGGTCCCGTTTTGTGGTACCCAAAACATGATCTTCTCTATTTCACAGCCTGCGATATAGAGTGGCACCTGAGGACCAGGGACATTAGTTAAAACCGCTGTTGCTTTTCTAGAAAACTCATTAAGAAGAATATTCTGAATAGTTTGTGGTGCCAGTCCCACTAAACTCAATAAACCTAAAGCCACTAATGCTTGTTTTGATGATTTTAGCTCATTCATTGATTGATGTACTCGTAACAACCGAGCCAAAGGGTTCGCTTCATCAATAGGCAATTCTAAAAACACCAAACCAAAATGATTGCCTAATTCTTTAGCATGTTTCAACGGCCGTAGATTAACAGGCACAGTAGCCCTGATAGTTTTATTATCCGGATTATCTCCTTGTTCAATCATATATTCACGCAGCGCCCCTGATAAATTGGAAATTAATACATCATTAACAGTGGTGCCTGTAGCCTTGGCAATGGCCGTAATTTCATCTAATGGCAACGACTCTGCCCAAGCCACACGCTTGCGTGTACAAAGTTCTGATTTAAAAACGTTTTTTGGATCATTGCTTAAAGTCAATGCATAAAATAACTCTTGTATAACATCTAAGGATTCTCCAATACCTTGTTCTAGTAACCTAGGATCTTGAAAAATTTTTTTACCCAAATATGACATTTCACCCAGCATCTTTAATGACTGATTGAATTGTTTCTTAGCTGGGTTGATAACTTGTTTCAATAACCCCAACTTGAGGCGCTTTTCATTGATATCTTCGACATCATTAAACTGACAGGATCGTGTTCTCGTTGTATTTGTCATCGACAAAAGTACTTGAATTAGAGCAATACCATCAGCATAGCAATGGTGAATTCTAGCGACAATAACAGGACCTGATTGATAGTTTTCAACAATATGAAAACACCATAATGGTTTATTTTTATCTAAGGGAGATGAAGCCAGATGACTGACATACTTTTGTAATTCAGAATAGTCAGCCTCACCTGGCAACGCCACTTCCCTGACATGTGCGGATATATCAAAATAACAATCATCCTGCCAATAAGAACCACTGGCATTCTGTAATGCCAATTGTTTAAAGCGACGAAACTTTAAAAACTTTTTTTCTAATACCTGACAGAAAACATGAAAATCTGGTTTTTTATCCAAAAACATCATACCAGTTATCATCATTAAATTATGTGGTGTTTCCATTCGAAGCCATGCTGTATCGACTTTTCGCATGGGTTCTTTTTTGTTATCGATGTACTGGAACATGGTTTTCAAGTTTTTAAATCAAGCTTCCTTCATTATAATAGAACACCCAGCATAAGAATAATAAACTTTGCCAATGGAAGAAACGATCAATATTCAAATTCCCAATTTTACACTGGGCCAAGAAATCGCCCGTGGGGGGATGGCTGTCGTTTATCTCGGAAAGCAACAACAACCTAAACGAAAAGTTGCCATAAAAATTGTTTCACCTCAAGGTAATGATCCGAAAATACTTGAAGACCTCAAAAAAGAAGGAGATACAGTTGCCCAGTTTTCTCACCCCAATATTGTAACCGTCTATGCATGCGGTGTAGTCAATAATTGTTACTACTTAGCAATGGAAATCTTAGCTGGTGGTGATTTAAAACAAAAAATCAAAAATGGTTTAAGTGAACTGGAGGCTCTTAATATCATGGTGGAAATTGGCAGCGCTTTGGAACATGCACATAAGCGAGGGACGTTACATCGTGACGTTAAGCCTGAAAATATCCTGTTTCATGAAGATGGTCAAGCTGTATTGGTAGATTTTGGTATTGCCAAAGCTCAAAACACAGTCTCAGAATTCACTCGAATTGGTGCCGTCGTGGGGACTCCACATTATATGAGCCCTGAACGTGCTTTAGGTAAAAAAATCGACGAGCGTTCAGACTTATATGCATTAGGTGTCGTATTATACGAGATGCTTGTTGGTCGAAAAGCATTTGAAGGTGAAGACAGCTTTGCTGTTAGCTATGCACATGTGCATGAACCTATACCAAACTTACCTAAAGAATTGAATCAATATCAACCTTTGCTGAATAAACTGTTGGCCAAGAAGTCCGATGATCGTTTCCAAACAGCTACTCAATTAGTCCATCAGTTAAAAAAATATATTAAGCGACTAGAACCGACCACTGATACTACTTATTCTTTCATACCACTGCCGGACTATGAACGTAAACAAAAATGGCCGCTATTGATTGGCGGCGGTTTTTTAATAGCTGTGATGCTAGCCGTTGGTTTCTATATAACTAAACAAGATGATTCAATTAATCATAACATTTCAAACTTAACTCCTGCCCAAAAAATAGAAATGTCACAGAAACTTCAAGCTGCAGGTAGTTTCTTTAACCTGGAGAATTTTTCTCAAGCAGAAGTGCTGTATGTTGAAGTGCTGACCAAATTTGATTGTACTGAGGAAGAAGCCAGAGGACGCCTTAAAGTCATCAATCCACAAAAGTTGAAACAAATTATTGATGCCTGTGATTAGAAAAATTGAAACTACTTTTTTAACTGGTTTCGACTAGTTAGTCGAACCTGAAAAATGCAAAACTTATTGTTAAATATAAAGAGTGACTTCAATTTTGCCCATTTTTTCGACCAGGAAACAGGTGTCACGATGTATTTTTATTCGCCGCTTCCATGCGGCTCTCAGGCTAACGTGAAAAAGTTTTCCAGAAACTTTTTTATGGTCGATGGTGTTGCACAGAGACGTGCTACCTTGAGCCATCAGGCTCAAGTAAGGTCAAAAAACATCAGCAAAATCACACTTTTGCGCTTAAGTGTTTTTTTGACCGACGCTGGAAAAGTCCAGGAAGGACTTTTTCAAGACTGACTAATTAGTCAACCCTGAAAGCCAGCAACCCCAAGCATGCAATGGATCACCAAAGCCCTTTTTTAAAAAACTATTCGACCATAATTATCAAAAGCTCAAAGTGGGTATTCTGGTACTGAAAGATGTGTAGTACATGTGCTACCATGGTTTTATGAAAAAAGTATTTACCGATGAATTAATCTCTTGGGTTTCTCAAGCCAAACAAATCCTGGAGCATGCCAATATTCCTTGTTTTCTTAAAAATGAATACGCCACATCCATTGGTGGGGAAATACCTTTTTTTGAAAACTGGCCAGAGTTATGGATACATCAGGATCAAGATTATGAACGTGCACAACAACTAATCCAACCTTTGCGAGACAGTCGCAAGGCGTCACCATCTTCCAATGTGGCAGCGGATTGGCAATGTCAACAATGCGGCGAACAAAACGAAGGGGGATTTGCTTTGTGCTGGTCATGTGGAACGGTATTGGAAGTTTCTACTTGATGCTATTTTAGGCTCATCATCAGGAAACCACAAAACGCAGCATTACTTGGTTTCAAACTGGCATCAACCAATGCTTTCATTTCAAGTATTTGGGCTTTGTATTTTTCATAAAAATCCCATGTTGGTTGTGGCTTGTAAACCAAGTCGTCCAATTCAAAATGGGCAATCACCCCTTTGGCAGTAGTGGGTTTTACAAATACTTCCTCATCTGGAAAAACATAATTTGGCAAGATTGAAATCAAAGCCCACTTGGCTAATTTTTGGCTACACAATAAATCCAAAATGGTTTCAAAACCTTGTTGTTGATTACCATAAAGCTGTTCATAGAATGCCTCGCTCAAACGGTCTTTATCACCACCAGGCAAGCTGTTCACAAAATCTCGGAATTTTGGTTTTTCAAACATGGACACCATTGAAGAACGGCCAATCATTTTAACCATATTTTCAACAATAACATGCGGCTTATTGAATTCTCGTTTTGCAAAAGCCTCCCTACACTTTTCAGTTAAATTGGCTTTGGTGTGTGGTTTTACTCTTTTTTCTAGACCAGGATCCGCAAAACCCAAAGGATACAGTTGTAGAAACTGACCCTCGGCTGCTTTGAGCTTTTCTATGTTCATAAAATTCTTGATGTTTTTATCATTCAATTAGGTTATCCCTACTGTCATTCAGCTGATTTTCAGCCGACTGCTTTCTGATTTCTTCAACCTCGTTAGATAAGTCCTGTTCAACCGAATTATTGACGGGTTCTTTGGTTTTTTCCACTGTTTTTTCTGATTCGGTTTTTTGCTGTCCATGAAACACCCGAACCCCTTCAGGAAACACCACCTCCCTGGCCTCATCTGGCATCGAAATCTGCGCTTGATCATAAGCGCGTTTGATCAGTCTGATTAATGCTGATTTGACTTTTGTAACACTGTTTTTCTGTCCATCAACCCAAAAATAAATCACCAAATTAACCGTGGCAGCACCGAGATTATCCACCAACACCTGTGGCTCTGGATCATTCAATACGGCTTCATGTTTAAGCAATACATCTAGCGCTATTTGCTGGGCTTCAATAATGGAATCATCATAACCAATGCCCACGGTAAAATCTTTCCTGATATTCGGGTTAGCAGTGACATTGACGATGGTATTCTTATAAATTATGGCATTGGGAACATGTATATGATTGCCTTCAAGAGACATGATGACTGTACCTCTGGTAGTAACACTCTGCACCACGCCCTCTTGCCCATTGACCAAAATATAATCACCTATTTTGAATGGCCTTTGTATACTGATAAGGATACTGGCCAAAAAGTTTTCTGCAATGTCTTTAAAGGCAATACCAATAACCAAACCCAACAAACCAGTGCCACCAACTACTGTTATGGCTAAGTTGGTTAAACCCGTCAGTTGCAACACCAGATAAATACCTACCACAACCACAGGAATCGCCAACAAACGGGAACTCATACGCAATACAAACAAATTATTGACTTTATTTTGTAAAACCCGGGTCGCTATTTTGCTGGTGACCCTAGCAGCCACCCAAGTCAGTAACAACACCAACAAAGCAATGGTGAGTGTGGGTAAACCTCGAATGAAGCGATCATACAAGGATACTGCTTCATTAACTGCTGGTTGTAAGTCCCATTGGTCAATCAACCTGATCTCAATATTATTAACCACTGCAATCACGCCTTCAGTGCGATTGGCCGCAGCTTCTACCCAGGCTTTATCCTCAGGATCAGCCGTCCAACCTTCGAGTACCAATATCCCTTCAGTCACCTTAACCTGGGCATCATTGACTCGTTGCGATACTTTCAGAATTTTTTCAAACCTATTTGCTATTGCCTGATCTGTAACGGTTTGATTAACCGTAATGATCTGTTCTGTATCAATCCAACTTGCATTGTTCTCTACTGGTTCCTGGCTATCATCCTGAGCAAATGCAGTAAAAAAAATGAGATTGAATAACACACAAAAAAAGGATCGATTCATGCTATTTTACTAAAGGTAATAAACCCAACACTCTATCATAAACCCATAGTGCATTTAGGTGATTTTAATTTTCAGCTTATGAATATTTTTGTTTCCAAGGTGGTTAACCCACCGTATTGTTGCTAATACTATAAGCTTTGCCAGCACTCTGGTGACGAAACCTTTGAATCATTTGACATAGTATCTGCGGATCATAAATGGTCACAAAACTGAGAAAATAAGGTCTCAATCCATATTCTTATTTTCGGTACTAGTCACGTTAGCATCTGTTAGTTGCTTTGGTTGTTCTTCATAGATACATCTAGGGGTCTTGTTAACACTATTTAGTTAGATGCTGCTTGATTGAGATAAATCGACTTATCCTTCATGATTCAGATAGCTTTTATCACCAATATTGATAACACCATGATCATTTAAGGATATTTCCATCCATTTTTTCTCGTCACTCATATTTCTGTGATCTGTTTAGTTGAAATAATCATGTTATCTTTAGATTCATTAAATGAATGTGTTGTAAATGCTTGGTTATTTCTTAGTTTTGATGCCAAAATAAAGCCATGAAAGTTAATGACTCTGAAAGATTGAGCTTTGCTCTGATGGGACCTGAAGATGCACTGTTGTTATTTGAATTGGATCAAGATATTGAAGTAATGCGTTACATCAACGGTGGAAAAATGAGCACCATGGATGATATTCATCAGGTTTTTATTCCGAGGATGGCCAAATACAGCGATACCAGCAAAGGATGGGGTCTGTGGAAAGTGTTGACCAAAGAAAATCAAGAATTTCTGGGTTGGGTTTTGGTCAGACCAATGGACTTCTTTAATGAAAATACTCAGTGGGATAACATTGAATTGGGATGGCGCTTCAAGAGGATGTTTTGGGGCAAGGGCTATGCCACAGAAGCCGCGCAACAAATTAGTGAGGCTCTGATTCAACAAACCGACATCAAAAAGCTGTCAGCCATTGCTGTTCCAGAAAACGAATCCTCCATCAATATCATGAAAAAACTCGGTATGCATTACATTAAAACAGCTTTGCATAAAGACCCTCTTGGGGATTTACAGGCAGTTTATTATGAACGTGATGTTAACTGATTCAGCCGAATTCAACTGTCATTGAAAGAATGTGACCTCTATGGAATGAACTCTAAGGGTACAGTCATCATATGTAGCAACAATATCAGGGAACCCTAAGTCAGTAGCTGTAATTAACGAACCATTATCTGCTTTAACTTTAAGTAAAATATAAGATAGTTTCTTTAAATTATTGATATTAATCACAAATAAAAAATTGTTTTTTTTATACATTTGTTATTTCACGCAATGTAATTTTACAAACCATTGCGAATTAATGACTGGTTGTAACAGCTCCAGTTCATCTGAAGCTCGAGGCTACGCAACCGACCATGTATTGCATCTACAACCTAACTAAATAGTCAACCCTGAAGAGGTCTATAGGTCTATCCTGGCCTTTTTCAGGTTCGACTAAATAAAATGACATTTTGACAGCACGCTCTTTGGATTGATTAAAACTCAATCAAATGAATCAACAAATATCACATCATTGACTCCAAAATATTGTTCCACTACCTGGCCCTCATAAGTTGCTCTGAAAGTCCACTGTCCTGCCATGGCCTGAGCAGGCAAGTCGATATACCAATACCAATAGGATGCAGTATAATGCGTGGCATCAGAATGATGATTCCAGCTGGCATAAAGAGAATCATTGGGTAACAACACTTCGTAGTGCGTATTTTGTGAAGAAAGCTGATCACGGTAGTAGGCTGCTAAATAAACGCGATCGAGAGATTCAAATGAATTTTCACTGTTAGGCAACTGACCAATCCCAGGACAACTGCCCAGAGTGGGTGCACTGGCATGGGTAATTAACTGGTTAATAGCAGAATCATAATAGGGTAACTGTGATCTCCACCATGAATCTGCTGTGGTTGCATTACAGCTGCCAAAATATGGCTCAATCACATTATTTAATGCATCATGTGTTTCAAAATGTAAATGTGGGCCAGTTGAATTTCCTGAGCTACCAACCACCCCCAAATATTCTCCAATGGCCACAGTTGAACCCACTGGTTTACTGGTCAATGAACCGCTCTTTAAATGGCCATACCAGGCATAAGAACCATCGGAATGTGTCACATAAACCGCATTCCAGCCAGTATTGTTAGGGTCATCAAAACCACAGCTGCGGTCATAATTACCATCAATTTTTGTGGTGATAATACCCGCTTCTGCAGCAATCACCTCAACCTCATCATTGTCCATCTTGTACCACTCATAAGGCCAGGTAAAGAAATCTATGCCTTGGTGATTATAACCACTATCCAAATCATAAGAGCGACTTCCGCAATCATAATCAAGGATGCTGCCTGGAAAGCTTGGATCCAAATCCACAAAGTTACTGATGCCATGAAAACCTGGGTAACTTTCAGTGGTCCTTAAAGGAAAGTCATACATGGCATGGCTCACACCAGAAAGTTCCTCTGACAACACCCCTTTTTCGAATAAGCTTTGCCGATCTTGCCAATACCTGAGCCAACGGTTCATCTGTTCAAATTCAGAAACAGCATCGTGCTGCTGTGGTACAACAGAACCTCCACCACCAAACTCCAACGCAAAACCTGAATTTGATAAAAACATTATCATCAAAACTCTATTTTTCATTGCACACCTCATCTATCGACTGTTAATTATTTTATCAATGGGACGCTCGAATAACAACAAAGAATCGAAAATGGTGTTTTTACATGGACTCATGCATGACAGTAGCTCGAAAACGGTAAATTTGTCCGAATAAACACACTATTTATCATGTTTTATCTCGACGTGTCCTCAGGGCATTTCCGTGTGACAAAGATCAAATCACAGGAAAGTCCTTTGAGCACCCTCGAAAATGACTCGTTGATCGAATCAAAACCTACCTCAGCATTTTTTATACAGTGCCTATCTCGTCGTTTCTTTTCATTGATTTATAGCAGCAGTCAATTTTGTTAAATTAACTACTGCTTTTTTAATGCTGAAAGTGATTATGGTTCACATGAACCAGGACGATGATCAGAAACGATAATTAGCATACCATCTTCCTCTATCGTATGTGTATGATCACACCACCCACCTAATATTTCATTCATTTCAGAATCTGTAATTGAATGTCCATTTAATTGATCTAAAGAGAGTTCTTTCATGATTATTCCTCCTGAAACAGGTTAATTAAATTGCCTAAATGCTTTATGACTTCTTAGGCGTCTGATAACGACTTAAATCATATGTACCAATGGTATAATAATACAGATTAAAATAATGTTAATACAAAGTCACTTTTATCAAAAAAACTTTTATCCATCATGTTTTGATCAATGGCTGGTGCTTAAATATTTGAAATTAAATAAAAATTTATCGATTGAAGAAAAAATGACTTGAGCTTGCTTTAAAATTCAAGTCATTTTCTTAAACTATAATATATTTATGTACAAATGAACCAGTGTGGACGGTGGACAGGACAGTGTCAGGTTTTGATGTGGTTTGTAGCACTCTGCCTCTCAGTATTGACAAGCCATCGTGGCTCGTACGTTAGCTGGAGCCACTCCTTCTGTTTGTTTGATGTGTCAGTGTGGTTTGTTCTCAACCATTGACATGAACGTCATTGAGTACTTGAGGATTTTTGTTAAGCAACTCTGTTAACACAATGGCCGCACCATTGGGCTGTGAGATGCCTTGTTCCCAATCTCTGAGCGTGCCTAGCGGTGTATTGATCTTTTGGGAGAACTCACCTTGGGTTAACTTCAATCGCTTTCGTGTGGCAATGATTTTGAGTTGCTCTGGTGTGTGAGTGACTTTGGCTTTCTTAGCCAACATTTCACCCAAAGCATCAGTCAGGTCAGGGCAATCTTGCACCAGGTCTTTTTCAACTGCATTAACTACTTTTTTGATGTCTTGTTGTTTCATTTTGTATCACCTTTTAACTTCTTGGCATCCGTGGGTTTGATGTTGGCTTGTTGGTTTTTGGTATACATATCCAACAACCACACTTCACTATCTTCTAGGATGTTAAAGTAGATTACCCTAACACCGCCACTTTTGCCTGATTGACCGTATTTCCACCGTACCTTTCTAACACCTTCTGCGCCTGGTATCACATCACCATCTTCATAATGTGTGGCTATCCAGGTAATGAAGTCAGTTTTTTCTGATTCTGTCCAGATTTTGTTCGATTTTTTTTCAAAGGTTTCGGTTTCAATAATAGTTTTCATACTTGGTCATTATACTGGATTCCAGTATTTTGTGTGTAAATTTTATTAATGCCCTTTTCAAGACTTGTCTCTCTTAAACTCAAGTGGCAGGTTCAGGTGGTTGTACTTAATAGTCTTTGATGATTGAATTCATCAGTTTAACTTATCTTGAGACTCGACATTTTTCATATCGATAATAGACATCTTCAGTAATTTACATATCTCAAAATTATTACGATTTTTAATATGATAAATCTCAAACAAACTAATAATCAATACTACTAAAAAAAGACCAAGCATGACAAGTAACCCCCACGTATTAAATTTCAAATCAGATAAATAGCGATTATCTTTAAGTAGGTACATCAAAAAACCAAATAATGGAACTATAAGCCATCGGTATAAGTAAGAATGAATCAGTATATTCCAAATACTGAACTTTGAGTTTTTAACTTCAAACCAATCCAGAACTGATCTTAGTTTTTCAGGGTTTTTTCCTAGTTCATTACAAATCATCTTATAAAAGCGATCATATCTCAAATGTCCAATTTGTTCTATTATTCCAAATCCAACATTTTTAAAAGGCTTCAGATGATCAACAACCGAACAATAATAAACTGTCCAAAATAACGGAATCGCAGAGATGATTTGGAAAAAATTCCCCCAATAACCATGATCCTGAACTAACCAAATAATAAGCAAAGGAATCCAAAATAGAAGTAGCATATATGTTCCCCAGAATAGCCACTTTCTTGGCAATGCTTTTAGATAAGAACTTCTGATAGCTCCAATTGATGTTTCGTGATAAATATTATTAATTTCAATCCAAAGTTTTTGGTTTGACATATTTACTCCAAAGTTCTAACAATATCAGATAATCACCTGTCATTAAATCGACATTTACTGACAAGCGTGTCGCAAAATATAGACAAACACCGATAGGATGCAAGAATGATTTTATGGATAATCTGGTATTGCTTGAATATTTTGTTCAGCAAACCGCATACGATTACTTACCGAAAGCCCAAATCAAAGCCAGGATTCAAAAGCCAAAAAAAGCCACAATGGGTTATCAACCGGATTATTGAACACAAGGCTATTATGAACAAAGACGGTTGTCGAAAGATTGCAGCCTCGTTTAATCGGCGATTTGGTGATAAGGAAACGGTTTCTAAATCTTGGGTAGCTGCCACTGTCTGCAAGCATAAATATGAGATACTGCAATTACGCAAAAAGCTGAAAAACCGCATACCCAAACCGCAACCAATCAATCAAATCTGGGGTGTGGATTTATCAGGCAAACAAGATCATGGTAAAAGCACCCATTACATGCTGGGCATTATTGACCACGGCTCAAGGTTTAACTTAATGCTCAAAGCGATCCCAAATAAAACCAGTATCACCCTGCTCCGTTGTCTTTTAGATACCATTGAGCAATACGACAAGCCCAAAGCCATCAGAACAGACAACGAGGCGATTTTCACTTCCAGGTTATTTCGGTTTGGTTTGTGGTTGCTCAGAATCAAACATCAGCGAACAAATGTCGGTTGTCCTTGGATGAATGGACGGATAGAGCGATTTTTTGGTACTTTGAAAGAGAAGTTAAACCAGATCATGGTACCCGATGCACAAAATCTAAACATACATCTCAATGAATTCAGATTTTGGTACAACTACATTCGGACACATCAGCATATTGATGACAGAACCCCTTTCGAGGCATGGTCGGGAAAAGGGTTTAAACGTAAGGCAAAGTTTTATTCAAGCTGGGACGGTATATTGACAGGGTTTTATCATCCACCTGATGGTTAGCAGATTGAAAAGGTTGTTGAAAAAAATACGGGTATGAACTGTCCGCGATTGACTGTGGACGATTAACAAAAAATTGGAGGTTTGGAACAAAAATATTGGAAATCGACGAGAAAATTCAGCAACTGAATAAAAAAATGACTTGAGCTTGCTTTAAAGTTCAAGTCATTTTCTTAAAATATAGTGCATTTATGTACAAATTAACCAGTGTGGACGGTGGACAGGACAGTGACCTTGCCTTCGGCATCAGTGATTGATATCAGGTTATCACTCTCATCATAACTGTACTGGGTTTCGATGCCTTGATCGACATTGCGGATAGTTATCGGTCTGTTGCCTAGGTCATAATCATATTCCCAACGCTGGCCGCCCGGTTTAACCACCGCTGTGCGGTTGTTATTGAGGTCATATTCGTAATGGGTCTGTTCTCCTGCGCCATTGGTTTGGGAGATTAGCCTGCGTCTTTGATCATAAGCATTGGTGATGTCATTGGGCCCTGGGTTGTTTTGATGTATTGTCTCTCCATAGGCATTGGGGGTGTATTCGGTGATGTGGTTCTCTGGGCGGATCGTCCTTGTTTTGTAATATTGGTTGTTGTATTGGTGGACGGTGTTGTGGCCGTTAGCATCTTGTTCAACCACTGGCAATCCTGCCTGGTTATAAGTAGTGCTTGTTTGTTTAACCCCTGCTCTTTTGGACTCAATGTTGCGATTTTCTTTGTCATAACTGTATTCAGCAACAATCCCTCGGTGATCAGTATGGCTTAATAGGTTACCCATCGTGTCATAACTGAAGGTTTGATTGAACCCTGCTCTTGTGGTGCTGATCTTTTGGTTCAAGGCGTTGTACTGATAGCTGGTGGTCTGACCACCACCCCAGTTGGTCATGGTGAATAGTGATATAAGAAAGGTCAAACTGATCAGCTGGTGCATTTCTTTATGATTGATTTTGGTACATTCTTTTATGACTGATACTGGTACAATTTTTTATGATTGCTCACACTACCCCTCCTTTTTCTTTTAGTGTTCATAATCTTCTAATAAGTCTTTTAAAAAGTCATTTAAGTTAGACCATTCTGGATCTTCAATACTATTGCCTGATTCATGATCCCAATATGTAAATACCAAATCACTATCTGAGCCATTTTTTTTACATAACCAAAATGTAAAATAATTGTCAAAACCAAAAACAAACCAACCTGGATTAAATGGATCTCGACCAGATTTTTCAATTGCCTCACACATTGGGAAAATCCGTCCAAATGGTAAATCTATACCATCAGCAAATAAATAAATTGGCTTTACAGCCTCAGGGATTTGTTCATCTATTTTTCTAGCAGGCAAACCACAATTCACTTGATCGGGGTATTTTGACTCGATCTCCTCAATAAAATTCTTTAGGCTCATACAATCCTCTAAAACTCTTCTAAATAACTTGGATTTAATGGTACGCCAATAGTTTTATTCCTATAATCACCACCATGCCATCTATAAAAATGTTCCGAATTGGTTGCAGGAAATATATTGAATGGATCATCCGCTAAGTGGGGATAATCTAACGCATTAAACTTATGGTGTCCTTCAATTGGAACGTTCCCAAACAAAGGCGCTCTCTTAGTTTTATTATAGTCTAAAATTTGTTGTACTTGTTCAGGACTCCAATTTCTAGTACCACTACCACCGGATAAAAGTCTTTGATGCTCTAAACTCCAAAATCTATTAACACCTCTTTTTCTCCTATTGTTAAATCGCCTATCCCAATCGAGTCTGTTATACTCTTCATAAGTAGCAGTTCTAGCTTTAACTCGTGATTTAATTTCTCTTTTAACTTTAGGAGTTAATGATTTATAAGGCGTTTCATATCTTCTAACATTGACATCATCTCTTAATTCTACACTCTGTCTTGATAACTCAGGTGTTTCTATAAGTTCCAACACCACATAATTATCAGCACCTTCCTCAATCCTTCTGGCACCCGATTTTTTCCCTGGCATCAGTCTTTGTCCAGCAAACGGGGAAGCAAATGCTGCGCCCAAGCGACCTTTGCGGTAATTGGCTTTGGTTTGATTACCTGCTTGTTCAAGTAGATGAATTTCATACAGTTCATCTGTCAAGGCTGCCTGGGCGGTTTGCCATGGGTTATTGGTCAGAAAATCAACGGTTTGACCAACTCGATCACTGAACCTTCTTTCAGAACCATCATGACCCAGAGCATTACCGAGAAAGTCTGCTGCAAATTGACCTGTTTCAACCACTGCCTCACCTAAAAAGCTGGTGGCACCTAAGAGATAAGCCAAGGTGGTTGGGTCTCCTGCCCTGTCTGCCATCATCTGATCACGAATACTCAACAGTCGATCTATGTCTTCTGCATTGTTTTCGTTCTCCATCATCTGCATTTGGCAGCGATAGATTTTGATTGAACACTTGCCAGATGGATCTGTGTGATAAGTCGGATTAGCATGCGCGTATAGGTAGCGATGTAAACTGATAGGCACATTGGCATCACCAGCAAAAGGATCCTCCCTCAAGAACCGTCCAGTAAAGGCATCATAGTATCTGGCCTTGGCATAATACAGCTCAGTGTCTTCATCCTGTTGGTAACCAGTGAAGCCGAAGGGGTGATCATCGGTCGCTGTTTGATCCGTTTGGATGCCCC